>DATDAV010000233.1:0-56811 GCA_036525235.1 Chryseolinea sp. | reverse complement strand
AGTTTATAAGACCCACTGGAAGGAGGATTAATTTTTTTCTCCTGGCACCACGCCGTCGCCGACAGCAGCAACAATAAACATAGGGTTGATCGTCTTATCATAAGAGAGCAGTTAATTCATGTCGATAGGGCGCCGAGGCTTGTGCGCCCATGCGCGTGACGGAAAGTGCAGCCGCGCGATTGGCAAACTGAACGGCTTCGTCCAGCGATGAGCCTTCGGCAAGAGCAACGGCGAGTGCGCCGTTAAAAACATCTCCGGCCGCTGTGGTGTCCACGGCATTCACGCGTGGTGCGGCGATGTAACGGCCGCCTCGTTCGTCGTGAACATAAGCGCCTTCACCGCCGAGGGTGATCACTACCTTTTGAACGCCCTTGTCCCTGAACCACTTTGACACGGCGCTGATGGCCGAGGCATCGCGAACGGACAAACCGGTGAGTGTTTCGGCTTCCGACCGGTTTGGGGTGATGAGGTAAAGATCTTTGAAGATCGCCTCCGGCAACGCCGTGGCGGGAGCGGGATTGAGAATGACTTTCTTTCCCGCTTTCGCGGCAAGTTGTGCGGCATGGACAACGGTGGGGATGGGGATCTCCAGTTGCAGCAAGACCGTATCGGCGCGCTCAAATTCTTTTCCGGCGTTGGCCAGATCGTCGGCAGCCAGCGTGCCGTTGGAGCCCTGGGCTACGACGATGGTATTTTCGCCTTTTGCATCGACCGTGATCAAGGCCACACCGGAAGGGTGCTGGGGATCGGTCAATATAAAATCGGTGTGGATGCCTTCTTTCTGAAATTGCTGCAGGGCCTGTTGTCCGAAAATGTCGTTGCCCAGTTTGGCGATGAACGTGACATCTCCACCCAATCGCGCGGCTGCCACGGCCTGGTTAGCGCCTTTGCCGCCGGGGAACATGAAGAATGTGCCGCCCAGGAGAGTCTCGCCGGGGTCTGGAAATTTAGCAGACTTAATCACCATATCGGTGTTGGAGCTGCCGACGACGAGAATGGATTTTGCGGGCATGGTCAGGTAGGATCGAAAACGTTTCCGATACTAACCTTTTTTCGGCACACCATCATCCCGGAACGGCGGATTTTACACGAAAAAAATCACGCACAACTAAAATTGTTAGTTATGTTGTACTAATATAATTAGTTTTATTACCTTTGGATCATCAAACGCAAATCCGCCATGAAAACAGTAAGAACCACCTCCGGAACACGCAAAATCGAAGATTGGAACGCCAACCTGATCCCGCTCCAGCTTCGCGAGATCCTCCAGGACCAGCGCAAAACCCTGATCGACCGCCTCTTGAACGAGAACGGGCTCCAAGTATATGTGGACCACAAAATGGGTTTGAAAATGACCTCCGCCCAAAACGGCAAAGTACGCGGAGGACTGGGCCGGCTCATGAACGCCGGCATCGACATCGACAACTACCTGCCCGTGCTGGAAATGGTTTTACGGAACGAAAATACTTACATCGACTCCGCTTTCTTCTACCAGGAGATCGACAGCTGCATCCGCCGCTCCATGCAAGAGTCGCAGCTCACCCTTCCCCACATGGAAATGGCGTCCTTCGATGGGATGGGGATGAACCTCATGGACGTACTAAACAGAAGAAACTAGCGCAAGTGTATTTCACTTGTGCTAACCATAAAATCAGTCTTCAGACTGACAACAAAGAAACCAGGACCGCATAAGTCCGGGGCCGGGCCATGAAGGCAAGCTGTGCAACCCTTTACACCCGGCCTTTCCAAAGTAAGTGTGTTGTGCGTAAGCGAATGGTGCAAGTGTATATACTTGCACCATTATAAAGTTAGTCTTCAGACTCGTGACCGCGACTGGCGCAAGTGTATCACTTGTGCCTACTATAAAGTCAGTCTTCAGACTGACAAAATACTAAAATATCTTCCCCGGATTCAATATCCCCCGAGGATCAAACACCCGCTTAATCCCCCGCATCACCTCCAAATTCGCCTCCTGCATAGCCAGATGCATATACGGCCGCTTAGCAATCCCAATACCATGTTCCCCCGACAGCGTCCCCCCCAGGCTAACCGTTAGCTTAAAGATCTCCCCAATGCCATCCACCACCTTCGTATTCCAATCTTCTTCGTTGATCGATTCTTTCAAAACATTAATGTGCAGATTGCCGTCACCCAGGTGACCATAGCAAACCGAATTGAACCCATATTCCTCTCCAATCGCCTTAATACCCACGATCAGCTTAGGCAGGTTAGCCCGGGGAACTACCACATCCTCAGCACGCGTAAGCGTGTAGGCATTCACAGCAGGGGAGAGGTTCTTGCGAATCTTCCACAGTTCTTCTTTTTGTGCGGCGGTGTCAGCAAACAGGATTTCGCCCACCTGGAAATTCTCCACGACACCCATCACGCGCTCAGCGTCACGCATCAACACCTCATCGTCGTTGCCGTCGAGTTCGCAGAGGAGGTAGGCGTTCATGTTTTCGGGGAAGGGTGTGGTCACCTTGGCGGCGTAGATCTTTTCGCAGTAGTCAATGGTGAGCATGGCGCCTTCGCGCTCAAAAAACTCCATCCCGCTGGGAGTTACGCCAGCGCGGAATATTTCAGCGATGCCTTTGCAGGCTTCTTCGTTGGTGGCAAAGGGGATGAGCAACAGCACGTCTTTCTGCGGAAGGCCGCGCAGCTTGAACACGATCTTGGTGATGATGCCCAGCGTGCCTTCGCTGCCGCACATCAATTGGGTGAGGTTATAGCCGGTAGAATTTTTCAATACGTTGGCTCCTGTCCAGATGATTTCGCCTGTGGGTAATACGACCTGGAGGTTTAGCACGTAGTCGCGCGTCACGCCATACTTCACGGCCTTGGGACCGCCGCTGTTCTCCGACACGTTGCCACCGATAAAACACGTGCCCCGGCTGGCGGGGTCGGGGGGATAGAAAAGGCCTTTCGCTTTCACGGCATTCTGGAACACTTCCGTGATCACCCCCGGCTCGACAGTGGCCTGGAGGTTGAGTTCGTCTATACCAAGAATACGATTGAAACGTTCCATAGAGATGACCACGCCTTTTTGCACGGGGAGCGCCCCGCCGCTCAGGCCGGTACCGCCCCCGCGCGGGGTGACGGGGATGATGTGTTCGTGACAGAGCTTCATGATCTGGCTGATCTCCTCGGGTGTGCCCGGCTTGAGGACCACGTCGGGCAGGAAGGAGTAGTCTTCCGTTTCGTCGTGCGAGTAGTTGTAGCGCTGCGCAGGATCAATAACGATGTTCGATTCGCCTACAATGGCGGCAAACTGCCCGATGATGTCGCTGGAAACTTCTGCAAATGCCATGAATCAAGTATATTTGGAGTAATTATTTTTTAACCTTTTGCTGATGCGATTTTTTCAACTCAAAATTAGTCAAAAGCTTGTTCTTCACGGGGTAATCGGCGCAACACTTTTTTTGTGTTCCTGTGCCGCCCACAAGGTGAGACAAGCCGACGCTCGCGAGATCAAGGTTGACAAGGTGATCTCCACAGCACGCACCTTCATCGGTACACCGTACAAGTATGGAGGAACTACCCGGGCCGGCATGGACTGCTCGGGGTTGCTCATCAATTCGTTTCAGGCCGTGAACGTAGCGCTGCCCCGAAGCAGCGAGGCCCAAAGCAAAGTAGGCGAAGAGGTGACGATGAAAGAACTGGAGCCGGGCGACCTCGTATTCTTTGCCACGGGTAGAAGAAAAAGAGAAGTAACCCATGTGGGGCTGGTCACGGACGTGAGGGGCAAGGAAGACGTGAAATTTATCCATTCTTCCAGCTCGCTGGGTGTGGTGGAGACCAACCTGTATGCCGAGTACTATCAGAAACGTTTCCGCGGCGCACGCCGGGTGATTATTCCATAAACGCTAGTCCTTTCCACACCATGAAAAAAACACGCAGGGATTTCTTAAAGTTGTCGGCCTTAGGCGCTGGCATGTTGCCCGTGGCACAAAGCCTGGCCGCTACACCGGAGGCTACCAAACCCATTGTACTCTCCACCTGGAACTTCGGCCTGGCCGCCAACGAGGCCGCCTGGAAAATACTCTCGGCTAACGGCCGCGCCCTCGACGCCGTAGAAGCCGGCGCCCGCGTTCCCGAAGCCGACCCGAAAGAAACCTCCGTTGGTTTAGGAGGGTTGCCCGACCGCGACGGCCGCGTCACCCTCGACGCCTGCATCATGGACGAGCACGGCGGCTGCGGCTCGGTGGCGTTCCTCGAACACATCGTCCACCCCATTTCTGTAGCGCGTTTGGTGATGGAGAAAACCCTGCACGTGATGCTGGTTGGTGAAGGCGCATTACAGTTCGCGTTGGCTAATGGTTTTAAAAAAGAAAAACTGTTGACAAAAGAATCGGAACAGGCCTGGAAAGAATGGACCAAGAAATCGGAATACAAGCCCGTAGCCAACATCGAGAACCACGACACCATCGGCATCATTGCCCTGGATGCGAATGGTAATTTATCCGGCGCTTGCACCACCAGCGGCATGGCCTACAAAATGCACGGTCGCGTGGGTGATTCACCGATCATCGGAGCAGGATTGTATGTCGACAACGAAATTGGTGCCGCCACCTCTACCGGTGTGGGTGAAGAAGTGATCCGCATCGTAGGCTGCCACCTGGTGGTGGAATTGATGCGGCAAGGTCACTCTCCTCAGGAAGCTTGTCAGCTCGCCGTGGAGCGCATCCTCAAGAAAAATCCCGCGAAAGCGAAAGAAGTACAAGTCGGCTTCCTGGCCCTGAACAAGAATGGCGAATATGGCGCCTACTGTTTACAAAAAGGATTTACCTATGCCAAGTACGACCCCACCGGAAACAAACTCTTTGATTCTAAAAGCAATTTCTAAATGACTGTAGAGATCGTAGTATACAACATTGCCTCCGCCCTGAAAGCGCAGGAAGGCGGGGCTGACCGTGTGGAATTATGCGACAACCCCGGAGAAGGAGGGACCACGCCATCGTTTGGAACCGTGGAAGTGGTGCGCGCCAACCTGGGCATCGACGTCTATGTGATGATCCGTCCCCGCGGCGGCGACTTCTGCTACTCGAGCTATGAATTCCATGCGATGAAACGCGACATCTACCAAAGCCAGAAGCTGAGTGTGGACGGCGTGGTGCTCGGCATCCTCAACCCCGATGGAACCATAGACAAAAAACGCTGCAAGGAATTGATCGACAAAGCACGCCCTCTGAAAGTGACGTGTCATCGCGCCTTCGACATGACCCGCGATCATTTTCAAGCGTTGGAAGATTGTATCGAAGTGGGCTTTGATCGCATCCTCACATCAGGTGGACAGATGCAAGCCGTAAAGGGAGCGACATTAATCGGCGAGTTGATTAAGCGTGCCAACGGCCGCATTGCCATCATGCCCGGATCGGGTGTGAATGAAGACACCGTAGAAGAGATCGTGGCCAAAACCGGCACGACGGAAATACATTTCTCTGCCGCCGCCACCACCGACAGTCTCATGCAATATCGCAATCCCGACATCGCCGGCATGGGCTCCGACGAAGGTTCCGAATTCAAATTAAAAACCGTGGACCTGGAGCGTATCAAAGCCATTCGCGCGTTGGCCGAGAAGAAACTTCAGGAGCTAAAGAAGTAAGGCGAAAGCCCGACTAAAAAATTAAGATTCCCCTAAACGAAAACGCCCGGCCTCTTGCGAGACCGGGACGCTTTTTCTATCAACTACCTACTATTTACTAAGGACTCAGGACTAATTTCTTATTGTGCTTTCGTGGCGTTGAGCGGGAAGGTTCCGAATTGACCTACTGTGATGTTGCCCGTCATCTTGCTGTCTTCGACGATGGATTTCACTTGCATGGTCATCGTACCGTTCGGGGTGTTGAAGTCGTAGTGGAAAGTGAGCTCGTTGCCGTTCATTTTCACATCCGACAATTGGGTGGTACCGCGACGGCTTGTGATCGTACCGGTGTATTTGTCGCCATCTTTCAGGATCACGATGTTTCCTTCGCCGCCTTGGGGTGATTCAACTTTATAGTTCCATGTGCCAGTAGCGTCTACAGTTTTCGTGGCATCGGCTGGAGGCAATGCAGGAGCTTTCGTGGCAGCTGCGCCTGCTCCGGCTGCGGCACCGGCACCAGGAGTAAATCCACCGCTGCGTTGACCACCACCGCGTTGTCCGCCGCCGCCTTGTGCGCCGCCGTTGTCTTGTCCGCCGCCGTTGTCACCACCATCTTTCAGGTCGTCGTTGTTGATGGACTTTCTGCGTTTCGGTTGTGCATCCACCGACATCTTGCCGATGCGATAGCTGAACGTGATGCGGAAGCTCATCGTGTGCATGATGTTCAGGCTCTTCTGATCGATAGTGGGTGACTGGATCGTGTTGTGAATCCGGAAATTCGGAGTGAAGAAGTTCTCTGCACCAAACCCAATGCTTCCTTTCTTCTCGTTGAAATCTTTCTTGAGGCCGAGGCTATAGATACCAAAACCACCTTGCGAACCTTGCAGTTGCACCTGGCGGCCGCGATAGAAACTGAAGAACTGGAAGCCCCAGCCTTTGGTAAGGTTGTAGCTACCAAACAAGCGGCCACTGGCTACCCAACCTTCGTTGCGTGTGTCGACGTGGTTGTCCAACACGGCATAGTAGATGTCAGAACCACCATTCAATGACAGCTTGCCTACATTTACGTTCGCAAAGATGCTGAGGCCGTAGGCGTCTTCAGAACCGATGTTTTGATACGTGGTAAGAATCTGTCCCGGTACATCTGTATTGCCCGTAGGGGTGCGCACAGCCTGAATAGAGCCTGTGGTATTGCGCATGAACGACGTAAAGTTGAGTGACGTGCCACCGATATAGGTATTGTAACCTAATTCGTAGTTGTTGGTATATTCAGGATTCAACGTCGGGTTGCCGGCCGTGATGCTAAGCGGGTTGCCACCTTGAATATTGGGATTGAGGTATTGGATGGAGGGCCGCTGAATACGACGGTTGTAGGCAACCTTTACCATGCCTCCATTTTTTAATTTTTTCGAAAGGTTTACACTGGGCACCAACACGCCATAAGAAGGAATGGTGATGTTGTTTTCTTTGGTATGGGCTGTGATGGTGGTGTACTCATAACGCGAGCCGGCTTTCAAACTATAACCACTCTTGGCGGTATAGGTATACGAAAGATAGCCCGACGCGATGTTCTGATCGTAGTTCAGGTTGTTGTTCTTCAATGGATTGGTATCCAACTCGTAGTTGTAGTCGCCGTCGGTGTCGTTGTAGTACGTGTAGTTGCTGTACACCTTGCGCATAATGTCCTTGGCTCCGGCTTCCAGCATCTGTGTAGTGCCAATAGGCGTTTGATAGTCACCTTGGAAGGTTACTTCCTGGTTATAGCTGTCGTTCAAATTGCGCGTGCCGCTCGGGTCGGGCACGTAATTTATTTGATCTATCCGCCGGTCAAAGTTGTTCGTCCGGTTGTTCTTGCTGTACATGGCCAGGAAGCTGAGCTCGCGTTGTGGCTTGTCGTACAGGTGCGTGTACGTCAGGTTCATGTCGATCGTGGTCGAATGGTCTTGAGTGTACACTTGGCTCAGTGAACTGGAATCGTCCTCAACGTGGGTTAATGTGAGCAGATTGTCCTGGTAGCTGTTGTTGTTGCGGGCTCCAAAGCGCACGGAAGCTGCCAAGGAATTCTTTTTGTTGATGTCATAGTCCCATCCTAATGTATAGTTACCAAACAAACCGCGTGAGCGCGTGTTGGCGGTTTGCTGGTTGGTGGAAATGATATTGCCCAACGTATCTTTCGTATTCTGGATGTTATCGAAGCTACCGGTCACGTTATATTGAGCGCGTCCGAAGCCTCCCAAGTTAAAGCCCATCTTTCCTTTGCGATAGCTGCCGTTCAATCCCAGGTTCGATCCACGAAGACCGACACCGGTATCAACATTAAGTGTAGCACCTTGTAATGTATTTTTCTTGAGCACGATGTTGATGATACCACCGCTACCTTCTGCATCATATTTAGCCGAAGGCGATGTGATCACTTCCACGGTCTTGATCTGGTCGGCCGGAATTTGCTTCAACGCATCGGCTATGCTGCTGGCCATGATGGTGGACGGCTTGTTGTTGATGAGCACCTTGATGTTGGAGCTTCCGCGCAGGGTCACGTTTCCATCCATGTCCACGGAAAGCATCGGCACGCGCTTCAACACGTCGGTGGCATCGCCGCCGCGGGTGGTGGCGTCGTTCTCGGCGTTGTAGATGGTGCGGTCAACACGTTCTTCCACCATTTGCTTCTGACCTTCTACGACGACTTCGTTCAATACTTTTGCACCCGTGCTTAATTTGATAACGCCGAGGTTGAGGTCTGACTTCTTGTCTACTTTGATACTATTTATGGTCTGTGTTTCGTAACCGATAAAAGAGACGGCCACGTTGTATGTTCCTTCTGCTACTTTGTTTATGGAGAAAGTACCTTTGTCGTCACACACGCTGCCATCGACAGGCTTGCCGGTGGCCGGGTCGAGCAGCGCCACGTTGGCGAACTCCACCGGGGTGTTGTCGTCGGCATCCATGACCGTGCCGCTTATTTTGGCATTACCGTGGGGCGTCGTCGGGGCTGCGCCGCCAGGGGTTTGGGCCCAGGCGCCGGCAGAAAAAATAAAAGAAGCAAAAAGAAGTACTGTTTTTTTCATGTTTAAGATATACATATAAGATTCAACTACACAGGTCAGTGACGGGGGAAGGTGCCATGGTATTGTAACTGCAAAAGAAATTCTTTTGTTGGCATTGGACGCGGGAATTATACCATCGGTTTCATTCTCTCGACCGATAGGGCGTTTTATCGACCGGACCCGCAAGGTAGGCGTTTTTGAGGGCAGCCATCGATCAAATTGTGCAAACGGTAGAAAATCCGTGAGAATGCCGTTTCGTTTCTTTTGGAAGGACTACATTTAGTCCCGTAAAATTACCGCTCATCATGTCATCGTTTATCAATAGAAATAGGGTGTTGTTGTTGCACTTGTCGTTCTGGTGTGTATACCTGTCGTTCAATGTATACCAGATCAACTTTTTCCAACACGAACGCGGCCTGGACTGGGGTGAGCTGATCTCGTCATTGCTGGTGCAACTGGTGTTTACTTTATTCATCGCCTATTTCAACTATTTCATCACCTGGCCCCGGTTCCTGAAAACCAAAAATATCTGGCGTTACCTGCTGGAGTTCCTCATCCCGTTTGCGCTCGTCGTCGCGACGCGGGTATACCTCCAGCGCTATCTCGTGGAACGCTTTTTTCAGCGTCATGTTGATTTTTTCTATTCCGATTTCTTTATCGTTCAAATCACGGCGGTCACCTTGCTGATCGTCTTCTTCGTGGGATTGCTCCGCTTCGCGGTGGATTGGTTTGAATTCGAAGCCAAGAAGAAAGCCATCGAAAACGAAAAGCTCACGGCCGAATTGAACTTCCTCAAAGCCCAGATCAATCCCCACTTTTTATTCAATACGCTGAACAACTTGTATTACCTGGCCTACACCAAATCGGAGAACACCACCGAAGTGATTGCCAAGCTCTCGCAGATGATGCGCTATATGATCTACGAGTCCAATCATGCGAAAGTGTTGCTCAGCAAAGAGATCGAATACATGCAGAGCTACATCAGCCTGGAGCGGCTGCGGTTGAACAACCAGATCCCGATAAATTTCAACATCGAAGGCAACCCGGAAAACATCTGGATTGCTCCCCTTATTTTTGTTACTTTTCTGGAGAATGCATTCAAACACGGCGTGAACAACAGCGATCCCAAAGCGTGGGTGAACCTGACGATCGACATCGCCGGAAAGGAATGCATCTACACCGTAGAGAACAGCAAACCCAGTCTGCCCCAAGGCAATGAGAAGTCGGGCATCGGGTTGCAGAATGTGCAGCGGCGATTAGAGTTGAGCTATCCCGGACAATATTCGCTGGACGTTACGGAGAATGCAGACCAATATCGGGTACAACTAAAACTTACCCTCGCGTGAAATACAACTGCGTGATCGTCGAAGACGAGCCCCTGGCCCGCAACCTGATGACGGAATACGTACGCAAAGTACCCACCCTCCTGAACCTGGTGGAAGCCTGCTCCAGTCCCCTGGCCGCCCTGCAAGTGCTGCGCAACAACAACGTTGACATCCTCTTCCTGGACGTGCAAATGCCCGAGATCACCGGCATCTCCCTGTTGAAGGTGCTCCAGAAAAAGCCCCTCGTCGTCCTTACCACCGCCTACTCCGAATACGCCCTCGAAGGCTACGAACTCGACGTGGCCGATTACCTCCTGAAACCCATCACCTTCGAACGTTTCCTGCGCACCGTCGACAAACTTGTCCAACGCCTCGAAACCAAAACGACGCCCGCTGTAGTACCGGAGCGGACCCCATCCGAACCCAGCCCCGCCTTCGTCTTCGTAAAAGACGGCACCAAACTCGTCAAGGTCCGCCTCGACGACATCCTCTATGTCGAAGGCCTGAAAGACTACGTCACCATCCACACCCGCACCCAAAAAGTGATCAGCCTCCAACGCCTCAAAGCCCTCGAAGAACAACTCCCCGCCGACAAATTCATCCGCATCCACAACTCCTACATTGTGGCACTGGACGCCATCGAAGTAATCCACAAAGGCGACGTCCAAATCGGCCAAGCCGTGCTCCCGATAGGAGAGACCTACAAAAAAGCCTTCAAAGAATTCATCGACCGAAATCAGATGCAGTAGGGCAAAGGCGAAGCCCTTTGCGCCAACTTTGCCTGCCCGCCGAAGCTTCAGCGAAGGAGGGCGCCTTTCCCCGCTCGCCGAAGCTTTAGCGAAGGTGAGGCGGTTCAATATGATTCGCCGCCCATGAGCAATCCACGTACCCACCTTTCTACGTAAATTGAAGCACATTATAAAACTCATATCATGGCACTACAACCCGGTCAAAAAGCCCCAGACTTCACGTTATCATCCACCACCGGAAAAAACTTCTCCCTCAACACCGACCTAAACCGAAAACCCTGCATCCTCTATTTCTATCCCAAAGACTTCTCCACCGGCTGCACCAACGAAGCCTGTGGCTTCCGCGACACCTTCGACCTCTTCGAAGGCCTCAACATCACTATCCTCGGCATCAGCCGCGACGACATCCCCACCCACCACCGCTTCAAAGAAGCCCTAAAACTCCCCTTCGATCTCCTCTCAGACCCCGACGGAAAAATCTCCAAACTCTACGACACCACACCCCCCTTCATGGACTTCTTCACCAAACGCACCACCTACCTGCTAGACGCCGACCATGTGATTCAAGCCGCGTACGAAAACGTTTTCTCCGCGCGTAAGCATATTAAGGAGATGGCGGCGAAGGCGTCGGGCAATGCAGTGGTGAAATAAGCGAATGCCCGAAGAAATGAAGGGATGATTCAATGGGGTGACATCCGAAACTTGTTGGTGAAGAACACCAAAAGGGCGATCACAAAAGGCGAAGCCCTTTGCCAACTTTGCGCCTGCGCGCCGAAGCTTTAGCGAAGGAGGGCCCTTGCGCCTTAAAATGAAATCGGGCTAAGAACATTCCGGCACGCATTCACACTCTACACCGGTACTGATCTCCGGATGGCCCTAAAATAAAAAAGCCGGACCAAAAGTCCGGCTTTACATATTTAGTGGAGAATATCGGAGTCGAACCGATGACCTTCACACTGCCAGCGTGACGCTCTAGCCAGCTGAGCTAATCCCCCTAAATAGGACGGCAAAGATAATTGAGTTCTTTTAAATGTCAACTTAAATTTCGCACAGGTTTCTACCGAAGAAAATAGACTGGACCCCATATTATTGGGTCCCCGCCCCCCAAAGCCTCCCGTTTGCGGTGCCGACGGGTTATCTGGTTAAATTAGCGTACCTTTGCCCCTTAATTAATCTTTAATGAAATCTTTTGAATCCTTGGGCCTGTCCAAGGGACTGGTAGAGTCGGTGCTGCAAATCGGCTTTGAAATCCCCACTCCCATACAGGAAAAAGCTATCCCTGTCTTATTAAATGGAAACCGTGATTTTGTAGGTCTCGCACAAACCGGAACCGGCAAGACCGCCGCGTTTGGTTTACCCCTGCTCGACTTAGTGGACGATACCCGTCGCGATACACAGGCTTTAGTACTGGCACCCACCCGTGAGTTGGGCTTGCAGATCGCTAATGACCTCGAAAATTTCTCCGAAAAGTTCAAGGCCTTTAATATCGTAGCCGTATACGGTGGCTCCAGCATCAGTGAGCAAATACGGAAAGTGAAAAAAGGAGCCCAGATCATCGTGGCTACCCCCGGCCGCCTCATCGACCTCATCGACCGCAAGGCCATCAACCTGGGTACCATTCAATATGTGGTGCTGGACGAAGCCGACGAAATGTTGAACATGGGTTTTAAGGAAGACCTCGACAAGATCCTTTCCTTCACCCCCGAAACCAAGAACACCTGGTTGTTCTCCGCCACCATGCCCCGCGAAGTGAAGTCGATCATGAAGAACTACATGACCGATCCTTTCGAGCTGACCGTAGGCGAGCAAAACACCGGCAACGTAAACATCGAGCACAACTATGTGATGGTGCAAGAGCGCGACAAATATCCCGCCCTGAAACGCATCCTCGACGACAACCCCGATATCTTCGGCCTCATCTTCTGCCGCACCCGCATCGACACCCAGCGCATCGCCGAAATGTTGATGAAGGACAGCTACAACGCCGACGCCCTGCACGGTGACCTCACCCAACAGCAGCGCGACCGCGTGATGATGAAGTTCCGCTCACGTACCCTCCAGATCCTGGTGGCCACCGACGTAGCCGCCCGCGGCATCGACGTGGAAGACATCACGCACGTGATCCACATGAACATCCCCGACGAAATGGAGTTCTATACCCACCGCAGCGGCCGCACAGCCCGCGCCGGCAAGAAGGGTATCAGCATCGCCATGATCACCCGTCGCGAGTTGGGCAAAGTGAAGCAGATCGAAAAGACGTTGAAGGCACCCTTCAAACGCATGATGGTGCCCACGGGCGCCAACGTATGCCAGAAGCAATTGCTGGCCCTCATGCACAAAGTGCGCGAAGTAAAGGTGAACGAAGAAGAGATCGCCGAATTTTTACCCGCCGTATACGAAGAGCTGAAAGACCTGACCAAGCCCGAGCTGATCAAGCGCTTTGCCTCCATAGAATTTAACCGTTTCCTCGACTACTACCGCAACGCCCCCGACCTGAACCAGGACGACCGTGGCCGCAGCAGCGCCAGCGATGGTGAAGGCGAACGCTACATCACCGGCAGCCGCTTCTTCATCAACCTCGGCAAAATGGACGGCATGGAAAAAGGCGACATGCTCGCCCTCATCGACGAAACCAGCGGCGTAAGCAAACAACACATCGGCCGCATCGAGCTGAAGGGAGCTTACTCATTCTTTGAAGTAGAAAAAGAAAAAGTAAACGACATCGTCAACGGCTTCCAAGGCATCGAATACAAAGGACGTCAGGTCCGCGTAGAAGTAACCGAACGCAAAGACAGTGGCGGCCGCGAAGGCGGCACCCGCGATTACAAACGCGGCAAGCCCTCGACTGGCGGTTATGCGAAAAAGAGCAACAACAAATACGCTGATCAATCAAAGCGCAAGCGATATTGATTGACATGCGCACGAAATGTTGTTGTAGGACCAACAACATTGGTTGACGTTATCGGAAATAACTATAAACAAAAAGCCACCTGTTTAACGGGTGGCTTTTTGTTTATATGCGTATCGCCTTTTGTGTTGGGTTCAACAACAAGTCAACCCCCACAACCCTTGTTGGTGTCCCACCAACAAGTTTAGCCGCCAGGCATCACAATTATGGCAACGAGTTCAGTCGCCAGCCATCACCAGGCAACCAAGCATTTATTACTACAACGAATTGTACTACCGTCCTCTACCGTCCTTGTTGGTGTTCTTCACCAACAAGTTCAGCAGCGAGTCAACACAATTATTGCAACAAGTTTAACAGCCAGCCATCACAACTATTGCAAAGAATTATAATACTGCACCAACTGCAGCATCTCTTTCTCCTTCTTCGGCGATATCTTTTCCTTCTTCGCAAATGCCGCTACCTCTTCCTGCTTATCAGGCAAGCCGGAGACCAGCGATTTGATCGTGCCCACTTCCTGCAGCTGACCATCGCCGATCTTGATAAAGAATTCATCCGGCGAGGGTTTGTATTCAGGGGCTTGGTCGCTGCCGTCCAGTGCGCCGCCCTTTCTGCCGGGCAGGAGGATGATCCGCTTCTTGGCATAGAGCGACATCTTGCCGCTGTCTAACAGCATAAAGTAACCGAGCTTCTTGTCATACGCTTGGGGAACGAAGACCGAGCTACCGAGCTGCACTTTCTTAATGGTGGCCTTGGGATCAAGCACTAAGGCTTTCCCATTTTGCTGATACTCGATCAAATCCTGGAAAGCATTATAGCGAACCGGAACGGTCAAACTCTTGTCGCCATAATAAACCACTCCATCCTGGTAAGCTTCATGCAGGTAGGGGGTACCTTTAACGGTAACAGCCGTCGTCGCCTGACCGGTTGCCATCATGACACTGAAGAGGCCGACAACGCTCAAAAGAAATTTGAATTTGCTCATCATATTTTTATTTGTGTTAAGTGGATAGTTTGCTCAAGTGCATAGATTACTCACGACCCACGAAATGGTTACATGAGCAAAATGTTAACAAGCGAATAAAGCGATAGCGTTCAGGTAGGTGAAAGGGCACTAGCGAAAATGCTGCCAATCGATACAATGATGTGGGAAGTGCAAAGAAGGTTGCAAAAAAGCCACAAAAAAAGTTGTAAGAAGACAGTGTCCGAAATTGCACTGTCCGGAATTCGTGCACACCTGATCAAATTCGTTCAGTGACGTCTCACCAACATCAAATCAAAAAACTTTTTTACTTCTATACCGTGTAACCTTTTCACATTGTCGAAGTATTATCCTGTTAACATCACCCATACCGTTGTACCTCATTGCGCATTGACATACCACCATTCATACCCCGCCGCCTTTGTGGGTGTTCTTCACCAACAAAATTTTGGCCCCACATCCCAACCACAATTCAAAACGCGCCCCACCAATCCTTTTGAACCACACACCCACCCCCAACCAAAATTCAAAACGCCCATTATATTTCCACACCCCATCATTTTGTCCCCACCCACCTGTGTTGGTGTCCCACCAACACAACCTTTAAATTTTCCACCCAACACTCAACACCACCAACCAAAACCCACCCATCGCCCTTGTTGGTGTTCTTCACCAACAAGTTTGAACCACACACCCCACCCCAACCAAAATTCAAAACGCGCCCAGTATATTTCCATACCCCATCATTTTTGTCCACCCCACCCACCTGTGTTGGTGTCCCACCAACCCACCCTTTAAATTTTCCACCCAACCAAAACCCATCCCAACCCTTGCCCACCTCCCATTTCCCCACTATATTTTCTACACTAAATTTCCGAAACCATGACCTTCAAACCCTTGAACCTCCTCCTGGTCCTCCTCCCCCTTTTCATCACCCTCCAAACCCAAGCCCAAAAAAAATTCACCGTCACCCTCAAACCCGAGCCCATCGCCCTCACCAACCGCCTGTTCTACATCGACAGCATAGTCGACGCCCGCGCTGTTAAAGCCAACATCGGTATGGCCCAGGTAGGGATGAACAACCGCCAAGTCGATGCCTCCTTCGACAAATCCTTCGATGCTGCGTTGCTCACCTACTTCAGACAAGTGATCCCAAAGCAAGCCAACCAACAACGCATCATCGCCGTGGTGAACGAACTCCGCATCGGCGAGCGCACCTATAAAATGAAAGAACGCGGCACCGCCGACGTCGAGATCACCTTCTGCCGCCTCGACAGTGGCAAGCTACGCGCCGTGGGCACTTACAGCGACATGCAAGAGTCCGGCGGCATGGACGTGACCGCCGCTCACCCCAAGCGACTAGCCACGGCATTGAACATCTGCATCACAAAATTCCATACGTCCGACTGGCCCAACAACCCCGGCACCCTCTACGCGGCCGACGCCGAATGGAACAGCACCGACAACGCCCACAACATCGTACGCAGCATGGTGCGCAACGCAGGCATCTATGAGAAGTTCACACAGCTGCGCTCCAACAGTCCGGTGAGTCAAAACGCGATACCGGTCATCCAACGCCTGGAGGGTGATTTGTTTTCAGTGCGCGACAAAGCCACCGACAAGAAACTCCGTGAGCCGTTCGGCGTTAGCGACGGCACGTTTGTGTTCATCAACACCTATTTCTATAATGTCAACTCTGGCAAAGGTGTCTTTGCGCGTGTCATAGAGGAAGGTCGTTATATGGCTTGGTTCGATCACTATATGACGGCCACGGAAAAAGGGTTGTGGGCCGGCGGGTTTGGTGCTGTCGGCTCCGCGGCCGCATCCTCCGATCTTGATCTCATTGTTTTGGATTTGAAGACGGGGGTGATCAGTCCGGTGAAATTGTATACGGTTGATGAGTTGTTTAAGGATGATCCGGAGTTGCTGGCTAATTTTCAGCAGGACCGAAATAAGCGGGATCCGGCGGTGATGTTGTCGTATGTGAAGATGTATAATGCGAGCCATCCGTTTTAAGGGGTGGGTTTTCCGGGAAATGTTGTTGGTGGGATACCAACAACGGTGAGGGAAACGCCGGAAAATGTTTTTGAATGGATGTTGAATTCCCTACGCGATGTTGTTGGTGAAGAACACCAACAACGGCCGGGGGAACACTAACAACGGCGGGGTGCCTGCGACACTACTCATCCCGCAAACTCTTCACCGGATTCATCGTAGCCACACTAAACACCTTGTAGCCAATGGTGGCGATCGAGATCGCAAACAACAACCCAACAGAAACAACAAACGTCCACACATTCACGCCCTGATAGTATTTCCAGATCGTGCTCATAATCGTGTTGCACCAATTGAACCCCGCCCACGACCCAATAACAGAGGCCAGCGCCAGAATGATGATGAATTCCCTATTGACCGTCCGCGTAATGCTCGACACCGACGCTCCCACAATCTTGCGGATGCCGATCTCCTTCATGCGCCGGATCATGTTCAGCGACACCAGCGTATACAACCCCGTAGCCGAAAACAGCATGGCGATCGCGCCCAGGAACGCATAGCCATAAACGATGCTCATGTTCAATGCAATCGTCTGTTCCAATTCAGCCGACAACATGTAGCCGTTATACAGCCGGTTCGGAAAAACTTTACCCCACTGCTCCCGCATATAGGCATTGACCGACGACACCTTCTCCGCCTTCGTGCTCACCACCACCTGGTTGTATTGCGCCGGCAACACATAGCGGATCATCATCGGCTCCATCTCTCGCCACAACCCCTGCGTATAAACATCCTTCACCACGCCCACGACATACAACTTCAGCGTGTCCTTCCAGATAATTTCCTTTCCCAAAGGCTTATCCCACTTGAAGAGGTTGGCCATCTTTTGGGTGATGATGATGGACTCGCGCTGGTCGGTCTCGGAGTCTTTCATAAAGTCGCGGCCCTCCAGAAGTTTCAGGTCGAGGGTGTTCAGGTAGTTGTCGCCCACTTCGATGATGTCGACTTCGGCTTGCAGCGATTGGTATTTCACCGGTTCGTGTGCGCGATTCGAGAAGATGCCGCTGCGTGCGCCGGCAAGGGAAAGTATTTCAGGATTTTTTTGCAACGCGTCGCGATACGTATCGAACTCGCTTTGATCGTTCACCGTGGCGATCACCGAACCGTGCACGTCAAAACCAAGATCATATTTTTGTTGGTAGCGCGCATTTTGCAGAACCCCGAACGCACTCACGATGGTGATGAGCGAAATAGCAAACTGCAACCCTAGCAATGTGCGCGTAAAATAATTCGTGCCCCCAAACTTGAGCTTGCCTTTCAAAATGGTCACCGGTTTGAAGCGGCTGATATAAAGCGCGGGATAGCTTCCGGCCAGCAGGCCCGTGAAGAACAACACGCCAAAAAGAAAAGCCAGGAACCCGGGGCTACTGAAATAATGCGGTTCAAGATGAATGTGGTTTGCCGTCATGAGGTTCCACCCCGCGATGAGCAAGTCGGCAAAACCCAGACCCACCACCAGCGCCAGGAGACAAATGAACGTGGTCTCGCCGAGAAACTGGAAGACCAGTTGCGCCCGCATCGACCCCATCACCTTCCGGATGCCGATCTCTTTCAGTCTCCTGGAAGAAATGGCAATCGCCGTATTCGTAAGATTAAAGCACGCAATAAGCAAGATCAACACGCTCATGATCATAGAGCCCACGATGGCAGCCTGCGGAGGAGCGGCCCACGTATAGGCCCGCACGTTTTCCGCGCGGTCGCGATGCGCCATCGTGGCGAAAGGATCGAGCGCAAATTCTTTCACCTGGAAATCTTCCCGCACTTTATTGTTGTTCGCGATGTAGGCCTGCAGTTGTTGGTGCACCGTGCTCACCCGCGCAGGATTGTTGACCCGCACAAACAACGTGCTCTCACGCCGCCAATCGTCTTCGCGAATCGTGGAAAATTCATCTTTATAGTTGTCTGCATGCATGAAGGCCGAACCTTCGTTTTTGTAGAAGCTCGAGTTCATGGGCTGCTCGCGGAACACGCCGGCAATTTTAACTTCCTTTTCTTCGCGGCCATACACCTGCGTCATGGTTTTGCCCAGCGCATCTTCCGGCGTCCGGAACAAGCGGACGGCCATGGTCTCGCTGATAAAGACACTGCTTTTATCGGAGAGATCCGAACCCCTGCCCGCAATGAAATAGAAAGAGAACATCTGGAAGAAGTCAGGATCCACATAGCTCAGGTTGGATGCGAAAAGATCGTCTCCACGCTTAAAGTTCGACGTCGAAAAAAGATAGCGCGACGACTGCTCCACATCCGGAAAAGTCTTGTCCACCACATTGCCCAACGGCAACGAAGCATACCCAAACCGCGCGAGTGATCCTTCAAACTCACGCACCGCACTGACCCGGTAGATACTCCCCCGGTTCTGATGCACCGCATCAAAGGTCGCATCATAGTCATAGGCAAAGTAACCCACGACACAGCAAGCAATGGCCACACCCATACCAAAGATGTTGATGGTGACGAAGAGGCTGTTCTTCGCCATGCTACGGAACGTAATAAGAAAGTAGTTTTTGATCATGCAATGCCCATTCCAATAAGTATGCCAGGCAACAAACAGCTAAATAGGAGGATTTGCAATCCCTATCACCAATTTTTCGCCCGCGGGTGAACGAACCCGGTCGCATACGAACAAAGATAGGACACCAGGAAGTACTACTGCACGTCAACAAAACTCGTCATTCCGCAGGCACGCCCTTCCTCTCGCTTCGCCCGAGTTCAAGGAATCCCGCGGAGAGCTCGCTGAATCTGTGTGATGATGCATTTTAGATCGGGCAACTGATCCATCAGCTTCTGCCAGTCTCCATTTTATCAGATGCGAAGCATCGCCCCTTTTGTGCGTTCGAACTCGGGATGTCTTGAATTTCAGGCGTAGGTTTTTACCAAGCTCGTGCCTGCGACATGACGGGAAAAGACAAGGAGCCCGGCCCACGCGAAGTGCTATCAAACAAACCTGCGCAGCCTGCGGCTCCTGATCCATGTCCAAATCCAGAAGCCCTTTGGCAAGACCCACGCCAAACCAAATCCTCGCTTCTGCTACCGCCAAGCCATCCTCACCCGGACAAGCCAACGATATTTCGTTGGTGCGACGATATTTCGTCGGTGAGAGGTGGATTCGTACCAAAATGAATTTCAGATCGAAGTGAATGTGTCGCCGGCGCGTGGGTAGTGGTTGCTGATGCGATGGAGAGAGCTGCTGAAGTTATGGCGACGCGTGCTGAATTTGGATATGGTGCTCGCACGCGGATAGGTTTGCTCAGGCCGAGGTGGGAGTCGCGTCCACGGAGACACGGAAAATCGATCGTCTTAGGGAAAACGTTGGAGATGTTCGACTAGTGCCAGCGTTGCCTACTGCCGAACTCTTGGCAATTGTGCACTTACCCAAAATGAATAACCCCAGGCTTTAGCCTGGGGTTATGAAGATCACTACGCGGCCTCGCGCCACGCTCGAGCTATCTACGAAGTGCATACGTTCCTGGCGCGAAACCGCTCTAAGCGAATTCCCGAAGTGCACATCCTTCCAAGGGAACACACTCCGGGAAACGTCACCTAAGAATGCTTCTCGCTATTTCCCTTTCACCATCATCAAATAAAAATTATAATCCGTCATCGGAGCATCCGTGAACCCGAGCTGACGCCCGATGGTCACGACTTGACCTCTATGATAAGTGCTGTGATTAAGAACCTGATGAATAAACTCGAAGCGAGCTTGAGTGCCTTTCACCCAAGGCGAATCAAAGCTGACGGGTTCTTGCAGCCCGGCATCGTCGAGCGATTGGATGAACGTGGTGAGGGCTTTGGAGTTTTCCAGGAGGCCTTCGAATGCTTCTTCGGCTGTGCCTTGGAAGGGCTCGAAGCGGAACGATGTGGGAGGGGTGGTTTGCTGGATCACGCAGAGCCAGAAACGTTGTGTGTCCCAGATGTGCTCTATGGTTGCTTTGAGACCGGGGAAGCTGGAGGCCACTTCCTGGTGGAGGAGTTCCGCAGGCTTTTGACGCAGATAGTCCACCAGGGTTTGGTTGGCCCATTGGTTGTAGACAGCCATGTCGTGTACGAGTGTAGACAGGATGGTGGTGTTCATTTGGGTGGGGGTTTCGAGTTCGGGTGTCATATGCGTAAGGGTTTAGATTTCGGTTTGTTTTGCTGTTGGTAATACAAAGAAACTCACACCCACTGACAACCCTATGGCAGTCGATTTTGGAACGCATTAAAATATTTCACTTTTTTTCAATTTCCCCCTGGAAGTGGGAAGTTTCGGGCATTTTCGCTGTCGTTTTTCGCCCTTCAGGACAACTTTGCGCACTATCCTTTTTTATGCTCTTAGGCTTCCGTTCAGTGCAAGGCAACCACATGATTTTGATAACGCATTTGATACTTTTTCGGAGTGGTTTTTAGCAGGCGCTTGAAAGGCTTGTTGAAGTTGGAAATGTTTTTGAACCCGGCCTCGAAGCGCACCTGGGCCACGTTCATGTTATGGCAGTCGAGGAGTCTGCAAGCATAGTTTATTTTGAGATCGATAAGGAAATCTGCAAGCGACATGAGCATGCGTATGACGTTGTCACGCGACAAACACGTTGATGCGAGCTGTGATCGGGTAGTATCAAATGTTTTTTTTGCTAACGAAGAAAAAGCGTAAAGGACTTTACGCTTTTAGAAGAAGGAAGGTGTGTGGTGCGGGTGTGTGGGCTCCTTTGCGAAATGTCTTTTTATATTATCCCATTTGCACATGGTGTGCGTTAGGGTCGGCTTCCATGTAGGGCGAGGGCGATGATTTTTCGAAGGTGAATTCTTCCGTTTCCGATCCTTTGGTGATTTTGATGGTATAGGTGCCGGGAGTTTCGAAATAGAAGTCGATGAGGCTTTTGTGGCGGAGCACCTGACCGGTGAAGATGAGATCGCCGGAGGGTGAATAGACCTCAACAAGGGCGCCGGTGAAATTGCTGGCTGTTTTAAAGTAGAAGATGTCGCGTTTCATGGAGATGACAGAAATGCAATCTCTGTTGCGGGCTTGTGCGAATTGCGAACCGATGGTCAGGACGACAAGAAGAAGAAGCGTTTTCACTGTTTTCATTTTGATATTTTCTTACTGTTTTCTGTATTGCAGTAATGCTAAACCAGTGCCAAGGGCCAAAACGCTGTATTTGCGCTGTTTTCAAAGTTCCATGTTGAGTCGTTTTCTTGTTTTGAGAAAAGTGATTGTTATAACATGCACAGCATATGGTCATTTAGACTCTAATAAAATGTTGCCAACAGCTGAGCTTGCGGAAGAAAATTCTGATATACCGGTTCCAGGAGCAAAAAAGGCATATTCCATTTGCCGCAACACCGCAATCTCGAATCAGGACGGCTTTAATCTCAGATGATCGGCCAATTTTTCTGATGAATGGATGAATTCAGGAAATGTGTCGATGAATAGTTGATGTGATCCCTTGTTCCGAGGCCGGCTAGGTCCGGGCTATGAATTTATAAGAAGGGTGTCACCCGATGATGGCGGGTTGGTTGGATTTTCCTTGAAAGATTGTGTTTAAAAAGCCCGCTGTCTGGCGGGCGAAGCCGTCCTCTTACAACGTTTCGAGGTTAAGTCGGGCTTGCCCGACGAAGCCCGCCTGTAGGGGGTATTGCCCGAAAAATTGTGTCTCAAAAAAAAAGCCCGCCAACATTCCGAAAGGGAACTCTTGGCGGGCGAAGTCGGGGCGAGAAGATTCGAACTTCCGACCCCCACGTCCCTAACGTGGTGCGCTAACCGGGCTGCGCTACGCCCCGAATTTTCCTGATCCTTAAATCAGGGCTGCAATAATAGGGAATAAGATTTTAACTGCCAAAAAGGTGAGGCAACAGAAAAATTCCGGTCGTGTCATTTGGTACCTTGGTCTACACATCCGTTCCCGTTATCTATTCCTTTTCGCAGGTTACCCTGAAACCCCCAAGTTCGTGGTTCAATCTGTATTATGCGGTGGCGAATTCATATTTTCTGTCTCGGTTTGCTGGTCTTTTGCCTGGGGTGCGACCACGATCCGGGTGTGCTTGGCTTAGGAAGTAATTTTAGCAGCGATTTTGGAATGATGATGGTAGACACCACGACGGTGCAGGTGTCGACCGTGCTGTTGGATTCCATTCCGACCTCCGACACGGGCTCGCTGCTGGTGGGGGGCTACGCCGATCCGATGCTGGGAAACCTCACCGCCAAAGGATACATCCAGGTATCGAATCCCACCTGGACACCGGCCACCCTGGCCTTCTTCGACTCGTTGGTTTTGAGGATTGCGCACTCTGGCTACTACTACGGTGACACCACGCAGGCCCAGACCATCGAGGTGCACCGCGTGACGAAGGATTTCAAAACCTATGCGCTGCCCTTTTACTGGTTTAACGAGGGACAGTATTCTGCTTTATATAAGGCAAACAGTTTGTACAACATCACCAAGACGCCTGTGGAGTCTACTCCCTTGGGAAGTCGCCAGATTATTTTTCGACCCAACGCAAAAGACACGCTCCAAATTCGCCTCGACGACGCCCTGGGCAAAGAATGGCTCGCCGGCGCACAATCCCAGGCTCCGGATTTAGTGGAAGTCGACCGGTTTCTGACCTACTTCAAAGGTGTCTCTATCGAGAATGCATCGGCTCAGCCGTCGTGCGTGGTAGGGTTGAATACCGATGGGATGAAGATCCGGTTGTACTATAAAGAATATGTAGAAGACAAGCTCACGCAGAAATACCAGGACTTTGCTTTCAGTTCGACGCTGTTCAATTACTCGAGCATCGTGGCCGACCGGTCGGCCACCAATTTGAAGGACATCGCCACTACAGGCGAAGTGATTTCGACCGCTTCCGATGATCAGGTGTACGTGCAGGCCGGCACGGGGCTGGTGACCAAGATACGGTTCCCTCATGTGCACAAAACCATCGACGGCACACAGACCTTGCTGGTGAACCAAGCGCAACTGTTGATCGAGCCGGTGAAAGATTCGTTTGATAAAAACCGCCCCTATCCGAAAACGCTGACCATCTTTAAAACCGATCGCAGCAACCTGCCATTGACACAACTCTCGGCCGACTACAATCCGAGCGCGGCACAGTCGGCCTCCTACTCGGAAGACAAAGAATACCAGACCTCCAGCGGCTACACGTTCAACATGACGCAATACGTGCAAACCCTGGTCGGCACCGAAGGCAATACGGACAATGGTTTGCTGCTCATGCCCCCTGGAACGGAGCTCAACACCAAAGTGAACAAGATCTATCTCGGCGTGAAGAACAGCGGTACGACGTACCGGGTCAAGCTCAAGATATGGTATACCCGAAAGAGTACACAACAATAACCAAATCCAATTTTTATATCATGAATCGTAAACGTGTAGAATTTCCAAGAGTGCTGAAGACGGGGGCCACGTTGCTCGTGGTTCTGCGCATCTGTATGTCCCTGACGGGGTGCAGCGGCTCTAACTCATCCGATACCACTTACCTGGGGGAGTGGTACAAAAAATCTTCCTATGAAGGAGTGGCACGGAGTGGCGCCGTGTCGTTCGTCATCGACGGCAAAGCTTATGTGGGCACAGGCTATGATGGTGACAAATGGTTAAAAGATTTTTATATGTACGATGCCGACAAGAACAACTGGTTCAAGCGTGCTGACTTTCCGGGCATTGCGCGGAACGCGGCCGTGGCCTTCACCGTGAATGGCAAAGGCTATGTGGGCACCGGCTCTGACGGCACGACCTATCTGAAAGATTTTTATGAATACGATCCCATTGCCGACTCCTGGACACAGATCGCCGACTTCCCCGGTGTGCCGCGGTATGAGGCGGCGGCCTTTTCGATCGACAACCTGGGCTATGTCACGTCGGGATACGGCGGAGCCGATGCGGGCACCGCCGGAAACTATTTGAAAGACATGTATGCCTACAACCCCAGCACGGGCGAATGGACACAGATGGCCAGCTACAGCGGCGACAAGCTGGTGAACGCCTTTGCGTTTGCCATCGACGGCAAGGGCTATGTGGGCGGCGGTATGAACAACGGCGTGTTGAACCAGCAGTTCTGGGAATACGATCCCCTGAACAACATCTGGAATGTGAAGAATGACCTGCAAGACGATGCCGTCGACACCGACACCAACGACTCGGGCTACACCATCGCACGCCAGTTGGGGGTCACCTTCGTCATCAATGGCAAGGGCTATGTGCTGTTGGGCACACGCGCTACGCTGGATGCCGGGGTATGGGAATACAACCCCTCTACCGACACCTGGACGCAAAAGAATTCATTTGAAGGTGCCGTGCGTGATTCGGCCGTAGGGTTTGCCTTGGGCAACTATGGCTACGTGGCCACGGGCCGCAGCTCCAGTCTCCGTTTCGATGACCTGTGGATGTTCGATCCCACGGCCATCGATGTGGACTAGCGGGCAGCAAAAAATTAGTATTTTGTGCGAAAAGGCAACATGGTAAACGTGAAAAATCAAGTGCTGAACCGCTTGCTCATCATCTCCCTTCACGTGGTGGGATGGGTCACGTTTGTCCTGTTGCCGTTTCTTTTTATGGGTGCACCGCGCGGCAACCGCTTGCGGCACCCCGAACGCATCCGGCACCACACACCCGGCGTGGGGGGACCCCTGCCCGGCGAGTTCGACATGCACAGCATGCGCATACACTCGCTGGTATTCAACGTGTTTTTGGTAGCCTTCTTTTATCTCAACATGTATGTGCTCATCCCCCGGGTGCTCACCCGCAAGAGCTGGGTGCACTACATGATTTCGATCGTGCTGTGCTTTTTTGTTGTGGTGATGGCCAGCGAATTGGTGAACGACTTTTTATTGGGCAACGCTTTCCGGCCCGGTCGTCCTTTTTATTTTACTTTGTTGAATTTTCTGCTGGTGTTCGGCCTGAGCACCGCCTTGCGGCTGACCAGCGACCGTGTGCAGTTTGAGCGCGAGCGCAAAGAACGCGAGAATGAAACGCTGAAGTCGGAGTTGAGCTTGTTACGTTCGCAGGTGAGTCCGCATTTTATGTTCAACGTGTTGAACAACCTGGCTTCGCTGGCACGAAAAAAATCGGACCAGCTGGAGTCGGTGATCATACAGCTTTCGCACCTGATGCGTTACATGCTCTACGAGAGCAGCGAAAAGCGCGTGACGCTCGACAAGGAGATCGAATACCTGGAAAGCTATATTGATTTACAACGCCTGCGCTTCGGGAAGGATTTTCCCGTGAGCTTCGAGGTGAAGACCACGCGCGGCGACCTGCCCGTGGAGCCCATGTTGCTGATCCCGTTCGTGGAGAACGCTTTCAAGCACGGCATTGGCATGATGAAAGACCCGATGATCCTGATCACGCTCACCACCGAGGGCGAGACCTTGTTGTTTAGCGTGCGAAATAAATTCAGCGGCACGGTGTCGGAAACCAAAGACGCCAGCTCGGGCATCGGCATACAGAACGTGCGCCGCCGGCTGGACCTTTTGTATAAGGATTTGCACGAACTGCACATCTATGAATCGGATCCCTGGTATGTGGTGGAGTTGAAACTGATCTTACAATGATGCGCTGTATTGCCGTAGATGACGAGCCCCTGGCCCTCGACCTTTTGGAAGACAATATTTCAAAAGTGCCCTTCCTCACCCTGGTGAAGCGTTGCAAAAACGCTTTCGAGGCCCACGAAGTCCTGATGAAGGAAACGGTGGACCTCATTTTCCTGGACGTGCAGATGCCGGGCATCAGCGGCATACAGTTTTTGCAAACCGTGAAGTCGCCGCCCATGGTCATCTTCATCACCGCCTACGAGCATTTTGCGCTGGAAGGATTCAACCTGGACGTGGTAGACTACCTGCTGAAGCCCGTCTCGTTCGAACGCTTTCTGAAGGCTGCCAACAAGGCGCACGAGCTCTTCAACCTCAAGAATCAACCGCCCGCCACGGCGGCTTCGGCCGAATACCTGTTTGTGAACGCGGAATACAACCTGGTGAAAGTAAACATCCGCGACATCGTCTACATCGAGGGTCTGAAAGACTACATCAAGATCTTTCTGGTCAACGTGTCGCGTCCCATCATCACCCGCATGAGCCTGAAGGCCATCGACGAAAAGCTGCCCACGGATAAATTCATTCGTGTGCATAAGTCTTTTATTGTGTCGGTAGACAAAATGGTGTCGATCCGGAAAGGAAAGATCAGCATTGGCAACGTGCAGGTGCCCATCAGCGAGCACTATAAGGAAAATCTTCACCGGTTCATCGATCCCAAGAACCTGATCTGATAGATTTTGCCTGCTGGGATGCTCCATTCATCTTTTTTGGTCCCGGTTTCATCTCACAATCTCCCGGCTTTGTCTAACTTTTTTTTAAAACCAGCCTCGAGTCCCTACTTTTGGGGCATGGGAGCGGTAACTCCCTATATTTTAAGTTTTGGTATTTGGTTTAACGGACACCGCCGGGCCTGTTTCTCTTTTTTCGGTTACCGCCATCACAACTGAAAGAAGCAAGAACACCCGGTAGTGCTCCGACCATTGCGTTTAAAAAAAATTGATGAAGGCAAAAAGAATTCAACCGAAGACGGGCAGATTACGGAATGTGGGGTTGCTCGCCGGTATCATGATAGCATCGCTATCCTTTGAAAAAGCCCAGGCGCAGGGCGCCGTAGTCGGGCAAATCAGCGATTTTCAATCGGGGAAGCCTGTAAAGGCGTATGTGCTGCTCTACAACGATTCCACGTTGCTGGGCGGCGTGGCCAGCGACAGCGCGGGACACTTCAAGCTCGACCATGTGCCACAGGGCATGTATTCGGTCCATGTGAAGCTGATTGGCTATCAAACCGAGGTGACGCCGATGTTTCAGGTGCACGCCTCGTCTACCAGCCTGGGGCAGCTTAATCTCAACAAGATACCCCGCCGCCTGTTTGGCGCCGCGCTGTGGCGCAAGCGCAAACTGGCCAACATGTACCTCTAAAGACTTATTTCTTTTTCTTATCCTTCTTCAGGGAACTGAAGAATTTGGCCCAGTTGAAAGGGTTCAGGAAGGGGTTTGAAACGGGTTGAAAGCGGTTGTTGGCCGATCCGGCCCATTGGTCCAGGTAGTAGCGCTGGTTCTGGTAGCCATCCATCGGGGTGGTTTTCAGCATGAGCGCCATCAATTCCTGGTTAAAATTCCGTTTGTCGATGCCGTTGTTGTCCAGCGGCATATTCATGGCCAGCACGGCCTGTTTGAAAACTTCTTCTGTAGGGAAAGGGACAATGACGATCTCCTTCAGGTAGGTCGTATCCATCTGCATAGTGACCACGATGGTTTGATATTCGGGAGAATTCTCCGGCACGGTGAAGTGCTGTTTTTCAAAACCTACGATACTCACCACGATCTCATCCAACTCCAGCACGGGCATGGAGAAAAAGCCCATGTTGTTGGTGGTGGTTCCGCGACCGGCTTTAGGCACATACACGTGCACCCCTGACAGGGGACGGCTGTTGTTGGAGGCTGAATCTTCTTCTAAAACTACGCCCGAAAGCTGTATGACGCGCTTCTTTTGCACTTGGGCAAAAGCGGTGTCCAGGGCACCGAATATACATGCGATGAGAAGGGCAATTCCGGCGACGTTCTTGATGGTCAACTTCACTAAAATAGATTTAATAGTCACTTTCAAATATAAAGATAAGGCATTTACCAGCCTAATTTCCATACCTTTGGGCCGACACAAATCGTGCCCCGATGCGGCTGAAAAACTTTAATCTAACGCTGGGATCGCAGATTTTCAAGGCTTGCGCCGACGAATCTCGACTGCGCATCCTAAGCCTGATTGTGATGAATGGCGAAATGTGTATTTCCGACCTGGAAAAAATACTGGATTTCACCCAAGCCAAAACCTCGCGCCACCTGATCTACCTGAAAAACTCAGGCATTCTCAACACGCGCCGCTATAACCACTGGGTGTTCTACCAGATCAAAGACGGCGTGGAAGACATCATCAAACAAGTCTTTCAATTTCTCCGCAAGGATCCGCAGTTGCTAAGCGATCAGCAAACCTACCAAACGCTGTTCACCAACCGCGAGCTGGCCGTAAACAAATTGCAAATCCAGGAATGGCAAAAAGAAAGACTTAGCGACCCCAAAAGACATTGATGCGATGACGCCGGAAAAAGTTTTGCCAAACAAAAAATACAAAGTTATTTTTTTCGACCTCGACCACACGCTGTGGGATTATGAGACCAACAGCAGCGAAACGTTGAAGGAACTCTACACGCAATACGACCTCCAGGCCAAAGGTGTGATCAGCCACGACCATTTCCTGAAAGAATTTCGCGAAGTCAATGCCGCCCTGTGGGTGCTCTACGACCAGGGCCTGATCGACAGCGAAGTCATTCGCAAAGAACGTTTCAAGAAAGTGCTGATGCCGTTTGGCGCCTACGAGGAAAAACTTTGTTACGAGATCTCGCACGAATACCTGAACACCTGCCCGAAAAAAGGAAACCTGATGCCGAATGCTTTCGAGGTATTGGCCTATTTGAAAGAACACTATGCCCTGAGCGTGATCACCAATGGTTTTGAAGAAATCCAACACCTGAAACTCGCTTCTGGCAACCTGGCTGGTTTTTTTGATCACATCGTCACCTCGCAAAAGGCAGGACATAAGAAACCCGCCCGCGAAATCTTCCACTATGCGCTGGGACTGAACGGCATCGGCAGCCACGAAGCCATCATGATCGGCGACAACCTGGTGACAGACATCGGCGGGGCGCGCAATGCGGCTATCGATGCCGTTTATTTTAACCCCGAACGGATCCGCCACGACCAGACCCTGGACTTCGAGATCGGGGGATTGCACGAATTGTATGACATTCTCTAAACAAAATCCCTTGAAAGAAGCGACGACGAACCGTTACCTTTGCTTTTTAGTTTAACTCCGAAACTCATTAACCAAACAGCTATATGTCAAATGGATTTTTCGACGTTCCCCACCCGCGCAACGAGCCCGTGCTGAGCTATGCCCCCGGCAGCAAAGAGCGCGCCGTCCTGAAGCGTGCCCTCGAAGACGCCCGCAGCAAAGTACTGGACATCCCCATGTACATCGGCGGCGACGAAGTGCGGACCGGGAACACCCGCCCCCTGACACCCCCACACGATCATAAACACCTGCTCGCCAATTTCCACGAAGGCGATGCCACCCACGTGGAGCAGGCCATCAACGCCGCCATGGGTGCCAAGGCCCTCTGGTCGGAGTTGGCATGGGAACACCGTGCGAGCATCTTCCTGAAGGCTGCAGATTTGTTGGCCGGACCGTATCGTCCCGCGATCAATGCGGCAACTATGTTGGGTCAATCCAAGAATGCCTATCAGGCCGAGATCGATTCGGCTTGCGAACTGATCGATTTCCTGCGGTTCAATGTCCATTTCATGACGGAGATCTACCGCGAACAACCCGCGTCTTCCCCCGGCGTCTGGAACCGGATGGAGTATCGCGCGCTGGAGGGCTTCACCTTTGCGTTGACGCCATTCAACTTCACCGCCATCGCCGGCAACCTGCCCACGTGCATGGCCATGATGGGCAACACCGTGGTGTGGAAGCCCGCCTACACGCAGATCTATGCCGCCAACGTGATCATGCAAGTATTGAAAGAAGCCGGTCTACCCGACGGCGTCATCAACCTGATCTATGCCGATGGCCCCACCGTGGGCAACATCATCTTCAATCACCGCGATTTCGGCGGACTGCATTTCACCGGGAGCACGGCCGTGTTCCAGGGCATGTGGAAGACCATTGGACAGAACATACAGAAATACAAATCGTATCCCCGGATCGTTGGCGAAACCGGCGGCAAGGATTTTATCATGGTGCACAAAAGCGCCAACGCCAAAGAAGTGGCGACAGCGATTTCGCGCGGTGCATTTGAGTTTCAAGGACAGAAATGTTCTGCCGCATCACGCTGCTATATCCCCTCCAACTTGTGGGAAGAAGTAAAAAAATATTTACTGGACGATCTGAAGACCTTCAAAATGGGAGGCACCGAAGATTTCGGCAACTTCATCAATGCCGTGATCGACGAAAAAGCCTTCAACTCCATCGCTGGCTACATCGAAAAGGCACGTCAGAATCCGTTGAATGAGATCATCGCAGGAGGCAAGTCTGATAAGTCGAAAGGCTACTTCATCGAGCCGACCGTGATCGTGTCGAAAGACCCGCTGTCCATCACCATGTGCGAAGAAATTTTCGGACCGGTGATTACGATCTATGTTTACCACGAAGAGAACTTTGAACAAACCCTGGAGCTGGTGGACAGTACATCACCCTACGCGCTCACTGGTTCTATTTTCTCCAAAGACCGCTACGCTATCGAGCTGGCCACGAAGAAACTGACGAACTCCGCCGGCAACTTCTACATCAACGACAAACCCACGGGAGCAGTCGTGGGTCAGCAACCCTTCGGCGGCGCCCGCGGTTCCGGAACCAACGACAAGGCCGGTGCAAAAGTGAACCTCCTCCGCTGGACGTCCCTGCGCACCATCAAAGAAACCTTCGTCACCCCGACAGATTATCGCTATCCCTTCCTCGACAAAGAATAGAATTTCTTTGCGCCTGCCCGCCGAAGCTTCAGCGAAGGAGGGTCAACTTTGCTTGCCCGCCGAAGCTTTAGCGAAGGAGGCGCCTTTGCGGTTAAAACTTCACCGCAAAGGCGCCGAGACGCAGAGCACTACGCTACAGCCTTCTTATACCAATTCACGTTACGCGAGAAGTACATCAACACGCCCACGATACAGAAGAGCCCCAGGCTACCCAACAGCAACGAGAAATCCTGTTGCAAAATGATCACAAAAATAAACGTATAGAAAATCGCCAACACCAGCGCCAACAACACGCTCAGCTTCCGGCTCTGCAAGAAGGAAGTCGAATAGAGCGTGATCAACACAACCGTGAGCACAGAGGATACCCCATAGGCCATGTTGTACCCAATATGCTCCGAGAAACTTAACAACAACGTGTAGTAAATGATGAGCGCCGACCCGATCAAAATATATTGAAACGGATGGATGCGGATTTTTTGCGTGATCTCCACCAGGAACAACGCCACGAACGTGAGCAGGATAAGAAGCACACTATATTTTGATGTGCGCATACTCTTCTGATATTGGTCCACCGGAATCAGCAGCTTCACCCCGAAGCTGCCTCCTTTTAACTGTTCGTCGGTGCCCTTCCATTGCTGAGCGAAGGGGCGGTTGAAGTGCAAGACTTTCCAGGTGGCCGTGAAACCTTTTTCGGTGATCTCGCGCGGGTCTGGCAAGAAATCGCCTTCAAAGCTGGGATCCTTCCAGGGGCTGGTCAGCGTCACATCGGTAGTTTTTCCAACGGGGAGAAAATTAAGGTATGAGCTTCCTTTCAGATGCAGTTTGATATCGACGTCGCCTTTGAACGATTCGGCCGATGTCCAGTTCAGTTTAGCGGTGATGCCTAATGTCTTTGGGCTATCCTCTTCGTTGTCCGGGACGTAGCGTTCGCCGTCCGCGGGCTTGCGTGTGGAGCGATGGTAAACACCGATGTTGTCAGAAGGTTCGGCTGCTAGTGAAACCCCATCCAAGGAAAACACAGGATTGTCGCTGATGCCGCGCAGGTCCGACAGCCCGAAGACGAGATAGGCACGATCCCACAACACCATGTCATCGGCAATCGCGAGGCTTTTGAAATCCGGCTTGGCAAAGGAGGAGTTGATCTTCATGTCGGAGTTGTAGACACTCACGTCGAAGATGCCGCGGTGCCGGATTTCGGGCGATACTTTGCCATCGATTTTTAATTGTTCGGGCATGAAGAATGCTTTGTCTACATGCTCAACGATCTTCGTGGCGGCCGGGCCTTCTTTGCCGGTGTCGACCGTTTCGACCCACCGGTAGGGGATGACCAACAGTGGCCCATATACGGTTTGCGGCCCCGACCATTTGTCGGAGACTTCGTCGATCACCTTGTCGGCGCGCTGTTCGCGTTCATAGATCATTTCCTCGATCAAATGCGAGGGGAGGAGCAGGACCAGGATGAGAAAGCCAATCGAGAAAAGCTTCACCATGATGGATTCCTGGATCCACCGGTTAATGCGTTCGAAAATGTTAAGGGTCACGGTTGTCGGTAGTGTGTCCATGGTATTGTGATTTTTGTTTATAGGATAAGGAGAACTGGTTGTTTCATTTGAAGGAAAGGACTTCAGCAGGGCGAGCTAAAGACGGGGCACCGTCCGTAGTGGCGTTCTGCACTTCAGCGGTTGCTTCGGTTTTTTTTCGTATGGCTCCTGGATTCTGGCTTCTGGCTCCTGACTTCTGGCTTCTGGCTCCTGACTTCTGGCTCCTGGATTTTTCACCTTCGACAAAATGGATTCCAGCAACGGCAACATCGTGCCGAGGTTTTTTGATTTGATGACAAAATTCCAGAGCGGCTCAAATTTTTTCCATCCCCCGCTATACAGAAAATGTTTTAGCGTGTGCTTGGCCGAATCGTGCGTGAAGCTGGCCCGAGCAATGTTGGACCAGGTATAAAATTCTTTGTACGCCCAATGATAGCCTTCCTCAAGTTCGTCTGCTGACAATTTCTTTGTTTTGTAAACTACATGGCGTGTGTCATATAAGTCCCAGTTGCCGGTCGTGATGCGGTCTTCTCGTTTCATGCTGGTATAGAGAGCAGTGCCTGGGTAGGGCGTGAGGATGTGATAGGTTGATGTAGTAATTCCATTTTCAACACCCCATTCCACGGTGCGTTTGAACACGTCGCGGTCATCGTCGTCCAGGCCAAAGACAAACGAGCCGTTGATCATGATGCCCAACGCGTGAAGCCGGTCCACCGCCTTGCGATAATCTTTTTGAAGATTCTGTTTCTTGTTGCTTTGCTTCAGATTTTGAGGTGAGAATGTTTCAAACCCCACAAACAGACTGCGCATCCCCGCGTCGGCCGCTTGTTCGATGAGATTGCCACGCAAAATGGAGTCGACCGTGGCCGCGGATTGAAAGACGCGGTTCATGCCTTTCATTCCCTCGAAAAGCGCCGACGCGAATTTGGCGTTGCCCAGCAAATGATCGTCGAGAAAATATAAGTGGCGTCCCGGCAACCGGTCGATCTCTGCCAGCGCATCGTCCACCACCTGTGTATAGAACGTTTTGCCGCCTTCGAAAAAAGCGTCCTTATAACAAAAGTCGCAGTGATGCGGACAACCGCGCGTGACCACGATGGAGTTGGGCACCAGGTAGAGGTGACGCTTGATGAGATCCCTGCGGATCGGTGGAATGTTTACCAGCGACCGAACAGCAGACGCGTATTGTTTCTTTGGCCGCCGGGCTTTGAAGTCCTTGAGAAATTCCGGAAAAGTTTCTTCTCCGGGCCCCAAGAAAATAGTGTCAGCATGCGGTGCCGCTTCTTCGGGCAAAGAAGTCACGTGAAGGCCACCTAGCACAACATAGACCCCCCGGGCCCGGTAGTGATCGGCAAACGAGTAGGCGCGATAAGCATTGGTGATGTACACTTGGATCACCACCAGGTCGGGCGTGTCGTTGAGATTGACTTGTTCGACGTGCTGATCTTGCAGATCGATCTCGTCGTCGGGCGAGAGATAGGCCGCCAGCGTGGCCAGCCCCAGGGGTGGAAAAAGGGAATATTTTATCGGTCGCCAGAAAGGGCTTTCGGCTTCTGTGAGTGCGGGCAAAATCATTTTTACTTTCATCGTGATAGTGATTATGGATGATGTTTTATTTCAGGATATCATGCCGAGAATGATTTTAGAATAAGCGATCAGAAAAGGGATGAAGGCGTGCAGGGTGCCGGAAACACTAAACCCATTCACCTGCCGGGCATATCCGGTGTAGGCATACAGGAAAGGGGAAAGTGTGACGAGGAGGGATAGAAAGTAACCCTGTGTGATTTTTTTCATTCTTAGCAGGACGATTGAGAACACGCCGTGCACGGCCGACAAAACGATCACCACCCATTGAAAAATAATCCACCACGAAGAAGAATGTATCGAATGAACACTGGCCGGAACGACAAGGGTGCCAAAGTAAATCCAACCCAGGGCAAGCAACGGGACGGCGTTGATGAGTATCAAATACAACAGGTAGCGGGAGATGAGGCTTTTAAAAAAACCACGGAGAGAAATGCGTTTGAGTCGCGCAAGAAGCCGGGGGAAAATGGATGATAAGCAGCCCTTCAACGCCCTCAGCTTGTCGGTGAATTTCATCCACACCAGCAAGGCTTTTATGGTGAGGAGGCTGGTGCTGGGAAGTTTGCTTTTTACATTGGCGAGAAGCCGGGAAATGGTCGCATAGACATGGTCTTTCAGCGTCTCCAGTTTATCCATAAACTTTAACCATATCAATACAAATTGTATGGCCAGGAGCCGGATGCTCCAAAACAACAAAGCCTTGATGGCGTTCAGACGGGTTTTAAATTTCTTTGTCATTTTAAAAGTACTTTCAAATTCAAAGTAACTACCTAAAAAATTTTATCGCTGTTGTTTCACCACGGCCTCCAGGGCATCGAGGTGTTTTTTAAAAGCGGTTCGGCCGCGTTCGGTGATCTTATATTTAGTGTTGGGCTTTTTTTCGACAAAGGATTTGGATACGGTCAGATATTTTTCGCGCTCCAACGCCTTGATGTGCGAAGCGAGGTTGCCGTCGGTGATGCTCAGCACTTCTTTCAGTGCGTTGAACTCAAAGCCGTCGTGCGTGACCAGCACCGACATGATCTGCAGGCGGATGCGGTGTTCTAAAGCCTTATCCAGATTTTCGAAAGGGTTCTTCACTTGTCGTACTTGTTATGCATGATGGCGCCATACACGATGTGCAGCACCCCAAAGCCCAGCGACCAAAAGATCAATCCATACCCCGGGAGCATCGCGGAAACGAGGCCGAGGATGATCTGGGAAAAGCCCAGGTAACGGATCTCATCGAATGTGTTGGCGCTTCCCTGGATGAGGGCCAGGCCGTAGAAGATAAGGCTGGCCGGGGCGGCCAATCCAAAGTGGTCGGTGGCCAGCATGATGAGGATAAAAATACCGCCCGAAACGAGCGGGACCGAAACATTGATCAACATGCGCTGGCTGGCGGCCGACCAGAGCTTGACGCCTTGTTTTTTTGCCTTTTTGGAGCTGAGGAAGAGGCCTGTGGCCAGCGAGGCGATGATCACCAGGGTCGCAATCAGGATGAGTCTCAGCAGGGTGTCGGGCTCCCGGACGGAATAGATGCGGAATTTGAGGGGCGAAATCGGGTAATGTACCGTGAAATAGGCCGCTGTGGCCCCCGCCAGCGCATACAGACCGGCTAAAACACCGGAAAGGCCTGTGAGGGAGATGAACTTGGCCGATCGCTCCATCATGTCGCGGATGGAGGCGATGTCTTTTTCGTATTCCTGGATTTCTTTCATCTAAAAGTACTTTGAATCACAAAGTTAATGAACGGAACCAGTTCTGCAAGGTTTCGCACCCTCCGGGACGAGTATTTTTGCTTTGCGGGAATACTGGCAAAATATTTTCACACGGGGGTTGGAAGTTTCCCACACAAGTCCTTAATATTGCACTCCTTTTTAAGCATTCCTCCTTAGCTCAGCTGGTTAGAGCATCTGACTGTTAATCAGAGGGTCCTTGGTTCAAGTCCAAGAGGAGGAGCAAAGGTCAGCCACCCGCAAACAGCAGGTGGCTTTTTTTTTATGGCCTTTCTCTTCTTACAACGGTATGCCTATTGATCTTTAAAGAGGCTATCCTTCTGCTGCCGTCTTTCCCGATTAAAATCTCAAAACCCTCTTTGCGTTCCCTTCGACGTTTTGCACCGCCTTCATATCAACCCTCTCCGCCTTTTAAGCACGTTATTCGAGTGATTTTGTGCCATTGTGACTTGTTTTAGCTATCAAAAACAAATAAAATGGACATAATGACATTTAAAATTGCCAAAAATCGCTCCGGCACACTTTTCCCTAATACCCAGTCAGTGATTCAAAAAAGAATGTCAAACAAAAAAATAACAATCCTATGAGTATCGTACGCTATAGCACCGCTAATGATTACACACCGACATCATTCAGCAATTTGGTCGACCGTTTCTTTGGCGATTCTGTCGCCCGCAGTGGTGGCTCTTCTTATTCTTTCGTGCCTAAAGTAGACATCGTGGAAAACGACAAGGCATACGAGGTACAGCTAGCTGTTCCCGGTCTTGCCAAAGAAGACTTCAAAATCGATTTGAATGAGAATCGTTTAACCATCAGCGGAGAGCGCAAGTTTTCCAAGGAGAGAAAAGAAGCAAACGTTCACGTGGTAGAAACCCAGTATGGCAATTTCCGCCGCTCGTTCTCTTTGCCCGAAAACATCGACGCTGCAAAGATCGAAGCAAAATATAACAACGGCATCCTCGAGATCTCTATCCCCAAGGATGAGAAAAAGGCCGTAAAGACAACCATCCAGGTTAACTAAGGGTAAGAGGGTTTAGGTTAGGTGGTTAGGCGCTCCGAAAGGAGCGCCTTTTTTATTTCCGGACGGTTGTACGTTTTAGCCGCGCCGCACACCCGCCGCCGGTAACCTGGGTTGAGTGATTAACGGGGGAAAAATTCAGCTCAAAGAAAATGTTTGGGTAAGGATGGACGTTCCGATCGTTTTTGAAAAAGAAACGTTAACTTTCTTACGCTCTCCACAGCAGATTTCAGAGACAGAAAAAAGGGCCCGGTATGAAGCGATCTATTCTAATTCTAATCGTCATGTTGACGGCGTGTATCGGGGGCGTCCTCGGTTCTATTTTCACGCTAAAATTTTTCAACCTTGCCGGACCGGCCTATCCTTCCATCGCGGACCGCCAACAATCAGTGCTGGCCGCCTATGCGCCGGACACTTCCTACAAAGTCCCGGAGGGAATGGATTTTCTCAGCACCGCCAAACAAGTTACTACCGGCGTCGTGCACATCCGGACCTCGTATGGCCCCGGCGATTTCAGTGTCAACCCTTTGGAATTTTATATGGATGCTCCCGCGCGGTCATCCGGTTCGGGCGTGATCATTTCCGACGATGGCTATATCGTGACCAACAATCACGTGGTAGAGGATGCCAATAACATCGAGGTGGTGATGAACAACAATCAACGTTTCTACGCAAAACTTGTCGGCACCGACCCCACCACAGACCTGGCGTTGCTGAAGATCCACGCCAGCCATTTGCCTTTTTTGAAATACGGCGACTCCGATCGCATTACACCCGGCGAGTGGGTGCTGGCGGTGGGCAATCCGTTTGATCTCAACTCTACCGTTACCGCCGGCATCGTGAGTGCGAAAGCCCGCAACATCGGCATCCTCAGAGACCGTAACAATTTGCAAGTGGAAGCTTTTATTCAAACCGATGCTGCCGTAAATCCCGGCAATAGCGGTGGTGCCTTGGTGAATTTGCAAGGCGAGCTCATCGGCATCAACTCGGCCATTGCCACGTCGTCCGGAAGTTACCAGGGCTATTCGTTTGCTATCCCCGTAAGTCTCGTGAAAAAGGTGATGGACGATCTGTTGGAATTCGGGCAAGTGCAGCGCGGGTTGTTGGGCATTCAGATCACCGACGTGAACGCCTCCATCGCCGAAGACCTTCACCTGAAAGTGAACCAGGGCGTGCTGATCAACCGCGTGAACAGTGGCAGTGCCGCCGAACAATCCGGTCTGTCTAACGGGGATGTTATTGTGGGCATCGACGACCACTCCGTGAACTCGGTCTCCGAACTGCAGGAATGGGTTGCTCGCAACCGCCCGGGTAAGGAAATAAAGGTGGCTTTTTTGCGCGAAGGCGATCGCCGCGAAGTGAAGGCCCGCCTGCGCAACAACGAGGGCAACGAAACGGTGAAGAAAAAAGAAGTGAAGTTCGACCTCAGCGGTGTGCAGATCGAGGACGTTCCCTATAAAGAATTGGCGGCCCTGCAGTTGGAAGGTGGCGTGCGCGTTATATCCGTGGCCACCGATAAATGGAAAGATACGGGCATCAAAAAAGGTTTTGTCATCGCCTACATCGACAAAATACCTGTAGACAACGTGGAGGACCTCAACCGCATTCTCGATTTCAAACGGGGCGGTATTCTCATCGAGGGCTTCTACCCGGGAGGTCAAAAGGGCACCTACGGCGTGGACTGGTGAGCTGCGCTATAACGTCCTAACATTTTCTTAGCTTTACGCACTTTTGGACTTTGGGCCCTTTCGCAGGCCTTTAAACGATCTCTTTCGCATGAAAAACTTTGGTATAAAAGAAGCATTGGCCGAGTTGGGCCTCAAGAAAAACAACCCCGGTGTTTCCACAGGCTCGAAATGGTACCGCTCCACCGGCGGCCTCATCGAATCCTACTCACCGGCGGATGGGAGGCTGATCGGCTCAGTTTATGGTGCGGACGAGAAGACTTTTGACAAAGTGGTAAAACAATCGGAGGCCGCCTTCCAGGTCTGGCGTACGTGGCCTGCGCCGAAGCGGGGCGAAGTGGTGCGGCAGGTGGGTGTGGCCTTGCGAAAATATAAAGAGCCGCTGGGCAAGCTGGTTTCCTATGAGATGGGCAAGTCCCTTCAGGAGGGACTCGGCGAGGTCCAGGAGATGATCGACATTTGCGATTTTGCCGTGGGCCTTTCCCGGCAGTTGCATGGCCTCACCATGCATTCGGAGCGCCCCAATCACCGCATGTATGAGCAGTGGCATCCGATCGGCACGATCGGTATTATTTCAGCTTTCAATTTTCCGGTAGCCGTGTGGTCATGGAATTCCATGCTGGCCTGGGTATGCGGGGATGTTTGTGTGTGGAAGCCGTCTGAAAAGACGCCTTTGTGCAGCATAGCCTGTCAACTGATCACGGCAAGAGTTTTTGAAAAGAATGGCGTTCCCGAAGGCGTATCCTGCCTGGTGAACGGTGATGCGACGATTGGGCAGTTGATGGCCCGGGATGAGCGCATACCGCTGGTGTCGGCCACGGGATCCACGCGCATGGGCAAGGCGGTGGCACGGACGGTGAGCGAGCGGTTGGGCCGGGCGTTGCTGGAGTTGGGGGGCAACAATGCCATCATCATCACCGAGCACGCCAATCTGGACATGGCCATTCGCGGCGCGCTGTTTGGCGCCGTGGGCACGGCAGGCCAGCGTTGTACGACCACCCGAAGGCTCATCATCCACGACAGTATTTTTGACGAAGTGAAGGATCGGTTAAAAAATGCCTATGCGCACCTGAACATCGGCAACCCGTTGGATACCGGAAATCATGTAGGGCCGCTCATCGACAAGCCGGCCGTGAAGCTGTACCAGGATGCGTTGCGGAAAGTGAAACAAGCCGGCGGAGAATTTGTTGTAAAGGGTGGCGTGTTGCAAGGGAAAGGTTATGAATCGGAATGTTATGTGAAACCGGCCGTGGCCGTGGTGGAAAATGAGTATGAAATTGTTCAGGCGGAAACCTTCGCGCCCATCTTGTACTTGATCCGCTACAAAAACCTGGCGGAAGCGATACAAAAACAAAACGGTGTGAGACAGGGCCTTTCATCATCGATCATGACCACTAACATGCAAGAGATGGAGCGTTTCTTGTCGGCAGCCGGATCGGACTGCGGCATTGCGAACGTGAACATCGGCACGTCGGGTGCGGAGATCGGGGGTGCGTTTGGAGGCGAGAAAGAGACAGGTGGTGGACGCGAGTCGGGTTCGGATGCGTGGAAGGCGTATATGCGGCGTCAGACAAACACCATCAACTTCGGCGACAACCTGCCGTTGGCACAAGGGATAAAATTTGATATTTAGAGATTTGCAAATAAGGATCAAAGGCTTATTTTTATACAGCATTCATACCCAAATTTAACTATGGCCGCAAGAAAGTACAGAACTGTCATGCTCATTGACGACAATGAAATTGACAACCTTATCAACCAGAAGATGATCGAAGCGGCTGCCGTTACCGACAACATCTACACGCACACCGGCGCAAAAAGCGCGATCGAATTTTTGAAGAACATGGAGAAGCTGGATGTGGCTGATCAGGTATTGCCTGACGTGATCTTCCTCGACATCGACATGCCGCTGATGGACGGTTTTCAATTCCTGGACGAATTCGAAAAGCTCACCAACATCGCCAAGAAAAAATGCAAGATCGTGATGCTCACGTCTTCCATCAATCCCCAGGATTTCAACCGTTCAAAGAAATACGAGAACGTGAGACTTTACCTCAACAAACCGCTTTCGCATGAAAGCATTGTGAAGCTGGAAGTCTGATCGGACAATCGAAGGTGATCGTGATTTGAAATTCCTGATCTGTTCTTTCAGATCAGGACGCTGCTAAAAGTCTGTCAGCAAATCCACAAATTTCTCATCCAGTTTGATGAGCATGGTAGGGGCGAAGTAGTCCATTTTCATGCCCGACAGGCGCGGGATCACGCTCTGGATCTTTTTGGCCTTTTCTTTCTTGGCTTCGCTGGTGGCGATCTTCAGGATCTTCAGGAAGAGCTGGATGTTCTCGCAGTTGTCTTTTCCCGACAGGCGGATCTGGCGTTGGATGCTGTTGGAAAGTTGGTTGAACAATTCGAAGTCGCGCAGGAGCGTGTATTGCAGGGCCAGCAGTGATTTTATTTCCAACTGGGCGTAGGGATACTTCTTCAGGCTCACATCGTTCAGCAGACCGTTGATGAGCTTGGCGGCCTCTTCAAATTTGCCGCTGTAGTAGCAAGAGATGGCGCGGTAGATGATGTACACGATGTGCTTGGGCACGTCCATCATGTCGACTTCATAGTCCAAAAAGATGCCTTCATTCTCGCCATACAATTCGGCTTCGGTACCGTTGCGCAGGTGGCGTTCAATCTTGGAGATGAGGAACTGTGTGGGGAAGGTGAAGGTGGAGTAGTTCACCAGCAAATTCGCGCAGGCGTCGTTCACTTCCTCGAAATATTTTTCGGCCTGGCGGTACACTTTGTAGTGGTTGTAGTACTCCAGTTTCAGGAACTCGAACACCAGGTTCATGTGGTAGTAGATGGAGTCGAGATGATAGCTTTCGAAGATCTTTTGCACCTTGTCGAAGATGTCTTCGATGGACTCGCCGTCCTGCTGCATGTTGTCGTCCACTTCCACGAAGAGACGGTGAAAGATGTACATACAGCTTTGGTACACATAGAGGCGGTGTGACTCGTAGAGCTTGGCCACGTTCAGCATCTCCTTCATGAGCAGGCCCAGGCCGAGTTTTTCCACTTCGCCGCCGTTGAGGAGGTAATCGCCGTATTTTTTGAAATAGTCGGCCAGCAGGTCTTCAGCCTTGTCCACCGCCAGCATGTAGGCCACATGGCGGTTGTAGAGCTGGGAGTATTGGAAATAATCCGGGGAGTTGATATTGAGCTTCTTGAGCGATTTGTAGATGATAGTCAGCTCGTTGGCCAGGTCGTAGTCCAGTAGCTCCTTCTCCAGTTTCTTGAGGGTGGCCACGGAAATTGCTTTCTTTTTGGTAAAAAGTACCTCATTAATGTTGGCCACTTTGCGCAGTACGTCGGTGCGGGGGCTCTCCAATTGACCCATCAGGTACTCCTCGATTTTGAGGTTGAGGCGCGACCGGAGGGTGTAGTAAGCGTTGGCGTTGACGTCCAGTTCGGTCATGATCTTATTGTCCGAAAGCTGGCGTTCCCGCAGGGAACGGAGCAGATAAGCGGATTTCTCGGCGTTGCTCTCGATCAGCGAGTCGTAGATAGCCTTGAAATCTTTTTCCGAAAGTTGCTTTATAATGTTCTTAAGCTTTGCCATGTGTACGCTGTTAACAATCTGAAAATTTACAAAATTTATTACATCATCCAACAGGCTTAGCCATAGTTAAGGCTAAATCTTATTGTGAAGTTTGTAGTTTTACATCCACCCAAAGGTAATGCGGTCGATCTACAAATTTTTACCATGCATCACAGCGCTTCTCATCACCGCCGGGGTTGTGGCACAGGGCGTGGACCAGGCGAAGAGCAATATCCGAAAGCAAAAGTGGGATAAAGCTTACGGGCAGCTTCGGAAGGCGATGACCAAAGACAGTCTCAACACGGCCGCAGCCTATGTGATGGCGCAGTACTTTTTCACCCCGGCCAACCCCGCACACCAGCTCGACTCGGCCTACCAGTATATCCAGCACTCAGTCGTTGATTTTCAGAAGACTACCGCCAAGCAACGGGAACGATTGAAACGTTTTCCCCTGGACAGCCTCGTCCTTCTCCGCCTCCGGCAGCAGATCGACAGCGCCGCTTTTGTGCGGGCCAGAACTGTTCATACCGAGCAGGCCTATGTGGAATTCATTGCTCATTTCACCACGGCCCGACAACGCGAAGAGGCGGCCGGCCTTCGCGATGAAGTGGCCTACCAGGATGCGCTTTCACAAAATACACATCGGGCATTTGCCGCCTATCTCGACCGGTATCCCCAAGCGTCCAGGGCCCGCGAGGCCCGCACCCGGTATGACCGTTTGTTCTTCGAACGTGCCACGCAAGACCAACGTCTGGCCAGCTATGAAACCTTCCTGAAAGATCACCCCGACACGCCCCATCGGAAGGAGGCTGAACAAAATATTTTTCAGTTGAGCACCGCCGCCGGATCGATCGAAAGCTATGAAAACTTTCTCCGGGATTACCCCGAAAGCGCCTTTGCCGGAAAGGCCCGGAACATACTTTTTCACCTGCTGCCCGAAGAACAGCGCGAAGGAAAATTCAAGAGCGATTCCCTCCGTGCGGTGATCGACCTGGAGCATAATTACCTGGTGCCCTTTTTGCATGCCGGTCAGTTCGGATTCATGGATAAGGACGGCCACGAGATCATTCCGGCGGGAATGGACGAGTTGGCCAACGACTACCGCTGTGGCAACGTGACCGACGACGTGCTGGTGCTTCCCCAGAAAGTAGTGGCGCTGAACGGCGCGATCATCGCCAACGAAACGGTGCTTTCCGCAGAAGACATCGGTGCGGGCTTTTTGTTGATGGAAAAGGAAGGCTGCTCCACGGTGATCCATAAAACCGGTTTTACCGTGGGCGACGACTGCATTGATGACGCGAAAATTCTCAATGGAAAGTTACTGGCCCTGAAGAAGGACAACCGGTGGTCAACATGGACGTTGACAGGGCGAAGGCTGATGCCCTATGCATGGGACGAGATCAACGCCCTGAAAGACGTCGTCGTCTTGAAGAAGGAAGCGACCTTTACCCTGGTGAACATCGACCATATCGCCGCATGTGCCGAGCAACAGCAGCCGGTTAGCGGAAACGAATACCAGGAGGTGAAGCCCTGGCCCGGCGACAAGATCGCCGTCGCCACCACGGAGGGGCCGGGGGTCGTTGACCAATCGCTCCATAATTATATACGACCTGCAACACAGACCTTGGCTCCGGCCTACTTTGGTGCTACCATCACAAACGAATCCGGTACCCGTACCGTTAACGCTGCCGGTGAGATCTCACCCGCCTTCCGCCGGGTGGTCGTGCAGGACCCCTGGACCGCCGTACACGACGGGATGGCGTGGCGGTTGTTTGTCCCTGCAACAATGACCCACCAAAGCCCGGAGTTTGATTCGGTAGCGTTCGCCGGACCCTTTGCCCTGGGCATGAAGAAAGACAGTCTTCGAATTTATTTTTCACCCCGCCGCTACATCACGTTGCCCCAGCCCTTGCGCGTCGAGTTTGTTCCCGGCCAGGACTCCTCCAGTTTTTTGATGGTGGCGCAGGGCGATAAGAAAACCATCTATAACCGTTCGGGTCAAAAGCTTTTCACCACGCCCCTGGAAAAGATCCAATATGCAGGCGAAGGTCTTTTTGTCGTGCACAAACGGGAGAAGAAAGGATTGCTGAGCATGGATGGCAAGCCCGTGTTGCCGGTGGAGTACGATGCCATCGGCTCGGTGAGCCAGGGAGTGGTGTCGCTGTTAAAGGCCACGAAGTTTGGGTTGTTCGATTGCCGGCACAAGAAGCTGATCGCCCCCGGCTACAGTAAAAACCTGGTGCCCTATAATGAAAAGGTGGTGGTGGCCTATAAAAATGGAGCGTACGGATTTGTGGCTTGGGATAGCAAACCCCTCGATGCCATCGAATTCACAGAAGTTCGCTACTGGAACGACACGGCAGCTTTTGTGAAGAAGGGTGGGCAATGGATGGTCTATGAGATCGGGAGTAAGCAGGTTCTGCTGGACAAGGTCAGCACGTATAAATTGATACAGGACCGTCCCGGCGAAAAGCTCGCCATCGTGCAGCGCGATCGCCTCTATGGGGTGATCAACAGCCGCAAGGGGACGGTGATCCCCATGACGTTCAGCGATATTATCAATGTGGGATCCCCCGGGGAGCCCCTCTATTTTACGGAAAAACATGTGGAGGAGGCCTCTATTTTTGTGGTGATCTATTACACCGCCGGCGGTAAAATGCTGCGGAAAGAGGTGTATGAGCAGGACGACTACGACCGGATCTATTGCTCAGATAATTAACATACCGTTTAGCAAGAATTCATTTTCAATTCACCCTAATCCGTAACTTGCGGCACAAACACACGATTATGCAAGTGCGTCACATCTCTGGAGTATTGCTCATTTTCTTTGCCACCCTTTTATCGACCGCGGTAAGCGCCCAATCGGCAGCACCCGACCGGCCTAAACTGGTAGTGGGTATCGTGGTGGATCAGATGCGGCAGGAGTATCTCTACCGGTACTACTCCAAGTTCGGCGCCGGAGGATTCAAGCGTCTGATGAACGACGGCTTCATGCTGCGCAACGCGCACTACAACTATGCGCCCACCGTGACGGGCCCTGGACACGCTTCTGTTTATACGGGTTCTACTCCCGCGATACACGGCATCATCGGAAATGACTTTTATGATAAGCAGGCCAAACAGTATGTGAACTGCGTATTGGATCCCCGTCAAAAACCGGTCGGCAATGATGCCGGTAATGGCGATGTTTCGCCGTGGCGGTTACTGTCATCCACGGTGACAGACGAGTTGAAGTTGTTCACGCAAAAGCGATCCAAAGTGATCGGCATATCCTTTAAAGATCGCGGTGCCGCTTTGCCTGCAGGGCACATGGCCGACGCCGCCTATTGGTATGATGCACTCTCAGGAAAATTTATTTCCAGCACCTACTACATGTCCAAGCTTCCGGATTGGCTGGTCAAGTTCAATGCACAAAATCTTCCCGATCAATACCTGAACCAGGAATGGAAAACACTCCTCCCCATCGAACAATACACCGAGAGCGGCCCGGACAACAGCCCGTATGAACGCAAGATCAACGGCAAGGATCGTCCCGTGTTTCCCTATGCACTCAGTCAGCTGCGCGGCAAGAACAACAACTTCGAATTGCTGCCCGCCACACCGTTTGCCAACGACTATCTCATGGAGATGGCCAAGGCCACGCTCACCAACGAACAGATGGGCAAGCACGACGACACGGATTTCCTTTGCATTTCTTTTTCTACTCCCGACGTGATCGGTCACATGATGGGCCCCAACGCAGTAGAGTTGGAAGACATTTACCTCCGTCTTGATCGCGACCTGGAAGAGTTGCTGAAACATCTCGATCAACAAGCCGGCGCAGGAAACTATACCGTGTTCCTCACGGCCGATCACGCTGTAGCCGATGTGCCGCAGTATATGAAAGACAGCAAAATGCCGGCGGGTTATTTTAACGAAGAGTATCTGAAAGCAAAGCTCAACGAATTTTTGGGCACCTACTATCCCGGCCGCGATTTCATAGAGAACATCAGCAACCAACAAATTTTTCTCAACCAGCAGGCGTTTCAACGCGATCCGAAAACCTCGGGTATCGATATGTTGATTGTTACCGAATTGATCGGAAAATATTTAATGACCGTGGATGGCGTAGCCAACTACTACACGGAGTCCATATTGCGTCAAGCCAGCTACGATGAAGGCGGTCTCCGGGGATTGTATGTCCGCGGCTTTCATCCCAAGCGCTCCGGTGATATCCTTATTTCGCTGGAACCCGCGTGGCTGGAGTCCGGAGCGGTGGTGGGCACAACGCACGGGTCGCCTTATAAATATGATACGCATGTGCCGGTTTTGTTTTACGGCTATGGCATCAAAAAAGGATCGTCCATGCGGTATCATCCAATAACAGATATTGCGCCGACGCTTTCGGCCTTGTTAAAAATAAAATTCCCCAGTGGTGCCACGGGCCAACCGGTCGTGGAAATCTTCGAATAAGCCCCCCGAAACCGGGTGTATTGGATTTGGATGGATGCTAAATGCATGCATTCGCCGTTCAACCTTGAAAAAGCCATTCTAAAAAAATCTTGTGAGCGGCAATCCGGTCTTCGATTCTAGATCGTATATTTAATTTTACGGAGCCCATCCATGAAGTGCCGAGGAATTCCTGACCATCGCGCTTCGTCTTATTCAGTCAGGTAGGATGCATGATTTTGTAATGTATTCCGAAATAATAGCTGAATGTCGTTAGGCATCGGTGAATGGTTATAACCATCTGGAAGTGCATGAAAGTATATTTCGAAAGGAGAATACTGGTCGGTTTTATCGTTGCGTTTGCCATCCTGGCCCTGTTGGGAGTGTATACCTATCGTTACGACAAAGAATCACGGGTTACCACAATGCTGGTTGCCCACACTAATGAAGTGTTGTACCACATTGAACAACTTAATTCCACCGCGCTGCGGCTCGAAAAAGATCTACACGAATTCGCCCTCACTGGCGACACGGCATTTCATTCCACGTATAAAAAGGAATTGCTAACGGCTGCGCACCACGCCAGCATGTTGGCCAAACTGATCGGCGACAACCCGGTACAGCTTTCGAGCCTGGACAGTGTGCGTCTGCTCGGTCGCGAAAAAGTGGGCATCATCAAAAAAGTGATCGCCGCGGGAACGGTCTCGGCCACTGCGCCGCGCACGCTAATACCCTCCCAAGAGAACACACGTATCAGTAACCTCCTCGCGGGTGTGATCGCCCGGATGAAGGACCGTGAAAAAATATTACTCCAGCAGCGCGTGGAAGCCAGCCGGGAAGGCGAATCCAAAGCCATGAACACCTTCATGTTGTTGCAATTCGCGTCCGGCATCCTCCTGATCCTGGGATTCTTCGCCATCAACTTTTCGTTTCGCCAGCGGATGTTGGCTGAGCAGTCATTGCAGGCAGCCTCCGCCGAAGTCCGCGATCTGTATAACAACGCGCCGTGTGGCTATCATTCGTTAGACTCCAAAGGCATGATCACGGAAATGAATAACACGGGATTGCAATGGCTGGGATACACGCGCGATGAGATCGTGAACGTAAAGCATTTTACCGAATTGCTCACCCCTCAAAGCCAGGTTGCTTTTCAAGAAGAATTTCCGCGATTCAAAGCACTGGGATATGTCAACAACGTAGAATTTGACCTGATCCGGAAAAATGGCGAAACATTCCCCGTGATCGTGAACGCCGCGGCCATGAAAAACGAGCGGGGCGAGTTCATCCGAAGCCGCACCACGGTGTTTGATATTACCGAAAGAAAAAAAGCGGAAGAAAAAGTAAAGCTTCTCAACAGCGAGATGGAAGCCTTCACGTATTCAGTGTCTCACGATCTGCGGGCGCCTTTGCGTTCCATCGACGGTTACGCCCGCATCCTGAAAGAAGATTTCGGGCCGGGCATGGACAAAGAGGCCAACCGTCTTATGGACGTGGTCATGCGCAATGCCCGGCGCATGGGGAAACTTATCGACGACATGTTGGATTTTTCCCGCGTCGGCCGCAAGGAATTGTCGCGCAACCGCATCGATGTGGACGTCATGGTCGACACCATCCGCCGGGAGTTGGTGGACCACGAGAAAGGTCGCGACATCCGGTTTGATATCCGTCCCCTGGCCAGTGTGGAGGCCGACAACAACCTGATGCGGCAAGTGTGGACGAACCTGATCTCGAATGCTTTAAAATATACCAGCAAAAATCCTCAGACCGAGATCACCATCGACAGCCACCAGGAAAACGGCAAGGTCGTCTACTCCATCCGTGACAATGGCGTGGGATTTGATATGAAATATGCCAACAAACTCTTTGGCGTGTTTCAACGCCTTCACAAGATCGAGGAGTTTGACGGCACAGGCGTAGGGCTGGCGTTGGTGCATCGCATTATTTCCCGTCACGGGGGCAAGATCTGGGCAGAGTCAGAGGTGAATAAAGGGGCAACCTTTTCATTTTATATACCTTCAGAAACAAATAATGTACGGCATGACAAACAAATCAGCGGTTGAGATCCTTTTAGTAGAAGATAATCCGGATGACGCGGAATTGACCATTCGCGTGTTGAAGAAACACAACCTGGCCAACAACCTCGTCCACCTCCACGATGGAGAAGAGGCCCTGAAGTTCTTGTTCGAAAATGACATGAACATCCCCAAGATCATCTTGCTGGACCTCAAGATGCCAAAAGTGGATGGCATCGAGGTGTTGCGGAAGATCAAGGCGGATGATGCGCGGAAGATCATCCCCGTGATTGTGCTCACATCTTCAAAGGAAGATCGTGACATTATCGAGTCGTATAAATTAGGGGTGAATGCCTACGTGGTGAAGCCCGTGGAATTTGACAAATTTATGGAAGCCGTGGCGCAGCTCGGATTGTTTTGGCTTTTGCTGAACCAGTCTCCGAAATGACCCTGACGTGAGCCAAGAAATGGAGAAGAGAGAACTGTAAACTGATGTGAGTATGGATATGAAACCGTTGAGAATCCTCGTGCTGGAGGATGTTGAGGATGACGTGGGATTGATCGCCCGGGTGCTGCGAAAGGAAGGCATTTTGTTTGAAACCAATCGCGTTGACACCCGGCAGGAATTTGTCGAGGCCCTGCGATCGTATGAAGCCGATGTGATCCTTTCCGATCACCGCTTGCCGCAGTTCAACTCCTTCGATGCCCTCAAACTTTGCCGACGCGCCGGGGTGCAGATCCCGTTTATCCTGGTGACCGGCTCGGTCTCCGAGGAATTCGCCGTGAGCTGTCTCAAACAAGGAGCCGACGACTACGTGCTGAAGTCCAATCTCATCCGCCTGCCCACCGCGATCATCAACGCGCTAAAACAAAAAGCGCTGGAACGGGAGCGGAAGAAATCCGACAGCGAGCTGCGCAAACAAAATGAAGAACTGGTTAAGATCAATAAAGAACTGGACAGCTTTGTCTACAGCGTGTCGCACAACCTCAGGGCCCCGCTCATGTCGGTGCTGGGCTTGTTGAACCTGGCGAAGATGAACGACCAGGATAACGAGAATGTACTGGATCGTTATTTCACCATGATGGAACACAGCATCCAGAAGCTCGACGAAACCCTGAAGGAGATCCTGGACTATTCGCGCAACGCCCGCAACAACCTCAACATAAAACGCGTCAGCCTCCACGAGATCGTCAACGACAGCATCGAACGCTTGCGCTACATGGAGGGGTCTGACCAGATCATTAAAGAGATCCAGATCAACGAGACGGTGCCTTTGTATTCCGATGGCTACAGGCTGTCCGTTATTTTTAATAACCTGCTTTCCAACGCCATTAAATACCGCGACCTGCAGAAGGACGAATCCTATGTGCGCTTTGCCATCACCGTCGACGAACGCAAGGCTTCCTTTTATTTTCGTGACAACGGCATCGGCATCGCCGAAGATCTTCTTCCCAAGGTATTCGATATGTTCTTCAGGGCCACCGAACGGAGCGAAGGCGCGGGGTTGGGATTGTATATTGTGAAGGAAACCGTGGAGAAATTGAGAGGCACCATTGCCGTGGAGTCCACCTTTGGCCAGGGCACTTCCTTCAAATTTGAAATCCCCAACATTCATTTACCGGAAGAGTTGGACTAACCGATTTTTACCCGTAGCCGGCACAATGATGCAAGCCCTGGTGGACTTTCCGGGGCCTTTATGGGTCTTTTGCCAGACACCTCTTTTCCCGGAATTTTCCATATCTTGAAAACTTATTCGTAATGGAATCGCTGAATGAGTGAGACAAAGTTCAAGCCCGTACTGGGCTTATGGGACGGCACCATGCTGGTGGCCGGTTCAATGATCGGTTCAGGAATTTTTATCGTAAGCTCCGACATTCTTCGCAATGTGGGAGGATCGGGATGGCTGGTCGCTGTCTGGGTAATCACCGGGTTTATGACCATCACGGCGGCGGTCAGCTATGGTGAACTTAGCGGCATGTTCCCCAGGGCCGGCGGTCAATACGTTTATCTGAAAGAAGCCTACAATCCCCTCGTCGCTTTTCTGTACGGATGGAGTTTTTTTGCCGTCATTCAAACGGGGACGATCGCCGCGGTAGGCGTGGCATTTTCAAAGTTCATGGCCTACAAAGTTCCGGCCGTAAGCGAAGACATTGTGCTGCTGGACCTGGGCTTCCTTCGCATTTCACCCGCGCAACTGGTTTCCATTTTCATCATCGTGCTGCTGACCTACATCAACAGCCGTGGGGTAAAGGGAGGCAAGGCCATCCAGACCACGTTTACCGTGACCAAGTTGCTCAGCCTTTTCGGACTCATCGTTTTTGGATTGTTCATGATGAATGGCTCCGTGTGGGAAGCCAATTGGAGCGCCGACGCCTGGGACCTGCACAAGCTCAACGCCGATAACAGCATCGAAACGTACACGACCATCGCCGCCACCGGTGCCATTGCAGCGGCTATGGTGGGCTCGATCTTCAGCAGCGACGCCTGGAACAACGTGACCTTTATCGCCGGGGAAATGAAAAATCCCCAGCGCAACATCGGGCTCAGCTTGTTTCTCGGAACGCTCATCGTCACCATCATTTATGTGAGCGCCAACGTAATGTATACCGCTGTACTGCCTTTACACGACATCGCTTTCGCGAAAAATGACAGGGTTGGGGTGGCCGCCTCGCACGCCATTTTCGGCGACGTCGGAACGACCATCATCGCGCTCATGATCATGGTGTCGACGTTTGGCTGCAACAATGGGTTGATCCTAGCGGGAGCGCGCGTATACTACACGATGGCTAAAGACGGCCTTTTCTTCAAGCAAGCCGGCGAATTGAATCGCTTTGCCGTTCCCCAGAGTGCGCTGTGGGTGCAATGCATCCTCGCCTCGCTGTGGTGCCTCAGTGGAAAGTATGGCGACCTGCTAGACATGGTCTCTTTCGTGGTGGTCTTGTTTTATATGCTCACCATCATCGGCATTTTCATATTGAGAAAAAAACGACCCGATGCGCCAAGACCCTACAAAGCTTTTGGCTATCCCCTATTGCCCCTCATTTACATCCTGATGGGCACAACCTTCTGCACGCTGCTGATCTACTACAAACCTGGCTACACCTGGCCTGGGCTGATCATTGCTTTGATCGGCGTGCCCCTTTACTATTTCGCCATGAACCGGAAAAAGGTATAAGCTTATTTTTTTAGCTGACCCGCCACTACGGCCAATCCTTCCTGGAAGGAGTGGGGCTCATAGCCCAAAACCGTGCGCGCTTTGTCGATGATGAAGCCTGTGCGCTGCGGCCGGCGAGCGGGCTGTGTGAATTGACTCGCGTTGGTTTCTTTGATCAGCGAAGCATCTAATTGAAAGAAGTCCACGGTGTGCAAGGCCATCTGGTAGGGAGTGAGCCCATCTTTCCCAGACACGTGAAAAATGCCCGTAGCTTTTTTAACGGCCGCGAGATAACAGCCCTGCGCCAGATCTTCCGCCAACGTGGGGGTGCGCCATTGGTCGTTCACCACCTGGAGGGTCTTGCCCTCCTCCAGATTTTTCTTTACCCAAACGATAATGTTGGAGCGGCTCAAGTCGGGGGTGATGCCATAGACGAGTACGGTGCGGATAATGGTCCACGGCACGTTGCTTTCCTGCACCAGTCGTTCGGCTGCCAGTTTACTTTCGCCGTAAAAATTCACCGGGTTAGGTTGGGCGGCTTCGTCTAACGGGCCGTAACTGCCGTCGAAAATAAAATCGGTAGAGAGGTGGATAAAATGGATGTTGTATTTTTCACAGGCCACCAGCAGGTAGCCCACGGCATCCACATTCGCTTTCCAGCAGCCGTCCTTGTCCTGCTCGCATTGATCAACCTGGGTCATCGCCGCGGTGTGGATAATCACGTCCGGCCGCACAGCAGCCACCATCTTTAAGACCGCATCGGCATCGGTTAGATCCGCCAGGAAGAATCGGTCAGGTGGAAAAGGAACGATCGACGCCCGCCGCGCAGTAACATATAATTCAATCGATGTGTCGCGCTGAAACAACTCCACCAATTTGTTGCCCAACAACCCATTCGCCCCGGTAACCAGAATTTTCATGACAGGAATCAGAATTTATATAAACGTTGTCTTCGAGACTTTATCCTACTTACTTTTCTCCGGGTAATGATACCCGTACAATTTCTCAATCTTCTTTACCGACAACTCCTCCACGGTAACCGTCATCCGGATATCTTCCGTCGGCCTTTCTGCTTGATCTCTTGTCACGGCGGCGATCTTGTCCAGCACATCCAACCCTTGGATGACCTTGCCAAACACCGTATACCCTCCATCCAAGGCCGGCGTTCCGCCCACGGTGGTGTATACCTTCAGGCGCTCCGGCGAGATCTCTTTGCTGAGGTTCACATTCAATTCTTTCTCCACACGGGGTCTCAATTCTACCATCCGCGCCTGGAGCAATTTCATGTCCTGCGCCTGGAACGCCGCGGCCAGTGAATCGTAGGCACCCCGGTTGGCCGGATTTTGAAAGAATTGCGCCAACATATTATTCATCTTTTCGAAATCGGTCCTCAATTCACCTTCCGTCATTTTCGTGCCCTGCACCACATAGAACTGACTGCCGCTGGAGGCCTTGGATGGATTCTGATCATCGGAAAGCCGTGCCGCCGACAATGCACCCCTTTCGTGAAAGAACTTCGGGTTGAACTCTGCATTGACCGTATATCCCGGTCCACCCTGACCCAGCCGCTGACCAGGCGTCGCTTTTTTCGAATCCGGATCACCGCCTTGGATCATGAAGCCCTGAATGACGCGGTGAAACAACGTGCTGTCATAATAATGTTCTTTTGCCAGCTTGATGAAGTTGGCTTTGTGAAGAGGCGTCTCGTCATACAAGATGGCGACCATATTTCCGTAGCGCGTCTTGATGGTGACCACGTAATCTTTCTTTTGTGCACAACCGGAAACAATGACTAAAAGAATAAGCGTAACAAGAATGGGAATTCGTTTCATAACAGCGTAAAAAATAAATAAATGGAAAATGCTGGTGCGTGGATAACCGTTAGGCAACCAGATTCTTTATTTCACTCAGCAGCGTGGCGCCACCGTTGATGAGCACCTCGTTGGCCACGCGCTCGCCCAAGGCTTTCACGTCGTTGGGGGAGGCGGAGTCTTTTGCTTTGATGATGCGTTGCCCATCGAGCGAAATGATGCCTCCTTTCAAGGTGATCATGCCGCCTTCGTGATGGGCATAGCCAAACGCCGGAATGCTGCAACCGCCTTGCAGGGTTTTCAGGAACGATCGCTCTGCGCGAATGCAATCTTCCGTCTCCGGGTGGTTCACCCAGCGTTCGATGATATCTTTTTTGTCGAAGGGTAACTTCTTGTGACACTCCACGGCAATGCTTCCCTGCCCGACGGCGGGAACAAAATAGCTGGTCTCGATCTTCTCTACGATCAAATGATCGTATCCCATGCGGTGAACGCCGGCATAGGCGAGCAACAATGCATCGTAGTCGCCGGCCTCCAGTTTGGCAAAACGCGTCTGCAGGTTGCCGCGGATGGTCAACGCTTCCTGGTGTGGATAAAAATGTTTGAGGAATGCCACTCGCCGTGTGGCCGAGGTGCCGATCCGTAGTTTGTCCGATGCCAGGTTGATGTTCTTTTTATGACTCACGATCACATCGTTGGCCAGCTCCCGCTCGGTGAAGGCCACCAGCTCCAACTCGTCTGGAATTTCGGAGGCCAGGTCTTTGGCGCTGTGCACCGCAATATCGATAGAGCCATCCAAGAGTTTGGCTTCGATCTCTTCCGTGAACACGCCCTTGCTGCCGATCTTGGCGATGGAAACGTTCAGGATCTTGTCACCCCGGGTTTCGATGGGCACGATCTCGGTTTGATAACCCGACGGTTTGATAAGGCTGGCGACATATTCGGCCTGCCACAAGGCAAGTTTGCTTCCGCGGGTACCAATGCGAATGACTTTATTCATAGGTTACGGGTTGATGATCTTTGCCAGTTTTAAAGAAAGGTCCAGAAAAATCATCTTGGCGCTTCCATTGCGCTCCAGGTGATAACTGGCGTCGTTGATCAAGGTAAACGATTTTTCGATTTTCTCCACCGTCATCTGCTTACTGAAACGGCCAATAAATTCAAGTTCTTCGCCCCGCGACCGGTTCATCGCGGTGGCGCCGGAGATGAAAAGGAGGGCTTCGCGCATCACGAGCATGCTGTAGGCCAATAAATTCTTTTGACTCAATTTGTCCTTGGCATGAAATTGCTCGGCCGTGGCCACCAACAGGCCGTATCGTTTTTGCCAGCACTGGCCCATCCAATCCCTGAATTGCTTCGTGTTGTCATCTTCTTCGTTTTCGGTAAGCTTCAGCGCATAATTCAGATCACCCTCTGCCAGCGGGGTGATCTTCTTCGCGCGGGCAGCCTCCACGTTATGTGCGGTGAGATACGACTCGACCTCGTCATCCTGCAGCAACGGCACGGTGACGATCTGTGTACGCGAAATGATGGTGGGCAACAACTTATCGGCCGCGTTGGTCACCAGGATAAAGAACGTGTGTGGCGCGGGCTCTTCCAATATTTTCAAAATGCCGTTGGCTGCCGAAGGGTGCATCAGCTCCGGCTGCCAGATGATCATCACTTTGTTGGCGCTTTCAAAAGGCTTTAGCGAAAGGGTTTTTATGATCTCGCGACTTTCTTCACGCGAGATCAGAGCCTGCTTGTCTTCGCCTCCGTAATAGTTGGTCCAGTCGTTCAGGTTTCCATAGGGCTGTTCTAACAAGAACGCGCGCCATGATTTCATGATGTCGGCCTTGAAACGCTCGTCGTCTTTGTCGCCTTTCACATTGCTGAGGGGGAAAACGAAATGCGTATCGGGGTGTATGAATTTGTTGTTCTTGGAGCAGGCTGGGCATACCCCGCAGGAGTCGTCGCCGCGGTTTTCGCAGTGCAGGTAGGCGGCGTAGGCCAGCGCCATGGGAAGGTTCAGCGCGCCGGCGCCGCCCACAAAAAGCTGCGCGTGGGCAATGTGATTGCTCTTCGCCGCTGCGGTGAGCATCGTCTTTACATCGTGCAGGCCTGGGATGGATGAAAACTGCATATCACTTTTTTTCCCACGTGCGGCTGTGCGCCGTGGCGTTGTACACATGAAGAAGAATCTCTTTGTCGATGTCGCTCAGTACCTGGTCCCGGCGCCCCACCACGCGCGCTGCCGTCTCCAGGGCTTTGTCAACCTGGTAGGTGGTGAGTCCTGCGCCGCCACCCCAGGAAAAGGATGGAACATAATTGGGGGGAAAGCCTTCGCCAAACACGCTGGCGCTCACATCGACCACTGTAGCCGTGTTGAACATGGTGTTGATGGAACACTTGCTGTGGTCGCCCATCATCAGCCCGCAGAAATATAATTCTGTCTGCACATAGTCTTGCTCCTTATGCCGCCACAGCTTGATGAGATCGTAGTTGTTCTTGAGGTTCGAGGTATTGGAGTCCGCCCCGATGTTGCACCACTCGCCGACCACCGAGTTGCCCAGGAAACCGTCGTGGGCTTTGTTGCTATAGGCGATGATGACGGAGTTGCTGATCTCGCCGCCCACTTTGGAATGGGGGCCCACGGTCACGTCGCCCCGCACCTTGGCGCCCATATTGATCTGGGAGCCTTCGCACAGCGCAAAGGCCCCGCGAATGAGCGCGCCTTCATGGATCTGGCTGTTCTTTCCTAAATAGATGGGGCCGTTTTCGGCATTGAGGGTTGCCGCGCGGATGGAAACACCCTCCTCCACAAAAATATTTTCGGCGCCATACACGATCGTGTGCCGATCAGCAATCCCCGCCGACGTTCTGCCGTCCGTGATCTTTTTAAAGTCGGCCCGGATCTGCGCCCCATTCTCGCGAAAGATCTTCCAGGGTTTGTCGATGATGGTGAGCGGCTCGCGGTATTCGATGGTGTTCTGCTGGTTCATTTCCTGTACGGGATTCCGCGCGGCCAGCAGCAGGGGGCCTTTCACGAGGAAATAGCCCTCAGGAAGCGATTTTACAGTGGCTGCCAGGAGATCGTCCGGACAAAGGGCGCCGTTCACCAGCAGG
>DATDAV010000232.1:0-65155 GCA_036525235.1 Chryseolinea sp. | reverse complement strand
CAAAATGGGAAAGCTCTGGCTGCCGGCCACGCCGGGGATCTTCTGGTTCCAGCCGCCGCGTTGTTCGGTGACACCAATGTCGTTGGTGAGCCACATGCTGCCGCCGCTAAACGAGCGGTCCATAAATATTTTATTCTGGTTGGCCCAAGTCACAAACGCTTTTCCATCGGACGTGATGGCTGGCATCGCACCCTCGGCGCTGGAGCTCTCGTCCTTGCAATCGCCCGGGGTCTGGGAAAGCTCGAAAGGCTTGCTCCACTTCTTTCCATTGGATGATGTGCTGTACAGGATCCGCGACTGGCAGCTTGCCTCATCACTCTTATAGGTATCAAATTCCGTCCAGGCCATCAGCAAATTGTTTTTGGCATCCAAGGTCACGCCGGGGCGGAATTGGTCTTTCGGGGCGTTGAGGCCCACCCCGCCGCCTTCCTCCCAGGTCTTGCCGCCATCTTTGGAAATGTGACAAAGGATCTGGTCGAGGCTCTTCCCGTTCTTCAGGCCTTCGCCGCTGGGATCCGACAGATGCAGGGCATAGACCGTACCGTTGTCGTCGGCAATCAGCACCGGGCGACCGTACAGGCCGCCGGTTGATGCTATCTTGGAGGGGGTCCAGGTCTGGCTTTCATCGGGTGAATAGTAAATATTGTCCGGCGCGGTGGCCACGACGATGCTGGGTGTTTTGTCGCCGCTCACGACGATGGACGCCTCCAGACCTGCGGCACCGGCAGGGGCATCGGCTATCTTGATGTTCTTGATTTGGGCCTGTATACTATATGAGCATGAACACAACGCGAGCAACCAGGTGGTTTTTTTCATATGATCCTTTTTCGAGCCTGAATATACGCAACGATAGTTTTGTGCATCAACATCAGGCTTTCTATTTATCATCTTCATGAAATGCCCGGCGCGTTGCCGTAACGGTTTGGATGATGCTTCATCAGGCTCGGTTTTTCGCACGCGATTCCATTCCCGGCCTTCCGCTGTGGTACCCAAGTTGTAGAAATACTCCCCAAAATCGCTGACGCTTAGTACCTTACATCTCTCCAAAAAGGTGATCTTTTACCATTCGACCCCCGAAATCAGCATTTCGTCGCCAAAAATCAAGGGTTTTATTTTCTGTCCGCCCTTTTGCAATCCCCTGATCAAGAAACTTAAATTCAAAAGTTATGATTAGAAAACTCGTGTTAGCATTACCTGTAGCAGGTATGATATTATTGGGAAGCTGCGATAAGAAAGAAAAAGAACAGCTTAAGGCTCAGGTTGACTCTTTGAAGACTGAACTTCAAACCAGCCAACAAACGGCCGCACAATTGTCAGAGATCGGTACGTTGATCGATTCCATTGACGCCAGCCGTCAATTGCTTCGTACAGACGTTGTAGAAGGTACTTCTTATACCGATTATAAGAGCCGTCTGCAAAGCATCAACAGCCACATCAAAGACACCCAGGACAAAATCGCTAAACTTGAAAAGTCTTTGAAGTCCGTGAAAGGCGGCTATGCAACGACCATCAAGAGGCTGAAAGCCGATCTGGAACTGAGCACGCAACAAATCGCTGCCCTGCAAAGTGAAGTAGACCGGATGAGAAGCGAAAACACTTCCCTGGCCAAAACAGTGACCCAAAAGGATTCTATCCTCACCACCAAGCTTGAAACCATCAAGATGAAAGAGCAGGATGTGGCCAATCTGGAAGCTCGTGTAGAAGAAGTGAACGCACAATCCAAAGCCAGCCAGGCTGACCTGTACTTCGCACAAGCCCAAGCGCTTGAAACCGCTGCCGACAGAACCAAGTTTGCGCCCAAGAAAAAGAAAGAGACCCGTCGTGAAGCCCTTGAGCTTTACAAGCTGTCGCTCTCTCTTGGAAAGTCTGAAGCGCAAGCCCGCATAGACGAACTCGAAAAAGAACTTTCCTAATTATAGATTTGGTAGTAGGTTTGATCAGGCTGATGTTGCAAAACATCAGCCTTTTCTATTTACGGCTGTCGATAAACTTCTTGATCTTCCTTCCCGCGTGCTGGAGTTTCTCCATTGCCGGGGGCGTGCTGAACAAGATGGTGGGAACCACGCGCAAACGCGATTGGAATGCGGCCCGCAGCCGGTCGGCGGTTTTTTCTTTTTGATCTTCCGCCGCCAGGATATGAAGGTTGAGTTCATCCGTTCCCAATTCGCCGGTCACGGCTTCGACAGCATAGTCCACGACGCCTTCCACCTGGTTGAGTATTTCGAATATTCCGGGGGGATATAAAGTGGTACCCTTCAACTTGATCATCTGTTGTTTTCTTCCAACCACAGGACCTAATCTCACCGTTGTCCTTCCGCAGGCACAGTTGTCATGAAAAGCCGCGGCCATGTCGCCGGTCCGATAACGCAGCAACGGCATGGCTTCCACTCCCAGGGTCGTGATGGTCACTTCGCCTACGTCGCCTGGCTTTACCGGTTTGTCGTCGGCATCCAGCACTTCGAGAATGATGAGTTCCGGATGATGATGTCCTCCTTTGCCTTCGCCACATTCTGTGAAGGCGGTTTGCATTTCCGTGGAGGCATAGGTGCTGTAGAGCTTGATATCCCACGCGTCCACGATCTTTTTACCCAACGCGTTGTATTGCAAGTCGGCCGTGCGGAGGCTTTCGCCGATGCAGATCGCGCGCTGGATGGAACATTGCTCCAGGTCGATACGATGTTCCTGGGCATATTCGATCAACTTCACGATGAACGAGGGAACCCCTACGAGCACCGTGGGTCTGAGTCGCTGGATGGTCTCCCATTGCATGGCCGGAAGCCCGGGCCCCACTCGGATAAGGCCGGCGCCCAATTTATGGATGCCTTGATAGTAGGCAATGCCGGCCATGAATTGTCGGTCCAGCGTGAGCATGAGTTGATACAGATCGCGGGACGAGCCATCGGCGCAGCCAAACGATATGCTCTCGTTATAGGCCAGGCGCTGCAGGTCGTTTTCCGTCAGGGCCACGATCACGGGACTGCCCAGCGTTCCCGAGGTGCTGGTGTACTCCGCGATGCGCTCGCGCGGCACGCACAAAAAATCCCAGTTGTGTTGTTGAAAATCGTCTTTCGTCGTGGTGGGCAATGCGATCAGGTCTTCCAGGCTTCGGACTGCCTGGATGTCGACGCCATGCGCTTCAAATTTCTTTTTGTAAAATGTGGAATGCGTGGCCAGGTAGGTTAACGCGGTCTTTAGTTTTTCTTCCTGATAGCGTTTTATCGCCGCCGCCGATTGTACTTCTATTTCCGGGATGTGACTCATTGCTCAAGTATAACTACCGCACACGCTACCGTGGCGAGGTGCGAAAGGGACAAATGTATTTTATTCCAGTTGTTTTGAAGCGCGATAGCCTTAAAATTTCCATGCAAATGGATATGTGGCTGGCCGTTGGCATCGGGCACTACTTCGATTTCGGCCAGGTCGTAGCCCAGCGTGAGGCCTTTGCCCGTGGCTTTCAGAAAGGCCTCCTTGGCGGCAAAGCGGGCGGCATAGCTTTGATCCGCGTGCGTTTGCGCCTCGCAGAAAGTAATCTCCTGTAAGGAAAAGATCTTCTCGCGAAAGCCATTGTTCTTGCGCACTTTTTCCATGACGCGGTCCACTTCGATCATATCCATGCCCACGCCCACGATCATTTGACACCGGCTTTACAATGTTCCAGATTTTTTTGCATGTGCTCCCGCTCTTGTTGCGTGGCCACTTCTTTTTTCAACCCTTCTTCATAAAACGGCATCGCTTTTTCCCACTCCTTACGATCGACATAGAAATCGCCGGCCAGCATATAGGCGTGGTACGACTGCGGGTTCCACTTCACCAGGCTATCAGGCACCAGGTCGGTCCGGGGATTGAAAGGGAATCTGTAGGGATGAAATTTGATGTATTGCCGGTAGGCATTTGTCAACAAAAAAGAATCAGCAGGAATCGTAAAGTCCAGGTCGATGACCTCCTCATTGATCGTCATGTTCTTTGCAAATACTTTTTTGAGATCGTAGCATACGAACTTACCCAGTTGCCACGGCGCGGTGGAGATCCAGACCAATCCCTTTTCGGGTTGGAAGATGATACCGTGATGGGCCACAAGTTGGTTGATGGTTTTCTCATTCCCCATGCCGATATCTTCGCCGCCCAGCCCTTGCTGATTCCGGAGGATGACCGCCGTTTTTTGCACAGAGTTCTTTCCCTGTTGTGCCAGCAATTCCTTCACACGCTTGAAGCGATAGGGCGAAGCGCTGGTGGCCATGTGGTCTTTATTCAATTGTGTATCGCCCAACGTCTTCCCCTGAAAATGATTGGTGCTGATGATGTAGTTTTCCTTCGTCTCAAAAAAATCCATGCCGTCGGGCGTTTTCTCGATGATGGCGGCCTTGCCATCGCGGGCAGATCCGATGAGGAACGATTCGGCGACAAACATTTTTCGCTTGGCGGCGATGGCCTGGGCTTCCTTGATATCGGCTGCATATTGCAAGATCTCACGCGCCACCAGCGACACCGGTGTGGCGGAAGCGGAAGGGATCTCCGACTTCGCGGCGTTGATCGTGACGGTGAGGCCCTGGTCGTTCATGCCCGACAACACGCCTGTCATGCCGCCAAAAGTCACCATCATAAATTTGTGGCCTTGCGCGGGATTATAGAAGGCAATGATCTTGTCGCGTGCAAATTCATCCCCCACATAAAAATCAAAATTGCGACCGATGATCAGCGTGCTGTCCTCCGACTGGTCACCCCACGTGGCAAACGACGTACAGCCCACCAGTGACATGTTCTGCAAGGCATGTCCGATGTCATGCGCGGCGTGATAGTTGAGAATGCGTTGATAGGGATCGGCGATGTCGTCGAAATCGTGGGAAGCGGCTTGGGAGACGCCGTAGATCTCTTGTTTGTATTCGTCCGAGATGTTGTCGGCGAGGTCGCGGTTGAACCAGCCCACAAAATATTTCAACATGCCGAGATAGAAATTTGACGGCACCAGTCGGTGGATCTGGTCGGTAAACACTTGTTCCTGGTATTGCACCAGGTCGTGGGTGAGTTTGCCGTTGGCCACGCCGCGTTCATAGGGTTCTCCCTCGACGTATAACTCGTAGAGGCCGCTTTCGCTTTTGCGGAACCAGTCGTTCTTCCATTTGTAAAGACCTGAATCGGGTTGGGTCACGACCTCGTCCAAGGCAACCGTTGATGTGATCTCCGGGGGCGAGGTTTTGGCTACCAGCCGCACATAGATCAGCAACCCCACAATGAGCAGGACGATGATACCGAATATCCAGGCCAGTACCTTAAGAAACTTCTTGAGCATTCTTGATCTTTTCGATGAGGTAGTCCATTCCCAAAAGCTGCGAGCAGGTGAGCACGGAGCTTACCGTTACGCCCAACACCCCGTGAAGATTGAGATTCTGTCCTGTCAACAATAGGTTGGGTATTTTGGTGCGCGGCGAAATGAAGGTCTTCAGCGGGTCGCGGAAGTCTTTTGTCAGCCCGTATAACGATCCGTCGCTGGTACCGATGTAGTCGCGGGCGGAAAGCGGCGTGGCCGATGTGTAGGAATGAATGGCATCGCGGAAACCGGGAAATTTGCGTTCCACATAGTCGATGAGGATTTCGGATTTCTCCCGTTTAAACGCATCATAGTCGTCGCCGCGGCTCTCTTCGTTGGACACGGTGTTAAAGGTGTCCTTCCATTTTTCCACATCCTCATAGCGCATGTAAGCCATGATGGTCACGCCATCGGTGTACTCATCGTTCATCGACGATGTGGTATAGAAAAGGGCAAATCCCATGGGCCAGTTTTCGGCGTTGTAGTTCACAACGGCCCAGGGATCCTCGGTTTCGAAATAGTAATAGTTATGGTTGAGGTGTTTGAAGCTGTCCTTCTTCATCACCACGTTCACATAGAACGTGCCGATGGAATTCTCCAGACTCATAATACGGTGACGGTACGCTTTCTTGATCACCGGGCTCTCGACCATTTCCAGCGTCTGGGCAGGATGAATGTTGGAAATAAAATGCTTGCCGTAAAAACGTTCGCCTTTGTCTGTCTCCACATACCGGATCTCCCCTCCTTCTTCCTGAAATTTCACGACCTTGATGTGTTTCAGGATTTTGCCCCCCATCGTGTTTATTTCACGGTGCAGGAAGCGCGCGATCTGCGAACCACCATTCACAAAACGATACGAGCTCTCGATATAGCTGTTCACAATAAGGGCGTGAACATAGAACGGCGTTTTATAGGCGGAGCCGGCATAGAGCAGGTTGTTGCCGGCCAGCACGCTTTGCAATTTTTTATTGTCGGTGATCGATTCGATGTATGTTTTCGTGTCGGTTTCAAGGGCCGTCATTTTTTCAAACAATCCCCCACCGCTTCTGAGATTGTAGAGCGGGAATTGAGCGCACACTTCTTTGATCTTGATGCAGAAGGCGCGGATGGCCGCTTCGTCGTCGGGAAAGTTTTTGACCATGGTGGCGATGAAATTTTCATAGCCTTGGGCGAATTTGTATACCACGGGATCGCCTTCAAATATGATGGCATCAAACACATCCTCATCCATCTTCCGGATCTTGAGCTTGTCCATGATCCCCAGGTAACGGAAAAGCTGGTACAGGTTCTGGCCTTTGTCCAAGCCTCCCACATAGTGGACGCCGGAGTCGAAGATCACGCGGTCGCGCACATAGGTCTGCAAATTGCCGCCGATCTGTTTGTTCTTTTCCAGCACAATGACCTTGTAGCCCTCCTTTGCCAGGATCGTGCCACAGGCCAGGCCTCCGAGGCCACTCCCCACAATCACCACATCATATTCGTTCATGAATTCTTAAATATTAACCCGATGAAGTCAAAACACCCTGATTTTCAGGTTTGTTCAATTTTTTTCAAACACAAAAATAACATTCGAAGTAAACTTTGCATCATCCTGCTGTGCGACTTTTAGGCCATGTTTCTGGGCAAGCGATGTAAGGTTTTGGCCGGAAACAAAGTTCAGGGCGTTCACCGACTTGTTGAATTTGAGGACCTTTACCGAGAAGAATTCCGTGAGTTTCGTGCCTTTATGGCGTTCCTTCAGATCGGCATTGCCATCGCGCACAATGAGTTTTCCGCCGGGATTCAGCGCCTCAAAACAGCGCGTCAGCAAGACTTCCTGCGCATTCGTTTCCAGGTAGTGCAGCACGTCGCTGATGATGATAACGTCATATTTCTCCAACGGAAACTGCGTGACGTCGGCGCAGAAAAAATTCAAACGTTCGGTGCGCGCGTAACCATGAAGGGCGGTCTCGATCTTGTCTTCATCATAATCCACCCCGGTGATGATGCGTTCCGGTGAAAGAAATTGCAGCATATAGCTGAGAAATCCATAGCCGCAGCCCAGGTCAAGGATGGTTGCTTTATGCGGGATCATGCGGTGGAAGGGCTCGTAATTCTTCTCCAATCGCAGTTTCACGCGCATATACCATTCCAACACAGGGCCTTTGTAGAGATAATTCGAGATCAGCCGGTAGGCGAAATAATCCGGAGTCTCGATCTCGTTTGCCAGTGAAGTATATTCTTGTTTGAAATAACGACTGATACCCTTGGTGCGCTCGGAATAGGTTGCTCCAAAACGCGGATCGCCGGGCTCGATGCGCGGAAGAAACTTCAAGGTGAGCTGGCCTTTGTTGATGTAAAACGTCCCCTTCGGTATGGCGTCTGCCGCGCCATGGATGAGCAGCGGCTGAACAGCGACGTTAAGCTCCTGGGCCATAAAGAACGCGCCTTTGTGAAAGCGTCTCAATTTACCATCTTCCGAACGCGTGCCCTCGGGAAATACCACCACCGAGAAACCTTCCTCCACGCGCGCCTGCAACCGGTCGATGCTGTCCTCTGCACCTTCCGACACGGGATAATAATCCGCCAACCGCACCACGCCACCAAACACAGGCGACTTCCAGACCCATTGGTTGGTGAGCAAAATGAGCTTGGGATGGAGCATTGTGCTGAGCAAAATATCAAGGACCGATGAATGGTTGGCGATGACCACGCTGGCCTTTGAAAATGTATCCCTGGAGCGGCCGATCATTTTTTTCTTCACCGTAGGTTCCAGGTGAATGAGGGACCAGGTGATATATCGGATAAAAGTATGATAAACAAGTTTTACGTTCTTCTTCCCAAACGGAATTAGGCGAAAGACAAATCCAATCAACGTCATCCCTATGGCACCCAGAACAAAAAATCCATACGTGAAACCCGTGCGCAAAATCCCAACCCAGGTCATCGGCGCAAAGCCTTTCTTGGTGCGATTCGTGATGAGCCAACGAAATAAATACGGCTCCAGCGTCTGCGACATGATGAACACACAAACAATGCCGATGATGGAAATGGAGGCAATAGAACGCAGCGCCGGGTGCTTGGCAAAGATCAACACACCCAACCCCGCTATGGTGGTGGCAGCCGACAGCAAGATAGAAATGCGAATCGACGGGAGGTTCTTCCGGCCATAGGCATATTCCTGTTGCAACCCGTCCATAATGAAAATGCTGTAGTCGTCCCCCAATCCAAAAATGAAGGTGGACACCATCACGTTGATGATATTGAATTCAATGCCCGCCAGCGCCATGATGCCGAGGATCCAGATCCAGGTAATGAACATGGGCACAAAGGTGATGAGGGTGAGCTCGATGCGACCAAACGACAGGAACAAGGCCCCGAATACCAACAGGGCGGTGAAGGTCACGATGAAATTGAAATCCGCGTGTACATACTCCACAAAAAGATTGGTGAGCATCTGGCGATCGAACGATTGCGCGGGGGTGCTCTCCAGTTGTTTGTAGACAAACGGTTTCTTTGCCGGATCAACATTGGCAAGTGAGATCACCGTTGCTCGGCCGTCCTTTTCAATGATGTAGTCATCAAAAAATGCTGCGCGAATGCTGGACATGTCTTCTGACGGCAGATACGTTTTTGTGATGAGTTGATCAAAGTTGTCGATCACCTGTTGCGAAAACTTCAACGCCGTAGCTTCCTTTTTTACAGCCGCCATCACGGTTTCCTTCCGTTGAGCCGACCAGAATTCATTCCAACGGGCGATGCGCACGCGTTGGAGAGAATCAGAAATAAGGAAGAGCGATACGGAGGAGAATTTATGAAGCGCTTGCGTGTCTTTCAACGACTGCAGCACCGGTGTGGCTTGCTCATTTTTCCGAAGCGCCTCTTCGAGTGTACGGCCTGTCGAAACAACATACACCGCGCTGAGGGAAGCTTTATTCACTTTCTCCAGACGCTCCTGTGCTTGTCGTGTTTCCTCGTGCATGAAGTTCAACTTGCCCATGTCGCTGTTGAAAGAGACGCTTCCTGCGAAGTAGAGGAACACGGGGGTCGCCAGGAGGATGATGATCACCATCGCTTTGGGTGACTCGAACTTCAGCAGCATGCGTTCGATTCTTCCCTCCTCTTCCACGTGCGCGGGAAACATTTGCGCGGAAATGAAATGCGGCAAAAAAATCAGCGAACACAACGACGCCCCGATCAGGCTGAACGCTGCAAACAAACCCAGGTCGCGCAAAACCGCCGCGTTGGCAAACTGCAAACAGAAAAAGGCCAGCACCGTGGTGGCGCTTCCCAAGGTCATGGGAGCCACCAGGTCTTTGATGACCACTTTCACATCGTGCGTGTGCTTCAAGTGCGTCAGGAAATGCAACGAATAGTTTACCGCTATGCCCAGGATGACCGAACCGGCCGCCAGGGCCAGGATGGAGACCGTTCCCTTCAACAGATAAATACAACAGAGTGAGAAAACACCGCCAAACAACACGGGGATCAGAATAAGAAACGGCACACGCTTCTTCCGGAAATAGCCAATGAGCAACACGGCCAGCAACACGACCATCAGGCCCACCGTGAGCATCGAGTCGCTGCGCAATTGGTTGGCGTTGCCCACGGCCACGGCGGACGCCCCAAAGTAAGATGCCATCACGGGTGAATTGGCCGGCGTTGTTTCTGCTACGATCTTGTCTAGCGCGGCAATAAATTTTGTGTTATTGCCTGTTTCACTGGGACCGTATACCGGCTGAATAAAAAACAACAAATGCCGGTGATCCTTTGTGATGATGTAGCCATCGTATAATTCAAAGTTCTCGTCGTACTGCAGTTGACGCAGCTTCTTCAGGGCCACGAAAGAGAAACCCAACGGGTCTTGTACAATGATCCTCTTCAACGCCACGCCCGCCGGCGAGATCAGTTGCTGATAATTTTCATTTAATATCTTTTGGACATTTTCCGGGCGGCTCAATGAATCCAACTGCCGGTAATCTTTTTCATCGAGGAAGATGGGCAGTTGCGTTTGGATGGCGCGGAACACCTCCATCACCTTCTCGTCATCGACCCGTGTCACCATTTGCTTCACGTAGGGCTTCAGGTCTGTGTCGATGCGGGCGGCGATGGCTTCGGCGCGGGCGATGAGGCTGTCGGGTTCGGGGGTGGTGGTGCTGTCTTTCACCGACACCATCATCACCATGCGCTCTACGAACTTAGAGTTCTTGAAAACGTAGTTCAACTCCTCCACCCGGGGATCGTCCGGAAAAAATTTGGTGATGTCTTCTTCCAGTTCGATCTGTGATGCGCCGGCCCCCAACAAGGCGAACAGGCCCAGGAACACCGCCCAGAACAAGGGCTTGCGCCGTTGAAAGAAATCGTACAAGAAAAGAAAGATCCGGGCCATAATCAGGATTGCCGACGCTTAAAGAGTTTCAACCCCACGTAGGTCAATCCCCCAAAAATAACACCTGCCACGACAGCCAGCGTAGTGGCACCGAGAACATATTGGAAAAAGTTTTGCCACATCAGCTCCAGCGTGATGTTCTTGCTGAACGAGAGGTATTGCGCCTTCTCGCCCATCCAAATCCGGCCCGTGTAGTGGCTCAAAAAAAGGATGACCGGGATCATCGGCGGTATGCTGATGTTGGCCGCGATAATAACCAGCGCCTTGTTCAATTTGAGAGCAAACGATAGCGCTATGGCAATGAGCAGCTGAAATCCCCACAAGGGAATAATGCCCATAAAAATGCCAAAGCCTACCGAGACGGCTTTGACCGCGTCGGATTCGTGCTCGCCGAAAAGCTGCTCGCGGACGAACTCACCGAAGTTTTTTTTTTAAAGCTTCTAAAGAAGTCGCGGGGGTAGATGTACAATAGGGCAATGGTGACCAGGAACGTGTTCAAAATGCTGATGCGCGTAAAATCTTTGAACGGCCGGAAATGCGAGATCCGCACTTCGCGGGGGGCATAAAAAACCCGCACCGGCACTTCCGCCATCTCGATACCGCGCCACGACGAACGCACCAGCACCTCGATCTCGAATTCAAATTTCCGCGTGATAAAAGAAGTATTTTCTAACAGTTTCACCGGATAAAGCCGGTAGCCACTTTGTGTGTCGTTGCGTTTCAACCCTGTCTCCACCCAAAACCAGAAGTTGGAGAACTTGTGCCCAAAACTGCTTTTACCCGGCACGCTGGCTTGGTCCATGTTGCGCACGCCAATGATCACCGCCGCCGGATGTTCTTCCAATGCGGTGATGAACTTGGGAAGGTCCACGGCAAAGTGTTGTCCATCCGAATCGATCGTGATGGCATAGTCGTATCCCATCTCCACCGCCCGTTTAAATCCCTGACGCAGGGCGTATCCTTTGCCTTTGTTGGGCAGATAACTGACGAGGTCGACCTGGGGAAATTGTTTTAAGATTTCAGGTGTAGTATCCGTCGCACCGTCGCAGACCACGATCACCTGGTCGGTATACTCCAGCACATCGCGGATCACCTGGCCGACCGTCTGTTCATTGTTGAAGGTCGGTATCAGCACGCATACTTTCTTTTGCTTGCATAACGCTTGGAATGCTGCAGGTTCCATCAGGCAATTTTCAGCGTGGCTTTTAATTTGAAGAAGGTGACCGCGCCGGCAAACAGCGTGGCGTTCACCACCCATTGGCCGGGCTCCTCGGTATAAGAAAGGCTGGCCTCTACGTCTTTGTTTTGATCGGGATTGATCACCGAAAGGAACTTCATGTTGTCGGCTTCGGCAATGCGCAAGGTCTTTTTGGTGGTGACTTCCATCAGCTCGCGCACGATCTGCATCATACACACCCCGGGCACGATGGGCAGACCGGGAAAGTGACCCTCGAAGATCTTGTGGTCGCGGCGGAGGGCAAGCGTGGCTTTCACGACGCCGGGAGTGGCTTCGTGATGCGATAGCGTATAAAAATCGTTGAGCAACATCATTCTTTTGTGATACGTGCCAGTTTAATCTGCATGTTGAACGTGTGGTGCTTCAGTTCCAGCATGTCCGGCGAGGGATAAGGCGAGCCGGGCAGTAGCACCGTCACCTTGCGTTTCCGGGGAGCGCCCCATTCCAACCTGCGCAAAGAAGCACAATCTTTATTGGTAATAAAATAGGCGGTTTCCTTTTTTTGCCGCACCCCGAAGAAAACCTCCTCCCCTTCCGTCCAGCGCTGGTAAGCGCCTTGGCGGAACGGTAGCCCCAAAACCAATTCAAAGTCTTTCCGAAGGGTCTGGATCACCGCTTTTCTGTTGAGCTGGTGGATGGCATTGTATACTTTGAAGTCGCCATTGGCGAGGAATCCAAAGTCGAAGAACGTCACCCCGGCTTCATTGGTGAACACCACGCGGTAGGAACTGTCGGGCATGTGTTTGACCAGCAGCAAGCCGCTGATATGCTTTCCCACCACGTCCACATCGGCATTGTACCACGAGGTGTTCACACGCGCGGGAACAATCCTGGCGGCGCATACGTCATCCGAGGCCGTCGCTTGCAGTCCCTTGTAGTCGGAGGCGCATCGCATGAGCAGCAGACAGCCGATGCTAAAGAGAAAACAGCGCATCGGATAGGGTGGTGTTTAAGGTTTTGTCGGTGAAAGAGATCACCGTTTTGTCGCCGGAGGGTTCATTCATTTCGATGGACCGGGCCGTGTAATCTTTTTTCTCCACCTGCAACACGATGGTTTGGAAGAATTCTTTTAAGGCTTTCGAAGTGGGCGTCATTTCCAGCAAGTAGCCCTTGTCGTTCTCGAACACTTTCGTGGTAAAATCTTTACTGTCGAGGATGGTGCCCTGCACGCAGTCGATCATGATGCGATTGACCTGTTGAAAAAGCTTATTGGATTTTACGTTGATCCGGTTTTCCTTTTGATCGTTTTTCACCAGCATTTTGTCGCCGTTCATCACAATGAGGTAGTGGAAGGGTTTTTGATAGTCGATGCGCACGCGGTTGCTGCGTTGAAACCAAAATTTGCCCGTGGACGTGATCGTCTCCGTGAGCGCCGTCAGCGTTTTTACCTGGGTAAAGTTGCTGGTGATTGTCGACACTTTAGCCGACTCGGTAGCGAATTGTTTTTTAAATGCTGCCAGGTCGGCTACCGGTTTGAAGCCGGCGTATTGCGCTTTCGCGGTATGGGAACCCAACAAGGCGAAGCCCATGAGCAATCCCAACGTTTTGAAAAGAATGGATGTCCGTGTATCACGCATACGCTCGCTCGTTCAATAATTCATCAACCCTCACAATTTTCAATCCACGTTTCGCCACATGATCCAGGAACGCGGGGAGTATGTCCAGGGTAATATCACAGTAATCGTGAAACAACACAACGTCGCCGCCTTTCAGCGACTTTGTCACGCGCTGCATTAAGGTGGCGGCGTCTTTGCTCACGGTGTCGAACGACCGAACACTCCACCCGATGGTTTTGTATCCGCCCTTCCTCACGGCCGAGGCCAGCATGGGGTTGGTTACGCCATAGGGTGGGCGAAAGAAAGTGGGTCTTTCGCCGATGGTTTCTTCGATGACCTTGTCGGTGTCGGTTAACTCTTTGGCTATTTGCGCGGCGGTCTGCAGGTCGAACGTGGCGGCGTGCCAGTAGCTATGGTTACAGACCAGGTGGCCTGCGGTGTGGATCTCTTTTGTTAGTTGAGGATGGGCGGCAATGCGGTTGCCGATGCAGAAGAACGCCGCCTTCACGCCGCGTGTCTTTAATATCTCCAGGGCTTTCTCGGTGTTCCCCGGAATCGGCCCATCGTCGAACGTGATGGCGATGCTATTGGAAGGTTGGTCGCCCTTGTATCGCACCGGAAGAAAAAACTGCGCCGACAATACCGAGGTTCCATATCCGACGATACCCAGGTAAATAATCCCCAGGATCAAAAAATACCACCACGGCAAAGTTTCCATAGCATCGTACCCCAGCATGGCTGCCAGGGCAACGATGAACACGATGGTGACGGTTTTGTATTTCAACATGCCTCGAGTAAAATCAGCGAGTGGTATTTACCAAAGTACGAATTAAAAATCAGCACCCGCTGCAGCGGCCGGCTGGCTTTCCCGCGCGAAACACTTTCCGGAACGGTTTGGGTTTCTATCACCCGTGCGGCCAGCCACACGGCAAAAGCGGCAGCGGTGGGATATTCTCCCGAAAGATGTTTGAAGTATCCCTTGGCGCCCGATGGAAAAAGTGAAGCGGCCGTGCTTTGCAAAGATGCATCCTCCGAAGCCTCGCCTTGGGTTCCGATCAATAGTAAGTCGATATCTTCTGCCTTCATTTTGGCATCGGACAAGAATTGATGAACGCCTTTGGTCAATGCTATTTCGTCGGCGTTATAAAATGTTGCCAGGGAATGGATCGAAACTTTATCCTTGCTGCTTTTCTCTCCTGATAAAACAAAATAAGCAACACCTTCTCCGTTTATAGCGCCTGCGCGATGTTCATCTTTGAATATTCCAAAGCGTTGCTGAATGGTGTGACTGGTGTCGGTGATCTCGTCGGCAGCCCCTACCAGAAAATGCTGGGCGGGTGTTTCCTGCAATTCCATCAACGCATCCAGCAAGGCATTCTCAAATGAAAATGCGCGCTGCGTATAGGTTTGATTGTAGCCTTGGCATTGTAACAACAAGGCAATCTGCGAACCGATGGTGTTGTGGGTGGATTGAATGAACGGCGTCGGGTTGAGCGCGTGCTCCACGTTGCTGATCATTTTGCTGAGAAAAATTCCGGTGTCTTCCAGGCATCCATAGCTGGTGCCCGTAATGATGCCGTCGGGAACGGTGATGCCGGCATCTTTCAAGGCCATGCTCCCCGAGGCTACACCCATTTTCAAAATGCGGCTCATGCGGCGCAGTTGGCGCACGTCCATGTACTGCGTGTAGTCCGGCTCCACGCAGGTAAAGCGATTTCCCTTTGCAGGCACAGGCGTTTCCAGCAACGGTGAATCGCCCCAGGTTTGCTGCGGTGAGATGTTGCCCTTGCCTTTGATGTAGATCGCCATACGCTATACGTTCGCCAACCCGAAGGGACCAGCGTTAATTTTTTGAAAATATGATGGAAGAACAATTGCCTCCAAAACCAAAGGAGTTGCTCATCACATGTTTTATATCTAAGCCGGATTCAAAACTTTTCTGGGGGACAATGCCCACCTCGGGGATCGGCGTTTCAAAACGCAGGTTCGGAAAAACGCATTGCTCGCGGATTGCCATCACGGAGAACACGGCTTCAATTCCCCCACTCGCGCCGAGCGTGTGACCGGTGAAAGCTTTGGTAGAACTCAGCTTCGGGTAACGGTCGCCATACAAACGCGCAATGGCTGTGCCTTCCGAGAGGTCGTTGTTCAACGTGCCCGTGCCGTGAAGATTGATGTAGTCGATATCCTGCGGTGAAAGCCCGCTCATGGCCAGCGCTTTTTGCATCGCTCCAAACGAGCCCCGGCCTTCCGGTGAAGACGCCGTCTGGTGATAAGCATCATTGGTGTTGGCGTAACCATTGACATACGCCGAAGCCTTTATCTTTTCCGCCTCCAGGACACGATCCGAAACCAGCACGACAAACGCCGCGCCCTCACCCAAGTTCAACCCACTGCGACTCGCATCAAAAGGGCGACAAGGCTGCTGATCCAATATCATAAGGCTGTTGAATCCATTCAAAGTGAACTTCGAAAGGGCATCGGTCCCGCCTGCAATGACCACATCCAGCTGGTTGTGCTTGATGAGCCGCGATCCCAACGCGATGGCATTCACCGACGATGAGCATGCGGTGTTGATGGTGGAAATAAATCCATTCACGCCCAGGTCATCGGCAATCTGTTCCGTCGACATACCGCACTCGTGATGCATCACGTTGCGCAGTTTGCCCTTGGTGTTGTCGGCGAGATAGTCAATGAAAAAGTTTTCTGTTCTATCCATCCCCCCCACCGTGGTGGCGGAGATCACGCCGGTGCGCCAACGCTTGATGTCCACCTTCGAGGCTTTTACGGCTTCCCGTGCTGCATAAATCCCCAACAGCGCTGTACGCGACGTGTGAGCGGGCATCCAGAGCGTGTCGCAGAGATCGGCATTGGAAAGCTTGACCTCTCCCACGGGGAGCACATTCTTGTGGACGGAATCAAACAGCGTGATGTGCCCGATGCCGGAGCGCTGTGCCTGGAATGCGGCCAGCGTTTCGGAGACGGAATTTCCGATGGCGGAGATGATGCCGGTGCCGGCCACGTGCACGGTGCCTTTCAAGGATCAGGAAGGTTTATTGGCCCGAATGTATTCGGCGATGGTCTTCACCGATTTGAAGATCTGCGGGCCGTCCTGCGGGTTGGCCAGCTTAATGTCGTAGTGTTGCTGTAGCAGCACGATCAGTTCCAGGGCGTCGATAGAATCGAGTCCCAAACCTTCCACAAAAAGCGGCTGATCGTCGCCGATATCTTCGGGTTTCAAATGCTTCAAATTCAACGCCTCGATGATCTGCTTTTTCAGATCGGCCATCAACTGTTCCATAATTCACTGATAAAGTTTTCGAAGTTGTTCTGCACTATGTTCCGGCGTTCCGGCCGGTTGCTGTTTTTCCAGCAAATATAAGAAAACATCGTGTTGGTCACCCAGCACATCCACCCACCCGGCCAAACAGGCCTGGGTCTTGTCGGTGGCCATCACCAGCTCCACATACGTGTGCAGCAAGATGGGGTCAAACGCGGGCGTCACAAAAAAGGCATTCTCTCCTTTTATGCCCTGCCGGATGCAAATCTCACCGCCCACGATGTTGGGCAAAGTATACACGAATAAGGCCGGGCTCGCCAGCGTTTTGGTCGACTCGTAGTAACGAATGTCGGTATCCAGGCTGCCATGGGCGTTTGCCAGGACCAAAGCCACCTGCTCCGGTGCATAACGCGACAACAAGGGCGCGTCTTTCACCAGCATCTCCGCTCCCAGGAAGCCGAGCTTGGAGGCCCTGTCCATCTTGTAAAATTTCGGGTACGGGATGCTCAATGCTTGCAGGGCAGCGTCGAGGAAATCGTCCAGGGTTCCTTCCGTTTGGGTAAAGACCGCCTGGCCCTGGTTGTACAGGGTGCGGTTGTGGATGCGGCAGTATCGGGTGATGGCGGACACGGATCAGAGTGTGCCTAACCGTTCGCTCACGTCGATCAATTTTGCGAGGCGTTTCAGCGACCCGGCGTGATCTTTCACATACGGGTTGCTTTGATCCCACACATAGCCCGCCAGCACCGAGCAAATCTGGCGCTTGATCTCGGGATCAGGATTTTTGGAGAAGAATATTTTCTCCAGGGTGCCATCGTACCAGGCCATAACATAGGTCCTGAACGTGTCCACGCCCTGGCGGATAAAGTTCGTATAGTCGTTGTCCCAGTCCACGTTCTCGCCCTTCAACTTGCGGATCACCATCTTGCTGGCGGTATGGCTCGATACGGTGGCGAACATCACACCGGAAGAGAAAATAGGGTCGAGGAATTCCGTTACGTTGCCAGTGAGCACAAAGCCGTGTCCATAGAACTTATCGGTGGTTGCCGACCAGGCTTCCAGCTTGCGGGGCTCAAACACCCAATCCACATCGCCAAAGCGTTGTTTCAGATAGGCGTTGCCATCAATGAAGGTTCTGAACTGGGATGAAGGCTCGCCCCCCATCGCGTTGAAATAGTCAAAGCTGCCCACAAAACCCAGCGACGTCACGCCGGTGGAAAAGGGGATGATCCACGACCAGATGCCCGGCGCATACATCACGGCGATGATGCGGTTGGGTTCGTCGTGGTTGTTGCGGTGAATGTCGTTCACATGGGCAAACACGGCTTTGCGCGGGTCCAGGTTGGACGGTTTGTCCAGGTTGAACAAGCGCGGGATCACCCGCCCATAGCCGCTGGCATCGATGATGAAGCGGGCTTCTATTTTTTCGGTCGTGCCGTCTTTTTTCTGCACGGTAGTGATCGAACTTTCGTCGGGCTGGAATTCAATGGCCGTTACGGTTGTCTCAAAATCCACGGGCACGCCGCGGCGTTCCACATCGCTGATGAGGGTCAGATCGAACTCCGCCCGTTGCACCTGCCACGTCCACGTCCATCCATTGGAATATTGATCGGAGAAATTGAAGTCGGAAACTTTGTCCTCCTTCATGAACTTCGCGCCAAACTTCTCCTGAAATTTCTTCGCCTTCACGGCATCCAAAAACTCGGCGTCCTCCAACACCTCCATACACCGTGGCAACAAGCTTTCGCCGATAACAAAACGCGGGAACTTCTCGCGCTCCACCACGCGAACCGAAAGCCCTGCCTTATGAATCATCGCTGCAGACACCGACCCCGCCGGTCCCGCACCAATCACCAAAACATCAATTTTATTCATGCTCCTTAAATATTTGATATTTCAAACTCTGTGTCTTCTTTACGCTTTTGCGGTTAAATCTAGTTAGGCTGACACACCAACAAAGTATGACTCACCCCAATGTAGTCCTTCTCTTCTACGACTTTCAGTCCGGCACGCTCCACACACTTGACAAACACCTTCGAATCGTACATCTGGCTGTTCCCATTCGCCATCACCGTAAAATACAATGACGTCTGCTGCAGCGAGAAGGCCGATGCCTCAAACCGCTGACGATCCCAGAACGTCTCGAGGATAAAAATTCTTCCACCGGGATTCAAAGCCTGCTTGCACCGCGTGAGGATCGACACGATCTCATCGTCCGAGAAGCAGTCCAAAAACTGGCTCATCCACACCGCATCAAAACCCTGGGGGAATTTCTGCGATTCGTCCAACACATTGCCGGGATGAAACTTGATACGATCGCCATAGCCCAGGGACGCAATCTTATCCTTTGCCCCATCGACATATCCGGGCAGGTCCATGATGGTGATGTTCACGTCCGGATCGTGTGCAAAACTCTGCATCGACCACTTGCCCGTGTTCCCGCCAATGTCCAGCAAAGTTTTCGGTTTGTAGTGATATACATGCGGAAGCACTTCAGGGAATGCATAGTCGGAATAAAAATGGTCGAACGAGAACCAGCTCTTCTTGGCTTTTTCGGGAAGGTTGGTAGACAAGGCCTGGTAGATGGTGGGCCACTCACCGAAAACTTTAAGGCCTTCGGGCTTTTGATTTTTGATACTCTCCTCCAGGAAGTACATGCCGTTGTAGCACACGTCGTGGGTGAAGTCCATGTTCACCTTGGTGAGCTCGTCGTGCAAAATGAAGTAGGTGGTCTTCGTGATCTTGTATTTTCCTTCGGAGAGAACGAGCAGGCCGATACCCAGGGCGGCTTCCACCAACACGCGGATGCCATAGGCCGGGAGATTTATTTTTTCATTGAGTTGCTCCAGCGTAATGCCTTCTCTGTGGGATTCCACGGTGGTTAAAATTCCACTGTCGCGCAACACGCGGGTGGCCTGGAAAACGAACGGTGCAAACGTGATCCATTGTGCTTCTTCTTTTGCCTGCAGGGCCGTCAATTTTTCTTTCTCGTAAAAATTCATGTTTAAAAAAATTATTGTTCCTGTAAAATTATAGCGGCATTGCATCCCCCGAAACCCGACGCTGTTTTCAGACAGGTTTTCAAGGTGCGCTGCTCCAACGTTTGAATAACATTCACGGGCTGCGACGTGCCAAGTGTTTCAAATCCCAGCGACGGCACCAGTTCATCGCGCTTCAGGCTTTCGGCGCTGATGATCATTTCTACTACGCCTGCTGCACCCAGCGTGTGGCCGAAATAGCCTTTCAAGCTGTGGAGCGGGGTGTTTTCCAACCCCACGCGATTAAACGCTTTGGCTTCCATCTCGTCGTTGTAGAGCGTGGCGGTGCCGTGGGCGCAGATGAAATCAATATCATTTTGGGTAAGCCCCGATTCCTGCAGCGCCTGGCGGATGGCAAACCCCAACTCTTCGCCGGTGCGCGACGGCCCGGAGATGTGGTTGGCGTCGTTGCTCAACCCTCCGCCCAGGATCTCCACCGATGCGGCGATTCCCAACGCTTCCGGAGCGGTGGAAAGGATCATGACCGCGGCACACTCGCCGAGGTTGATGCCTTTGCGCCCCGCGTCAAACGGCCGGCAGGGCTCTGCCGTTAGCGCCTGCAAGCTTTGAAAGCCCGAGATCACAAAACGGTTCAGCACGTCGGCGCCGAGCACCACGGCGTGATCGTATTGCCCCGACAACAGCAGTCTTCTCGCGATAATGGTGGCCATCACCCCGGAGATACAAGCGTTGGAGATCACCAGTTGATGGGGTATGCCGATGCGGTCGGCCAGCATGCTGGCTACGGCGTGGAGATGAATGCGGGGATGGTCGGGTTTTCCTTCTTCTAAAAATGAGATATTCCCCTTCGTGGTGGAGAGGATGAAGATCGTGCGGTCTTTTGGAAGGGTGATGTTTTGCAGCGCTTGCTGCAACGCACGGTCGCACAAATATTCAAAACGCGACAGGGACGACTCGGGTAATTTCTCTTCCATCAACGCGCCTGAGAAGGCTTGCTGGCTCAACGCCGCATCCTCCACACGGCGGATACCGGAAATGCCTTTGCGGACTTTCGTGTAGTTTTCTTCCGTGGTCCATCCCAAGGGAGACACTATGCTATCGGCCGCCATCCACACGCGCTTCATGCGTTGAAGTTCTGTTTTGATTTCCAGGCTTCGAAGAAAGCCGGCGTGGTGAATTGAAGTTCAAACGATTTCACGTCGACAAACACTTGCGTGGAAGCGCCGGTGGCCACGAGATTCCTGTGGGCCGAGTCGAACATACGGTATTCAAAATGCAATTTGGCAGCTGGTGTCGGCATGTAGATCGTTTCCACGATCACGCTGTCGCCATAGCGCAAAGGCTTTTTGTAGTCACAGTTAACCGACACCACGGGAACGGCCAACCCGTTGCGATAAAAGTCGAGATAGGAAATGCCGTGTACCTTCCCAAACGCCTCGCGGCCGTCTTCAAAATAGCGCAGGTAGTGCCCGTGCCATACGATGCCCAGGGGGTCGGCCTCGTTGAAGCGTACAAGGATTTCAGTTTGGTGGATCAACACAATTCGTTTTGTTAAAAATCAAAAATAAAAAGACAGGTAGCTCCTGTCCTCCGTTCGTCAGGGACGATAATATTCTTTACGCCACATTTCAAAGCCCTCTTTTTTGCTGCCGATCTTGTCCAGGATGTCGAACACGCAGCCCGCCCAGAAGTTGCGCATGCCCGTTCCATGTGGCGGCGCTACCATCCGCTCAGAAAACAGCACTTCCTTCGTATTGAGGTTGATGAAGGTGACATAAATGGAACCTTCTTTATTCGTCTTGCTGAAGCTCTCCACCTTGAACATGAGCCCGATGCCACTCAAACCGTTCAGGTCGTAGCCGGCGATGATCTCGTTGATGTCGGAAACAGTCAGGTGGAGGTAATCTTTTTTTTCATCCGAAAACATGCTCAGAACATCCAACTCGGAGTTGTGGGCTTTCACCGCCAGCAGGTTGTTCTCCACCTTCTTGCGGCCGATGGCCTTAGCGACATTGTATTTGTCGGGCTCTTTCAGGATGATATCATTCCAGGCATCCAACAAATGACGTACGTCGGACTCGGAGCCAAATTTCTCGCGGTCGCCGATAAAGTTTGCGCGCGAAAAGTCCAGGCCCAGCCAGGTCACGGGCACCTCGGGGCGGAACACGTCGCTCTTGGTTTGCGCCTTCGCGGAGAAGGCGGCCAACACGAAAAACAGGAATGCTATTCTTTTCATGTTCATATCTCTGGTTTAGGATTGCAGCTTGGCGAAGATCCTCATCTCGCAAGACGCCAGCACGTTTCCATTCTGCTCCACTTTACCCTGCACCACCGTGATGTCCAGCACTTTGTTGACGATCTCCACCGAGGTGGTGATGGTCGTATTTTCTTTCGGGAGGCCCGCGATCTTCAGGTTCTTCACGGCCGCGATGTAGCCGATGGGAATGGGGATATTTTTCTTCGAGCATTGATAGCCCACGTGGACGGCGGCGGTCTGCGCGATATTCTCCACCAGTCCTGGTTCCATAAAGTGGCCTGCGGACACAAAGAGGTTTGTGGGGTCAATGGCAAGCTGGGTCACCGCACGGGTGTCGCTTGCTTCCAGCAGGTTGTGCACCATCACAATGGGGTTGCGCTGGGGAATGTATTGGAGGATGTCGGTTTGGTTTGCTAACATTGGCAGCGCAAAAATTGATTATTTTCCCCAAAAGTTAAAATAATTAAACCACTGATCGGGGTAGGCCCGCACTTTTTGTTCCAGCTCGCCCACAAACGCCGACAGGAGGCGCTCCATGAATTCAGCCTTCGATTCGTCGTCCTTCCGGGTGAGCAGCCCGCTGCCAAAAAAATGATAGTGTGTCGATGTCTCTTTGAAGGCAAACACGATGGATACCGGCACGCGGAAGCTGGCCGACAACAGGAACGGCCCGATGGGGAACGGCGCCTCGTCGCCCAGCAATTTCTTGTAGGTGATCTTATTGCCCTCCAGGAACCGGTCGGCATGGAGGCAGATCAGCTCGTTGTTCTGCAGGGCCTCGCCCATGGCAAACACGTGCGACATATCTTCCTTGATGACGATGATGCGGAGGTTACGTCCACCCGTCACGCTTTCCAGGTAGTCTTTGATGCGTTGGTGCTCGCCGTCGAACATGACCACGTTCACCCGGGTGTCGAGGCGGCGCAGCAGGTGGCCGGCAGCTTCCCAGTTGCCTACGTGGCCGCTGAGCAGAATCCCCCCTTTGCCACCGCGGACAATCTCGCGGAGGTTCTCCTCGCCATCAAAATCGTAGGTAAAGCGGTTCCCGATGCCCGCCATGACCACCACCTTGTCGAGCAGCGTTTGGCCAAAGATGTAGTAGTTCCGGTAGACCTTGAAAATGGATTTCAGCACACCATAACCGTGACGCTGGCGGAAATAAGCGTAGATAGGGCGCGAGGAACTCCAGGAAAAAAGAAAATAATAGAACGCTACAAAACGCAGCACAAGATAGGCAGGCAAGACACCCAATGTCTTGATGATGAAAACAAAAATCCGATACCCCAACGGGGTTCCTTTGGATTTACCCTGCCAGCGCGGCATATCTTCGCTTAGGCTACTTTTTCGCCTACACGGTGCTCTACGTAGTCGTAGAAGCTTTGAAAGGTGTCGATGTTTGTAAAGTCTTCGGGTTTCACTTTGAAACCGAAGTTGCTTTCGATCACTACCACCAGATCAATGTAGTCGAGGCTGTCGAGTTCCAGCGTTTCACGCAGGTTGGCCTCCGGTGTGATCTTGCCGGGATCCACTTCAAACTCTTCTACCAAAAAACCGTTGATCTTGTCAACAATAAATTTTGTTTCCATCACTTATTTGCTCCACTTTTTAACTATCAAAGTCGAATTCGTTCCTCCGAAACCGAAAGAATTAGACAAAAATACATCAATATTTTTATTCATCGTCTTCGCCACAATATTGAGACGTGCTGAATCTTCGTCAGGTGTTTCAAAATTTATGTTTGGAGCGATAAAACCGTTCTCCATCATGAGCATGGAATAGACGATTTCACTTGCGCCGGCCATCCAGCACTCGTGTCCCGTCATCGACTTGGTTGAGCTGACCGGTGTATGATTTTCTCCAAAAACATCAAATATCGCCTTCGCTTCACTGGCATCGCCTGCCGGTGTGGAGGTGGCGTGTGCATTTACGTAATCGATTTCGCTGGATTTAAGGCCCGAACTCTTCATTGCCATGCGCAACGAACGGGAGGGACCTTGCACGGTGGGATTGGAGATGTGTTCGCCATTAGACGAGAAGCCATAGCCGATCACTTCCGCCAATATTTTCGCCCCGCGTTTCTGCGCCGATTCCAGGCTCTCCAAAATCACAGTGGCGGCTCCCCCGCTGGGCACCAACCCGTCGCGGTGTTTGTCGAAGGGGCGTGAAGCTGCGGCGGGGTTATCGTGGCGGATGGAGAAAGCGCCGAGGGCGTCGAAATTGCCCATCGAGTAGACGTTTGTTTCCTGTGCTCCCCCACAAATGATGCAATCCTGCATGCCATTGCGGATGAACATAGCGCCCATGCCGATGGCGTGCGATCCGCTGGCGCAGGCGGCGCTCACGGTGAAATTGATTCCTTTGAGCCGGAAAATGGTGGCCAGGTTCATGTTCACGGTCGAGTTGAGCACCTGGAACACGTTGCCGGAGCCCACCATCATGGTGTCTTTCTTTTCGCGGATAATGTCGATGGCCTCGATCACGGGTGCAGCCGAACTGTCGTTGCCATAGATGATGCCCAGTTCGTGGTGGTCGATATAATCCTGGTCGATACCGGCCTGGCCCAGGGCCTGGGTGGTTGCCATGTAGGCATATTCACCTTGTTCGGGCAACATCACACGCGCGCGGCGGTCCAGCACGCCTTTCAGGGCAGGCCTTTCCACAAAACCGGTGAGGCTGGAGCGATAGCCCATCTCCATACGCTTAGGATCCAGGATGATGCCGGATTTTCCGGCATACAGCGACTGCTGCACTTCCTCCAGGCTTTTGCCTATGCACGAGTAAATCCCCAGACCTGTTATGACGACTCTGTTCATTCAGAATTAATACGCTAAATCACCACGCCGAACACCTTTTTATCGGCATGCATACCATTACTTCAATCCGCAAAAATATAGTTTAAATTCGTGATTATCCTAACCAGCCCCGGCAAAGTAGATGTATAAAATTCTCTACACTTTGGCCTGGAGATCAGGAGTAAAGCCCCCCGTTGATGGAGATGACGTTTCCTGTGATGTAAGAAGCTTTCGTTGATGCCAGGAACACCACGGCGTCGGCTACTTCTTCGGGTTCACCAAAACGTTTCATGGGCACCATGGCCTTCAATTCGGCCTCGTTCAAGTCCTGCGTCATGTCGGTTTTGATAAAGCCCGGTGCTACGGCATTTACGGTCACCCCCCGGCGGGCCACTTCCTGGGCCAATGCCTTGGTGGCACCGATCACACCGGCCTTTGCCGCCGAGTAGTTGGTTTGTCCGGGCATGCCCTTCAGGCCCGACAGCGACACCACACTCACCACACGTCCATAGCGGTTTGCCAGCATGCCATTGATCACCTGGCGGGTAACATAATAGAAAGCGTCCAGGCTGGAACCCAGCACGTTCTTCCACTGCTGGTCGGTCATCCAGATCATGAGGGCATCTTCGCGAATGCCGGCATTGTTCACCAGCACCTCGATGACCTTGTCTTTGTTACTTTCCACCCAGCCCCCCAACACGGTATCCACATCGGTTTTGTTGCCTACATCGAACTTCAACGTCTCGGCCGTAACATTCTTCCCGCGCACCAACTCGGCTGTTTTAGCCGCCTCGGCGTCGTTGCTTTTGTAGTTGATCAGGATATGATAGCCTTGCTCGGCCAGCTTCACGCACACGGCGCGACCTATGCCTCGCGAACCACCGGTAACTAATGCGTATTTCATCTATAATTTTGTAGTTGAGCCCAACGTCACCAAATATTTGCGCACGGCCTGGATGTCTTTATACAGCGGCTTATCCTCCAGGATAGGCCCTACCACGGCACGCACCTCCTCATAAAATTTATGCGTGAACGACGACAAGCGCGGCTGACACTTCAGGAAGTCGATGGCTTGCGCCAAGGCCATGGTCTGGATGGCCAGCACGTCGAAACCGTTGTCGATCACCTTGCGGGTCATCAGGGCGGCATTGCAGCCCATGCTCACGATGTCCTGGTTATCATTGTTGTTGGAGATGCTGTGGAGGTACATGGGGAACGACAGCGTCTGGTTCTCGGCCGTCGTCGAGGTGGCCGTGAACTGCATGCCTTGCAAGCCCAGGTTCAATCCCAGCGTGCCCAGGTTGATGAAGGGCGACAGCTTCTGGTTCAGCTTGTCGTTCAGCAGATAGTTCAACTGGCGTTCCGACAGCATGGTGAGTTTCGTCATCACGATCTTGAGCTTGTCCATGGCCAGCGCCACATAGTCGCCGTGGAAGTTGCCACCGTGGTAGACGTTCTCGCGCTCATGGTCGATCACGGGGTTGTCGTTCACGGAGTTCACTTCGTCTTCCACCACTTTGCGAACCTCCGCTAACGTATCGTACACGGGTCCCAGAATTTGGGGAACACAGCGCAGCGAGTAGTATTCCTGCACCTTGTCGGTGAAGATGGCCTCTTCGATCTTGCGGTGATAGAGATGGTCGGGACGTTTGCGTATCAGTTTGCTGTCGGCCAGCAGGGTGCGAATAGATTCCGCCACCCTGGATTGGCCGGGGTGATGTTTTACATGGTTCAGTTCAAAAGAGAAGTGGTCGTCGAACGACTTCATCAACTCGTTGGTGATGGCCGAAAGGATCACTGAGCAGGTGAACAGATATTGGGCATGGATGAGGTTGACCATGCCGATGCCGGTCATGGCCGACGTACCGTTCATGAGGGCCAGGCCTTCGCGAAGGTGCACATCCAGCGGTGTAATGTTCCGGGCGGCGTAAACTTCCTTGGTGGATTGCAACTTACCGTCTACCAGCACTTCGCCTTCGCCGATCAGGTTCAGGGCCAGATGGGCCAGCTGCACCAGGTCGCCACTGGCACCCACGCCACCGCGCTCGAAAATACAGGCGCTGATGCGGGCATTGAGCAGGTCGCGCAACAGGGAAACGGCGGAGGGATGAACACCCGAGCAAGCCTGCATGAGGCTGCTCAGGCGCGCAAGCATGGTTGCCCGCGACAAATCTTCGGCGATGGGCTGGCCCGCGCCGGAGCTGTGGCTGCGGATGAGGTTGTACTGGAGTTGACGCTGATCGTCTTCGCTGATCTTATATTGTGCCATCGGCCCCAGGCCGGTGTTGATCCCGTAGATGATCTTATGCTGAGAGTAGGACTTCAGAAAGGTGAAATTGTGCTCTACTTTCTTGACTGCGGCACTGTCTAATTCCACACTAGCTCCCTGGTAGAGAACCTTTTCGAAATCCGCCACTGACAGCTTCTCCTGTCCTACTTTGATCATATGCGCTAATACTGGTTTAAGATCGGTTTAAAACGGGCGCAAAATAGTAAAGACGAGTGTAATAATCACACGAATAGCTTCGTTTAGGCATATTTTGTTTATCCCACCCTCGCTTTCCAACCACTCAACAAACACGTCGGCACCCCCACCCCTTCTCCCCTACACCACCTCCATGTAATATTCTCCGACAACAACACCCATTCCTCACCGCACACACATAAACGCCAGGCAACCATGTTGGCGTCCCACCAATAAGGTCATTCAGCTGCCAGTCCCGTCAAAAAAATCTCCACCGCCCTTCGTTGGTCTCCGCCAATAAGCCATTCAACGGCCGATCCCCTCAAAAAAATTCCTTCGCCCGCATTGGTCCCCACGAATCAAGCGCATTCAATACCCAATCCCCTCAAAAAAAAATCCTTCACCCCTTGTTGGTGTCCCACCAACAAGTTCATTCAGCAGCCCATGCCCTCAAAAAAATCCCACTGCACCCACCTTGCACTCCTCCCAACTAATTTCCCTTCCCCATGAAAACAGAAAAAATCACCGCCCCACAAAACCCTCTTGAATTCATCACCATCACCTGCCTCGAATGGAAACGCGTTCTCAAAGACGACCGCTTCAAAGACATAATCATCTCCAGCCTATCCTTTCTAAGCAGCACAAACCGCGTCACCATTCACGCCTTCGTCCTCATGCAAAATCATATGCATTTGGTTTGGCGTATTCACCGTGAGCATCAGCGGGAAAATGTGCAGCGCGATTTTCTAAGATTTACCAGCAAACAGATTCTCAGTGTTTTGAAAAATGAAAACTTACCGCTTCAAAAGGCGTTGGCTGTAAAAGCGAAGGATAGGAAGTATCAGGTTTGGGAGAGAAATTCACGGAAGACTCCCTTGTATTCGGCGAAGATGATATGGCAAAAGATTAATTATATTCATTTAAATCCGGTGCGGGCGGGGTTGTGTGAGTGTCCGGAGGATTATGAATATTCGAGTGCTGGATTTTATCTGTATGGGAGGCGGCGGTGGGATTTTTTGGTTCGTGTGGATGTGTGATGTCGGGGCTTGATTTGGGGGTGGTGGAAATGGAGAGGTTCTTGTTGGTGGGACACCAACAAGAATGGTGTGGGGGTAATTTTTTTGCGAGGGAGAAAGGGAATATTGGGGGTTTGTAACGGAGGTCGATTCTAACCGAGTCGCGTTCAACACCGAGCAATCTCACTTTGCTTTCTACTTCCCGAACGACTCCACCTTATAATCCAAGTTCGTTCCGAACACGGGGAAGCTGATCTTCAGCATGGCATAAAAACCTTTGCCTTCAAAGCTGGGGCGGTAGCCAACTTCGCCGCCATAGGACCAGCTGAACATGCGGTTGAAGCGGCCGTCCATGCCGAGGCGGAAGCCGAGCATTTTGGTTTTAACGGGGCTGATGTCGTAGGTGTGGGTGCCGGCGTTGGGGCTGTTGGGGTCGGTGTCGGTATAGACGATGTTATCTACTTTTATCGAAGGGGATATGAGTACGTCGAAGTAGGCGGTGAAGATGAGGTCGTCGAGGCCTTCTTCAAATTTGTCGAAGTTGACGGCTACGTTTCTGATCCAGGTCATGGATCCCCCCACGTACAATCCTTTGGAGGACATGTTGCTGAACACGTCGAACGACTCGTTGCGGCCGTTCACGAACTTGGTCGTGGGCAAGCCTACACCTTCTGAATTTTTCAGGTCGGCATTGGTAAGGTTTTGCTTCTGGAGGGCGCGACCGATATCGACTGAGCTGTCCCAGATGATGCCGCCCAATCTTGCTCCGTATATCTTGCGCACTTTGCAGGGCACTTCGGCACTCAGAGGAACGCGAGCGGCCCACTTGTTGCCTTTGTAGCTGTTCTTGTAGAGGAACATCTTGGTTTTGGAGCTTTCCTCGAAATCCTTGATGTGATAGGTGCCACCGAATTCATAGTAGTTGAATACTTCGGCGCGGTTGTCCACGTCGCTTTTCTTTACGGCCAGGTCGCGGGCCATGTCGAAGAACTGCTGGCTGTAGCTTTTACGGAAGGCTACCCGAAAATCGGCTTTGTCCTTGTGATAGTAGACCGCTTCGGCGCCAAAGCCGGCTGTGACGTTGGTCACGAACACCTCGGCGTAGAGGGGCTGAATGCCCACGAACAGCTTGTTGACCGAATAGGGTTCGTCGTATAGCTCTTCGTAGGTAACGGCGGTTTTATCCTTTCGTTCGCCCTGTGCAAAAAGATTGACGGAAGCCGTCAAAAACACAGCTATCAAGATTAAAAAGCGATGGTTCATAACCTTCGTAAATTGGGTATAATAGGTAAAAATAGTAAATCTCCGGGTAAAAATTAGCTGCTATACATACGGCTAGCCCGACAGATGTAATACTTTGATGCAAAATTACCTTGTTTGGGGCCTCGCAAGGTCCCCTTTCAGCCCGTCACCGGACCTAGTTCGACCCTTTCTCCAAGCGCTTCTTCAGTTCTTCCAACTCCTTCATCTTCGCAATGACTTCGGCCTCCTTGCGCTTGCGGTCGGTAATATCCTCGAACATACCCAATACGGCCACTACTTCGCCGTGCTTGTTGGTAACAGGTACTTTACTGGTCAACACCCACGATTCCTCGCCTGCGCTGTTCACGTTGCGCTCCTCTTGGTCCAGGCGGGGCACTCTGCTGTTCATCACGGCCAGGTCGTCGGCGCGGTAAGCTTCGGCGTGTTCTTTCCAGGGCATGTCGAAGTCGGTGCGGCCCACCATTTCCTTGTAGGATTTGAGACCGGCCACCTGTGCAAAGATGCGGTTGGCTCCCTGGAAGCGCAGGTCTTTGTCTTTCCAGAACACGGCGCGTGGAATGTTGTCGATGATGGCCTGCATGGTTTCCTGGTCATCGCCGAGCTTGTCCAGCATGAGGTTGATCTTGGAGGTGTTGTAGGCCACGGTGAGCAGGTCGGCACACGATTTCAGGAACTCCACGTCCTCTTCGGTCCACTCCTTTTGTTCGTTCTGTTGTTCGCAGCAGATCACGCCGGCGATCTTGCCTTCGTTGAAGAATGGCACGTCCAGCATGGACTGAATGCCCAGGGGTCTGAGGTATACATCCGAAAACTCGCGGGTAGCGGTATGGGTATTCGCATCGTTGGCGATGATGATCTCTTCGCTGGTAACGGCCTCGAAGTAGCTTGGGAAATCACGGCCGTGCAATTCCGATCCCGACTCGAATGTGCCTTTGCTATGCTGGTATAATTTCTCCTGGCGGATCTTGTTTTCCTTGGAGTGATACGTCCAGATACTGCTGCGCGACACGCCCAGCTGGCGGCTGATGGTGCTGGTGATCTTCTCCAGGGAAGCGTTCCAGTTACCGTCTTGAATATCCTTGTTCTTGGTAAGCTCCATCAGCACGGTGCGATTCTTTTGGCTGATCTCGTTGCGCCGTTTCTCGCCGTCGAGCATGTTTTGGATGTGCTTTTCCTTGCGACGCATTTCTTCCTGCGTGGCTTCCAGCTCTTCCATGTTCTGGCGCATTTCTTCTTCCTGGGCGCGCATTTCTTCGGCTTGTTGTTGCGTGCGCTCCAGCAGGAGCCGGGTGCTTTCGCTGATGCGTACCGAAGAGATGGTGGAGGCGATGCTCTCCGTTAGTTTCTCCACCAATTCAATTTCGTGTGGTTCGTATTTTCCAAAGGTGGCGAGCTCCATCACACCAAAGATCTTTTCGTTTACCTTGAGCGGCACCAGCAACAAGGCGTTGGGTGTCGATCCTCCTAAACCAGAGGTGATGGTGATGTATTCCGATGGCACTTCCAGCAAGTAGATGCGCTCGCCTTCGAGGAAGCTCTGGCCTACCAGGCCTTCGCCAACGCCCACTTGTTTCCTCAGGAATTTCTTGCGTTCAAAAGCGTAGCAGGCTACCAATTCCAGAAACTTCTCGCCCTCGCTTTCTTCATTGAGGACGAACAGGCCGCCCTGGTTGCTCTTCGTATACTTTACAACAAACTTGATGATGTTGTCAAACAGCTCTTCGGTGGTGCCGGTGGAGGCACGTAAGATTTCTCCGATTTGTGCTAATCCGGAGGTGGACCAGTTGCGTCGGCGGTCTTCTTCGGCGTTCACGCGGAGTTTGTCGCGCATGGTGAGCAGTGTGGTGCCCAGCGAGCCGCTGCTTTCTTCGTCCAGGCTCAGGTCGGCCGTGTAGTTGCCCGCGGAGATGGCTTCGATGAAGCCTGAGAGCGATGCCACCGCGCGGCCTTGTTGTTCGGAACGCGATTCATGCTCAACGACCAGTTTCGTGGCGCTGCTTTGCAGGCGGTACAGGAATAAGCCCAGCGCTCCAAAGGCCACCACCAATAAAGTGATCGACAACCAGGAGAGCATGCTCAGCGAAGAAGCGTCACCGGAGGTGCCTTGCTGAATGTGGTCAACGAGTCTGTCGAGGGTGGCCAGGAAGGATTCGAATGTAGCGTCGAATTGTTGATCGGCCGCATCGCCGGCGTGACTCCCGGCAACGGCTGCCGTACTGTCGGTGGCCGCGATGCCTGCCTTCCGGTGCGTGTAGCGATCTTGCGCCGACTCGATTAATTTCTCCAGGGAAAAAATCGATTCTTTCAGCAGTGCCTTGGTTTCTTCTTCGTTGATCGCACCCAGGTTGCCCACCTCGGTTTGCTTGCCGTCGTAGGTGCCTTGCAAGATGGCCCCGGAGGCTTTCAGCGGGCCCACCACATCGCGCTCGAAGTTGAGGCCTTGGTCGCCGTTCATCAACTCTTCGAACGACAGGTGTGCTTTGGTGACGCGGATCTTGATGTTGTCCCCCAATGTGATGAACGGAAGGTTGTGTTGGTAGGTGGCGAGTGTTCTGCGTTGAACATAACCGATAAGGAGGGTTATGATCAGGCCCGTGAGGGCAAATCCGATGGTGTACTTGAGGGCACGATTTCTCATTGGCGCTACAGGATGATCGTAGTTAGGTCGTTAAAAGACGAAGAGGGCTTTTGTTGAAAAGTTAGGTAATTATAGGGGGAAAAGAAAAGATTTGAAAGCAGGCGCAATACAAATCAAACGTTTTAAATGTAGGAAAAGCATGCATTTTCAACGAATTGACCAACCTAAACCTGCACCGTTCGCTTGCCCTGAAGAACACCCGACGTTTGCCGGTTGTAGGAATATTGATAGAACGTTCAAAAACATCACAGCCCCTTCAACGCGTGCTCGCTCGCCTGCAACACCCGGCCCACGGCCTCATCGTCTATGGCCGCCGAAACAAACATGGCTTCGTATTGCGACGGCGCCATGTAGATGCCTTGCTGGAGCATGGACTGAAAATATTTTGCGAACTGCAACGTGTCGGAGGTCTTGGCCGTGTCGAAGTCGATCACGATCTGGTCGGTAAAAAAGAGCGTGAACATGGAGCCCACCTGGTTGACGGTATAGCTCAATCCCTTCTTAAAAAGTTGTTGCCGGATGCCGCCCACGATCGCGCTGGTGGCCGTGTTGATCTGGTGGTAGACAGAGGGATTGTTTTTCAATTCTTTTAACATCGCCAACCCTGCCGCCATCGCCAAGGGGTTGCCGGACAATGTGCCCGCCTGGTAGATCGGTCCTGCCGGCGACACGGCTTCCATGATCTCTTTTCTTCCGCCATACGCTCCCACCGGCAAACCGCCGCCGATGATCTTGCCCAGCGTGGTGAGATCGGGTGTGATGTTGTATAGCTCTTGTGCTCCACCCAAGGCCAGCCGGAAACCGGTCATCACTTCATCGAAGATGAGGAGGATCTTGTGTTTGTCGCAGAGTGCGCGCAAGCCTTGCAAGTAGCCAGGCTGGGGCGCCACGCAGCCCATGTTGCCCACTACGGGCTCCAGGATGATGGCCGCTACTTCGCCGTGGTTTTCTTCCACCAGCTTCTCCATGGCGCGCATGTTGTTGAAGGGCGCGATCAGGGTGTCCTTGGCCGTGCCTTTGGTAACACCCGGGCTATCGGGCGTGCCGAAGGTCATGGCGCCGCTGCCGGCGGCGATCAGGAACGAGTCGCCGTGGCCGTGGTAACAGCCTTCCATTTTGATGATCTTGTCGCGACCGGTGAAGCCTCGCGCCACACGTATGGCCGACATTGTGGCCTCCGTGCCCGAGTTCACCATGCGCACTTTCTCTACGGAGGGTATGATCGAGCAGATCAGTTCCGCCATCTCCACTTCCCTTGCCGTGGGCGCTCCGAAAGACGGCGACGTGGCCAACGCTTCTTTTACAGCTTCCTCTACTGCCGGATGAGCGTGCCCCAGGATCATGGGACCCCAGGAATTGATGAGGTCAATAAATTCGTTGCCATCCTCGTCGTACAGGAATGCTCCCTTGGCGCGCTTCATGAACAAAGGGTTACCTCCTACGGCACGAAAAGCTCTGACGGGTGAGTTTACTCCGCCGGGGATGAAATGTTTGGCGCGTTCAAACAAGGATTTGCTCTTGGAAAAATCTTTCATGGTGAAATCGGTTATCGCTCCATGCCGTTACACAGCGACGTCATGGAAGGTTGTTGTCGGAAAGTAAATCGAAAAGGTTTCATGGTTGAATCACCGGCGCTCCAGCACCTTCATCTCGCCTTCTTCGAAGCGGACAAACGGAACCAGCTCGTTGCTTCGGCCTTGCTGATAGTTGTAGCCTTCGGTGAGGTTACCGGGAATGATGCCCTCTTTGGTCAGGGCATCCTGGAAGTACACGCCGTTCTTCTTCAGCTCGTTGCCCACGAAGAGCATATACGCATAGCCGAGGGCTGCGTAGTTTGACGGCGCGCGGCCGTGGGTCTTGATGTATTTTCGAACAAAGGTTTTCGCGAGGGCTTTGTTCTGATCTACAAAGTTTGGCGAGGCCAACACCACCGAAAGGTTCTGGAATTTCTCCAGGTCTACGGCCGTTTGATCCAACCAGGTCTCAGATCCCAGCACGGTGATGTTGTCCTTGCGCGTTTCGATGCTGCTGAGCACTTTGGCGTAGATGAGGGCGTCGTCGGAGGCAACGTAGATGCTGCCTACGCTGTCTTTCTTCAGTGTGAATTGTTTGGGGTAGTGAAACTCGTCATACTCCGTGGGGGTGGCCAGCGTGGTGAAGATCATCTGTGATCCTTCCTTCGACACGCGGTAAGCTTGCGTGATCTTGAAGTTTTTCTCTTTGGCGGCTTGCATGAAATTGGCAGCCAACACCGAGTCTCTTTTGCTGACGCCATAGAACACCAGGCAGTTTTTCTTCTTCACATTGGCAGCCATGAATTCGCCGGACTTCCTTCCCAGGATTTCCAGGGAAGGCTGATACAAAAACGCATAGGGGTTGTTGCCGATGAGTTCGCTGTTGTTGTGTACCGGGTTGAGCACATTGATGCGGTTGGCCAGCGAAAAGTCGGTGATGAGTTTGCTTTCTTCCATGAAGAACGGGCCGGCGATGAGGTCGGTGCTCTTCAGCTCTTCGGTGTTGAGGATCGATTTGATCTTCTCCAGGTTGCGTTCCGTGTCGTAGGCGCGGAAACTGATCTTCACTCCTTGTTTGGCCAGTGTGTCCACGGCCAGCTTCATGCCCTCATACAGATCCAGCACGCTTTGGTTGCGTTTCTTGACCGGCGAGGCATCCAGCGTGTTGACCATAAAGGGCAATAAGGCGGAGACCGTATACGTATCCTTAAAGTAAGACTTGGGGGCTTCGGGGATAAAGCTGGCGCGATCGAGGTTGAATTTTTTGATGAGCGATTCCAGTAATTCTTTGTCCTCCGGCGTGGCGGGGTTCTTCGACAACGCGGTGGCCAGGGTCGTGCCTACGACGGCATCTTTGGGATATTCCTCCAGCATCATGCGAAGGGTCTCCACGTCGGTGATGGTGCTGATGCTCTTGGCCTTGATCGCTTCTGCGTCCTGCTGCAATTTTTTATCTTGCAATCCGGCAAACACTTTCAGGCCCTGGAAATAATCTTTTTCTTCGAGATTGATCTTGCCCATCCAGAAGTTCACTTCGTCCATTTTGTCCCATGTGGGGTGCAGGGTTTTGATTTGGACGAGCGTGGATTTGGCTACGGCTTTATAGTTTTGGTTGTAGGCTGCCAGGGCGTAGAAGAACGAGGCGTATTCGGAAAAGGGGTTGCCGGTGCTGTAGGGCATCAGGGGTTTGAAGCTTTCCATGGCCAGGTTCCATTTGCCTTCGCGGAACAAGGTCTTGGCGTTAAAGTATTGCTTCGTAAAATCCACCTGTGCAAAGGCGGCGCTTTGCAGGCATGCTATCAGAACAAAAAATAAAACTCCTTTTCTCAGCATAATATTGACGTTTAAAAAATAAGCGATCGCATCGATGTGAAGAGCGCCGGTGTGTGGTTCCATCGGTGTCCACTCGCCACAATCTTGTTGGTGAAGAACACCAACAAGGGCGACATGGTTATTCCCACTCGATGGTCGCCGGCGGTTTGGAGCTAATGTCGTAGACCACGCGGTTTACGCCTTTCACTTTATTGATGATGTCGCTCGACACGTTTGCTAAAAATTCGTAGGGCAAGTGTGCCCAATCGGCCGTCATGCCGTCGGTGCTGGTCACGGCGCGGAGGCTCACCACGCGTTCGTAGGTGCGTTCGTCGCCCATGACACCCACCGATTGCACGGGCAGCAACATGGCGCCGGCTTGCCACACCTTGTCGTAGAGACCGCTTTCGCGGAGACCGCCGATGAAGATGCTGTCTACTTCCTGGAGGATGCGCACTTTGTCGGCCGTGATGTCGCCCAAAATGCGGATGCCGAGACCCGGTCCGGGGAACGGGTGACGTCCCAGGATGGTGGGGTCTATGCCCAGCGTCTTGCCTACGATGCGCACCTCATCTTTGAAGAGGGTGTTCAACGGCTCCACGATTTTCAACTTCATCTTCTCCGGAAGACCGCCCACATTGTGGTGCGATTTGATGGTTTGGGATGGACCGTTCACCGACACCGACTCGATCACGTCGGGATAGATGGTGCCCTGCCCCAGCCACTTCACATCCTGGATAAGATGGGCTTCTTCGTCGAACACTTCAATAAAAGTTCTGCCAATGGCTTTACGCTTCGCCTCCGGTTCGGTAAGGTCTTTCAACGCCGCATAGAATTTTTCGCGGGCATCCACGCCTTTGATGTTCAGGCCCATATGCTGGTAGGAATCCAGCACTTGCTGGAACTCGCCCTTGCGCAGCAATCCGTTGTCTACAAAAATGCAATGCAGGTTCTTGCCAATGGCCTTGTGGATGAGGGTGGCCGCCACCGTGGAATCCACGCCGCCCGACAACGCCATCACTACCTGGTCGTTGCCCAGTTTGGCTTTCAGGTCGGCGATGGTGCTTTCCACAAACTGGTCGGGCGTCCAATCCTGGGCGCAGCCGCAGATGTGGACCACGAAATTGCGCAGCAGGTTCTTGCCTTCGGTGGTGTGTGTCACCTCGGGGTGAAATTGAATACCCCAAACGGCTTTTTCTTTTATTTTGAAGGCCGCCACCGCGACAGACGGTGTGGTGGCAATGATCTCAAAATTTGACGGCACCGAGGCGATGGTGTCGGCGTGCGACATCCATACCTGGGTGTCGAGGGTCATTTCTTTTAACAGGTCGTTGTGATGGTCTACCGTGGAAAGACGGGCCCGGCCATATTCCCGCATCTGGGATGGCAACACGTTGCCGCCGCCGAGGTGGGCAATCAATTGGGCTCCGTAGCACACTCCCAGCACGGGCACTTTCTCAAACGCCGACAGATCGACGCTGGGTGCACCGTTGTCGCGCACCGAGCAGGGACTTCCGGAAAGGATCACGCCTTTGACGTCGGGGGTGAGTTTGGGGACTTTGTTGAAGGGGTGGATCTCGCAATACACGTTCAACTCTCTCACCCGGCGGGCGATCAATTGGGTGTATTGGGAACCGAAATCGAGGATCAGGATCTGTTGCGACATGGCTGCAAAGATAACAGAAGCCTCCGCGTGTGAACACCCGCGCCGCAAAAAATTCTAGCCGCTGTAAATCAATGCCTTAGCCCTACCACTGCATGGACATGATGCCCACCGAAACCCCCACCGCCGAGAAACTGCTGTAGTTGTAGTCGTTGCTCTTGTTGGTGGAATAATCGTAATGGACGGCGGCCATCAACCCGATGCGCTTCCGCGTGCTGATGCGCAGCAAAATGCCGGCTTCCGGACGGGCCAGAAAGCCCCAGGCCGAGTGCTGGTCTTTATAAATATTGTAGAAAACCGTGTACTTGTTCTGGTTTGCACCCAGTCCCATCCCCACATAGCTGAAGAACCGCTCGTTGCTGCTCTTGTGAAAATAATATTGGCCGCTGGCGGCAAAAGACAGCTGGTAGATGTAGTTGAAGTAGTCTGTGGTGATCGCCCCGGCCTGCTGCTGGAAGGTTTCCGTGGGTTTGTATTCGCTAAAGGTAGCCCAGCTCACGTCCAAACCCGCCGAAAACCGGCGCTCCGGTCCAATGACCGCCCTATACCCGCCCCGGATGCCCCGGGTGGACGTGGATCCGATCCAGTTCGTGTTGGTCATGGGCGTGTTGATGTCCCAGTTCACAAAGAAATAATTGTCTTGCGCCTGCACCAGCCCGCATCCGCAGGCCAATGCGACGATGATCGCTATCTTTTTCATGTTATCTGCCGATGTAAGGTGATTGATGGAAGGCCTGATCGATGGCGTCAGTGGATTCCTGTAGCAAGCTGATGGTGCTGTACACGTCGCCCAAATAGGCCGTCCAAAGCACCCTCACCTTTTTGTCTGCCCCGATATTCTTTAAATCTACCATCTCTACCACCAGCGCACCCGTGTTTTGCGCGTAGGTGTTGACGTAGGGATAGTTATAGTATGATCCGTAGTAGCCGTAATAGGATGGGTAGTAATAGCTGGGATAGACCACCTGTTGGAACAAGTTATAGTCATTCACCACATACACATTGATCCCCAGGTCGGGGTTGGCGCTTTTGTCCACACGGGTATAGCCCACCTGATCCAAATTCTTTACCACCTGTTGCAGTACGGGGCGCGGATAGCCAGGGGTATCGTGCTCGGTCAGGATCGTATCGTTGGGGCTGGCGTTGGAGATAAACCCGATGGTGTCGGTGGAGATGGAATAGGTGGCGTAGTCGGTGAAGTTCACTTCGGTGTCGTAGTGGGTTTGCACGACAAGCTGGTCCAACAGTTTCATGTTGTCGGGCGTGGGTTCGCAAGCCCAGGCTAACCCCACGACAAGGGCGAATAAAAAGAAGTTCTTTTTCATATTCATTTTCCTGAAAATAAAACGTATGAAGGCGGGGGAAAATTGCACCTCCTCCTTTAGACACAGAATAGGGTTGAATGGTTTAAGGGGTAGTGGAAAAACTAACAAAAAGGCTCAAGAAAAGAACAAGCGCGAGGGTCTTTATGTTTGGAGCATCGCTTGTCCACCCATGCTACGGTGTGACCGCAGCACAGCAAGAGGCATCGTTTCGAAATAAATTATCTAAATTGATTGGTAAGAAAGTTAATAAAGGAATACTCCACCTTCAAAAAGAAACTATGATGTGGGCTAATTATCTAAAAACCACGGTCCGCAATCAACTGCGGAACAAAGCCTTTTCAGCGATCAATATTTCCGGCCTTGTTGTAGGGCTTACCGCATGTCTTTTTATCTATCAATTTGTAAGCTTCGAATTGAGCTATGATCGTTTTCATTCAAAGGGAGATCAAATTTACAGAGTCATCGATGATGTGGATCATCAAGGGAAGCAGATCCAGCATGGCACCATGACGTATCCGGCGGTGGGCGCCATGATGGCGAAGGATTACGAGGAGATTGCGCTTCACACCCGGGTGCTCGTGCCTTTCGGGGAATCGATTGTTAAGGCGAATGACCAAGTCTACCTGGGCGACAAATGCCTTTTTGTCGATGAACATTTTCTTTCGGTCTTTGACTTTCCGCTTGTGGCCGGACAGCCTTCCGTGTTACAGGAAAAATATACGGCCATGTTAAGCGAGTCTATGGCCAGGAAATATTTCGGCCAAGCCGATGCACAATCGGTTATCGGAAAGGAATTCTTCTGGAGCACGGAGCCGACGCCTTATACCGTAAAGGCTATCTATAAGGATGTTCCCGAAAATTCCCACCTGCAATTCGACGTGCTCATCTCCTACGCTTCGTTGTATCACCCCGATGACCGCAGCTTTGACGAGAGCCTGACAGAAAAACCATACGTCCGGCATTATCTATTACTCACTCCCGAAACGGATCATCAGGTTCTGGAAGAAAAATTCGTCTCCTTCTCCCAACGCCACTTCCCTGCCGATAAAGCCGCGGGTAAGGTGCACGCATTCACTTTACAACCTTTAAAACAGGTGCATTTATATTCTGACTATGAATACGAGTACGCACAAACCAGCAGCGGCAAAGTGGTCTGGGCTACGGTATGGATCGCCGGCATTATCCTGGTGATTGCCTGGATCAATTATATCAACCTCACCACATCAAGATCGCTCGACCGGGCCAAGGAAGTGGGTGTGCGAAAAGTAATGGGCGCCAATGCCGGGCAATTGTTGAAGCAGTTTGTTTTTGAGTCCGTTTTCGTGACCACCTTGGCACTATTAGCGGCTGTTCTGCTGGTATTGTTGCTACAAGGGCCATTCAATGCGATCGTCGATGGGAACCGTTCACTGTGGACCACCTTCAGGACGTTGGATCTTAAAAGTACTATTCTTCTTGTCGCTGTGTTCTTAACGGGATTGACGCTGTCTGGATTTTATCCTGCTTTTATATTGTCCTCGTTTCAACCGGTCACGGTTTTGAAGGGCAAATTTCAACGATCCTCTAAAGGGCGACTCCTGCGAAAAGTATTGGTGGTCTTTCAGTTTACGGCGGCCTGTGCGCTGGTAACGGCTACCTTCATGGTGTCCCGTCAAATGGAATTCATGCGTAAAAAGGACATGGGTATCGCGATCGGGAATACGATGGTTGTTTCTCCGCCGATGAGGACTTTGTTTGACTCCACCTATCAGGGAAGAATGAAAACATTTAAGCACGCGCTGGAAGGCCTTTCTCATGTAGTGAGTGTGACAACGTCCAGCCAAACCCCGGGAGCGCGTCCTTACACGACTTCGGATATCCGGTTGAATGAAGGACAGGAACGTTACACAGCAAATCAACTGGCAGTCGATGAAGATTTTTTCACGAACTATGAGATCACGCTTTTAGCGGGCAGGGCGTTTGCTTTTTCGGATTGCAACTTTGATTGGAATAAGGTCAAGAATATAATCATTAACCGGAGCGCCTTGAGACTTTTCGGTCTGGATACGGAAAATGCCCTTGATGCGAAAATATATATTGGCGATAAGGAATGGACTGTGGTGGGTGTGGTGGAGAATTTCCACCAGCAGTCGCTTCACACGGCCATAGAGCCGATGCTGTTTACTCCCGACTACGGACCCTTCAATCCAACTTCCGTAAAACTGACGGGTAGCGATCATCAGGCATCCATCGGTGAGATCCGGACGCTGTTCGAAAAATTCTTTCCCGATAATGCATTCCATTACGATTTCCTTGAAGATCAGTTCAACAAGCAGTATAAGGACGACCGGAAATTCAGCACACTTACGAAAGTGTTTACAATCCTTTCTGTTATCATTTCGTGTCTTGGCCTTGTCGGTCTTTCTACCTATACGGCCATACAACGAACAAAAGAGATTGGCATCCGAAAAGTGTTAGGGGCTTCGGTCATGAGCATTATCGCTTTGCTGTCGATTGACTTTCTTAAGCTGGTGCTTGTGGCGGTGGTGTTATCGGTGCCCTTGGCATATTTAGGTATGGAGGAATGGCTGACCCGCTATGCTTACAGGATCAGCCCTGGTGTGCTCATGTACATCATACCGATTGGATGCATTTTGTTGATTGCAGCCGGCACCATCTGTGGACAGGTACTGAAAACGGCTAAACGCGATCCGGTAAGTACACTGAAGTATGAGTAGGCGTGTTGTTGCCTTTCCTAAACACGGATGGGATTATGCTATCATATGAATTACCGGACGGGTATGGAAACATACAAACCCATTGCCTTTTGTCCATAAGATGGAATGATCGTTGCGCCGGAAAGATGTTTGTGATGTTTGCCCCATCTATACTGATGCGTGAGATAAGCGAGGTTGGTGGACAATATGCCAATGCCCGCTCCTACCAGCACGTCGGACATCCAGTGCCGGTTGTTGAGTACCCTTAGCACACCGATGCCGGTCGCGGTAGTGTAGCCAAGAACGCTATAGAACGGATGCTCCCTTCCATATTCTTTGTGCAGAAACGTGGCGGCGGCGAAGGCCTGAGCCGTGTGGCCCGAAGGGAATGAAGTGGGCGCGCCGGTGTCGGGCCTGGGGACGGCGGTCAGTTTTTTTAACGGCAATACAAGGGCAGCCATGATCAACTCCGACTTGATCAGTAGTACGGTGCGGTTAGCAAAGTCGTGTTCGCCTTTCATCCCCAGGGCATTCAATCCGTAAACGGCAACAATGGGAGCATACTGGAGATAATCATCTACATGAGTACGAAACCTGGGCAAGTGCTCGTTGCGTTCTTCCTCGATTTCAAACCGGTCGAATACTTCATTGTCGGTCATGGAAACGAGTCCTGCGCCAATCAACACGGAAGGCACCACTACTACTTTTTTCCAGTTTTCGTGGAGATGCGTCGTGGTGTCCGCGATCGACTGGGCCGGCAGCGGCTTCGTTGCCAGGGCGGCACCCAACAAAAATAAAGCAATGTGGCATCTTCTGGTCATACGGACGGCGGCCCCTAGGTATTTACCCCTAGTGCCGTGGTGGTTCAGTTTGTGTTGTCAAATAAGGGATCGATTTTGTAGAATTTCTGAATTTAGTCTCAGGCCAACGGCAGCCGAAGATGCCTTCACGCACCGGTTGTTGAAAAAACAAAGTGGTTTTCTTGGGTATTTAACTATTTTAAGGGCCATCAACCGGCATCGCATGAAACGAATCCTGTTAATTGAAGACGAGAGCAGCGTGGTTTCCTTTATTAAAAAGGGACTTAGCGAAGAAGGCTATGAAGTGAGCGTCGCACTGGACGGAAATCAGGGCATGCAGATGGCGGTGACGCATGACTACGATCTTATTATTCTCGACATCATGCTGCCGGGCAAAAACGGACTCGAGCTTTGCCGCGACATCCGCGCGCAGAACAAGAAAGTGGCTCTGCTGTTTCTCACCGCGTTGGGCACGGCCGAAAACATCGTGCTCGGCCTGGAGACCGGCGCCGACGACTACTTGGTTAAGCCCTTCAAGTTCATTGAACTGCTGGCGCGTATAAAATCATTGTTACGCAGAACGGAGCCGGTGCAGACGCCCCTGGTCGCCGAGACCAACCTATTCCGGATAGCGGACCTGGAACTCAATGATTTCACGAAAACCGTGAAGCGCGGAGAACTCGTCATCTCGCTCACGGCCACCGAATACCGTCTCCTGCACATGTTCCTCAAAAACCAACGGCGCGTGCTTTCGCGTATGGAAATCCTTGAGCAGGTTTGGGGTGTGGATTTTGACATGGGCACTAATGTGGTGGATGTCTATGTGAACTTCTTGCGAAAAAAGCTGGAAGTCAATCAATCGCCACGACTGTTGCACACGGTCGTTGGCATGGGGTATGTTTTAAAAGAAGAATGAAAACACAAACGCGCATCGCCGTCACGTTTTTTTTGGTCACGCTCGCCATCATGATCATCCTGGGCAGTGGCGTTTATTTTTTTGTTATCAAATATACCTTCAACGATTTCTATAAACGCCTGGAGACACGGGCCGTGGTAGCCGCGCGGATCCGGTTGGAGAATGAACCCGCCTCGGCCACCGTTTTTCAGGAAATGCGCGACCGCATCCTGGAAAAGCTGCCCCAGGAGGAAGATTACTTTTTTGAGATCACACCCGGCAAGACCTTTCAGCAGGAGAGCGAGTCGTTGAAGCTGCCCCTAACTTTTTTTAATGAGATTTCCAGCGGAAAAACTTCGCGGTATCAGAAAGGCACGATCTTTTTTTCAGGGATCTTATATCGGCAAGGCGATCGCTCGTTCATCGTTATCGTTTCGGCGGAAAACTATTACTACTCGCATCACCTTTACAACTTGAGAAGCATTATGGGAGGCGCCATCGTGGTGGTGGCATTGTTGGTACTGTCGGTTTCCATTTGGTTTTCGCGTTATGTGTTTCGCCCCGTACGGCAGATCACCAACCAGGTGAAGGCGATCAATTCACAAAATCTACACCTCCGGTTACAGGCATCCAGCATCAACGACGATGTGAACGAGCTGAAGAACACCTTCAACACCATGCTCGACCGGCTGGAAACGTCGTTTGCCACGCAAAACAATTTCATCAGCAACGCCTCGCATGAATTGGGCACGCCCCTCACGGCGATTATCGGCGAGGCGGACGTGGCGCTTTCCAAGACCCGTAACGACGAAGAATATCGCGAAACCATAAGCGTTATTCTAAACGAAGCCGAACGTTTGGAGCGCATTACAAAATCACTGCTTTTCTTGGCACAGACCGGCTTTGATGGAAAGAAAGTAAAATTGGAGACCGTGCGCATCGACCAGTTGATCTGGGATGTGAAGGAGACCATCGAAAAGATGAATTCCAAAGACAAAGTAAATATCGATCTCAGCCTGATGCCCGATAATCACCTCAAACTAAAAATAAAGGGTAATCCGCAGTTGCTCCACCTGGCCATCTCCAACATCGTGAGCAACGGCTGCAAATATTCATCACACCAACCGGTGAAGCTTTCCCTCGGGGCCACCGATGACAGTGTGATACTGGTTATCCAGGACACGGGCATCGGCATTCCGTCATCGGAGATGACCTATATCTACGACCCCTTCTATCGCGCTTCGAACACACACAATTTTGAAGGCTACGGCATCGGCCTGCCGTTGGCGCGCAACATCATGCGGCAGCACCACGCCACCATCGTGGTGACCTCGGCAGTGAATGAAGGCACCACGGTGCGGCTCACCTTTCCTTTGGAAAACATAGGACATTCGTAAACGAAACCATCGGTTTCCCGTCGCAAAGGCAGATTTTAATCATATTTTAATCTGCTTTCATCGCATTTTAATTTCATTTTTAAATCGTCTTAACCCGGCGGCTACATCTTGCACAAAAAAATATACAGCTATGCGCAAGACCATTTTGATACCGACCGATTTTACGATCACCCCCCTGCTGCTGCTGAAACATGCCGCCGCGACAAGCGAGGAAGAATTGGATGTGATCTTTCTGTATTGCACCTCGCTTCCCGATTCGATCACCGAATTGTTGTTCTATTCACCAAAAAGGATATTGGAGACGGCCGTCACGAAAGAATTCAGCGAAGCCTGCGCCGTCATGCAGAACAAGTATCCGAAAAAGATCCACAGCATCCGCTTTGAATTGTTTCATGGCCGCAGCAAAGACGCCTTCGAGATCATGACCGAAATGAATGAGGTGGATGAAACGTTCATCGCACGCACAAGCACCACCCGGTTGCGCAAAAACAATTTCGACCCCACGCCCCTCATCCGAAAATCGCTTGGGCTTGTCAAGGAGGTTGACCTGGAATCGTATGAATACATTCCGGAAAAAGACCTGCTGACCGGTTTGTTTGTGAGCGCGGTGTAACTTTTTTCAGCTAAATCTTATCAGCATATGAAAGTATGGGCAATCTCCATCGGCATGGCAGTAGGGGTGATTTCCGGGTTCGCCTGGGCGAAACATCGCGTGAACGGTCCCGAGCAATTGATCGTGGGCACGTGGCGCGAGAAAGCGTGGGAGTACGAGAAAGTGAACACGCCTGCCGATCGGAGACGGCTCAAGACGGAGGACACGGTTTCGCAAGCCGTGAAAGATCAGTTGGGAAAGCATCTCATGATCCACTCAGCCGAAACCTGGGAATTTTATCCCAACGGCCTCCTCATCCTGGAGGGTCCTCACGATGTGAAAAACATTCACTGGAAAATAAAAGGGAGAGGCCACATCCTGGAGCTGAAACATCGCGATCAAACCGTGGAACACTATAACATCACCGAATTGACACGCGATCACCTGATCCTGAATTTCGACTCCGACATCCAGGTAAAGGGCATCGCCAAATTGACATTCCAAAAATAAAACACCGTGCTCCGAAAATATAACAACCATAGAACCCTGGCCGACAACATCCGCCTGGGAACGCTCACCGCGTTTGCCGCCGGCATGGTGAACGTGGCCTCGTTTCTCATTTTCTTTTCGTTCTCCTCCAACGTGACGGGCTACTTCGCCATTTTCGCCGCCGAGATGGTGAAAGGAAATTTTTACCAGGTGTTCATGGTCGTCGGTTGGATCTTTCTTTTTTTCTCCGGCAGTTTTACTTCCAATTTCATCATCATTCATTTCAACAGCAGGCGACGGTACCTTGCCCATGCATTGCCCATCATCCTGGAAATGGTTGGTCTATTGATCGTGGGGTTCTATGGACAATTCTTCTACCAGGAGACGCTTCGCGAAACCGAAGCGTTGCTGGCCATCATGTTCTTCGCGATGGGATTGCAAAATGGACTCACGGCGGGCATCTCAAATTTTGCCGTCAAAACAACGCACCTCACGGGCGCGACAACGGACCTGGGTATCCTGTTGTCGATGTTCACGAAAAGCGAATTTCGAATTAAGCCCGAGTTGGTGAACAAAGCAAAGTTGATCGCATCCACGTTCAGCGCGTTCATTGCCGGTGCGCTCGTTGCGGGAATTGCCTATCCTTACTTGCAATTCCGGTTGTTTTATGTCGTTTGTGGATTTCTGGCCGTGGTGGTGATGTACGATGGGTATCGCGTCACATTCCTGCGTTTTGCAAACCGAAGCCGGCGAAAAGGGTCCTACCCTACCCTATCATCAAGCCCACGCCAAACAACAGCACGAACACCAGCGTAGACAGAGCCATTTGTTTGAGATAGGGATCGAGCTCGTGGGAAGGCTTTTGTTGAACGGCCATACCGTTGCGAATGAACAGCGGCGCACTCAGCAAAAACAGGAATTGCCAAGGCGAATGAAAAGTGAGTGTACTGTACACAGCAGCCGACAACAATCCTCCACACAATAAAAACCAATGATAGGCCACGGCACTGCTCCTGCCGATGCGGACAGGGATGGAAAACTTCCCTGCCGCCCTATCAGACTCGATGTCGCGAATGTTGTTCACATTCAGCACGCCGATCGAAAAGAATCCGCAACTCAAGGCGGGAAGGATTTCGCGCCACGACAGCTGTTGCGTGAATAAATAATATGATCCCATCACCCCTACCAATCCGAAGAAGATCAACACCGAGAAATCGCCGAGGCCGGCATAACCATAAGGCTTCTTGCCTACGGTATACGCAATAGCGGCCAATATGCTCAACACACCGAGGCCAAAGAAAAACAGCAAGGCGTTCCAGTCCAGTCCAAAGGAAACCAGCAGCAACGAGATGCCGCTGCATAGGCACAGCAAAACAAAAATGATCACGGCAGCCTTCATCTGTGATGCAGTGATGGCTCCGCTTTGCACGGCCCGCTGCGGGCCTTTACGCCCGGCATGGTCGGCGCCATTTACGGAGTCGCCGTAGTCGTTGGCGAGATTGGATAAGACTTGTAAAAAGATCGTGGTAAGAATACAGAGCAGGAAAATGTCCCACCGGAAGGCTCCAGCCGAAGCGGCTAAAAATCCTCCCATGGCAATGCACGACAACGCCAGCGGCAAGGTGCGCAGACGGAAGGCTTGTAACCAGACTTTAATATCCATGACGTTCGAAAATATGGGCGAATATAATTCAAATTCCCCGAGGTGTTTACGGGGATCGCCTACAGGACCTGCAGAATCTTGTGGTGCTGATTGTTAAACGTAAACGTATCGTTCACGGCCAATCCCAGCAAGGATTTTCCCAAGGGCGAGCTGGGCCCCACAACAATAAAATCCAGACCCGATACAGTCATTTTTCCCGCGCCGATGGCAATGTAAAAGTGATATTGGGCGGTGGCCACCACGCTGCCGGTCATCACTTTTTGATGATGATGCACGCTGTCCAGGTGGTCGAGTGCTTGTTTGAGCTTTAAGGCTTCCTGTGCTTGCTGGGCCGCCTTGTCGCGTTCGATCTGCGCCATGGCGCGGCCGGTCTCGTATTTGTCTCCCGCGCTGCTTTTGCCTTCTTCGTTGGCGGCTTCTTGGGCGTGGTGCATGGCCTGCGTGGCCGTGGCGAGTCGCTGCTCCACGTATTTTTTGCAGGCGTTCAACAATTCTCCTTTGATCGCCGGGTCAAGCATCGCACATTCATTAAGATTCAACTGAAGAGAAAGTCAGGGTTGCCCCAAGGCATCGATAATCTGCTTGTCCAGCGGATTTACTTTAGAGGAAAAGAATTTTACCGTGTTGCCGTCGGCGCTCACCACGTACTTGCAAAAATTCCACGACGGTGTTTCGCCGGTCTTGGCCTCCAACCATTTGTAGAGCGGGTGTTTGTCGCGTCCTTTCACATCGATCTTTTCAAACATCTGGAAGGTCACACCATAGTTCTTCTGGCAAAAGGCGGCAATCTCTTCGCTGGAACCGGGCTCCTGCCACAGGAAATTGTTGGCGGGGAAACCGAGCACCACCACCTTGCCACCATAGTTCTCGTACAGCTTTTCCAGGTCGGCATATTGGGGTGTGAAGCCGCACTTGGAGGCCGTGTTCACGATGAGCAGGGGCTTGCCTTTGTATTGGGCAAAATCGATGACGGTACCGTCGAGGGCGGCGATCTTGAAATCATAGATCGTACCCTCGACAGGTCCGGCCTTGCCGGAAGCTATTTTACTGGAAATAAACGCGGCAAGGCTCATAACAACAACAACCGTCAGGGCTGCTTTAATTAATCGCATCAATAATTTGCTTGTCGAGCGGGCTTACTTTCGAAGGAAAGAATTTCACCGTGCCGTCGGGCTTCACCAGGTATTTGCAGAAATTCCAGCTGGGTTCCTCGCCGGTCTTTTCTTTCAACCAGGCATACAGCGGATCCTGGTCGCCGCCCTTCACCGATATTTTTTCAAACATCTGGAACGTCACACCATAATTCTTTTGACAAAATTCAGAAATCTCCACGTTCGTGCCGGGTTCTTGCGAACCGAAATTGTTGGCGGGGAAACCTAGGATGGTCACTTTGCTGCCATACTGGTCCTGCAATTTTTGCAGCTCGGCATACTGTGGAGTGAAGCCGCATTTGGAAGCGGTGTTCACAATGAGCAGGGGCTTGCCTTTATACTTGGCAAAATCAATGACCTGTCCGTCGATAGCCGTTTTCTTGAAATCATACACAGAAGAGGCCATGGTCGGGATCAGGAATAAAAGGGTGACAAGGAGAGTTTTCATAGAATAGTTGCGCTTTTATATCAACATGAAAATTTACGATTTGTTCCGCATTTCCAGCATCCTTTTATCACATTTTGGGTGGGGTAACCAGATGGGTGACATTATTCAGGAGCCAGGAGTCAGAAGCCAGGAGCCAGGAGTCAGAAGCCAGGAGCCAGGAGTTTGGTGCTGCTGCGGGTGTGAGCTTTGTAGTAAAGTTTATCGGATAAGATAAATTCTTTGGTTTGGGAACACCGGCCATTACATCTTTTCCGGAACGGCAATCCCCAGCAAACTCATGGCCTTTTTGATGGCGTCGGCAACGGCTTGGGAGAGGGCGATGCGGAAGCGGAGGCGGGCGGGGTTGGTTTCGTTGAAGATGGGGATGTTTTGATAGAATTTGTTGTATTCTTTGGCCAGGTCAAAAGCATAGTTGGCGATGATGGCCGGCGAGTATTCTCGGGCCGCTTCCTTGATGCGGCTTTCGAAAAGGCTCAGCACACTCAATGCATCGCGTTCTGCGGGTTCGAGGGTGTCGACTTGTTGCAAGTCGGTTTCCGTGCATACAATATCCATGCTCACGGCCTTGCGAAGGATGGCACGGATGCGGGCGTGTGTGTATTGAATGAAGGGACCTGTGAAGCCTTGCAATTGGATGGATTCGTTCGGATCGAACAACATGCGTTTCTTGGGATCTACCTTGAGCAGGAAAAACTTCAAGGCGCCCAGGCCGATCATTTCGAATAATTTCAGCGCTTCCTCATCGGTGATCTCATCGACTTTACCCAGTACGCGGGTTTGCTTTTCGGCTTCGTCCACCATCTCCTGCATCAGGTCGTCGGCGTCGACTACGGTGCCTTCGCGCGATTTCATTTTGCCCGTGGGCAGGTCCACCATGCCGTAGGATAAATGGAAACAACGCTTGGCCCAGTCGAAGCCTAACTTTTGCAGGATGAGGAACAATACTTTGAAGTGGTACTCCTGTTCGTTGCCCACGGTGTAGACCTGGCCCATGATCTTTGGGAAATCGGTGAAGCGGAGGATCGCCGTACCGATATCTTGGGTCATATATACCGATGTGCCGTCGGAGCGCAACAATACTTTCTGATCGAGGCCATCGGCGGTGAGGTCTACCCAAATCGAGCCGTCGTCTTTTTTGAAGAACACGCCTTTCTCCACACCCTTCAACACTTCTTCCTTGCCCAGCAGGTAGGTGTCCGATTCGTAATAAAGCTTTTCGAAATCAACGCCCATGCGTTTATAGGTAGCGTCGAAGCCGCTGTATACCCAGCCGTTCATGGTCTTCCAAAGGGCGACGGTTTCCGCGTCCCTCTGCTCCCATTTGCGCAGGAGCTCTACTGCCAGTTGCATGATCGGAGCCTTTTTACCGGCCTCCTCTTCACTCATGCCCTGGCCCATCAGGCTCGCGATTTCTTCTTTGTATTTTTTATCGAATTCAACATAATACTTGCCCACCAGGTGGTCGCCTTTCATGCCCGTGCTCTCTGGGGTTTCACCATTCCCAAAAAGCCTCCACGCAGCCATCGACTTACAAATGTGAATACCCCGGTCGTTGATGATCTGCACTTTGTGTACAGTATAGCCATTCGCCGCATAGATCTCCGCGACACTGTACCCGAGAAAATTATTGCGCAAATGCCCCAAGTGCAACGGCTTATTGGTGTTGGGCGACGAATACTCAATCATGATCTCCTGCCCGTTGGAGGGAAGCTGACCATAGTTCGGGTGCACAAAAATGGATTGAAACACGTCCAGCCAAACCCGGTCGTTCAGCACGAGGTTCAGAAAACCTTTCACCACGTTGAAGCGGCTCACCATGCCGGAGTGCTGCACGAGGTAGTCGCCCACCAGGCGCGCCGTTTCTTCCGGTCCCTTGCGCGACAGCTTGGTGAGGGGGAAGCATACCAGCGTGTGCGAGCCTTCAAACTCCTGGTTTGTCGGTTGCACCTGCACGGCTTCTACCGTTTGGTTGAAGAGTGCAGTGAGGGCCTTTTGTATTTCGGTGCGGAGTGTTAGATCGAGATTCATGAAAGCTGAGAAATGTTTTTACCGCAAAGGCGCCCTCCTTCGCTGAGCTTCGGCGGGCGGGCAGAGAGCGCAAAGTCAACGCAAAGCCCTTCTCTGCGTCTTCTTTGCGTCCTTAGCGCCTTTGCGGTTTAATTTTTTTTACTCCTATATAGCGCTACCAGCCGAGTACATAAGCAAACATCAACGGTGCCACTATCGTAGCATCGCTCTCGATGATGAACTTCGGTGTCTCGATGCTCAGCTTGCCCCAGGTGATCTTCTCGTTGGGAACCGCACCGGAATAAGAACCGTAGCTGGTGGTGGAGTCGCTGATCTGGCAGAAATAGCTCCAGAACGGCACGTTGTCTTTTTCAAGATCCTGGTGGAGCATAGGCACCACGCAAATGGGGAAGTCCCCGGCAATACCGCCACCGATCTGGAAGAAACCGATGCCGTCCTTACCTGAATTTTTGATATACCAGTCGGCCAGCCAGGCCATGTATTCGATACCGCTCTTCATGGTCGAAGCTTTCAGCTCGCCTGTGAATACGTATGAAGCGAAGATGTTACCCATTGTGGAGTCTTCCCATCCGGGCACCACCATTGGCATATTGCGCTCGGCGGCGGCGATCATCCACGAGTTTTTAGGATCGATCTCGTACTCTTCTTTCAAGTCGCCGCTGTTCAACATGCGGAACATAAATTCGTGGGGGAAGAGGCGTTCGCCGTTGTCTTCGGCATCTTTCCACACTTTGTAAAGGTGCTTTTGCAGCTTGCGGAAGGCCTCTTCTTCGGGAATACAGGTGTCGGTTACGCGGTTGAGGTGATTTTGCAGCAAGTCCCACTCTTGTTCGGGCGTGAGGTCGCGATAGTTCGGAATGCGTTTGTAGTGTGAATGGGCCACCAGGTTCATGATGTCTTCTTCCAGGTTGGCGCCGGTGCAGGAAATGATCTGGACCTTATCCTGGCGGATCATTTCGGCAAAGCTCAGACCCAACTCGGCGGTGCTCATGGCGCCGGCCAGGGTAACCATCATTTTCTTTCCGGAGGCAATATGGGTCTTATAGGCCTTCGCAGCATCCACCAGGGCGGCGGCGTTGAAGTGCAGATAGTGCTTTTCGATAAAGGAAGAGATTGGTGCGGTTTGGCTCATGACAAATATTTTAAATAGGGATAAAACTTCAATTTGGGGGCGAAATTAAGGAAAAAGGCTGAAGTTTAAGGAGTATTTTTATCGCCTGCCGGATTCCATGCACGATGCCCGGAAGGCGGTCGTTATATTTGTATCGATATGAACATCGGGCATCCAAAAATCCTTTCTTTCATAGAACCCGGCACTCTAAAACGCCCCGTAGCAACCTTTGTGCCCTAACCGGCATCTTTGCGGTGGACGATTTGTCTCTCAAACAGAATTATGCGCCAATACCCGACATCAGCCTCCATCCTATTCCTGCTCTTTGCCTGCACCCAGGTGTTGGCGCAAGACAAGGAAGGTTTCACCCTCGTGAAAAAGGACGGTACGGTTTCCATCTACGAACGGTGGATCATTTTTCCGGCTTCTAACCCCCCGGTGAAGGCGCGTGAAGTAAAAGGCGAATTCTATTTCAACAACACCATCTTTGCCGGTCTCCGTCTCATCCGCGACGAAAAGAAGATCAAGGAGTGGCAAGGCCATGTGGCCGAATTCAAAGTATATCCGCAACCCGAAGACACCACCATGTGGCTGGAGTACTCCTACCACGACATCCCCTGGCCCGTCAGCGACCAGGACCATTTCCTCGAATATAAAGTGGTGGAAACCATCCCCATGCGAAAGCTCTTCATCACGTTCGAGTCACGCGTAAACGAAACACTGGCCCCAAAGCGCGACGGCGTGACCCGCATGATACTCTCGGGTAGCTGGACACTGGAGCAAATCGGCCCAAAGCAAGTAAAAGTGACTTACCGGATACTGTCCATGCCAATCGGCATTCCGAAGTTTCTTACGGATCCCATCATCCGGAGCAATATCATGACGACGATTGAGGAGTATGTGGCCTTGTTGGAGCCTAGGGCGAAGTGATCTTTCACCCCAAAAGCAACTAAGGCGCAAAGTAAACGCAGATGCTCTTGCGCCAAACTTTGCGCCTTAGCGCCTTTCTTTGCTCGCCGAAGCTTTAGCGAAGGCGAGGTGGTGAAAATTATTGTGCGAGTACCGGCCGTCCCATAACGGCCTGCGCCGTAGCCTGAAGGATTTCAAAAGCGCTCTCCGCCATGCGATTCTCGGTGTCGAGAGTAGGATTTACTTCGCTAACCTCCCAGGCACAAACTTTAGGGCTTTTCGCCAGCACGGCATTCAAGATCTTGGCTTCCTCAATGGTGAGCCCACCCGGCAGCGGCATACCGGTTCCGGTGGATACGGTTGAATCAAGCGCCGACACATCGAAAGAAACATAGATGAGATCGCAGTGGTCCAGCATCTTCAGCGCCTTTTCGGCAATGCGCGCAGGCCCGGCTTTCACTTCTTCCGTCTCGATGTAGTTGACGTTGTATTTATTGATGAGGTAATTCTCTGATTTCTCCAGCTCGCGCACGCCAATGTAGACGATGTCTTCGGGATAGATCTTGCGGCCGGGCATGCCAACGTTTTCGATCTGTTCCCAATAGTCCAGCGTGTCGCTTTTGGGGTCGTTCACTTTGCACTCCAGGTTGTCAATACCACAGGCCATGGCCAGCGGCATGGTGTGCATGTTGCCGGTGGGCGATGTGAAGGGGGTCTGGATGTCGGCATGGGCGTCGATCCAGATCACGCCAAGGCGGGCTTTGGGGTCGGCCTTTTTGATGCCGGCAATAGTGCCGTAGGCGGTGCTGTGATCGCCGGAAAGGATAATGGGGAAATATTCCTCCCAGATGGTCTCATAAACTTCCAGGCATACGCGCTCCTCCATCACCATCACGCCATCGATGTATTTGGCATGGGGTTGTGTGGGTTTGTCGAACAGGATGTCGTTCACATGTTCTACCTCCACGGACTCGTTTTGCTTAAAAAAGTCCGACTGAAGGTCCAGGCTGGCAATTTTTATGGCCTCCACGCCGAGACTGGCACCGCGGGTGCCGGCCCCGATCTCTGACTTTACTTCAATGATCTTCAACGCTTTCACAGGAATAAAATTAAGGTTTTTAACTGAATGGTTATCGTTTAAACAAAAGAACAAGACAATTTCCCGCCAGGCCGCTAGAAGTCGGGCAAGGCATGCATTCCGGCAGGGTCCGGGTCGATTATCCAGGCGGGAAAACGATTTACCATAGGGTTGATGTGTATTGCAAAGATGGCAAATTTATCACAATATTGCACCTCTTTCCCAACGGGCAACACCAGAAAGAAAGCCACCTGATTAATTAATACTAGTTTAACTTTTTATTCACGGTTAACCCCTTAACGATTCTATCCATAAATGAAGAGTTATCGCGAGCTGATTGAGCAAACCTTTGAGTTTCCCCAGAAAGAATTTAAGGTGCGCGACCATGAATTGCTGTTCAACGATGTGCCCCTGATGGATATCATCAAGGAGTATGGCACGCCCTTGAAGCTGACGTATCTGCCCCGCATCAGCGAAAATATCCGCTATGTGCAGGCCACGTTCAACAATGCCCTGGAGCGTTTCAAATACAACGCCAAATACACCTACTGCTATTGTACAAAGTCCTCGCATTTCTCTTTCATCATGCAAGAGGCTTTGAAGAATAAGGACGTGCACATGGAGACCTCGTCGTCGTTCGATATTCCCATCGTGCGCGCGCTCTACGAGCAAGGCAAACTCACCAAGGACACCTACATTCTTTGCAACGGCTTCAAAATGCCGCTCTATCGTCAGTACATCAGCGAACTGCTGAACGACGACTTTAACAACTGCATTCCCATCCTGGACAATCTCGGCGAAATAGATTTCTACGAAGAGAATGTGAAGGTGCCCTACAAAGTGGGCATCCGCGTGGCCGCCGACGAAGAACCCAAGTTCGAGTTCTACACCTCGCGCCTGGGCATCCGCTACAGCGACATCAATTCGTTCTACAAGGAAAGAATCGAGAAGAGCGACAAGGCATCGCTGAAGATGCTGCACTTCTTCATCAACACCGGCATCAAAGACACCGCCTACTACTGGAGCGAGCTCAGCCGCTTCATCTTCAAATACTGCGAACTGAAAAAGATCTGCGATTCGCTGGACTCCATCGACATCGGTGGCGGCTTCCCGATCAAAACATCGCTCACTTTCCACTACGACTACAAGTACATGATCGAACAGATCGTGGAAAACATCAAGTGGATCTGCGACAAGAACAACGTGCCCGTGCCCAACATCTTCACCGAATTCGGCAGCTACACCGTTGGCGAAAGCGGCGCGGTATTGTATTCCCTCGTAGACCAGAAGCTTCAAAACGACAAGGAGCTTTGGTACATGATCAACGGCTCGTTCATCACTCACCTGCCCGACGCCTGGGGACTGAATCAGAAATACATTTTGCTGGCGCTGAACAAATGGGATGACCCCTACCACAAAGTGAACATCGGCGGCCTCACCTGCGACAGCATGGACTACTATAACTCCGAAGCGCACACCGGCGAAGTGTTCCTTCCCATGATCACCGACGAAGAACCGCTCTACATCGGGTTCTTCCACACCGGTGCCTACCAGGAATCGCTGGGCGGCTATGGCGGCATCCAACACTGTCTCATCCCCGCGCCCAAACACGTGCTCATCGACCGCGATGAAGACGGGGTGATCACCACGAAGCTCTTCGCTCCGGAACAGACGAGTGAAAGCATGCTGCGCGTGCTGGGATACGGAAAGTAAAAACGAGTCTTAAATCATAGACATAAAAAAAAACGCAAAGAGATCCTTTGCGTTTTTTTTGTGTCGGTAATTCCTAGAAGATCTAGAATGCTGACTTCACTTCTTTATATCCCGCAGGCACTTCAAAATCTGAAGCCGGCAGTGACTGTTTTTTGATCTCGGTAACTTCCATGGCCATGTGCCCCTGAGGCATGTTCATCTCTATCTTCAACGGAACGCCCTCGATCTGCTCATAGAAAAGAGATTGCTGTGAATTGCCCATGCGCTGCTTGGAGAGGCTTTTCAGGTCGATGCCTTTGATGTCGGCAGTGGTCCAAAAGAATTGCGTCATGGCATACTTCTTGGCATCGGGATCTTTGGAGGTAGACTCCACCACGTATTTGGTGCAGGTGTAGCCCAAGATCTTCGTGGTCTCCGAGGTCTTGGTCACTTTATAGTCCAGCTTTTCCTTGTCTTTGTCTTTGTCCGTGTACTGCGGCATCACGGAATAGGTTTTGTTCTCCCGGTCAAGACGGTACGTGGTGTTCTTGTCTGTCAGGTGCAGCACCTCCATGTTGGACATCATGCCGCCGTCCATTTTGGTGATGGAGTTGTTATTTTTTATTTTGATCTGCATGCCTTTGGGGAACATGGAATTGAGGTTGCCGCCTTGTGCTGCCTTCAGCATGTTTTCGATCTGGGCCTTCATTTGGGGGTTGGATTCCATCATGGCCTTGAATTGGGGATCATCCATTTTGGCCTGCATCTCTTTCATTTTGGCCTGGTTGGCGGGGTCGCTCATCTGTTTCTGGGCGGCATCCATCTGGGCTTTCATTTGCGGGTCGGTGATCTCCATTTTCATGGTCCAGTTCATGATACCCTCGAAGCTTTGGGCGTGAACGAACGTGACCGTGAGGAGAAGAAGAAGGATCAATGTCTTTTTCATGTGATTTTTAGTTAGGGTACGGGTGGCCTCCCGGGGGTGCAGAAACCGGCACCCAAGATAACTAAAGAATCAGAGAAATGTTCGGCCGGGTTTTGCTTTCGTGTTTCCCCATTTTAGGCTAAATTCATTCTAGATTCCTGCCTTTATTTATTTTCTAAACCGCTCGCCTTATGAAATGCTTCTCTGGTGTGCTTGCCCGTCCCCGCTATTTTTTAGCACCACGCTTCATGCGACGACCAAAACCAAACGCTCATGAAAATCTACGACGAAAAGCACCTCAAGAACATTGTTCTGCTGGGTGCGCCCAAGGCCGGCAAAACCCTGCTGGCCGAAGACATGATTTTTGAAGCCGGCATCATTCACCGGAGGGGTACCATTGAAGGTAAAAACACGGTGTCGGACTTCCATGACATTGAACAAGAACGGGGCAATTCCGTCTTCGCCTCGTCGATGCACACAGAGTGGCGCGATTACAAGATCAACATCATCGATACCCCCGGGTTCGACGATTTCATAGGCGAAATGATTGCCGCGGTACGCGTGGCAGACACCTGTGTGATGGTCATCAACGCGCAACACGGTGTAGAAGTAGGCACCGAACTGATCTGGGACTACATCGACCAGTTTCAAAAGCCGGTACTCTTCGCAGTGAACCTCGTTGACCATCCCAGGTCAAACTTCGACAGCGCCCTGCAGTCCCTGAAAGAGCGTTTTGGAAACGCCGTCGTGCAGATGCAATATCCCCTGAACCAGGGCGAAAGTTTCAACGCCATCGTCGACCTGCTGAAGATGGTGATGTATAAGTTTCCGCCGGAAGGCGGCAAACCCGAAAAGCTTCCCATCCCCGCCTCCGAAAAAGAAAAGGCCGACCGCCTCCACAACGAACTGGTGGAAAAAGCGGCCGAGAACGACGAGAAGCTCATGGAAAAATATTTCGAGCAGGGCACCCTCGACGAAGACGAGATGCGCGAAGGCCTGAAGCTGGGCATGATCCACCACGAGGTCTTCCCCGTTTTTGTGATGTCGGCCAAAAAAAACATGGGCAGCGGCCGCATGATGGGCTTCATCGATAATGTGGCCCCCTGCCCGGCCGAAGCCAAACCCGAGCTCAGCGCCGACGGCCAGGAACTCCCCATCGACCCCAATAAACCCGCCGTATTGTTTGTCTTCAAAACCCACCTCGAGCCCAACCTGGGCAAACTCTCCTTCTTCAAAGTGATCTCCGGCGAAGTAACCACCACCTCCGAACTCGTCAACAGCCAGACCGGCGCCGTCGAACGCATCCACCAACTGTTCATCGTCGACGGCAAGGCGCGCAACCCCGTCGACCGCCTGGTGGCCGGCGACATCGGCGCCACCCTGAAACTCAAAGACACCTACACCAACCAAACCCTGCACGCCAAAGGCTACGACATCACCGTGCAGCCCATCACGTTCCCCGAACCGCGCATCCGCACAGCCGTGATCGCCTTCAGCAAGAATGACGACGAAAAGATCGGCGAAGTGTTGCACAAGATCCACCACGAAGACCCCACGCTCATGGTGGCCTACTCCAAAGAGATCAAACAACTGATCATCTCCGGGCAGGGCGAGTTGCATTTGGCGGTGTGCAAGTGGTACCTCGAAAATGTATACAAACTCCACGTAGACTTCGAAAGCCCCCGTATCTCCTATCGCGAAACCATCCGCAAATCGGCCAACGCCACCTACCGCCACAAAAAACAATCCGGTGGCGCAGGGCAGTTTGGTGAAGTCCATATGAAAGTGGAGCCTTACTTTGAAGGCATGCCCGAACCCACAGAGTTTCCCGTGCGCGGCAAAGAAGTGATCGACCTGGAATGGGGCGGCAGGCTGGTGTTCTACAACTGCATCGTGGGCGGCGTGATCGACACGCGCTTTATCCCTTCCATCCTGAAAGGTGTGATGGAAAAAATGGAAGAAGGCCCCATCACCGGCTCCTATGTGCGCGATGTTCGCGTGATGGTCTACGACGGCAAGATGCACCCCGTCGACTCCAACGATATCTCCTTCAAGATCGCGGGCATGATGGCCTTCAAAGACGCCTTCCTCCGCTGCGAGCCCCAGTTGTTGGAACCGATCTGCGATGTAGAGATCATGCTCCCCGAAGACGTGATGGGCGAAGTGATGGGCGATCTTCAAACCCGCCGGTCACTCATCATGGGCATGGACAGCAAGGGCAGCTACCAGGTGATCAAAGCCAAGACACCGCTGGCCGAATTGGATCGCTACTCCACCACGCTGCGCTCGCTGTCGCAGGGCCGGGCTCGGTTCACACAAACCTTCTCCGAATTTTCATCCGTACCGTTCGAGCTTCAACAAAAACTATCCAAGCAATTGCAGGAAGTAGAAGCGGTCTAAAATATTTCCGGTCAGAACCATGATCCATGCCGGTCATGGTTCCGACCGTTGCCCTTCACAACATTTTGGCGGCCTTTACCTGTTCCACCATTTCGGTGGGAAGTGCATCGGCAATCTCTTGCGCCACCATCCGGCGCCACAGGAAACCTAGAGGCCCTGCGACTTTCATCGTGGTGGTCATGCGCAAGCCTTCGGGGGTATCCTCATAGGTATGTTCGCCATACATCTTTGCCAATGGAAAGGTTGTGCAGTCCACAAACTTCCGGTTCTCGATCACCTCTACCAGTTTGATCTTCACTTTGGGTCCTTTTTTGGGCTTGAGGACGAAATGATTTCCTTCTTCAAATTTCCCCTGCAAGCGGGCATACTCCACGCCGGCGTCCCAGGTGTGCCAGCGGTCGACGTCGGAGAATAATTTCCAGAGTTGTTCTTTGGTCACCTCGCGGGTCACCAGGGTGTGCGATTTGGTCCACATAAGATTTCTATTTCATTTAACTAAGTGTAACATATTATATATACAAATATAATATGTATACTTATAATGTATCAAATTTTCTATTAATTTTTTGTTTGGCCCTGGGCGTTTCGTCAAAAGGAAAGGGTGAGGTGGTGCGTTGCGGGCTAACGCGTTATACGTCACGACCGGTCAACGCAAGGCTTGCTTGGATGTTTTATGCTGGGAACTGACGCCTGATCCCTCCAACGTTGTAACTCGGAATGGATAAAATTTTGAGCAAATTCACATCCATCACCACCGCAACTCAAGTTGCGGTGGTGTGTGTTTCTGTGTTAGCCGGCAAAACCATTGCATCGCTATAATTATCTTAAAAAAGCTGGAATCAGAAATTGGAAACGATTGTTTTACATATGACTTTTTATAGATTTGTTATCTTAGGCTTCATCCTGTGAGCAACGCAATCGTCATTATTCCCACCTATAAGGAACGCGACAACATCCGCGCGATCATCGATGCCGTGTTTGCTTTACCCAAGGAATTTCACGTCCTCATTGTGGATGACAACTCTCCCGACGGCACACCGCAGATCGTGGAGCAAATGCAGCAATACTATAACCAGACCGAACATAAACTTCACCTCGTGAAGCGCCCCGGCAAGCTTGGCTTGGGCACGGCCTATATCACGGGGTTTAAATATGCGATGGCGAAAGGCTATGAGTACATCCTGGAAATGGATGCTGACTTTTCGCACGATCCCAAAGACCTCGTCAATCTTTACCTGGCCTGCGCCGAAGGCAAAAGCGACGTGGCCATCGGTTCGCGCTATGCTACGGGGGTGAACGTAGTGAACTGGCCCATCGGACGGGTGTTGCTATCCTATTTCGCCAGCAGCTATGTGCGGCTCATCACCAGCATTCCCATTCGCGACACGACGGCCGGTTTTCTGTGTTATCGTAAAAAAGTATTGGAGACGATTCCCCTGGACCAGGTGAAATTTGTCGGCTATGCGTTCCAGATCGAGATGAAATTCCTGGCTTGGAAATACGGCTTCGTATTGGAAGAGGTGCCCATCATCTTTACAGACCGGACCCGTGGAGAGTCCAAGATGTCGGCGGGGATCTTTAAGGAAGCCTTTTTCGGTGTACTTCAAATGACCGTACAAAGTTGGTTTAAGAAGTATATCCCACTCGGTCAATCTTCTTAAACCAATTTGTCCATCTCACTTATTCCTGAAACCCTACGAAAGTTATGGGGCCGACGTGCGATTTCACCAATTCCAGGTCGGGTTCGGTGATCTCTACTTCATAGCCATCTTCCTTGAGCATGTTCAGTATATCCTCTGCGGCTTCGTGCTGTTTGTAGATGTGATAATCCTCACGGGCAAAAACAGGATAACGTCCCAGTTTTTGTTCGCGGTCTACAAAGTTAAAGCCACACAGGTACAATTTACTAGCGCTGTGTTGAATACGATAGAGGGGCATTTGCGGAAATTGCTGCAGCCACTCCACCACTTCTTCGCGCGTTCCTTGTATGATTTCCGTCAGCTTATAGATCTTCATCACTTCTCCCTGGTTGGGCTTGTCCAACATGCGCAGGTCGAAGTTATGAACATAGGCTGACAGGCCTACGCATCCGCACAACACCATAAGCGGGTTTTGTGCATCTCCGTGCAATCGTACGTCCAGATTCTTCGCATTGAAGAATGCCTGAAGCCTACGATTTCTCTTTTGAATCGTGTTTGTTAGGTCCGGCCTAACTGGGTTTTTGAATTTTAATTGCATAACATTTTTAACGTTACTGATAAGGCGGGCTCCTTATGTAACAAAAATAGAAAATTATTTCAGTTTTAATATATTCTTAATCAGTCAAAACGGATGGCACGTATAGGATTTATCCGTGCAATGACCATTGTAGGGACCAATAACACTATTGTGACGACGAAAAACGTGACAAGGTTTAGCACCGCAACAACTTCCCAGTTCCAGGAAATGGGTACAAAGCTCATGTAATAATCGTGTGCGTTTAGCTTAATTATTTTAAAATAATACTGTAAAGCGCATAACCCAATTCCCAACAGGTTGCCCAGGACAAGACCTTTTACCAGTAGATTAATGCCATTAAAAAGGAAAACCGACCGTATCATCTTGTCGGTTGCCCCCATGGCTTTGAGCATGCCGATCATCTGTGTACGCTCCATCACCAGGATCAGCACGATGGAAATCATGTTTACACACACAACTGTCAAAATAATGATCAAAAGTATGTTGACTTGCCGGCTGATGAGATTGAGCCACTCAAATACCTGGACGTACTTATCGCTGATCAATTCCACATTAAAATCCAGGTCCATCGCCTCACTGACGGTGAAGGCATCCTCCTCCATCTTTTCAGGGCCTTCATCCTTCACAAAGACCTCTAAGCCGCCGGCAAGGCTGTCGGACCAGTCGTTCAGCTTCTGGATCATGCGGATGTCGCCGATGATCACCTTGCTGTCGAAATATTCGGAGAGGTTGGTCTCATAAATGCCGCTGATGGTGAGCTTGCGCGATCGGATGGGATTCTGGAAGAAGTGCACCACCAGGTCGTCGCCCACCTTGGCGTTGAGCTTGCGGGCAATGATCTTGCTGACCACCACCTGGTGAGCATAGCCCGAGTCGGGGAAATCGAAGAACTTGCCCTCCACGATGCTGGAGCGAAACGCGTTTACGTCATAGCTCTTCCCCACACCTTTCACAAAGACCCCCAGCACCTCGTCCTGGTCGGTCTTGACCAGCCCCGGCTTGTGCGCGAACTCCTGCATGTGGGTGACGAACGGATATTTCTCCGGATGATCGTACGGATCCACGTGATAGTTCATGGGCTTCTCTTCGGACGATCTGCTCCCGGTGAATTTGGTCACCACCATGTGGCCGTTGAAGCCATATACTTTCTGCTTCACCGTGTCCTGAAATCCACGCATGATGAGGAACGAAAGGATGCTGGCCGCTAGCCCGATGCCAATGCTGGCGATGGCTATGCGATGGATGGTAGACGCAAATCCCTGCTGTTGCTCACGGCTTATTCTTTTGGATATGAAATAGGAAAGGTTCACGTGTTATTGCTAACTTTTCAGCCGTTAATGATTTCTGCAAAATAAGATAACCGCAGACCACAATCAACTGCCCGGAACGGATCATGAAGAAACTCCTCCTATTACTCTTAGTCGTGTGGAATACCACATATTGCACCAGCCACAAGGCCACTCCCCCATTGCCCGTGGCCGCAGCGACCACCCCAAGCCAAAAGAAGGAAGTGCTCACCGGCGCAGCACAGCTCGATGTGCTGTTGCCAAAACTTCAAGGCAAGCGCGTGGCACTGGTAGTCAACTATACGGCCACGGTAGGCAAAACCCACCTCGCCGATACACTGAAGAGCCGCGGGGCGAACATCGTCAAGATCATGTCGCCCGAACATGGCTTCCGGGGCAACGCCGCGGCTGGCGAACATGTGCAGGATGGTGTGGACACAAAAACGGGATTGCCCGTGGTGTCGCTCTATGGCAACAATCGCAAGCCCACGGCAGAACAACTGGCCGATGTGGACATCGTGATCTTTGATATACAAGACGTGGGCATCCGCTTCTTTACCTATATCGGCACGCTACACTACCTGATGGAGGCCTGCGCCGAAAATGGTAAAAAGGTGATCGTGTTGGACCGCCCCAATCCAAATGCGTCCTACATCGACGGACCTGTTTTGTCGATGGAATTCAAATCGTTTATCGGCATGCACCCCGTGCCCGTGGTTCACGGCCTCACGGTGGGAGAATATGCGCAGGTAATTAACGGCGAGGGCTGGCTGGAGGGCGCGAAGAAATGTGAGCTGGAAGTCATTCCGTTGAAAAACTGGACACACAACGATGCATACTCTTTACCCTTAAAACCTTCACCTAACCTTCCCAACGATCAGGCCGTGCGCTTGTATCCCTCCATTTGCTTTTTTGAGGGCACGCCCATCAGCTTGGGACGCGGCACACAAACGCCCTTCCAGGTGATTGGCCATCCCGACCTGAAGAGCCTCCCCTACCAGTTCACACCGGTGGACATCCCAGGGATGGCAAACGATCCTCCACAAGAAGGCAAACTGTGCTACGGCCTCGACCTGCGACAAGTACCGGTTGCCAAAAGACTCGACCTGCACTACCTTATCGACATGTATAAGATCTTCCCCGATAAAGAACATTTCTTTGTTCAACACTTCGAGCGGTGGTCGGGCACCAAGGCCCTGCGGCAGCAAATCATCGACGGACTTTCGGAAGACAAGATCAGGGCTTCGTGGCAGAAAGATCTGGACCAGTATAAAGCGATGCGCAAGAAGTATCTGCTTTATCCCTAAGTCCTATTTTTATCACTGTTGAACGTCGCGAGCATATCGTTATGACCAAGGCCGAAAAAGTAAACGACATTCTTGCCATCCTCGAGCACTACTATCCGAATCCTGCCATACCGTTGCAGCACAAGGACGCTTATACATTGCTGATCTCTGTGTTGCTTTCGGCGCAGTGTACCGACGAGCGCGTGAACAAGACCACACCGTCGCTTTTCAAGCAGGCTGATAATCCTTATGATATGGTGAAGATGAGTGTCGAGGAAATCCGTGAGATCATCAAGCCGTGCGGTTTGTCGCCTATGAAGTCGAAGGGGATTTATGGGTTGTCGAAAATATTGATCGATAAGTATGATGGGAAGGTGCCGGATTCGTTTGAGGGGTTGGAGGAATTGCCTGCGGTGGGGCATAAGACGGCATCCGTGGTGATGACGCAATGGTTTGGGGTGCCTGCTTTTCCGGTGGATACGCACATTCACCGGCTGGCGTATCGCTGGGGGTTATCGAATGGGAAGAGTGTGGAGCAGACGGAGAAGGATTTGAAGCGGTTGATTCCGGAGGTGAAGTGGAATAAGGCGCATTTGCAGATTATTTATTTTGGACGGGAGTATTGTCCGGCAAGGGGGCATGTTTGGGAGACGTGTCCTATTTGTTCGAAATATATGCGGAAGGATTTGAGGGATTAGTTTTTTCGCAAGTCTGAAGACTTGCTACAGGACTGGTCCAAGTGGGAACACTTGGACCAGTTTTTTATTTCGCCACAGCAGCTTCTTCCAGCCAGGATGCTGTGATCTCATTCAGAACCTTAACCTTTTGGCCAAAGTCGCCTTTGATCTGGTCGCGGATCTTTTGCATGTTGTCCAGCAGCTCGTTGGTGTTGTCAGGAATGGCCTCGTCGAGGTATTCGCGGATACGCTTGGAGATGGTTGGGGATTTGCCGTTGGTGGAGACGCCGATCTTTAGATTTCCTTTTGTTACGACAGAACCTAAATAGAAATCGCAGAGGTCGGGGGTGTCGGCCACATTGGTGAGGATGCGGCGGGTGCGCGCCAGTTTCTTGATGGCTTCGTGCAGGCTGCGGTTGTCGGTGGCCAGGAGGACGATGTCTTTGTCCCACAAGTCCCACAGCTTGAAATTTCTTTCGTATAGCTTCACCGTTGGATGGGCTTTGGCCACTTCCTTGATGGAATCCTGTATGGTGCGGCCTACCAGGGTGACCTTGGCTGCGGGGCTGCTCTTGAGGATGGCCGTCAATTTTTCAAGGCCTACGTTGCCGCCGCCGACGATGAGGGTGTCGAGCGAATCCAGCTTGAGGAAAACGGGAAACAGGTTGTTGCGCTCCATGGTGATAACTTTTTTATTGATAGTGTGTTGCTACTTCTTGTGTCACGGCGGCTAACGCGCGGGCGTGCTGCACCACTTCGCCCACCACCATGATGGCCGGTGAGCCAATGCCGGCCAGCGATGCCTTGGCAGCGATGTCCGATACGGTTCCGGTCACCAACCTTTGTGTGGGCAGCGTGCCGTTTTGAATGATGGCTGCCGGTGTTCCGGACTTGCCGTGGGCCTG
>DATDAV010000231.1:0-1127 GCA_036525235.1 Chryseolinea sp. | reverse complement strand
AATCACCGCCAGATTGTTTTGGTCGGCCATAGCATGGGCGGCATTCTTAGCCGCCTTATGATCACTGACTCCAGCGGTGACAAAGTTTGGCGCTACTTCTTCGGCACATTGCCGGCGCAAACCAAACTCTCTCCGGAAAGTAAGGCGTTGGTCAGGGAGGCCTTGGTCTTTAAACGTCGGCGCGATGTGGCGCGGGTTATTTTCATCTCTATGCCACATCGCGGTAGCTTGATCGCAGGAAGTCCGATCGGTCGAATCGCATCGGGCATGATTCGTAAGTCGGTAGAATTTGTAAGGCTGGGCCCCGAGTTTTTACAGGCATCCGTTGTTCAGGAAGACCCAGCGGTCATGAAACTAAAACGAATGCCAAACAGCATCGACACACTTTCGCCTAACGACCCTTTCGTGAAAATCATGAACGCGCTCCCGTTGGCGAAAGGCGTTCCCTATCATTCTATCATCGGTGACCGTGGCCGTGGAGATACGCCCAACAGCAGCGATGGTGTCGTCCCGTATTGGAGCTCGCATGTCGGCGGAGCCAAATCCGAGAAGATTGTGCCGTCTGATCACGGCGCAGATCAGAATCTCGAAGGGATCGCCGAGGTCGTTAGAATCCTTACGGAACACATCGAAAGCAAAGGCTCAGTGACAAAAAGGCAGCCAAGGATTTCCAGAGAGGGAATGCTGGATGTTTCAGCTCCGCGATAGGTTGTTCGCTAGCACCGCTCACGAGATGGCCCACCGAAAAGGTCCAAGAGTCAATTTTTTCGAAATAAGGCCTCCTACAGAGAGATTTTCAGATAGACCAAAGTGTAGTAGACTCGTTTTCGCACAGAGCAGAAGACGGCAAAATGGCCGCTGCGCGAGCTGCTCGAGAAGGCAAATCCATGAACTCTGCAACAAGAATCGGCCTGAGCTTTCCCCTGGGTGCAACGATTGCTGATGGAGGCGCCAATTTCAGCCTCTTCTCTCGGGGCGCCACGGGCGTCGAGTTGCTTTTTTTTGACAACGAGAGCGACGCTCGACCATCACGCGTCATTCAGATCGACCCTGCGGCAAACCGCACCTATCATTATTGGCACGTGTTCGTCCCCGGTGTGGAACCAGGACAAATTTACGGCTACCGT
>DATDAV010000230.1:0-15072 GCA_036525235.1 Chryseolinea sp. | reverse complement strand
ATCCTTAGTTGAACTCCCTTGCTTCTCTTTATCCCGAGTTCATTCAGGAGATCAATACTTCTGATCTTGAACTCAAGGTTTTGTTGTCCCCAGGTATTCCGAACGCCAGCACCCTCGACGAACAGGAACCATCCAATGTTCATGAAATTCTTAAACTTCAGATAGTCTTCTCCAAAAAGCGTGAAGGTGTAGTTTCCGCTGTAATCTTCAAGGGTGAATTTGCCGAAGGGTTTGCCTGTCTTCGTCGTCCTGTGCTCAACACCGGAAACGATTCCACCTAACTTCGTTTCGCGACCGAGCATAGTTTCCAACTCATTAAGTTCACTACAGGTGGACTTACAGAAATTGTCCATCTCAAACCTAAAGTTGTCTAACGGGTGGCCTGAGATGTATATACCGACTACCTCTTTCTCGAGATTCAGTTTTTCGATCTCTGTAAACGGTTCGATGTAGTCCACTTTAGGTTGTGGCATGGCAGTACCGGAGCTTCCGCCGAAAAGATTGGCTTGTGCGCTCTGTTCCTCCTGTTGAGTTTTTGCAGCATACTTTATGGCTTTTTCAACAAGGTTAGCTTCCCCGTCTTTTGCGTAGACATATTGTCTGCGATGTATGCCTCCAAAACTATCAAACGCGCCTGATAACGCCAGACATTCATAAGTCTTCTTGTTAACTGAACGCTGATTCATGCGTTTCGCAAACTGAAATAAGTCCTCAAAAGGACCACGCGCATCACGTTCCTGTATGATCGCCTCAACGGCTGCATCGCCCGCGCCTTTAATAGCCCCGAGTCCAAACCTTATTTCACCGTCTTTATTCACAGCGAAATAAACTCCAGATTCGTTTACGTGCGGACCCAATACTTTAATGCCCAGACTTCGACATTCCTCAATAAAAAATGTGACGTTCTCAAGCTGGCTCTGGGCATGTGTTAACACGGCAGCCATATACTCCGCAGGATAGTTTGCCTTGAGATAAGCGGTGTGATATGCGATCAGCGAGTAACACGTCGAGTGAGATTTGTTAAAGGCGTATTGAGCAAATGCCTCCCAGTCGATCCAGATCTTTTCGCAGATATCCTGGGGGTGGTTGTTTTTCTTGCATCCTTCGATGAATTTATCTTTCATCTTGTCCAGCACGGCCTTTTGCTTTTTACCCATCGCTTTCCGCAGCACGTCGGCGTCGCCTTTGCTAAAGCCGGCGAGCTTTTGGGAGAGCAACATCACCTGCTCCTGGTAGACGGTGATGCCATAGGTTTCGTGCAGAAACTCTTCCATGGCCGCCAGGTCATATTTGATCGCCTCTTGTCCATGCTTCCGCTTGATAAAGGCAGGGATGTATTCCATGGGGCCCGGTCGGTACAAGGCGTTCATGGCGATGAGGTCTTCAAACTTATCGGGCTTCAGTTGGCGCAGATATTTCTGCATGCCCACACTTTCAAACTGGAACGTGCCGGTGGTTTCGCCGCGTTGGAAAAGCTGGTAGGTCTTCAGATCGTCCAGCGGAACATCGTCGATGTTGATCTCGATGCCATGGCTTTTCTTGATGTTGCGCAGTGCCGAGTTGATGATCGACAACGTGGTAAGCCCCAGGAAGTCCATCTTCAACATGCCGGCGCTTTCCACCACGCTGTTGTCGAATTGGGTGACCAACATGTCGGAGTCACGCGCGGTCGACACGGGCACGAACTTGGTGAGGTCGTCGGGGGTGATGATGACCCCGCAGGCGTGGGTTCCGGTGTTGCGCACGGATCCTTCGAGGATCACCGCTTGCTGCAACACTTGGGCCCTCAGATCCGAACCTTTCTTTATATCCGAAAGCTCTTTCACTTCGGCAAACGCGTCGTCGAGGGAAGTGCCCGGCTTTTCGGGGATCATCTTCGCCAGGAAGGTTGCGTCCGACAAGGGAAGTTCCATCACACGGGCGCAGTCGCGTATGGACGACTTCGCAGCCATCGTACCATAGGTTACGATCTGAGCCACTTGGTTTTTGCCATACTTATCGATCACGTATTTCAATACACGGTCGCGTCCTTCGTCGTCGAAGTCAATATCAATATCGGGGAGGGATACGCGGTCAGGGTTTAGAAAACGCTCGAACAGCAGATCGTACTTGATGGGATCGACGTTGGTGATCCCAATACAATACGCCACCGCCGAACCGGCAGCCGAACCCCGTCCCGGACCAACCGACACACCGATCTCGCGTGCCTTTGAAGTAAAATCTTGTACGATGAGGAAGTAGCCGGGGTATCCTGTTTTCTGGATCGTATCCAACTCAAAATCCAACCGCTCGCGAATGGAGGTCGTGATCTCCGTATAGCGCTTGGCGGCACCGATATAGGTGAGGTGTCGCAGGTATTCATCTTCTGTGCTGAAGTCGGATGGAATGTCAAACTTGGGAAGCAACACATTCCGCTCCAGCGTATAGCTTTCGATCTTGTCCAGGATCTCGCTGATGGTGTCCACCGCTTCCGGCATGTCGCGGAAGATGGACTTCATGTCGTCCTGCGATTTGAAATAATATTCCGTGTTGGCCAATCCATACCGGTGGCCGCGACCATAGCCGATAGGAGTGGACTTGAATTCGCCTTCCTTGATACACAACAAAACGTCGTGGGCGTTCGCTTCTTCTTTTTGGAGATAGAACGCTTCGTTGGCCGCAAAATATTTCACGCCGTATTTCGCCGCAAAGCGCAACAACGTCTCGTTCACGTGATCTTCCTGTGGTATGCCGTGACGGTTCAACTCGATATAGAAGTCGTCACCAAAAAGTCCGTGCCACCATTTGAAGGCTTCCTCCGCCTGCTTTTCGCCGACGTTAAGAATCAGATAAGGTACTTCGCTGGACAGCGACCCGGTCGTGGCAATAAGATCTTGACGATAGGCTTCGACCAGCGCCTTGTCGATGCGGGGGTAGATGCCGTATAGCCCCTCCGTGAATCCAAGGGAACTGAGTTTTGCCAGGTTGTGATAGCCGTTTTTGTTCTTGGCCAACAACACCTGGTTATAGCGCTTGTCGGGATTGTCTTTTGTGAATTTCAATTTCAACCGCTCGTCCGCCACATAGAACTCGCAACCCACGATGGGCTTCAGATCGTTGTTCAACGCCTCGCGCACAAACTTGAAGGCACCATACATGTTGCCGAGGTCGGTCAGGGCAATGGCCGGCATGTTCAGCGACTTGGCTTTGCTCACCATCGACTTGATGTCGGGCGTGGCCTGCAGCACCGAGAACTGAGAGTGGGCGTGCAAGTGAACGAAAGGTTTGTCCGTAAGGACAGCGACTTTGTCGGTAAGCGAATAGCCGGCCCCTTTTTTCTTTTCGCGCTTGGCAAAATTGGCGGCGTCCAGGTTCGGTTCTTCGTAGGTGATTTCCCCGAACGGCGTTTCATCAAACGGCTTGACCACTTTCTGTTTGACCAACCCGAAGAAGCTGCGCGCCGTGGCGGCCACGTCATAAGACGCATCGTGGGCATCGCCAAAGTCGCGGTTGAAGAGTTTCTTGTGCAGCTCAAGCAGGGTGGGCATCTTCAATTTGCCCCCCAGGCCGCCCGATAGCTGGCAGAACTCGGTCGAAGAAATGCCGGTGTCCAGCTTGGCCAGGCTCAGGAAGCGGTCGGTGTTCAACTGCTGGCGGATAAATTCCGCCCCGATGATGTTGATGTCGAACTCTATATTATGACCCACCAGCTGGCTGGTGCCCTCAAGGTCCTTTACAAAGGTGTCGAGCACAACCCGCAGGTCATGACCTTCTTCCAACGCGCGTTTGGTGGAAATGCCGTGAATTTGCTCGGCGTTGTAGGGAATGTCGAAGCCGTCGGGCTTCACCAGGTAGTTGTGTTGGGCGATGATTTTGCCGCGGTTGTCGTGCAGTTGCCACGCCAACTGCACCAGCCGGGGCCAGTTGTCGAGGTCCGTAATGGGCGCGGTTTTATTGCGTGGCAGACCGGTGGTCTCCGTATCGAATATTAAATACATGAAAGTCGAAAAAATGTAGTGGTGACGTAAATGTACACCATCATTTCAATTGTAACAGCGGGATTTTAGTTCTGTGGACGGCAATTAATGGGCTTCCAGAAATGGGAAATCGATTCAATTTTGATTCTTAAATCTGCATTGCCCTCTCAACAAAACTGTGCTAATGGCTTGATATTCAATGGATATTGAAGTAGGGCCTGATATTTGGCATAGAGTAGAAAATTGTTTTTTAAAGCTATGAAACGCTTGTTCTCCTGGATTATGAATTTTGTGCGGAAAGAATGGTTCTTACTGATCGCCGTCGTGGCCATTTCCATCATTATCCTCCTATTTGAGCTCCTCTGATAGTCGTCTTCAACTACCTGAAAGTTTATTTAGAATTTTTATAAAGTAACGTTGGTCTTGGTGGACTAGGGTTTGGGAAGTAATTTTGACCACATTCAAAATCTTCGATACAACCTATGAATTGGTTTACCAACCTTCTGACCAGCACACTTGGCAGAAAACTAATGATGGCCCTCACCGGTCTCTTTCTAATTCTCTTTCTCGTCGTTCACCTCATCGGAAATCTTCAACTCTTAAAGCATGACGGCGGCCAAGCTTTCAACGTCTATGCACAGTTCATGACCAGCAACCCGCTGATCAAGATCGTCTCTTATGTTAACTACACCCTCATTCTGGTTCACATTGTCTGGGCCATCCTGTTAACCTCTCACAACAGAAAAGCGCGCGGCCCCGAAGGCTACGCGGTAAACAAGAACTCTTCCGCCTGGACTTCCCGCAGCATGGGCATTCTGGGAACGCTTATTTTTATCTTCCTGGTGATCCACCTCAAGAATTTTTGGTATGAAATGCACTGGGGTGGAATCAAGACCGAAACCTATGATGGTAAAGAAGTGAAAAACCTGTACATCGTTGTTGCGGCGGCCTATGAGCAGTTCTGGTATGTTGCGTTGTACGTGTTCTGCATGCTCATTCTCGCTTTTCACTTGTGGCACGGTTTCGCCAGCGCCTTCCAAACGCTGGGATTGAATCACCCCAAATACAACCCGATCATCCGGTTTGTTGGAAGGGCCTTCGCCATCATCGTTCCGGTGCTGTTCGCGTTGATCCCCATTTGGATGTATCTCGAATAATCCACCACTCAATTAAAGAATATCCTATACGGACGCTACAGCGTCCCGACCCAAAATAAACAGACAGATGAAATTAGATTCTAAAATTCCCGAAGGCCCCTTAGCGGAGAAATGGACAAAGCACAAGTTCAACCTCAAGCTGGTCAACCCGGCGAATAAGCGCAAGTATGATATAATCGTCGTCGGTACCGGACTGGCAGGCGCCTCGGCAGCCGCATCGCTGGGAGAGTTGGGCTACAACGTGAAAGCATTCTGTTTCCAGGACAGCCCCCGCCGTGCACACAGCATCGCAGCACAAGGCGGTATCAACGCAGCAAAAAATTATCAGAACGACGGCGACAGCGTCTATCGTTTGTTCTACGATACGATCAAAGGTGGTGACTACCGGGCACGCGAAGGCAACGTCTATCGCCTCGCCGAAGTGAGCGTGAACATCATTGACCAATGCGTGGCCCAAGGCGTACCCTTCGCCCGTGAATATGGCGGACTGTTGGCCAACCGCTCTTTTGGTGGCGCACAGGTATCCAGAACCTTCTACGCCCGCGGACAAACCGGGCAACAACTTTTGCTCGGTGCCTACTCGGCATTGAACCGCCAGATCGCCAACGGCAAAGTAACCATGTACACCCGTTCCGAGATGCTCGACGTAGTGCTCGTCGACGGCAAAGCCCGCGGCATCATCACACGCGACCTGGTGTCGGGTAAAATAGAGTCACACTCTGCGCACGCCGTGTTGATTTGCACTGGTGGCTACGGCAACGTGTTTTTCCTTTCCACCAACGCAAAAGGCTCGAACGTAACGGCCGCCTGGAGAGCGCACAAGAAAGGCGCTTTGTTTGGCAACCCTTGCTATACACAAATTCACCCCACGTGTATCCCGGTTTCGGGAGATCACCAATCCAAGCTCACACTCATGTCGGAATCGTTGCGTAACGATGGCCGCGTGTGGGTACCGAAAGTGGCGCGCCCCGGTTTGAAAGCGAAAGATGCCGCGGCCATCCCGGAAGCGGATCGCGACTACTTCCTGGAAAGAAAATATCCTTCCTTTGGTAACCTCGTTCCCCGCGACGTGGCTTCCCGCAACGCCAAGCAAATGTGCGACGAAGGTCGTGGCGTAGGATCCGGCCTGGCCGTGTTCCTGGATTTTGCCGATGCCATCAAGCGCGATGGAAAGAAAACCATCGAAGCCAAATACGGCAACCTGTTCGATATGTATCAACAGATCACCGGCGACAATCCCTATGAAATGCCGATGATGATCTACCCCGCCGTTCACTACACCATGGGCGGCCTTTGGGTGGACTATAACTTAATGACTACTGTTCCCGGCTTGTACGCCCTCGGCGAAGCCAACTTCTCCGATCACGGTGCAAACCGCCTCGGCGCCAGCGCCCTCATGCAAGGCTTGGCCGACGGATACTTCGTGATCCCTTACACCATCGGCGACTACCTCGCAGGCTTGCCCACCGAAAAAGTGAGCACCGACCGTCCCGAGTTCAAGGAAGCCATCGAGAAAGTGAACGGCACCGTTCAGAAATTTCTGTCCATCAAAGGCAAGAAGACCGTAGATGAATTCCATCGCCAACTCGGATTGCTGATGTGGGAATTCTGTGGTATGTCGCGCAACGATGCGGGCTTGAAAGAAGCCAAGCAAAAGATTTCGGCCTTGCGTGCTGAGTTCTGGAAAGATGTGAACGTGTTGGGTGGCGGACAAGAGCTAAACCAGGAATTGGAAAAAGCCATGCGCGTAGCCGACTTCATCGAGTTGGGCGAACTCATGGTGGACGATGCCTTGAACCGCACCGAATCCTGCGGCGGCCACTTCCGTGAAGAATCACAAACCCCCGAAGGCGAGGCACTGCGCAAAGACGATCAGTTCACGTTTGTGTCGGCCTGGGAATTTAAAGGCGAGAACCAACCGGAAGAACTTCACAAGGAGCCCCTGGTATTTGAAAATGTTAAATTGACTCAAAGAAGCTACAAATAATATGAAGATTAACCTGAAGATTTGGCGCCAGAAAAACAAGGATACTAAAGGTTCCTTCAAGTCATATCAATTGGACCACGTGTCGGCCGACATGTCTTTCCTGGAAATGCTGGACGTACTGAACAACGACCTCATTCACAAAGGGGAGGAGTCTGTAGCCTTCGATCACGACTGTCGTGAAGGGATCTGCGGAATGTGCAGCCTCTACATCAACGGTCGCCCGCACGGCCCGCAACAAACCACCACGTGTCAGTTGCACATGCGTACGTTCAAAGATGGCGAGACCATCGTGATCGAGCCGTGGAGAGCAAAGGCATTCCCCGTCATCCGCGACCTCGTCGTAGACCGCAACGCCTTCGACCGCATTCAGCAGGCGGGTGGCTATGTGTCGGTGAACACCGGCGGCGTGCCCGATGCCAACGAAATACCGATTGCTAAAAAAATAGCCGACGAAGCATTTGACTCAGCAGCCTGTATCGGCTGTGGCGCTTGTGTGGCAGCATGTAAGAACGCTTCCGCCATGTTGTTCGTGAGCGCGAAAGTATCGCAGCTTGCCCTCTTGCCGCAAGGAAAACCCGAACGCAAAGAACGCGTAGAGAAAATGGTAGCGCAGATGGATGCCGAAGGATTCGGCGCTTGCACCAACACCGGTGCTTGCGAAGCAGAATGTCCCAAGGGCATCAGCCTCACCAACATTGCGCGCATGAACCGCGAATACTTTGGTGCGATTACTACTTCGTATGAAGTGGTAGTTGGCGGAGGTGATTAAAAATAACAAGCATTGTAGAAAAGGAGGCGGCCCCAAAAGGCTGCCTCTTTTGTTTTATAGTTCAGCGATTGACTTACACAGTCTGTACAGCAAAGAGTTTGATGTACTTGTATCTATTATAGTAAAACAACCAATTTCTCAGTCATTCACATACCCCAGGCTAAAGCTTGGGGTTACTAAAGAAAAAGGCTGCCTTTGGGGCAGCCTCTATACTTTTTTTGATTTGGCTTTGTCTATTCACTCTTGCAGGTGCTTATTCCTAAACGTCCCGAGCTCAGGCCATCTGTGCTGGCGGCCTGGCCGATGTTTCCCGCTGCCAAGATGATATCCCGGTCGGGTCCCGTAGCGCCCAGGTGCACTTTCACGCAGGCGTTCAGTTGCAACAGTTGTGCATAGGTGACTTTCGATTCGTCTGCCAGTTGCAACAGGTTGGTTTCGCTGGCACCGCTCTTTCCCTGGACGGGGTTCAACAAGGCTGCAACTGCCGCGTCGGGGGCCGCGATGTTGCCCAGGTGAAGGTGAACGGGAAATTCCGCTGTGCCTTCCGTGCCCGTCAGAGCCAGGTCGATCAACGCAGTTCCATCTTTCTTTTCTTTAAAGGTCACCGTTCCACTGATGTTGTAGGTGGATCCGGCTTGCAAGGAATACACGGTTTGGTTACCCGTTAAATCCGAATTTACGGCTTGTTCGCTCTCGCGGCAGGCTGAAAGCAGCATGCCCATGGTCAATACCCCCAGAATCAACTTTTTCATATACCCCGTCGTTTGGTTATTAAAGGTAAATATTTTGGTACATACTTCACTATTCGAACCTTATTCCCCGTTAGATTTGTCTGTTTGGTCAAGATTGGCATGGAAGTGGCATTTGACTAACGTAATCGGTAAAAAGTTATTTTGTGAAAAGATTCTTTGCGGTTCTCATCGTCCTGGCAGCCTGCAGTCCTAAGGTGCAGCCGCCCGATCCGGAATCATTGAAACCCTCGTGGCTCAAAACAACGCCTTACCAGGACGGCTACTACACCGGCATTGGTCATAGCGTAAAAGACGGCACTAACAACTACATCCAATCTGCTAAAAAAAGCGCCCTGGACGATCTGGTGTCGCAAATCAAAGTAAACGTATCCAGCACCTCCGTGCTCAGCCAACTGGAGTTGGATAAAAAGCTCACCGAACAATACGAACAGGTCATCCAAACCACCGCCGCCGACGAAATTGAAGAATTTGAACTGGTCGACGCCTGGGAAGATAACGCCAACTATTGGGTGTACTACCGCCTCTCCATCGCCCGCTACCGCCAGATCAAGGAAGAGCAAAAGCAAAACGCCACGTTGCTCGCCACCGACTATCTGCAAAAGGCAAGACAAGCCGAGAAAGAAGGCGAACGCCTACAGGCCATCGGTTTATACTTCCAGGCGTTTCGCAGCCTGGAGAAATACCTGGGAGAAGCCATCCGCGTCACGGTAGACGGCAAGGAAATTTTGTTGGTCAACGAGATCTACAGCTCGCTGCAAAGCATTTTGGATAAAGTGAACATCCGCGTTACACCGGCCGAGATCACCCTAAACCGGCGCGTAAACCAAACCATGCAAACCGTCACCGCCAAGGCCACCTATAAAGACAACAACAAGCCTTCGGAAGGATTGCCGTTGGCCGCCGCATTTGAAAAAGGCGCCGGCGATGTTTATCCTACCTACAAAGCCGACGGTACCGGGCAGGCAAAGATCCTGCTCACGAAGATCGGTTCTAAAGACCTGGAACAAACCGTGGCGGTAAAAGTGGACATCGATGCCTTAAGTGGTTCTGGAAGCTCACCGCTGTATACGATCGTTGCCAAAACCCTGAACGTTCCCCGTGCGCAGGTAGACCTCAAGGTCCAGCGCCCCCTCGTATTCCTGACGGCGCAGGAAAAAACCTTTGGCCAGCAAAAGGCCATCTTCCAGATCAGCAACAAGCTCAAGAATCTGCTGGCAAACAACGGCTTTGAATTTACGGACGATAAAAAGACCGCCGACCTCTGGTTTGATGTTACCGCCGACTCCGAAAAAGGATCTATATCCGGAAGCATTTACATCACCTATCTTACAAGTGTAATCAAAGTTTCAACGGTAAAGGAAAGCAAGGAGATATATGCTACTACCTTCGACCGCATTAAAGGCTACGGCCTTGACTATGACAAGTCCAGCGTGGATGCCTATAACAAAACCATGGAAACCCTGGAAAAGGAACGCATGAACGAATTGCTGAATACGGTATTACAGTGATTTTGTTGCGGTCGCTAATTTGGGATGGACTGAGACTTTGGTATTTAAATTGTTTACATATAACTTACTATAACTAAATAATGTCGAGTATGAAACGAATTACCTATTCTACCTTGATGCTGGTTGCTCTGGGCGGCGTTTTCCTGGATGCTTGTAAAAGCAAAGAGAAAACCCCGAAAGGCGAAACCGAAGTAAACGTACCGTGTTCGGGCCCCGATTTCTTTACCACAAGCAAATTCTTCCGTGCCAACTCCATCGGCGAAAGCCAGGACCAGGTAACGTCTAAGAAGAAAGCCTTGGCCAACGCACGCGCTGAACTTGCTGCCAGCATCCAAACCACGGTAAAAGCCGTTACCGACAACTACACCAATTCCCGTGAAATGAACAACAAGGAACAGGTGGAGGAACGTTTCGAGCAACTGAACCGCGAGATCGTAGATCAGAAACTCACCGGCCTCAAAACCATCTGCGAAAAACTGATGAAGACCGACAATGCCACGTATAAGACCTACATCGCCATCGAACTGTCGGCCGAAGACCTGGTGGCCACCTACAACGAGCGTCTTTCCAAAGACGACCGCTTGAAGATCGACTACGACTACGAAAAGTTCAAGGATACCTTTGAAAAGGAAATGGAGAAAATGGGTAACAACAACTAAGCCCACGCTTCAATTTTCTGCAGAGATGCCTCGGTAATCACCGGGGCATTTTGCATTTTAGGGTAGACCAATTCCGCAACCATGGCAGGCTATTCCGGAACACCCCTCTTAAAAAAACTGGGCATCAAAGAAAACACCAGCGTTTATGCCTTCAAGCCGCCAGCCGACTACTTCGATCTGCTGGGCGCTTTGCCGGAAGGTGTCACGGTGAAAGAGAAAGCAGCAGGTGCGCTGGATTTCATTCACATCTTTGTTAAGGAGCAAGCCGTGTTTGAGAAGGAATTTCTGCGCGGGCAGAAATACCTGAAGAAAGAGGGCATGTTGTGGGTGTCGTGGCCCAAGAAAGCCTCGAAGGTGGCGACAGACCTCGATGAAAATGTGATCCGCGATTTTGGTCTGAAGAATGGATTGGTCGACGTAAAAGTTTGTGCCGTCAATGACGTGTGGTCGGGACTGAAATTTGTCTTTCGATTGAAGGACCGATAAAGCGTTACTCCACCATCTTTTCAGCATGCATCGTTTCGGTATTCAGCAGCGCGATCAAAAATAAGATCAGGCAAACGCCCACCTGGATGGAGATCGATAGCTCCTCGCGATAGGCAAACCCAAACAAAGCCAGGCAAAGGTTCATGACAAACGTGGCTAGAAAGAACACTCCCGAAACGCGCACGATCATTTTCAAAAAGAACAAGCGACTGCTCCGCGTAAATACATTGGCGCCCGTGATGTGCTCCTGGAAGTGTCGCACATAAAGATCGGCCATGAAACAATAGCCGATGATCTGGGTGAACAGCAGAATATACAAACCAAGCTCCACGCCTTCGCGGACCTCGACGGAAGCCTGGGCGAAATATTTTTCCAGCGTCAGCAACACGCAATAGAGAAGAAAGGGGAGGAAGTGTTTCCAGGACGACTGGGCCCTGCGGTCAGCATCCACCCGGTGTTGGCAGTAGAGATAGAGGAGGGGCCCATACAGCAAACTGACACCACCGGCAGCGTAACGCAGCAACAGGTTCCCCGTGGGGATCAGCGGTTCTGCAAGCCCTACCGTAAGCGACAAAGTATACAAGCCGAGGAAGCGCACCGCATATTCGTGCTGTGGCCGCTTCACCAACAGTAAAAAAAGTGAGGTGAGCGTGCCCAGTAAAACTCCCATTCCGGAAACGAAAGCTAGCATATCGTCGTTAGAGCGTTCATAAGGTGAGGACGAAACCGGTTCAGGAAGCGAAGTTGCCAGCGCCGGGGCAGATTTGGATCACCCGTGATAAGTGATTTTTCTGGGAGAACATTCGATTGCGCTGCGATACGAACAGTTGTTAAACCGGTGAAAACACAATTTTTATAACATATTGATTTGAATTTTGTAAAGCATAGTCTACTTTCGTGATAGATATAATAGCATAGATAGAATAGATATGAAAAATATGATCTCCTGTACGACCAAGAAGATGCATGCAGCGAAGTGTTGCTGTAAAGATCTTAATGCTCATGCAGGAGTATCCGGTACGTAAGCAACGCAAGCAAACGTCTAACAAACACAAAACATACCGAGCCTTTCCTGCCACAGGAAAGGCTCTTTTATTTAACGACCATACCAAACGAACAACCGCTAGAAAATGGAAAGCTTTCGCTCAGAACTAGAAGACTTGAACAACCCTATCGTTGCACGCGACATCATCGACCTGTCGAAAAAGATCCAGCTTTTTCGCGACGGTAAGATAGATGATGAGAAATTCCGTAGCCTCCGGCTCGCCCGCGGCATCTATGGTCAGCGCCAACCCGGCGTGCAAATGATCCGCATCAAGCTTCCCTTTGGCAGATTGAGCACCAAACAGATCCGCCGCATCGCCGACATCTCCGACGAATATGCCAGCAGCACCCTGCACGCCACCACGCGCCAGGACATTCAGATACATTATGTGAGCCTGGACAAAACCCCAGAGCTATGGGCCAAGCTGGAAAAAGATGAGATCACCACACGCGAGGCCTGCGGAAATACGGTTCGCAACATAACCGCTTCCGCCACGGCCGGCATCGACCCGAAGGAACCCTTCGACGTGTCGCCCTATGCACATGAAATGTTCCGCTATTTTCTGCGCAACCCCATCTGCCAGGAAATGGGTCGTAAATTCAAAATTTCCTTTTCCTCCAGCGAAGAAGATACTGCCTTCAGCTTCATCCACGACCTGGGTTTCATTCCCCGCATCGTAGACGGTAAGCGTGGCTTTAAAGTGATGATCGGCGGTGGCCTCGGTGCCAACCCAACCCTCGCCGAACTGGCCTATGACTTTCTGGAGGAAGATCAGATCATTCCCTTCGCCGAAGCCGTGCTCCGCGTATTCGATCGCTATGGCGAACGCAACCGCCGCATGAAGGCCCGCTTCAAATTTTTGATGACCGATCTGGGGTTGGAAAAAGTAATGGCGTTGGTGGCCGAAGAAAGAACAGCCATCAAAAACAAATCGTATTCCATCAACACGGCGATATTGCCCGACGCGGCAATACCCAGCGAAATCGCCGCCGGTCCGGCCGAGATCACCGATCAGAAACGCTATGACCGCTGGAAAGACACCAACGTGTTCGAACAAAAACAAGCCGGATTCTTTGGCGTAAACGTAAGAGTTCCCCTGGGCAACTTGTCGTCGAAATTGGCGCGCCAGTTTGCGAACGTGGTGGATCAGTACGCCGCCGACGACATGCGTGTAACGATCAACCAAGGCTATCTCCTCCGCTTCGTGCGCCCCGAGAACCTGAAGCACCTCTACCTGGCCCTCGACCAATTGGGCCTGGCCGAACCGGGCTTCGACAGCGTGGCCGACATCACCGCCTGCCCCGGAACGGATACCTGTAACCTCGGCATTTCCGACAGCACCAACATTTCGCTGGCGCTGGAGAAGGTGATCCGCAACGAGTTCCCCGACCTCATCTACAACAACGACATCAAGATCAAGATCAGCGGCTGCCCCAATTCATGCGGTCAGCACGGTTTGGCCAGCATCGGTCTGCACGGCAGCACCATCAAAGACAAGCAAGGCAAAGTAATGCCCGCGCTGGTGGTCCTGTTGGGAGGAGGCAAAGTGAAGAACGGCGAGGGCATCATCTCCGACAAGATCATCAAGATCCCCAGCAAACGCGGCCCCGACGCGCTGCGCCTCCTGTTTAACGACTACGAGACCAACAGCCTCGAGGGCGAATACTATCACGACTATTTTAAACGCATCGGCCGCAATCATTTTTATCAATTGCTGAAGCCGCTTGGCGACATCACCGCGGTATTGCCGGATGAATATATCGACTGGGGTCAGGATCACAATTTCATTTTGCACACCGCCGTGGGCGAGTGCGCGGGTGTGATCATCGACCTCGTGGCAACCTTGCTGTACGATTCGGAAGATAAATTGGGATGGGCGAAAGAAGCTTACGACCAAGGACTGTATGCCGACTCGATCTATCATAGCTATAGCGCCTTCATCAACTCGGCGAAGGCCCTGTTGCTGGGTCGCGATATCAAACCGAGCACGCAATATCAAACCGTCAGCGACTTCCAGAGAGAGTTTGTGGAAACCGGAGTCTTTGCATTCGAAGGCAACTTCAAAGAATATGTACTCCGCATCAACAAGAACGAACCTTCTGAAGCCTTTGCCGCAAAATTCATTGCCGAATCGACAAAGTTCATGGAAGATGTGGCCGCTTACCGCGCCGCGGAAACCGGCGAGAGCGTAGTAGAAAAAGTAGCTGTAGCAAAATGATACCAACGATATTCACATTCGAAAAAGTACCTCACCTCACGCTGGTAGGCGCCGGCCCCGGCGACCCGGAGCTGATGACGCTGAAAGGCCTCATGGCCATCAAGGCCGCCGACGTGGTGCTGTACGACGCGCTGGTATCGGAAGAGATCTTGAACATGATCCCCGTGCACGTGCCCTCGTTTTCGGTGGGCAAAAGAGCCGGAGCGCATTCGCATACACAAGAGGAGATCAATGAGTTGATCGTCGACTACGCTTATGTGTATGGTCACGTGGTGCGCTTGAAAGGCGGCGACCCGTTCGTGTTTGGGCGTGGCGCAGAAGAAGTCGCTTTTGCAGAAGCCCATGGCGTGCACACGACCGTGGTGCCCGGCATCAGCAGCGCATTGGCGGTGCCTGCCAGTATGAACATCCCGGTGACGGAACGCGGCGTGAGCGAAAGTTTTTGGGTCATCACGGGCACCACAAAAGCCGGCGAACTTTCGGGCGACCTGGCGTTGGCGGCGCAATCCACCGCGACGGTAGTCATCCTGATGGG
>DATDAV010000229.1:0-44249 GCA_036525235.1 Chryseolinea sp. | reverse complement strand
AACTTTCTTGTTTGTCAAAAAGGCGCTGGCAATTTCATCCACCCCAAAACCGCAAAGAAGATTTAACGCTAATCCAATTTGTGCCTCTGCGGGATTGCAAGGATGACAAACAACAAAGATCATGGCCAACTGACTGTCATTGATATTTTTGACAGACAGATCAATTTCCAGTTCTTCCGAAGTCGTTGTGTTGTATTTTATTCCTTTTGAAATGTTTTGCGCAAAAAGTGTGTTGCGTTTCAAATAATCCTTGGTCTTATTTTTCGCAACGGTATAGAGCCACGCGGTTGGGTTTTCGGGCAGTCCTTTTAGGCCCCACAATTCAGAGGCGATGAGAAAAGTGTCGCTCACAATGTCTTCGGCGATTTCAATATGCTCGATACCAAATAGTTTACAGAGCACAGAAACTATTTTTCTGTATTCTGTTCTAAAGAGATGGGGTATGAGTTCTGCCTGATCCATAAAAAAATAAATGCCTTTGTAAAAAGTACAAAGGCATTTATGATTTTCCTAATTAAGCTTATAGCACACTGATTTCTCTCACCTCTACATTTCCGCCAATTCGCAAAATTGGGCAGCCTTTTGCCAATTCAGTGGCTTCTTGAATAGAGTCTGCTTTTACGAGACTATATCCTACAATAGACTCCTTAATTTCTGTGTAAGGTCCATCGGCGATAACATTGTCGGGTTTTAAAACCTGGCCCGCCGGCACCAAACGATTTCCCCGGTCGACCAATTTGTTTTGAGCGGCAATACCCCCGATCCAGTCCATCCAACGTTTCGTGGAAGCTTGCATTTCTTCGGGTGAAGCCTTCGGCATCGTGCTGTAGTCTGTTCTGTATACTAATAAGAAATCTTTCATTTTGTTCGAAATTTAATGGTTTAAAAAACTAAGTCTACATTTGTTGGATAGGGCGCACTTCTATGTTTGCATTCGATTCTAAAATAGGACAGCCCCTTGCAATTTCAACGGCCTCATCTATGTCTTTGGCCTGCACAATGGTACAACCTCCAATAATCTCTCTTGCCTCTCCGAAAGGGCGATCGGTTACCGTTTTTTTTGTGCCCCAAACCTGTTTGCCGGTAGTTTGCAATGGTTCACTGGCTACGTGCGTCCCTTTTTCAGAAAGGTCCGTTAACCAATGTATCATCTTTTCTTTAAGCGCATCCAAAGCATCAGGAGACTGGCCCGGTTGGTAGACGTCGCTACCTCTGAATAAGAGCATAAATTTTTCCATAGTAAGTTAAAATATTAATTGTTTTATAAGTCGTTGTGGATGTCCAAAATTAATTTGCACGCTGATAGTGGATGATATGCACGCCGGATTTTAAATGTGTGCTATCGACATATTTAAGCGGCCGGCTCGTCTCCAGGTTCAGCTTGTCGAAAAGGCGCACGTCGCCGTTACCCGCGATGAGGGGTTGAACGCAGAAGTAATAGTCGTCGATGAGTTGCATTTCCGTTAGTGCCGCCACCAGGCTCAGGCTGCCCAGTGTCAGCAATCCCTCTTTACCCGTTTGCCTGTAAACGCTAATGTCTGCGGCATCAACTTTTTTTACAATGGTGGAGTTGTGCCAGGTGGTCGTTTTTAAAGACGAGGAGTAGACGGCCTTATGTTTATCATTCAGCGCCTGCGCCATTCTCACTTGCCATTCCGGCAGGTTGTCCTTTTTCAGGACGGGTGGCCAGCGGTCCTGGAACAGTTCGAATGTGGTGGTACCGAAAGCAACGGTCCCGGTGCCGGCGAGCAGACCGTGCGTAAACTCATAAAATTCGGCATCGATAATAGCATATTTGCCGTCTACAAAGCCATCCGGCGTCGTGTTGATCAAACTCATTACTTTCCCCATTGGTCTTTGAAGTTTTAGTGGTTAAAAACGAATGACGATCGAGCTTTTAGAATGCGACAACTTTTTGAGAATATTTTTCCTATTTGGGCCGGTCGCTGCTAAACGAATCCCTGAACATTTTCCAGCCCTCGGGGGTCTTCTTCCAGAGGACCAGGAATTTACCATTGTCAAACAGCTTCTGGCGGGCATCAAATACTTGCCAGAAGCCTACTTCGGTGACATATTCCACGCCGTCCCCAAATACGTCGATCGTGATAAATTTTCCATTCCGGAGGCCAAGCTTATGATAGGCGGTTTTAAAAACCTCCAGCGGAGCGTCTACCCCACAAAGTGCGGGGGCATTTGGCAGCATGATCCAGCAGTCCTTTGCATAACGGTCGATGAACAGGGACGAGTCGCCTTTGGCAAAAGCCTGAAAATAAATCTCGTTACTCGCCGCGATTGCCTTTTTTGCTGCTTCTAAGTTGGCATTCGTTTTTTGCTGTGCCTGGCCATTAAAAATTATAAATGACATCAGGATCATTTGAATGGATGGGATGAAAACTATCTTTTTCATAGTCAATATGATTAATGTGTCCTGTAAAAAGTAGGGGAATTATAAAACCGGAAATTATACACCGGGTATAATCATTGATCGGCGCGCTCATAATGCACAATGACCACGCCTGATTGAAGAACCTTTGTAGATTTCAGTTTCAAAGGTTGGGGAGCATTCAATTTGATCTTGCTGAACAGGCGTGCGTTGCCGCCACCGGCGACAAGCGGGTGAATACAGAAATAATATTCGTCCACCAGCTGGTTTTGGGTGAGCGCGGCCACCAATCCCAGACTCCCGAAGGTCAGCAGGTCTTTTTGATCCTCCTGTTTAAAACGGCGAATCGCTTTAACATCAATGGCTTTTACGATCGTCGAATTGTTCCAGGTGGTGGAGTTCAATATTGATGAGTACACCTGCTTGGGTATGTCGGTGAGCGCTTGCGCCATTTTCACCTGCCAATAGGGCGCGTCATCGCTTGCAAGCCTTGCAGGCCATAACTGCTGGAACAATTCAAATGTGTTGCGGCCATAAGCGACGGTTTGCGCCTCGGCTAAGAGATCGTGAATAAATTCGAAGTATTCTATATCCGGAGTCACATACTGACTATCCGCGAACCCGTCCGGGGTCGTGTTGATGAAGCTGACGATTTTTCCCATTGGTTTGAATTTTACTGTTAAAAACCAATGACGATCGGGCTTATAGGATTCGACAACCTTTAGGAAGTATTTTTTTGTCCGTTGAAATTGACCTCGGGGAGGTTAGGGTTGGACCGACTTTGTCGGTTGCATTCGCTATGCGGGAGAAAAGTATTTACATTCTGCTGCTGTTGTTTGCGCTTTCGGGCAAACGTCTCAAGCTTAGCCCTCAAATTTTCCTCAACGCAAAATCCTTCACAACACCCGTACCCATAAAACTGATCCGGGTGCCCACCACCTGGCCGATGCCTTTTTGATAGTCACCTTCAAATGCCAGGATGTCGTTTATCCGGATGGAGATTTTTTTGTCTTGCACACGGCATTGCACGGTCACCCAATCTGAGAAGTCCACTCCGAAGGCCGACAGGTCGTTGGTCTTGCCATCGTGCGATTCATCCGTCTGTAAAAATAATTCCCCTACACATCCCTTTATGCTGAGCGGGATAACGATGGCCCCGGTGTTTCCCAACAAAACGATCTGGGTTTTCTGGCACACCAAAGCGCCTTTTCCAAACGTGTTCTTTAACGTTACATCCATTTGAAAGGCTTTGTCCGACACAACCTCTTCTTTCATCACGCGAAAGAAACTTGTCCACAGTTTTTCTTTTTCAAGATCAATTTTCTGTTCCGCTAAAAATGCATCGCTCAACTGTAAAATGCCATCGTGCAGAATTTTGTCTTCAGCGGCATACAGGGGAATCGGCTCTCGGTCGACGGTGCCCAGCCAGCCGTTGGATTCGATGAAGACATCGTGCTCTGCAACGACGGTAGCATCCAAAATAAGTTTGGCGCTGTAATAGCCTGGCAAATAATACGTACTAGTATACTCCGTCAGGTTTTTATCCACCTTGTATCGGCGCATGGGGTCCCAGCTTTGTTGGATGAAAACCGAATCGGCATTGGAATCTTTCGCGTTGTAGCTAAAGACAACGGTGTTGGGCACCGTGTTGGTCACCGGCTGACTGCTAAAAACAATGTTGTCATATTTCAACTGCTTGGGCCGGCTTTGGATCCACCAAAACAAACTGGCCGCGATGCCGACGGCAACGATTATCCTAGCGCCATTGGAATATTCGATCGTATAAAATTTCCTTTTTCTTTCGTGGCAACGCCGTTTGTCGCTGCCACACCGTTTAGCGGCTGGTGGGTGAAACCGTTCGATGCAAACGTCCGCCAGTTTTCGTAGCCGATAAACTGGGCCAGTGCGTTCAGGGTGGCGATGTTGGGGGTGCCTTCATAGCGGATCTTTCCCCACAATCTTTTTAGTGTGCTGACGCTCAGTGAGACCTTCGTTTCTTTATAGATCCGTGCACTCAGCGCCTCAAAGTCCTGGTTTTGCCATGCCGCGCCGGGGCCCCAGCCAACTTTTTCTTCAATTCGTTGCCTGCATTTTTCGATAGGCTGCTTTTCGTTATCCATTGATTATCAGAGTACTAAAATATTGAACACGCTTGAACAGACTTGAACAGAACTTGAACACCCGGGGCGCGTATCTGCCATCAAACTTTAAAACATTTAACCATTATGAAAAAGAAAGCTTTGCTGTTCTGTATCCTATTCGCTCCTTTCGCTTTGCTTGCTCAAGATGACAAAGCCGCTCGCCCGAGCCCGCCCGCACAAGCATCCGCTACGGTAAACGGAAAAACCATCACGATCGATTACGGACAGCCCTCTGTTAAAGGTCGAAAAATTTGGGGAGAATTGGTGCCCTATGGCCAGGTATGGCGCGCCGGTGCCAACGAAACTACCGCTTTTACACTTTCCGCCGATGCCACGGTGGAAGGTAAAAAACTGTCGGCCGGCAAGTATGCATTCTTTATTATTCCCACCGAAAACGAGGCGACGGTTATTTTTAACAAGACCATCAAGTGGGGAGCCTTCAGCTATAAGCAGGACGAGGATGTTTTGCGGATCAGTGTGCCGGTAAAAAAGTCAAAAGCTTTTGCCGAAAAACTAACCTATACGGTTTCGCCAAAAGGCGAGGTGTCGCTGGCCTGGGAAAACTCGGTGATTACTTTTGCCGTGAAATAAATTCCGGTGTTCTGATTTTTATTGTCATGCAAAGATAAAACGACGATGATGGCTAACGTTCGCGGTCCTTTCTTTTATCCCTGTTGTTAGTCAAATGAAAAAAACACGCCGCGGCAGATCGTTACGATCACCACGGCGTGTTCTTATTGCAAAAACTATTCTTCAGGCTACAGCTTGAATGTCAGCTGTGCCATAAACGTGGTACCCAATTGGCTGAATTGTGAGCCATTGTAACCCAGTATACGGTAGCGGCCGCTAAAGCAGAGAAATCCTTCCAGTAGGTTTTTCTGTTCGGCATCGCTCAACACCTGTTGTCCTTCGCTGTCCAGTGCCACAAGCTTCCAGCTCGGCAGTACGTTGAAAATGTTGTTTACCGTAAAGGAAAAATTCAGCGATTGTGTAATGCTGTAACCGATGTTCAGGTCGGTAACCGCTGCAGGTGAAAACTCCTGTTTGATGTGCTCCATGATGGCGCCGCCGTTGTCCATGTCTTGAAATTTGGTTGGACCGAACAAGGTATTGTTCAAAGCAAAACTCCATTTCGACACGTTGTAGTCGGCGCCGAGAATAACTTTGTAGCGCGGGCGTCCTTCGGTAAGCAACGAACGTATTTGAGTGCTCAGGATCGTCGACCCCGCTTCGCTAATGGCCGGAGGGTTGTTGGGATTTCCGAGAATCTCGTTGGTCAGGTTTACGTTTCCGGCGAGGTTCACACCAAGCCTGCCGGCTCCCAAGCTGATGTTTTTGTAGTTGAGTACAAAGTCCAACCCGGTTGTTCGTGTCTTGATGCCGTTGATAAAAAATTGAACGCTCGCCAATCCGCCCTTCTCCAGGATTTGACCGAGCGTGGTGTTGGGATCGTCGGAAGTAATGGATGAGCTGTAAACGATCCGGTCCGAAATCGTAATGTTGTAATAATCCAAGGTGATGCTCAGGTTCGGCGATGGATTAAGTCCAATACCGGCGGTATAGTTGTTGGATTTCTCAGGCTTTAGCAAAGGTATGCCCAGGGCAAATGCTTCCTTGCTGCGGTTGTTGAACAGTCCCGACAACACAATCGTGCCACCCGCCGACGAGGCTTGCGTTGATTGCGCATAGATCTGGTGCAAGGTTGGCGCTCTGAAGCCGGTGGAAGCAGAGCCGCGCAAAATCAATTTGTCTTCCCAGAATTTATAGCGGGTTGTCGCCTTCCACACAAAAGCATTGCCGAAATCGCTGTACCGTTCGGCACGCGCTGCGCCTTCCACGAGCCACTTGTCCGTAATGTCCCAGCTCAGGTCGGCATAGGCACCCAGGTTGAAACGGCTGTTGGTGGTAGCATTTTCTTCGCGTATGCCGGGGAACGAATTGGCTCCTTCGCCTTCATACGAAGCCGCATCGCCGGCAATGATCTTGTACGTTTCGCGCCGGCCTTCGGCACCCAGCGCTACCGTGAATTTGTTATCGAAGGTTTTGCTTACGTCTACGTTGCCCACGATGTGATTGAATTGATAGCCACCCGGCTTAAACGATGTCGGGCTTGCCTCCTGGAGAGAGTGATTGACGGTGTTATTCACAGTATACAACTGACTGTTCCCTCCTGTGGTTAAGCTTATGTCGTGAGTCCATCCGTTGTCGCTGTCCCTTACACCAAGTGTGGCGTTGTAGTCCGTGAGATCTCCTTCAAAGGTAGGCATGTAGCCGATGTAGCCCTTGTACAGGGCAATCTCCGCGGGGTCGGTGCTGTTCGTATAGTCCACACCATTAGGGTCCGATATATGGAGCAGACCATAATCCTTCTTCCAGTAGGGCACGCGGTAGTTGGCGTTGCTGATCACCTTCTTTACCACAATGGCGGCGTTGCTGTAGAGCATGCCGGTTTCGCCCAGGGGAATGCCCAGGTTATATAAAAATTTCGCTGCCGAGGTGGTGCCCGTACCGTTGATGTTATTGGCCGTGGGATACACCTTGAGATAGTTCACAATGGCGCTGTTCGTCGGGTCGGACATGGGCGCGCTCGGATCGCCAAAGGTGGCAATCTCGGTTGGCACATCCACGGTACCGGAGCGGACCGCGTTGTTGGCCTGGTTGAAACCGATGGTGTAGTTGATAAATCCATTGCGCGAAAAATTTTTGCCGCTGTTGAACGACATCCCATAGGAACCGCCATCGCCTTCGTGGGTAACACCCGCGTTGACGTTGAGTGTGGCATATTCGAATTTGTCTTTCAGGATCACGTTCATGACGCCGGCTATGGCATCGGAACCGTATTGTGCCGATGCACCGTCGCGCAAAATCTCAACGCGTTTGATGGCGTCGGTAGGGATACCCGAAAGATCGGCCCCTGTTTCGCCACGGCCCGGGGCAAACTGCACATACAAGAGCGAGCTCAAATTTTTGCGTTTGCCATTGATGAGCACCAGTGTGCGGCTCGGACCCAGGTTGCGTATTTCGTAGGGGTCCAACAGCGTGGTGGCGTCGTTTACGGGCGTGTTCACCGAATTGAACGACGGCACTCTGTATTGAAGCGCCTTGTCGAACGTGAATTGCCCCGTGGAACTGAGGTCTTTTGCAGAAAGATTATCCACCGGCAATGGCGAGTCGGTAATCGTTCGTTGCGAACCGCGACCAACCGACACGACGATCTCATCGAGCTGGTTGGAAGTCGGCACCAGGTTAACGTCGATGGTCGTCAAATCCGTGGCGTTGATCTCCTGTGTTTCGAAGCCGATAAACGAAAACACGAGGACTGTTGTGGACGATGGTGCCTGCAGTGAAAATTTTCCATCTTCACCGGAAGTAGTTCCGGCGTTGCTGCCCTTGGCAACAATGCTTACTCCCGCCAGGGGCGAGGCTGTGGATTGATCGATAACTGTGCCCGTGATGAGTCGCGTTTGTGAAAACGCCGGATACTCAAGCACGCACATGAGGACAATAAGGGGGGGTAACAAATGTCTCATTTGCTTTGGGTTTAGGTTTAGGTTATGTGTACTTAACGTTAAGTGAATTTAACAAAGTAACACCTTAACGCAAACCGGAGACGCCACGAAATTCGTCGATTTGACATCACACGATTGCGTCACAAAAGCAAAATCATCAATTACATTGTATAGAATGACGTTGAATTTCCTGATGCATAGGATGTAAATCAATTCGATGTTGGCACATTCATTCGATAACACATTTTCTATTTAGTCGATAGACTACTTCGATCTACTCTGATCTAAGACTGTTTACGGGATTGGCCTTTGCCGCTTTGATCGACTGATAGCTTACTGTCAGCATCGTCACCAGGAGCAAAGCCACACCCGCACTCGCAAAGATCCACCATGCGATAGGTGCGTGATATTGATATCCGTCGAGCCAGCGCTGCATAAAATAATAGGCCACCGGCGAGGCGATCACAAAGGAGATCATCACCAGGATGACGAAATCGACCGACAGCATTTTCCACAAGCGAAAAACGGTCGCTCCCAACACTTTTCGGACACCGATCTCCTTGGTGCGTTGTTCAGCCACAAACGATGCCAGGGCAAAGATGCCGAGGCAGCTGATCAGCACGGCAAGAAAGGCAAAGAAGCTTGCGAGCTTTCCAATCCGCTCTTCGCTGCCAAACTTCCGCGCGTAGTCCTCATTGACAAAATGATATTCGAACGGCGTTGCCGGGCTATACTTGCGATAGACCTCTTCTACTTTCGCGAGGGTCTCTTGTGCACTCTTGCTGCGGTCGAGCTTGATAATAAATACACCTCCCCCATCTTTGGAAATATGAAACACCGACGGACGTGCCGGTTCGTAGGGTGATTCCACTACCATGTCGTTGATAATGCCAATGATCGTGTACGGCTTTTTGTCCCAGATAAGCGTTTCTCCGACAGGATTTTCAAAGCCCAAGAATTTTGCCGCCGCCTCATTGATCACAAAGGCCAATGAATCGGTGGCGTGCTCGCGCGAGAAATCGCGACCGTCCTTGAATTGCCATCCCACAGTTTTTCCATATTCATAGGTGATACCGCTGTTTGGGAAATTTACAGTTTGCTCCGGATCTTTACCCTTCCAATCAAAGCCTCCGTTCGAATTCCATACCGCCGTGGTCGGACTCCATGCCTCGGTCATTTCTTCAATCGCGCCGGCTGACTTTAGCTCGTTGCGCACCGCATCAAAATGATCGTGCAGGTCAGACACCGTGGTGAAAATATTGATCAGTCCGTCGCGATCGTACCCAATCGGGCGATTTCTTGCAAATTCGATCTGGCGGAAAACAACCACGGTCCCGATGATGAGTACAACCGAAACGGAAAACTGGAGAACGACCAATACCTTCCGGGGTAGCGACGCAAATTTCCCCGCACGGAAAGTGCCTTTCAATACTTTGACCGGCTGGAACGATGATAAATAGAGTGCTGGATAACTGCCGGCAATTAATCCGGTGACCAGGCTAAAGCCAAGTCCCAGCAACCAAAAGACCGGATTTCCCAAGGGCAGCGAAAGTTCTTTACCCGCAACACTATTGAACGCCGGCAGCGCCGCATATACCAGGAGCAACGAGACCACGAACGACAACAGTGTGATCAGAATCGATTCACTAAAGAACTGACTGATCAGCTGGCCCCGGTTGGAGCCAACCGATTTTCGGATGCCCACTTCCTTTGCTCTTTTTTCGGACCGGGCCGTGCTCAGGTTCATAAAATTGATACACGCCAGCGCGAGCACAAACATGCCGATGATCCCGAAAAGCCAAACAAATTGAATTCCCCCTCCCGTATTTACGCCATTCTTAAACTCCGAATACAAATGCCACTGGCTCATCGGGTGAAGAAATACTTGTGGGTTGGACCGGCGTTCACCGGCGGAAACCCGGTCGAGCTTGATATTGTGAATCTTGTGAGACACGGCATTCAAGTCGGCATGAGGGGCCAGCTCTGCGAATACTTGCGTGAAGTTGCTGCCCCAGGGGTCGTCCATTTTTTCAACCCATGGATTGGCGATGAGATACAGCGCCCAGGGTGCCACATATTTTATTTCCTTGAATGAGGAATTCAAAGGAAAATCCTGAAACACGCCGGTCACGCGAACATCTTCTTTATTATCGATGCGCATCAGTTGATTGATGGGATCCGAATCCCCAAAATACTCCTTAGCAACAGACGCCGAAAGCACGATGGAGTGCGGATCTTTTAAGGCGTCCTGTGTCCCTTTCAGCATCTTCACCGAAAGCATCTCCAGGATACCCGGTTCGAAAAAGTTACCGGTCTTGCTGAATTTCTTATCCCCCGCCGTCAGGATGTGGTTGCTCGTCCAGGAGGATTGCAACACATGCTTGAAATCGCTTCCAAACCGGGTGCGGAGTTCTTCGCCCATCACCGCCGGAAACGACGTCCACGATTCAGTTTCTCCGTTGTTTGTCACGTGCTCCATGACCTGGACGATCCGGTCGTAGTGGTCGTGGGTTTGATTGAAAGTCACCTCGTCGTGGATCCAAAGACCGATCAGGATGGTGACGCCCATGCCGGTGGCCAGGCCGGCGATATTGATGAAAGCATATCCTTTATACTTCAAAAGATTGCGGAGCGCAACACGAAAGTAGTTTTTGAGCATGGGACGTGGTTTAGCGTGGCAGAAAAGAGTTCTTCTAAACGGATACTCGAAAACTGGAAATGGTTGCAGAAAATTGCCGGTTTTTTTTCCAGCGTGATGCCAGGAATTGTCCTTGTCAAGGTTATGCAAAGCTCATGTTCGCATGCAAAGAAAACGATTCGCATACGAACATGAGCCCGGTAAACCCGACTGTGAGATTTCAAAATTCAATTCCGTCCGGCCAAATCAGATGGATCACTCCGATCTCAGGTTCGTCGCTGGATTGCCCAGGGCAACTTTCACCGCCTGGTAGCTTACCGTGAGCAGGGCGATGACCACGGCGGCCGATCCGGCAACGGCAAATACATCCCACGTGATCTCGGTCTTGTAGCTGTAGCCTTCCAGCCAGCGTGTCATCATGTACCAACCGAGCGGCGATGCGATCGCGAACGACACCAGCACCATGACGACAAAGCTTCGGGTAAGCAAGCGGAAAATATTGCCGACGGTGGCGCCCAACACGAGGCGAATGCTCACCTCTTTTTTCCGCTGCTCGGCCATGAACGACGACAATGCAAAGAGTCCCAGGCAGGCCACGAGAATAGCGAGCATTGAAAAACCGGCAAACAGATTGCCCGTCCGCTCCACGTCCTGGTACATTCTGGCGTAGCTCTCGTCCATGAAAGTATAGCGGAATGGTTGGTTGGGCATGATCTTGTTCCAGGTCGATTGAATGCTGGCGATCGTCTGCTGCATGTCGCCAGGTTTCACTTTTACAGCAACGATGGAGCCGCCAGTGCCAACCACCATCGTGAGGGGCGATATCTTGTCCTTCATGGTTTCAAAATGAAAGTCTTCCACTACCCCAATGATGGTATACACCCTCCAGTTCTCGATTTTCTGCCCCACGACCGGTTGTTTTAATCCCATCGCCTTGACCATCGCCTGGTTGACGATGATCGACGTCGAGTCGGAAGCCAGTCGCGGTATGAAATCCCTGCCTTCGGTGATTTTCATTCCCAGGGTTTTGATATAGTCCGTGTCGACGAACCATCGCTGTGCGCCGACGGATTGATCTGCCTTTGATCGGCCTTCTTTGAAGAAACCATTCTGGTCGCGGTTGGTCTCGTTGACGGGGAGGTAGTTCGAACTGGTAACATTCTCTACCGCGGATTGACGAAGCAATTCCTCCTTGAAGGTCTCGCGATGATCGCCCAGGGTGTTGGCGCCCTGGATCAGGATCACCTGATCTTTGTCGAACCCGACCTTGGTATGCAGGATGAAATTCATTTGGCGATAGATCACAAACGTGCCGATGATCAACACGATCGATGTTGTGAATTGAAAAACAACCATAGCGCTACGCAATGTGGAGTTCTTGCTGCCGCGGGCCACGGCGCCTTTCAATACATCGATCGGCTTAAAAGCCGACAGGTAAAACGAGGGATAGAGGCCGGCCAGGATTCCGATGAATACGGAGGCTCCCATTAAGGTTGGGAACATCCACCATGCCGTCCAGGGCATCGTGAGGGTCTTGCCGGCAAATGCGCTGAAGTAGGGCAACGTTACCCAAACCAGGACGACCGCCAGGAAGAATGAGATCAGGCTGTACAGTATGGACTCGGTGAGGAACTGGCGCACCAGATTTCCCCGAACAGAGCCTACCACTTTTCGCAAGCCCACTTCCTTTGCACGGTTGGCCGACTTCGCTGTGGACAAATTGATAAAGTTGACGCAAGCCAGCAGGAGGATGAAGCCGGCAATGCCGCCAAACAACAGGATATATCGCTTGTCGCCATGGGGAATGATGTCGCCGATGCCTTCGGAACCCAGGTAAATATCGCCTACCGTTTGGATCCTCATCTTGTGGTGCTTCATCTCGTCGTCGAGACTCGCGCTTCCCTCTTTTTTCAAGAATGCGCCGTAGTGATTCTTTATGATCGACTGAAGTTTTTGTTCGAATGTTACAGGATCGGCGTCGGCGCGGAGACGGACATAGGGATTGTAGTTCCAACAGCACCAGCTTCCCTGTTCACCTTGCCAAAACTCCACGCCGGTCAGCGTAATCAGGAATTCACACTGCAAGTGTGAGGTGGGAGGAAAGTTTTCCATCACACCGCCAATCATATAGGGGTGCTTGAGGTCGTCGTTTAAGAGAATGGTCTTGCCTACGGGGTCTTCGCCGGGGAAATACTTTTCGGCCATTTTTCGCGAAAACAAGATCGTGTTCGGTTTGTCCAGTGCATGCTCGCGGTTGCCATAGACCATGGGTATTTCCAAAATGTCCAGAATTTCCGGGTCGGCATAATCAAATCCTTCCTCATAGGTGTTTTCGGTCTGGTCTTCACGGCGCATCAGGTTGCTGCCTGCGTTAAACCATTTGAAAGGTATCAGCCGGCCGGCCTTTTCGATTTCCGGAAATTCGTTTCGCAACACGCCGATAAGCGGCGCGGGAAATGCCGTCCACTTTCCGCCGTCCTGTGCGTCGTAGTGGTTGTAGAGTCTGTAGGTGCGCGAGCCGTTTGTATAGAACTTGTCGTAACTGAGCTCGTGGCGAATGTATAGCGCGATGATCATACACGTCGCCAGACCGATGGCGAAACCGCCGATCTTGATGCCCGTGTACATTTTCTGCCGCGACATGGAGCGGAAGGCGATCTTGAAGTAGTTCCTGAACATAGCGTAATGATTTTGAGGTGATGATTTCTTTTTTCGCAGCGCAAAGGGTTGAATAAACTGAACGACGTTCCAAACGAAAAGCAGATCGGCTTTTGTTTTGCCGAGTTGACTCACGCGACGCTCGTACAGCTCCAGGAGATCACCCAGCACTGCATCCGACAGGTGATCGTTGCAGTAGGAGCGGAACAACCGCGTGGCCCAGGAAGGTGGGTGTAGCTTGTTCATACCGATCCGTCCAGCACGATACTTGGAACCTGTCTCCACATGTCGTTGCGGAGTTCACGCGACTGGCGCAGCGCGCCGACTCCGGCGTGGGTCAACGTGTAGAGGCGTTTATCCCGCCCGCCACGCGTTTGTGTCGCGCCGCCCATTTTCGATTTCAGAAAGCCTTTGTCTTCGAGACGGACCAGTGTCTTGTGTACGGAACTGATCATGATCGGCCGGCGGGTCTGCTTTTCAAGCTGATCCACGACCGATAGCCCGTAAGCATCGTCGAACAGGATGCCGACAGCAAGCAATACGAGTTCCTCAAATTCGCCCAGGTAGGTTCCTTTCATTGATTTGTTTCGCCTTTGCCTATAGAGTACTCGGAAAAGCGAAAAGGTTGCATGAAAAGGATGAAAAAATTTTGGGTGGGCTTATTCCAGCACGCGGCGGAGGTAATTTACCTGTCCGAGGTGGTAATTTAAATGGAGCAACAACTGTACGAACAGGTAGCTTTTAGGACGTTTCGCGTCGTCGAAAACCAGCGGGTACTCAGCGTCCAGTTGCTCCGGGGTGAGCCCGTTCACCGTTTTGTTGATCATCGGAATAAGTGCCTCCAACTGCGTCACGAGATCTTTTCTGGGCACGCCTTTTCTTATAAATTCCTGGTCGCGATCGCGAACATAGCCGGTTTGGGCGAGTATAGTTCCGAAAAGATAATTCGTGCCCCCAATGATATGCAAGGCAAGATTGCCGCTTGAGTTCTTCACCGACCCATGGGTTCGCCACAGGTTTTCTTCGTTTTTAAATAAGTTGATTTCTTCGATCAGCTTGCGGATGTCTCTCTCATAAAAACTTGCCAATACGCTGCTTAACATAGCTATCTTATTTAATTTGTAAAATCAAGACCCTGGTACCGTTGTGGCGCGGAATGGAATAACTCAATCTTAAGTTCACCCTTCTAAGAACAACTATCGTGTACTTGTGATAAGAATTTTTCGCAGTCCGAAATAGGAACAGTCAGGGCTAAAGCCCGGATGAGTGAGGTGCCTTGGTCCCTGGCCTAAAGGCCAGGGTTATTCAAGTTCGGACCATCCTGCTAACGCACTTCGCTAAAACGTTCAGCGCATTGGAATAGAACGCAAAGAAGACGCAAAGACCTCTCCCTTCCTTTACATTAACTTTGCGCCTTAGCACCTTTGCGGTTCAAATGATTACACCTTATGTCCACACCAGCCATACCAAAGTCGATAGCAAATCCCCAAACAGTCTCCAGAGCTTAGCATATGGGCGTGCCGCTTTGTAGAACGATCCGAGAACCCTCAGCCAAGTACTAAACCATAAACCTATACCCGCATTCCGGAAGTATTTGAGATGCATGTTGACGGTGTCTTTAGCGACGCCGATGCTCAAAGCCCGAAAAACCCTGGCCTTTAGGCCAGGGTTTAAAAGTAACTCCTCGCCCCGGGCTTTAGCCCTGACCACACACAAGACGATCCAGGAACAAGAAGCTCATGCAAACCCTCACCCACAATCCCAATACTTGTAAATTTCAGGGCGTCCAGCTAATGCACGTCTTGAATTCGCCCTTCTTTCCAGAAGTCAAATCACAGTAAATGCGTGCACAGACAATATCTGAAGCCTGGGTTACAAAAGAAAGAGGCTGTCTTTTTAGACAGCCTCTTCTCTGTTTTTGCGATCTCGCGAATCTAATTTGATTCTAGTTCACGGCAACGAATTTCAAACAAACCGGTGCACCGATTGAAATCTTAATGTTTGTAGGGCTGAGCAATCCCGTTTTTTGATCGCGTTTGAAAACGATGATGTTGTCGCTGTTCTGATTTCCCACCAATAAAAAATTGCCCGTAGGGTCAATCGCAAAATTGCGCGGTGTTTTGCCCAGTGTGGATTGACGACCCACAACGGCAAGTCCGCCAGATTTGTCGATGGAGCAGGCCACGATCTCATTCTGATCGCCCCGCAGTGATCCATACAGGAATTTTCCGTCGGGCGAGATGTGGATGTCGGCAGCATCTATTTTTCCCTGCGATCCGGATGCCGGCAATGAAACCGATCCCTTGGTCTTCAGTACACCGTTGGAATAATCGAACGCGGTGACCACGCCGGTCATCTCCTGGATGAGATAAGCCCATTTCCCATTGGAGTGAAAAACAAAATGACGCGGTCCGCTCCCGGGGGTGACGCTCGCGAAAGGTTGCGCGGCGGGTGTCAGGGGTTGTGCTTTGTTTGTCGTTACCTGGTAGACGTTTACTTTATCCGTGCCGAGGTCGGGGACAAAAAGATAACGGTCGTCGTTGGACAACACGGTGGCGTGGACGTGGGGTTTCTCCTGGTTGCTTTTTACGCTGTTCCCCGTGTGCTTTATAAACTGGGGTTTGTCGCTCAATGAGCCATCGGGATTGATCGGCACCGCCGCGAGGCTCCCACCACCGTAGTTCCCAACAAATGCCGCTTTATTTTTGCTGTCGACAGAAACATAGCAGGGGCCGTTGCCCCCGGTGCTTGCGCTGTTGATGAAAGTGATCTTTCCGCTGGTGGGGTCGAACGTAAATGCATTCACGCTTTCCTTCCCATCACCCACTTCGCTAACCGCATAAATGTGCTTGCGGTCCGTCGAGACGGCCAGATATGACGGATTTTTTATGGGTGCCGATTCGGCCTTATACGTCAGTTCACCGGTTCCGCTGTTGAAGCTATAGACGTATATGCCATTGCTTTTGCCGGGGTTGGTGTACGTTCCAACAACAAGGTTGAAAGTTTTTGGGGAGGTCTGTGCATTTCCCGTGAGGAAGAAGCACATCATTAACAGTAGGCTGATCGTAGTTTTCATATTTTAAGTATTCAATAAGTTTCTACTCATTCGTATACGCCGACCGGGTCGACTACTTTATAAATTTCTGCGCCGAGATGCCATTGAGGTCCCACACGATCTTTCCGGCGCGCACCGTTAGTTCGGCTTCAAACTTCTGATGGCCGTCGATTTTATTTCCTCCCGCGTCCGTAAATCCAAAGTTGCCTTCGCGCAAACTTAGTACCGCTACGTCTGCGACGGCTCCCACACTCAGGTTGCCAAGGTCTTCGCGTTTGATCGCTTTGGCCGGAGCCCACGTGGCACGCCGTAAGGCGTCTTCTTTTGTCATTCCCATGGCCATGTATTTGGACATGACATTGAGCATATCTTTCATTCCCGCGTTCATGCTGAAGCGATGAAAGTCTGTGCCAAAAGAATTCGGTGCGAGGCCTTGTTGCAAAGCCGGCAAGGCCTCGCTAAACCAAAACCCGGCACCGCCATGGCCCAGGTCAAATAAAATGCCGCGTTGTTGCGCTTCTTTTACAAAGGGCCTGACCTTGCCTTGTTCATCCACCACCGACATTCGTTCGGACACTTTTTCATAGGAGTGTGTGATCATGTCGCCCGGCCGCATGCGCTTCAGTTGATCTTCCAGGGAATATTGGGGCAAGTGGCATTCCACAAACAGCGGAACGTTTGCTTTTTTACTTGCCGATAGAGCTTGGTCAAAGGGCAACCATTCCTTTCCTTCATAGTGCCCAATCTTCACCCCGACAATGATGTCGGGAAACTTCTGGATCATTTCAATGGCCTTGTCGGGATCCATGTCGTTGAGATCTTCCTGTGTTGGTTTTCCACTCAAGCCGGTACCCGCAATATTCAGGAAGGCGAGGATCCGGGTTTTGGATCTGTCGATTACATGATCTTTGAACACCGGAAAATTGTGCCACCCCGATGTGCCGGCGTCCACCACGGTGGTCACTCCGGATTTGGGTGCGAAGTCATCGGGTGAGATACTCAAGCTTCCGTCAGCAAACGTTTCCGGGTTACCGCCGACAAAAACATGCGTGTGGATGTCGATCAAACCGGGGCAAACATAAAAGCCGGTCACGTCGATCACTTTCTTGGCATTTGTGGAAGGAATGTTGGTTGCTACGCTAAAGATTTTTCCATCCGCAATGGCGATGTCCATCACGGCATCGATATTATTTTTCGGATCGAATACATGACCGTTTTTTAACAAAAGGTCAATGGTCTGGCCTTGCACCACCGGTGTCCAGAAAAGGAAGAATAGAATCTTAGCGAATGCGAACGCGTTCTTCAATTTTATTATTCGTTTATTTAGCATCCCACACCGAGGCACTGAGTCCGTTGAGGTCCCACACAATTTTCCCAGCGCGGATAGTCAACTCGGCTTCCAGCTTTTGTGTTCCTTTTAATTTTGTGCCCCGCACATCCAAAAAACCGAAATCTCCTTTTCTCAAAGCAAAGATGGCGACATCAGCATCGCTTCCGACGGAGAGGTGGCCCAGGTCTTTCCGGTTGATCACATTGGCAGGTGACCACGTGGCCCTGAAGATGGCGTCTGGAACGGACATGCCCATGTTAATGAATTTTGAAATCACATTGTCCAGGTCTTTCATTCCCCCGTTCATGCTTTGCGTGTGCAGGTCCGTGCTGATGATGTCAGGTTTAAAACCTTGCTGCATCGCCGGCACAGCCTGTCGCCAGGAGAAAGCGCCGCCGCCGTGACCGACATCAAACAGGATCCCTCGCTTTTGTGCTTCGAACACGAAGGGCTTGACTTTTCCTTGTTCGTCCACCACGGTTTCGCGCTTGTCGGGTCCGTAAGAATAGGTGTGCGTGAAAATATCGCCGGGTCTTAAATGTTTCATGAAGAGCGCTTCGATTGAATTGGGAGGCTCGTGCTCGCCAAAGTCCACCATCACCGGCACATTGGCCAGCTTGCCTGCCTCGACTGCTTTATCCACTTGTGTGAAATCGCCCCAATAGTGCGCCGACTTTATTCCCACGATCAGCTGCGGAAAAAGTTGACGGATCATGTCTGCCGTCATGACGGGATTCATGTCGTTAACATCCTGCTCTTCGAGACGGCCCACCATGCCGGTGCCCACGATGTTCAGAAAAGCCAGCACGCGGGTTTGGGCTTTGTCGATCGTTTGCTCCTTGAACTGTCGAAAATTTCTCCAGCCCGACGAGCCGGCATCCACAACGGTGGTGACACCCGCCCGAAACGTGAATCCGTCGGGAGCCACACTCGTGGGGCCGTTGGCGATGTAGGCATCATCATTCCCGTTGTAGACGTGCACGTGCATGTCGATCAAGCCGGGTGTCACCAACAGGCCGGTAGCATCGATCACTTTTTTGGCTCTCTTTGCCGGGATGTCCGTCGCTACCTGCGCGATCTTGCCGCTGGTGATGGCAATGTCCATGACCGCATCGATCTTATTTTTTGGATCGATGACGTGGCCGCCTTTCACCAGCAGATCAATGTCCTGCGCGTGTAGCACCAGGCTTAGCAGCACCAGCAGACTGGTGGAAATACCATAGAGGATGCCCTTCTGATAAAGCATTTTTATTTTTGATTATGTCGAGAAAAATACCGCTGTTGCCTAAGTGGCCAACGGCGGGCCGCCGGGAATCACTACGCGTCTGCGTTCTGCCTTGTAGGTGGAGCGCTTGGCCGTGAATTTTGCGGTTTGATATTCACCGAGATAGATGGACCCTGAAAATGCGTCGCCCGAAATTGTTCCGGAGAACATGTAGGTGATGCCATCGCCGGGCATCCGGAGATTGCTGCGAAGTTTCACCTGGTCGCCTTCCACCATACCCATCACCTCCTGAACGGAGAAGTCGGACGTATGTGTGCCTTGGATCCAGTTGCCGTCTTGCTCGATGTAGAGTTTGTGCGTGCTCTTGCTGGTATAAAATTCCACCGTAACATCCCAGTGCCCATTGATCTTTGCGCTGGGTGCCGCCATCGTAGTCACTCTTGCCGGTCGTTTTTGTGAAAGCAGGTTCACGATACGTTCGGCTACCACTTTATCGTTGCCGGGTTGCATTTGGCCAGTGGTGATGTTGATGGAAGTCCCGTCTTTTCCGCTTCTACCTCCAATGGCAATTCTCGGTTTGTTCCTGGCAAAGATCTCGGCCACTTCTTCGCCCGTGATGTTGAGCTTGTCGGGATCCCATGAAATATTCAACACGGGCGACCGGTTAGATAGGCCGGTGGGTTCTTCCACGGACGTTTTGATGCCTTCGATTTTTGAAACCTGTTTTGCGATATAGTCGGTATAGGTGAGCCAGGTTTTCCATTCTGCCTGGTGATCGCGTGTCACCCACGCTTCCACCGCGGCGAGCATGCCCAACATTTCTTCTTTGCCCACTTTGTTGTCACGGCCCGGGCCGTGGTGGGGTGAGCTGGCCTGCCATGCCGACATGAGCAGGTCCTTGCTGCCGAGGACCAAGCCAGCACATTGGGGACCACAAATGGCTTTGCCCCCGCTATAGACCACGACGGTTGCTCCTTGTTTCAAATGCACATTGGGGATGGTCAGGATTTCTGCCGCCGCATCCGCCATCACAGGAATGTTTTTGGGCTTCGCTTTCGAGGCGATCACTTCCAGCGACAGGGGCTGACCCGGCTCGGACTCCTCGCCCGTCATTATATATATGAGTGCGGTTCGCGGGTTGATGGCACGTTCCAGTTCTTCGGCGGTCTTCACGGTAACGATTTTGACGCCGATGTTTCTAAGCGCGTGGTCATATACATTCCTGGAATATTCAGGGATGATCACTTCATCCTTTTCAAAGCCTTTCAGATCGGGAATGCGAATGAGTTTCTCCGGGTTGCCGCCTGTAACACAAGCGGCGGTGATGTGTTTCATTCCCGCGGCACATCCCGCGGAAACCATTCCCCATTCCGCGCCGGTAACTTCCGCCAGCCGGCGCCCCACGCCATAGGCCAGCTCATCATATTGAACGAAGTGTCCCGATGCTGCCTTCATGGCGGCGACTACTTCGGGCCGCTCCACCGAACCACCGATGATGGTGAACGTTCCCCTGCAATTGATGATGGGCTCCACGCCGATCGATTCGTAGATCGACGGGCCAAGGACGAGCGGGCCGGATGCGGGCTGAACACTGTCTGCCGGATTTGCCGATGCTGCGAGCGGTAAAAAACCTCCGGCAAAAGGCAAGGCAGTTAATTTTTTAACTAAGTCTCTTCGTTTCATGCGTGTTGAAAGGTTAGGGCTTTATCGATATACGGGTAAAGTAATGGTAATTCTTTTGCTGAGCAAGGTTCATTATAGGATGTGCGCTATAAACTTGATGACCCCAACGAAAAGCAAAAGTGATTTGAAGTGTGTGCGTGAGAAACACACTTGCGTGTGCACGATGTGTGTTTTTTTCTATAGGGAGATTTCAAATGACACGCTTGTTTTGAAAACGAGGTCAGGTTTTATGTTTGAGCCTGTTCAATCGTTTTAGCTCGTTGCATCATGGCAGAAATTTTATGGATCGACCGGCATATGATCTGTGACGATCATCTCAAAACACTCAGCTCGTCGTAGTGCACTTCCCAGGAATCGCAGCAATAGTAGCGGGTCGAGAAAATGTTTGTACTGACGCCGAGCATCACACCCTTGATATCTTCATAGTTGAAATACTTGACCAACACAGTAGCCCATCGTTTCCTTATCCCGAACGAACGAAACGCGCCGGCCTCATAAAAGACATGCGATGGATGGTAGTTGAGGCTGGCGTAGAGACCGGTGTCGCCCGTGCCCCGACCTTGGAAAATCTTGGCGAGACCGAGCAGTCCTGAGAAATAGGTTTCGGTTCTTGTCCTTTGCACATCGTTAGATCCCAGTTGACTATAGGCGGCGCCAACGTCGAGCGCGAAACGGCCCCGAAGTTCGTTGACGATCAAGCCGCGGGCTTGCTTCAAGTTGAACCCGCTTTCCTGGTAAGCGATTGATCGATAAGCCAGGAATAAGTTATCCGGCAGTGCCGCGACGGAACTATAGGGCAGATGTTTGCTGATGGAGAGTTCCGTTCCTCTATTATTATTGGCGCTCCAGTACTTGAACGTTGGGAAAAGCCCCAGGCTAAGGCGACCTATCGACTGAACCGGCATATACACCATGAAACCCATGGGCGCCGCCTTCACATCTCCAAAATAGCCTGCGTTGAGACTGATCTTTACAAAATGATCACGGGGCGGCAATCCTGCTTCATCCGTCTCCAGAGAGACGATCGCGGTTTCCGAGGCACTCAACAGGATGTTTTTTGTAATGAGACCAATAAATGCGAAGGTAACTTCCGCGGTGGGGGTTTTCGATTCAATCTCAAAATACCCTATTTCATTTGTTACGACCGAGGCGTTTGTCGCGGAGATGATGACGTTCACGCCGGGAAGGCCTTGTTGGTTGGTTGAATCTCTAACTGTGCCCTTGATAATAAATTGGGACTGGCAAGCCAGCGGGAAGGCGGCGAGTGCAAAAATAAACAGGTTGCGCATGGTTCATTGCTTAGGTGTCTTCATGATGCATGAAGAGGCGTTTTTCCATACGCCACCTACCCTAAGTCGATAAAAATTATGCACTCCTACGCAAAAGCTTCAGCATAAGCTCATTCTGAACGAAGGCTCTTCACCGGGTTCATCAACGCTGCCTTGAGCGCCTGAAAGCTCACCGTCAAAAGCGTGATCACCAACGCACCGAGGCTGGTCAGCAAAAATACCCACCATGAAATTTCGGTTCGATAGTCGTACTCCTCCAGCCAACCATTCATAAAATAATAACCAATAGGAATAGCTATAAAACAGGAGATGATGACCAGAACAACAAAGTCCTTTGATAGCATTTGCCAGAGTATGGATACGGTGGCTCCCATCACTTTGCGGATACCAATCTCTTTTGTGCGTTGTTCGGCCACAAAAGAAGCGAGACCAAACAAGCCCAGGCAGCTAATGAAAATGGCGAGCACGGCAAAGATTCCTACCAGTTTTCCAACGCGTGCTTCAAAAGAAAATTTCTCTGCAAATTCATCGTCTGCAAACCTGTATTCAAAGGGCGTGCTGGGATTATGTTTTGCAAAAATTCTATTGAGCACTTCCAACGCCTCAATCGCACTGGCTTGTGGGTTGATCTTTACATTAATGAAACTTGCCCGATTAAAAGGATCGAGTATAAAAATGGTTTGCTTGCTAGGGCGATAGAGCGATTGCGTCACCATATCCTCAACAACACCGATCACTGTATAATCTCTTCCATAGGCTTTAATCGTTTCACCTATGGGGTTTTTAAAGCCCATATAGCTTACGGCTGTTTCGTTCAATATCATCGCGGAAGAATCGGAGGGGAATTCCCTGGAGAAATCGCGTCCCTCTTTTATTTTCCATCCAACGGTTTTACCAAATTCATAGTCAACGGCTCCTCTATAAATCATATCCTGCAAATTGGGGTCTTTGCCTTTCCATTGGAAGCCCCAGTCCGACCACCACAGGTTCGTAACGGTCGTCTCGGAGGTGGACACTTCTGAGATCACGCCACTCGCCAGCAAATCGTTTCTCAGCACGCTATATTTTTTTTTAACCTCTTCAGTTTTTATCGGGAGGGCGATCAATCCATTCAAGTCATACCCTACTGGCCGGTTTTTCGCAAACTGGATTTGTTGATGTACAATGATGGTTCCAATGATGAGCGTAACAGAAACGGTGAATTGCAAAACGACCAACACCTTACGCGGAACAGAAGCATACCGCCCAAGCTTGACGGCGCCTTTCAGAACTTTGATGGGGCTGAAGGCCGACAAATAAAAAGCCGGGTAACTTCCTGCAATGAACGCTGTCAGAAAAACACAGAAAACAATGACCATCCATAGCCTGGGATTTGCCCAGTCAATAAGGATGTTCTTATTGGCGATCTCATTGAACCAGGGCAGGAAAAGTTGAACCAGAAAAATAGCGAAAGCAAAAGCCAGTGAAACCACCAGGAATGATTCGGTGAAGAACTGGCGAATGAGTTGACCTCGTGCAGACCCGACTACCTTTCGAACGCCCACTTCCTTGCCGCGTTTTTGCGAGCGCGCCGTGCTCAGATTCATAAAGTTGATGCACGCCAGCAACAATACAAAGGCGCCGATCGCACCAAACAGCCGGACGAATTCAATGCGACCGCCTGTATTCACGCCATCTTTAAAATCCGTATACAAGTGCCATTTTTCCATGGGGTGCAGGAAAAGTTCAGGCTTGAAACGTTTATCATACTCCTCTACATTTTTGATCTTGGCATCCTTGATGGCCATAGCGGCTTGCGCCATGTCGACATTTTCAGCCAACTGCACGAACACCAGCAACCAGTTGTTGCCCCAGCCTAAAAACCGGTTACCGCGCTTGACCTCTATTTCGAGCGGTGCAATGAAAAATAATTCGTCCTTAAGATCAGAACTACCGGGCATGTCCTGGTAGACACCGGTGACTTTCAGGTCAACGCTGTTGTCAAGTTGTAATACTTTTCCGATCGGATCCTCGTTGCCAAAAAAAGTGCGCGCCACGGAGGCTGAAAGTAAAATGGAGGTTGGGTCTTGCAAACCCGTGCGCGTTCCGTGCAGCATTTGCAGCGACAGCAATTCCGGAGCTTCCGCTTCCATAAAACTGCCCTTCACGGTAAATTTTTTCTCCTGGCTCGACAAGATGGAGCTGGTCGGATAAGACATGACAACGCGTTTGAAATAATTCCCGTAGCTGCCGCGAAGTTCAGCGCCCAGCTGATAGGATTCATTCGAATACGTTTCGATACTGCCGTTGATCGTATTATTCTGAAGCACCGCAGCAATGCTATGATAATGCTCGTGGTGCTTGTTATGGGACATCTCATCATTTACCCATAAACCGATCAACATCGCCACCGCTATACCCAGGGCAAGTCCCCCGATATTGATGAATGAATACCCTTTGTCCCTGATCAGGTTTCGCCAGCCGACTTTGAAGTAACTCTTGTACATAGCGTATTGGTTTATATTTTTATAACCTTCTGCGGGCTTGATGATGCCCGGCCGAAAGAGCAGGAGCACATCCAGGATAAATTTAAAGTCGGCTTTTCGCTTTCCGGACTTCTTCAGGTCGTCGTTGTACACTTCCATTAAATCTCCTTCAATACGAATCACCAACCTCGGATGGCAGTACCACCGGAAAAAGCGGAGCGCTAGCCGGGGAGGCGTTGGCCGCGGGGAAGTCGTCATGAATGGATGTATTTCTGCATGGCGAAAAACTTATTTCCTAAATGTAGGAATAACAATCATGCCACAATTGACAATAGGAATTGATCTTTGATTTAGGCTGCTGTCTGAATTCCGCTGCTCGGTTTTGAAACAAAGTTGGGCGTTAGTGGACATGAGAAGTCTGGCGTTAACACCGCGAATTTTCATGGGTCCGGCGTCCGTCATTGAATCAGGTTCTTGAATGCCCCGGGGGCCCGGTAGTTTAATCCAGCGGTGGTGCCACTGGTGACGTCTACGGTGACGCCGGTTATTTTGCCGGCCATGGCCGATGATAAGAATACGGCCAGGTTCGCGATGTCGGCGACGAGGGGGAGTTTTTTTAGCATCGTGTCGGCCTCCATGTTGCTGAGGACGGTTTTCATTTCTTCGGGATAGTTGTCGATGGCTTCTTTGAATATACGGGAGTCGGGCGAACCGCCGGACCGCATGTTTACCACGCGCACACCATAGGCGCCAATCTCTGCAGCCAGGTTGCTGGTGAAGGATTCCAGTGCGCAACATGCGGGGGCAAAGCCGCCGGTGTAGGGATATCCTATGCCGCCGGGTGTAGCGGTGAGAGATAAGATCACTCCTGAGCCTTGTTTGATCATCACCTTTGCCGCGGCAGTGGCCGTCAGAAATTGGGTTTGCAACATGAACTTTAGAGGGTTCATGAAATCGTCGGCGGTCATGGATACCAGCGGGATGTTTTGGACGACCTTGTCGCCGGTGGCGTTGAAGGATATGTCTATTGTGCCGGCGTGTTGGACAACTTTGTTGATGTGATTGTTGATTGCTTTTTCATCCAGCGCATCAACCTGGGCAACGTCTGCGCTGCCGCCGGACGCGCGAATTTCGTCGGCTAGTTTTTGGACGGAGGTGATTGTACGGCCTGTTAAAAAAAGTTTGGCGCCGGAAGCGGCAAGGGCTTTGGCTACGGCGCCGCCGAGTGAGCCGCCGGCGCCGTAGATGATGGCATTTTTGTTTTGGAGCATGTGGGATTTATGTTTGAGGTGATGTCTGTTTTTACAAACGTAGTATTTAAATTATTTCGGTGGCGGGGTTGACAGCGACATTTGGAGGGAATAATGCGACAAGCAGAATCGCTCTGCGGGGTGTGTTTCGTGAAGAGGTTGGTCATTTTTTAAGGCGGTCCCCCGTGTTCGCGTCAGCATGTAGCGCGTCGATGCGCGCCAAGTCGTTGTGAAGATCGATGAAGTTTTCCTGTGGCGCGCTGCTTCGCGTGCGTTGTTTACCCCGGGTTTCACCCGGGGTTATGATCGGAAACCCCTACGGGGTTTGGGAAGGATATTTTCTGTTTTCGGTAAATAGATTGTCTGGGTCAAAAAGATCTTGGGACAGTGCAAACTGTGTTCGTCTTATAAATGCTTTTACCTGGCTTCACACATCCCTTCATATGCCTTTGATACAGTTTCGGAACGGATTCGGAATGCATGTGGGTGCTATTCTACTTTCGGGACGGACAATTGCGTGAGCGCCTCTATACTACTCTACCCTTTTCAAACCGCTCTTAAAAGGATTCAAGACATTCGCCCGGCAAATAAAAACTTCGTGCAGCCGCATGGTTGATTCAAATTAACGGATATGGCGTTGTCTTAATACAGCGTTTTTATTGTTTTTTTGGTAATGGGCCTTTTCCGGGATGTCCGTTAAGTCTGGACGCAAATTTAAACCTATATTTATACAGATAGGAAAAAGGCAGCGGCGTCACTTTGAACAAATTCCAACGAATAGCGCAACGATATGATCGATGGCATAAAAGAAAGTCTGTGGAAACAATTTGGAGCCAGTATCGATATGCTTAAAAATGCTATTGCGCTATGGCCCGAAGAGAAATGGAATACTGAGAAGAAGTTTTTTTATACCGCTTATCATTGCTTGATATTCCTGGATTACTACCTGACCATTCCCTGGAAAAAGAATTTCTCTTCACCCCTCCCCTTCACCGAATCTGACAAAGTGCCCGTCGATGGAATAGATGATATCGTACCAGACAGAATTTATAGTAAAACGGAATTACTAAACTACTTGCAATTGTCCCGCGAAAAGTGTCACGACGTGATCGCTGGTTTGACGGAAGAAAAATTAGGGGAACGTTGGATAGCAGAGGATGAAAACCGGAATTATTCAGTCCTGGAACTATTGATTTATAACATGCGACATGTTCAACATCATGCCGCACAATTGAATTTGTTTTTACGCCAAGGAATAGCGGATGCACCCCAGTGGGTTTCGCGGGCTAAGGATGAACGGTGAATGATGGGAACGTGAAGTTCCCGGGACAGGAGAGCCCACAGTGATGATGTGGAAGTGGTTTCGCGGGCTGATGAATGCGTTTGTGATTTGACCTTTAAAATACAAATTTCCCGAGACGGGAGGCTTGTTGGGAAGAAGTTAGGACGCGAAGTCCCCGACTTTGCTGAAGATAATAAAACGCAAAGTCCCCGGGACGGGAGCCTTTGCGGGAAAAATACGTTGTGATTTTAAAAACCGTTGCTTATGCATGTCGTCAGCCCTCATTCTCTCACTAACAGCGCTTCCTTAAAAAAAGATGGGCTTTTGCTTATTAGAACAATCGAGTTTTCTTATCTTAGGTTAGCCCATCCACCTGTCTTGCACGTGAGAAAATGCACGATCGTTTTGTTGCTTTTGCAGCTCGCCATGGTTGCGATGGCGCAGGAGTATTTTTATAGACCGTACCGCGTAAACGACGGGTTGCCCAGCGACATCGTGAAAAGCTGCACGCAAGACTCCCTTGGCTATTTTTGGATTGCAACCGACGAAGGCATCGTCAAATACGACGGCGTTAAATTCACCAGCTACCGCGCCGCCATGCACAGCAACTACGCCAAAGGCTTTCTGACCACGCGAAACGGCCGGCTCTTTGCCTATGGTGATCGCGACCTGATCGAGATCCACAACCTGGGTGACACGGTGATCTTCAAAAGCCTGTGCCCGGTGGCGAGAGTTGCAAACGACACAACACTCTCCTATCCCAAGCTGCTCTATGAAGATGCACACGGCGACCTTTGGATAAGCGAGTCGCAATCCGTGGTGCGGCTGCGCAACCACACATTGAAACGATATATATTCGATGCCGCCAACCGGTCGCCGCAGTTTTTGCGGTCGTTTTCTTTTTTCGAGGACAAAAAGCATGATTTTTTTCTCTCATCCTTTCAAGGCAACCTGTTTCGATACAACGCACAGCGCGATGTCTTTGAGGCGATCGACAAAAAATTTCCATATGGCGTAGAGTTTGTTTCAGTGGAGGACAACAAACTGATCATCGGCTCAACAGCGGGCATGTCGCAAGCTACGCTATTGAGCGACGGTGGATTCACCGTGCCGGCGCTTGCGCTGAAAGTCCCTTTTGTCTCTTTCGTTCAGGCGCTTCACAACCACCACTATTTTGTCGCCACGCGCGGCACGAAACACTTTATCGCCGATTTTGACAAAGGCACATTCACGCCGCTTTCCTATTCCGTCAACAACATCAATCACGTTTACACCAGCCCCGACAACGACATCTGGATATCGGGAAACGAAGGATTGGTGATGATGAAGGAAAACCTGTTTCGTGGAATCGATGCAAATGTTGCCGACTTCATTGAAGCCATCGCCGAAGATTCCACCTCGGCCACCATGTATTATGCCACGCGCAGCACGTTGTATGCGTTCGACCGCGTTTCAAAAAAGAATAAGGTGTTGCTTGATATTCCAGCCGGCTATTCGCAGTCGCTGATCGCTGCAAAGGACGGCGTTTGGGTGGCCAACGCTTTCAAAGTATTCCTGTTTAGCAAAGGAAAAATAAAAAAGCAATTTGACTTTAGCGCCCACAGCCGGTTTGTGACCGAAATAACCCGCGACTCAAATGGAAACATCTGGTTGGCTGTTCCAGGCAGCACACAAGTGTATTACGTCGACAAAAATCTGAACCTTCAACAGTACAACATCCCGCTGGGACAGGAAGGCGTGATCAACATCATTCGCGAAGGCAAGGATGGTATGTACGTTGCATCGGCCGGAAAAAGCAGCTACCTGTTTTTCAAAGCCAACAGCGACACCGTATTTCACAACATCAGCGTTCCCGTGAACCTTGCCGTGCATGGCGACTTTAATGTCCTTGACCTGGTCGTTTCCGATGACGCGATCTGGCTGGCCACCTCCGAGGGATTGTTAAAATTCCAGGATGACCGTTTAGAGCGGGTGAACATGGGGGAGCGCTTCACGGGCTTGCCGGTGAGCTCTATTCACGCCTATGCCGGCAACAAACTTTTGGTCGCCAACGCCTTGGGAATGACGTTGTATGATCCCCAGACGGGAGCCATGGATCTGTTCAATGAAAGTTCCGGCCTGTTGTCGAACACCATCTCTCCCCGTGGTCTTTTTGTCGATAGTCGCGAAAATGTTTGGGTAGGCACCGCGAAGGGCCTGTGCTACAGCACGCGTCCGTTGACCGTGCTGAGTAAAACACCGCAGCCGCGGTTTACTCAAGTGCTCGTGGATGGAAAAATAGCCGCTGCGCGCACGAGCGATCCCATCGACTACGGTGGTTTCCTGGCCATCGTGGTGTCGTGCATCACGTTTCCCGAAAATGAAGTGACCTTTCAATACCGTTTTCTTCCCACCGATGAATGGATGACGTCTTCGGAACCGGAACTCCGGTTTTCGGGACTGGCTGCGGGCAATCATACGCTCGAGGTAAGAGCAAAAAAGAATGGGCCATTCGCCTGGAGCGACACTTCCCAAATTCACTTCACCATTGCAGAACCTTATTGGCAGCGGTGGTGGTTCTATGCCCTATGCCTTGTCGGCGCCGCAACCTTGGTTGCCCTGACGTTCATCGCCGTGAATGCACGCAACAAAAAGAAGCACATCGCCCTGCAAGCACTCATCGACGAGCGGACAAACGAACTGCGACTCAGCAATGAAGAACTCGTCCAACTCAACCAGGAAAAAAATAACCTCATCGGCGTGGTGGCACACGACCTGCGGAGCCCGCTCCGGCAGATGATGGGTTTGCTGACGCTGGTGAAAATGAACGTAAAGGCGGATGAGACCTCAAACTCCTACCTGGACATGGTAGCAAAAAGCGCCCTGCGGCTCGACGACATGATCGTAAAAATTCTGGACGTCGACGCCATCGATGCTCAACAACTCAACGTGAAGATCGAGGCCGTAGATCTCTCGGCGATGTGCAGCGCGGTGGCCGACCGCTTTAGTGTTGACGCCCTGCGAAAACGAATTTCCATCGTGCGAAAGATCGATCCCGAAATTTATGTCAGGGCCGACAAAGATTACCTGGAACAGGTGATTGAAAATTTGCTGTCCAACGCCATAAAATTCTCACCCTTCGAACGCCAGGTATTTGTCAGCTTGCAGGCTTGGGATGACCGCGTCACGTGCGAGATCCGGGATCAGGGCCCGGGGCTTAGCGAAGAAGATAAAAAGAAGCTTTTTGGGAAATATCAAAAACTTAGCGCGCGCCCTACAGACCATGAGCCTTCTACAGGCTTGGGATTGTCGATCGTTAAGAAATTTATTGTGGCTATGAATGGGGATATCGCTTGTGAGAGTGAGCCGGGGAAAGGGGCGTGTTTTTCGATTTCGTTTGTGCGGTGGCGGTGAGAAAGGAAGCGGTGATCCCAAGGCTTTCAAGAAAAAACAAGATTCAAAAAAAACAAGACTCAAATCGCGATAGACTTGAGTCTTGCTTTTTAGAAATTATCGTGGTGCGTGTAAGCCCGTATTGATTTATGCCTTAACCAGTTTCAATGACCATCTATTAAGCTTTCCAACATCCTGACCAACCATATCAGAAACTTTCAGCTTCCACGTACCCGCCAATTGTTCACCTTGAAGCGTTCGCAATGCGACTGTATTATTAAAGGTATAGGTCTTAATCAGGTTATCCGCAGATCCCCCTGCTTTGCTATGCAAGGATATGACTGAACCTTTCGGCGACATCAGGTTTACAATAAGATCGCCGATATACGTATGCGTTATGTCAATACCCACCTCAACTTCCTTGATGGCTCCTGCACTTGCTGTTTGAAGACTCCGCTCAACGCCGGTTGGGTTATTATCCGGGATCACAATGCCTGGCGAGTCTTCCAGGAGTACGGACTGCTCAGTGGATAAATCGAAATGAAGTTTCCAACTATTCAGAACTCCCGAGTCCACCTGCGCCTGGTCTGCAACTTTTAATGTCCAGTCTCCCGGTATTGCCTTGCCTGTCAATGAGGCGAGCGACGCAAGGTTCTGGAGGTCGTAGGTCTTTTTTATATTATCCGCGCTCCCTCCGTTTCGGTTGTGGATGGAGATGACCGTTCCTTGTGGTGAAGTTAAGGACACGACAAGGTCGCCGATGTAGGTGTGCGTGATGTCCAACTCAACTTTTATCGATGCGATTGTCCCTTGTTCAGTCACCGCGATCTTATCGGTGATTCCGGTCGGATTATTGTCAGGGATCGCTTTGCCAGGGGTTGAAGATTTTACGATCGTGTTCCCTGCAACAGGGCCTGGTATCGATCGAAGCGCTTCTGCCACGGCGCGTGCTGCATCTATTTTTCCAAAACCAAACCAGGGACTCCATGTTCCGTCGGCATGATTTATATTTTTAAAGTCACCTTTGTCAAACGGGGCGACGGGTGAAATATCCCACGAGGTGTTGGAGTCGAAGCTGGCGGGCGGGGTTTTGGGATAGCCCGTCATGTTGAGATCCTTGCTGGCGGTGCGTTGTAAAACGGAAATAACTTCCAGTGCAGTCAGCGTTGGATTGGCGGAGACCACCAACCCCACAATTCCTGCGATCAATGGCGTTGCACTTGAAGTTCCTCCAAAATCATCCTCAAAAAGCGGGCCTTCGCCCGACGTGGTAGTGATTCCAAGCCCCGGGACAGAGAGACGATAATATTCGTGGACGTTGTTTGTCGGAGCGCACAAGGAAATGCCCGTGCCATAGTTTGAGTAGTGACTGCGTTGCGCATTGCTGGCCAGCGCGGCGATCTGCATCACTCCGGGGATGCCGACGAGGTTGTGCGAAAATGTTTTTGATGTCTCCACGCCAACCCAAACGCCGGAACCATCGGGACGAACTTCAACACCACTGGTATAGGGTATGTTCAGATTGGATGAAAAACTGATAGGACAATTTTCATTACCCGAAGCCCACGCAAAAACAATACCCTTTCCCCGGCGTCCGCCCGTGAGGGCGAGGGATTTTACTTTGTTCACCACATTCGATGACCAAGCTTCTTCAGGCGACGCTCCCCAGGAATTGGACAACACATCCACTTTGTCGCCTATGAAATTGAGGACCGTCATAAACTTATCGTCGCTTATAAATAAGCTCGCGCCATCGCTTTCCCATTTGATAGGCAACAATCTGCAGCCCGGTGCTGCGCCGACCACTAACGAAGCGTCTACCTCCGCTCCTATTACCCCACAACAGGCGGTGCCGTGATCCGACCCCGGCTCATACATGTTTTGAGGATTGGCACTGATGGCGTCGCGGTGCACCAACGTGAGACTCGACATATATCCCCACGTGGCAAATTTTCCCGGTGAATCAAAGTCGGGGTGGTCGATCTTGCATCCATCGTCGGTTATGCCGACAACCACGTCGGCACTACCAAAATGACCCAAAAGATTCCAGGCTTCCTCGCAGTTTGAAGAAGAGCGCTGATCGAATTCAGGGCTCACGAGTCTTTTGTGCAAGTGCCATTGCTGATTGTACTTTGCGTCGGTGGGTAAATTGAGCGTGCGCTTCATCCTCCTGTTCAAATCATGCTCACACACGGCGACGCTAGTTTCATTTTCCGTGATGGCCACAACAAGCTTCACCGGGTTCATGCCCGTTTGTTCCGTTAACTGAAACAAGAATTCGGTGTCCGAATATTTTTTCATCAGGATCAGGGCATATTTGGCCATAAACTCGGAAAGTTTTTCATGCGTGGCCGGTTTTTTGAATGTTACGATGATCCGATCCGTAATCAGGAATTCAGCATTGCTATCTTCCAGTATATAAGCATGATGGGTTACCGCCTCCTTCCGCATTTTTTTCATTTCTGAATCCAGTGCGTTGCTGCTCACGGTAACGCGGGTTGAGGATGGAGAGGTTCTTTCCAAAGCCTTCATCTTGTCGGTTCCGATAAGCTCTTCGGGGGCCTCTCGTACTACAAATTGATCGGGCTCCTTGCGCAGGAAAACTTTCTTTCCATTCTGATAGGTGTATAATTTTGAGGCGGGTTTACTTTTTTTGGTAGCCATAATATTTAAATTTTAGTTCATACGGTATATAACGATGATCCACGTGTTGACATTGGATTGTTTTTGCCTTCGAAAGGTTGAAGATTTGCTTGATGAACGTGTTGGTGTGCTCAGAAAGGATGTAGGACATCGATCGCAATTCTTCCTCTCCGGGCCTGGGACGGGCCGGGATGAAGAGAGGGTTGGAGACGAGGGGGTCTTTTTCTCCATAGCCAATGCGAAGAAGCACCAGAGGGTTTGGTAGTCTTTGTGATTATCATCACCTATCCCGATACAATGACCAAAAAACCAGAAAACGCTGAGGTGGGATTTAAAATATGACAAACTGTTTTGCGCAAAACAACTGCGCTTCTGACAAGTGAAGATAGCGAAGTGGTGTTGTATATCAATTCGTTTTTATTGAATTATTCGTTTCTGATTCTTTTGTTTACCAGAATACAGGTATCTCCATCAAGGAAAATAGCTGTACAAAATGAGGGATGAAATGAATTGACGTTTGCCTCGAAACGCAAAGTCCCCGAGACAGGGGACTTTGCGTGGGCTGGGGAGTTTGTTGGGGCGGTTATCAGATAGCGGCCGATGCGCGTTGCTCCCTGACTACCGTGCGTCGTTGTGCCTGGATGAAGAGGATGAGTGATCCGGCGATCATGGATGCGATCAGCAAATAAGCCATGCCCAGGATGACCAGGTTCTGCACATCCAGTATTCTTACGAGGGCATAGCTTAGCAAAGAAGTTATGATGTAAGTTCCTCCGCCGGTGATGCCACTGACGATGCCGGCGTTTGTGGTGAAGCGTCCAAGGGCATGCGAATAAAAGGAGTTGAAGGTGAAGCCGGAAACGATGTGGAGCGCCATGACGATGATCATCATAGATAACAGGCTCGGGAAGTAGTGCATGGTGACGATCATGAGGATCGACAAAGCGAAAAGCAATGGACCTGCGACCGACATCTTTTTGTACAAGCTGAGTCGCATAGAAGATTTACTGAGCAGTCCGCCCATCATGACCGCGAGACCTGACAACAGTGAACAGTTGCCCGTGGTCACGGCCGATTGATGAAAGACTTGCTCGATAATAAACGGGCTCGCCATGCTGTATAAAATGACCATCGAAAAACACAAGCCCAGGATGACAAGACTCAGGCTAAAATCTGCCGTCTCCAGTTTGGAGATATAAATTTTCAAAAGGTGACGCAACTTGAAGGGGTGAGAAGTTTTAAGTGTCTCTCCACCATACTGCAGCTCCAGCGCCAGGATGATCAGCGTGGCGGTTCCAAGGAAGTAAAAGTTTGACTCCCATCCGAAGTAATGGTGAAGAAAACCTCCAATGAAAGGCGCGGTGATCGGCGCCGTTGCCCAGATGATGGAGAACAGGCTGGTGTAATGTTTTAATTTTTCACCCGAATACATGTCCATAAAAAATGCACGCTTGCCCACCACGATCAGCGCCACGGCCAGGCCTTGGATCACGCGCATCGCCAACACTAAGGGTAAGCTATGAGCGTTCGCGATCACAAAACAAGACACGGCAAAAACGACAAGGGAAGCGAGGCTTAGCCGGTAACGGCCAAAACTGTCGAGCAGACTTCCGACAAAAAGCTGGCCTACGCCACTGCTCACCACAAAGACGACCAGCGACAACTGGATGTCACCCTGGCTGGTGCCAAAGAACGTCGCCATCGTGGGGAACGAAGGGAGATATATATCCGTCGCAAATCCGGATAAGGGAATGAGGGCGAATGCTAGTACGGTGCTGATCGCTACGTGGTTTTCTTTTAAATTCTTCATGCTCGGATGTACTGTTAGTTTTGTTCAAGTCTGTTCAGCGCCAACACGGCTTTGTCGGACTGGGCCAGGAAATTGCTGTAAAGTTGTTCTGTTGAAGCCACCCGTATTTCATACTTGTTGGTCTCCAGGCTTTGCACCAGGTCTTCTGCTACTTCCTGGGGTGAGATCTTTTGATCAGAGGGAATGTCCTTTGCAAATTCCGTATCCACCAATGGAGGCATCAATTCAAATACTTTCACATTCGTGTCGTGGCCCAGGCTGAGGCGCAGCGCCTGCGTATACGAATGAAGGGCGGCCTTGCTGGCGCTATAAGTTGGCAGCGAGAGCCCCGGAGCGAAGGCAACGATGGATGAAACGTTGATCACGGCGGCTTCAGGTTGTTTTTTCAATTGCGGCAGAAGTTTCGTCGTGAGGTTAACGACGGCGAAATAGTTGGTCTCCATTTCTTCGCGGGCAAGGGTTGCTGCGTTTGGCGACTCGCTGACTTTGTGAAGGAAAACGAGACCGGCATTGTTCATGAGCACATTCAGGCCTGGGAAGTCCTGATTAATTTTTCCGATCAACGCATTGACATCGTCTCCCTTTGTTACGTCCGCTACGATGTAATGTGTATTGCTCAGCTGTTGTATAGCCGCTTTCAGCTTTTCTTCGTTTCGGCCGGTGATAATGACCGTGTTGCCTTGTTGTGAGAGCAGTTTGGCGGTTTCAAAACCGATACCGGAGCCACCGCCCGTGATGAGAATTGTGTTTTTTGAGGTTTTCATTTTGTTGGTTTATTTAAGTTTATATTTTAGACCGATCGGTCTATTTTGGTTCAAAAAAAATTAGAAAGATTCAATTTCCTTTTTGAGAATATCGACGATCGTTTTCATCGGCGCTTTGTTGTTCGTTACGCGGGAGGTGAACATGGCACCTTCGATCATGGTGAACATCTTGACAGCAAAAAGGCCGGCATCGATGTTCCTGTTGAATTCGCCATTGGCTTGTCCCTCTTCCACTAACCGGGTCATGCGTTGCTGGCTTGCCTTGATGGCCTTCGCCACGCGTTGCTTGAGATCAGGGTTTGTATCGTCCGCTTCGGTGCCAAAGTTCAGCAATGGACAGCCGCCGGTCTCGCTGGTGGCCAGCCGGTCACGGTAGTAGTCCAGGAGGGCGAACAGCTTTTCACGGGCCGTGGTTTTCTGGGAGATCACGCTGTTGAGCCCGCTGGATACCCTGCCGGTCAAGTAGTCGAAGGCTTCCACGCAGATTTCTTCTTTGCTTTCGAAATTGCCGTAGATCCCTCCTTTGGCAAGCTTGGTGGCCTCCATCAGGTCGGATATGGAGGTTCCGGCGACACCTTTTCTATTGATGATGGTCGCCGATTGCTCGATGATGAATTGGCGGGTTTTTTCGGATTTTGTCATGGCGTTGCAAATTTAAACCGGTCGGTCGATTATTTCGGGCAACACTTGAAAAAATAAACCGATCGGTCTAAATACGCAAGGGCGGGGGGTTTGGTTCCCGGGATGGCGAAATTTATTTTAATGAGAGACATAAAAGCGCGGTAACGCTCTGAAAACAGCAAAGTCCCCGAGGCGGGAGACTTTGCTGGCGCGCTTCCCGGACGGAGGACTTTGCGTGTAGTTCTGGTGAGCGGGCCTATTTCTTCTTCGCGAGGGCTGCGTTGATCGGGGCGCGGTCGAGGTATTGGATCATGATGTCGATCTTGTCGTTAGCGTCGAAGTGCATGTCGTTGTGGATCCACATGGCGAGTTTTTGGTTGTTTTTATACTTGACCTTTACCATGTACCAGCTGAAAAGCCACACGCCGGCTCTGTCGGGACCACGCTGGGGTTTGTTGACGGTCACGGGCAACCAGATGTCGTTGACAAAACTGATCGAGTCGATCACCTTGGTGCGGCGATCTTTCCAGTAGTCGTGAATGGCTTGTTTCCCAACGAGGCTGTCGCCGGAGGACCAAAGATAGCGGGCATTGTCCGCAAACGTGGCCATCCATGCATCGACGTCGCCTGTTGATAGGGCATTCATTCCTTGTTTGCCAATCTCGGTATACTTCGCATCGGCAAATTCAACATCCGGTGTTGGTTTGACTTCGGCGACGGGTTCGGCAGGTTTTTCTGCGGGCTTGGTGCAAGCCAGCAAAGTTGTTGCGCACAGTAGTGCGATGAAGGGTGCTTTCATAGGGTTGGGTTTTTGGTAATGTATATAGATTAAGAAAGGGTGTGCTCCAGAGGAAGGTGTAATAATGTACAAAAATTTTTGGCTTGTGTGTGAGATTTAGTGAGTCAATCTTATTTCAATGTTGTTGAAATAAGAGAGTTTAAACTTCATATAGGTGAATGCGTTGCAACATGGATTGGGCTTGCGTCGGTGCGCTGTTGGCTAGTGCTGCACGGGATGCGCCATGATGGTGACGCGCCTCGATTTTCTGATGTGCGTGGCGCATTGTTTTTTTGTTGTGTGCCCGGGTTTCACCCGGGGTTATGATGGGGAACTCCTACGGAGTTCGGTGTAGTGTTGCTGTTATGACGTGACAATGTTTTCTAACATTGGGTGAGAGATCCATATCTTTTTTCTCAACGATTTTTTCATTGTCTTCACAATCTGATTTGGCGCGCGTCAGTGTTGTATGAAACTATCGCGGAGTTGAATGCATAAGGTTTACATTGCTGCGGTATTTTTTTACGTCATAACTTTAGTCGCTTCCGTCTACATGATTATAGGGATTTTGAATGAAGACGAAGGGCATGTTGATCGCTATAAGCGGGGAGTCGCGTTGAAAAACATTTCGCAAAACCAACGCCTTGTCTGAAAATTATGTATCTTCACTATCAGAGCCCAATCCTTGCTGCTGACAGCAGGGTTGGGCTTTTTATTTTCTGACACGTTAACTGTATTCACTATGGCTATTCGGATAAAAGCAATCAAATTCAATCACCTCCCGGGTTCCATGAACACCGATGCGCTGGAAATCAGAAAAAATAAATTGACGGCGATCAGTGTCCCGGAATGGGTGGACGGCATCAGTACACTCGCGCAGGATTCGCTCGTGGCCTATGCCATGCGGGAAACGCAGGGAAATACCATCACCATTCAAGCTCGCTTTGAAAGCACAGACACCAGCAACTTTAGCGTAACGATACGAGCCATCGATCCCGTTACGAATCCACCGGAACCTCATGGCTGTATTGCCTGGCTGTTGTGGTTTCTTAGAAAAATATTCATCGCGCTCTTCGGCAACGTGCTGGGTGAAGTGAAGGCAAGAACCGTAAATTTTGTGAACGGCCAATCCAACTATGAGACCTTTGAATTACTGCATCCGCGTTTTTGGAACACGGGAGTCGGAGTATATTTTACGGAATGGCAATGGCAGCATCGCACGAGAAAAGAGCACGCGAGAAAGAAATGGTTCAACATGCAAAGGACAAATCACAAAGTTTATATTCTCCTGGAGGCGCCCACTTCGCCATGGAACCAAGTGGCCGGCAGCAATCAGTTGCCCTGGACAGAGGCGCTGGAGTATGGCTGCACGTGGGCTAAGGGCGCCAAAACAAGGGACGAAGCTGCGACAAAAATAACGGAGAGCATTTATAACCTCGGACCTTCGCGCATTGAATATGACTGTCCGGGCGGCGGAAGCTCTCACTATTCCGCCGGTAGTTTTAATTGTACTAAATTTCTGGAGCGATTATCCGGCGGTTTGGGAAATGGGAAATATGTGAATTGTTCGGACTGTGCAACCATTGTCTCTTCGTTCGCTAATCTTATTGGATGTGATCTCTGGCAATCGCGTATGGGCGGCTTCTATTTCCAATTGAATAACATTCGAGGCATTGGAAGCTCCGTCTGGACAACAGCCTGTAATAACTGGGGCGGGTTTTCATACCATGAAGTGGCCTGGAAGGGTAACTGCACCGAACAAGATCAGATCTTCGATGGCTGTTTGCAGGTTGATGGCGATAGCGATCCCATGACTGCTCCTCACACGCCCCTGCTTCCCACCAACATGGTATTTGGAGATTGCACCACGATGAACTATAGATTGCGACTCACACCGAACACACCGGCGGGCTGTGGCAGCTGTAATGCACAGCCTTCCACAAGAGTTAGAAGAGTAATAATTTGATCAAACTTAACGCTATCACCATGGCTACTTATGATATTGACAGTTGGGCGAATCAGACAAAGGAAGGTAAGAACATCTTCATTTGGGACTTCTTACTGAATGGCTCGGAATTCTCAGGTTGGAAATTATATGACGTACAGGTTGAAACCTCGGATAGCCTACAGAAGAAAGTCGAATACTATTGCCAGAATTCCGAAAACAAAGCCGAGGCTGTAAAAATAGACGTTATTCAAAATCCCTCCTGGCAAGCCGCCCAGAAAACACTTTTGGATCTGGTCAAGGATCACATGGCCAAAGAACTTCCACCGTTTTCTGCTTCGACGAAAAGATCCCTTGGCGATGTGGCGTACACCGGCACAACGGGTATTCATCATGTGCTGTTTTCGCGGGCGAATATCGTTGTGGTGCTGAATACCATCGGAGATAAAGATATAGACGTCGCTAAATTCGCGGAGCAACTGGATGGCATGTTCACGTCAAAGCCCGAGAGCAGCAACGCCAAATTTTCTCCGGACATCTACGTTTTCGAGTTGGTGGGAAATAAATCAGACCAACGTCAGCGAGTGAGATTTGAAGTCGTTGATCCAGTTCAGAATGTTTGGTTAAAGTTCTTCTGCACACACGGCCAGTTCCTGCAAGACAGCGACGGGCTTTCATGGCTCCCGGGCAACGGTGACGGTCAGATAACGTTGGTTGTTACGAATTCGAGAGGTTTTAGCAGTTCGAAAACGATCAATACGATGCGATAATCAGTCCGTTAATATGTTCGCACGTTTCTGCATTTATGGATTTCTCAATGTAACTATGGTCTGATTTAACGATGGGCCCTACGGCGAGATCAAGCTCAGCACGTCGCTTTCGTTCAGAATGTAAATCCCCAAAGCGATCAGCACAAAAGGCGTGACGACGTGTCCATACTTATCAATGGCCCTTGCCATGAGCGGATGCCGTGAAAGATACCGGGCCAACATACACCACGCTGCCGTCATGATAAAAAAGATGGAGATCACTGTAATTTTTTGCGGCCACGCCAAGGTGGCAAAGAGCGGCACGTAAATGCCGATGTTATCGCCTCCATTGGCGATGGTGACTCCCGAAACGATCCAGGGGTTGCTGCGGTTTCCTTGCTTTTTTGCCGGATGTTCATCATCGTCCGGCGGCTCCGCGCTGAAAAGTTTTACAACTCCTTTTATCCCAAAGTACACCGGCAACAAACCCAGCAAGCCTATATACGCTTTGCCAATGACCAGGCCGATCAGCGAGAAAACGAGGCTGATCCCGATCAATGCGCCGATGCCGGCGAATTGGCCCAGGATGATCTCGCGTGGCTTAAAATTCCTGTCGCCAAAGAAAAGCATCAGCAGGAAAATGTCGTCGATGTTAGAAGAAACAAAGGCCAAAATGCCCGTGGCGATTACCTCCATAAAAAAATAAACACAAAGGTAACGATAGAAATGGGAAACTAAATGAAGGCCATTTCAAGGAAGGTCGTTAGGAAACCGGCAGACTCAGCTTACGTCTTCGTAGCCGCTTTTGATGATCGTGGAAATCATTTTGAATCGTTCATTGGCAATGATAGCGTTGCGGCAATGTGCCGGGATGATGATGGACTGGCCTGTTGCAAGCCCAAACGATTTGCCATCGATCAGGATTTCGGCCGTTCCTTCGATGATCTGAATAAACGTGTCGAACGGCGAGATCTTCTCTGTGAGCGCTTCCCCTGAATCGAAGGAGACAGCACTGACGTTGCCGGTTGTTTTTCGAATGATAGTCTTGATTACCACGGAATTGGGAATATATTCGAGTATTTCCACAACAATAAAAATTTTTGCTTTTTCAAGTTCTAAGGTTTCCACGGAAAATGGTTTTGCGTGAACAGTTTTCATAAACAATTATACTGCAAGACTGTAAAATTGAGGCCCTTATGATAGAATTGCCTTACAGATGCTGTGAAAGAAGTTACATCATTCACACATTTACGCGCTTTACTTCAGAATTCTCGGATACATTGTCATGACGGGAATGATACCGCCATCTTTCGATCACAAATCTTCCAGGTTGGCGGTGCGTTTCTGCCGGAGTTTTTTAAAGAAGGAGGGTGAGAGGCCCGTTATTTTTTTGAACTGATTGGACAAGTGAGAGACGCTGCTATAATGAAGCTTGTATGATATTTCGGAAAGGTTCATTTCATCGTACAACAATAGCTCCTTCACCTTTTCAATTTTGTGCATGATGATAAAATGCTGAATCGTGATCCCCTTCACCTCCGAAAAAATGTTGGACAGGTAGGTGTAGTCATACTCCAATTTCTCGCTGATATAGTCGGAATAATTCACCGTCGGCAATTCGTCAGAATAATGGATCATTTCGATGATGACGGTTTTGATCTTGTCGATGAGGATGCTCTTTTTATCATCGAGCAATTCAAGACCCGACCGTCCCAACGTCGCCTTTAACAACTGGCGCTGTTCCGGAGTGATCTCCTCAAGAATTTCGACCAAGCCTAAGTCCAGGGCAGTATCGTGAAGTCCGAGTTTTTCCAGAGCCTCCTTCACGATCATTTTACATCGAAGACTGACCATGTATTTGATGTAAAGTTTCATAGCATCACTGTATTTATCGCCAACATGGGAACCGGTTCAAGTGAGAGGTGTTTCCGTTCCGCACGTTCTGGATCATCGGATAGTCCCCGTTAATAAAGATGGGTTTAGGTTTTTTGGGAGCCAAAAAGGTCTGTGAAAATTTGAATTTGGCTGGTCAATAGCACCGGTTCCGGTCAACATTGTCCTAAATCGGCTCCTAAACCAGATAAAGCGGGGGCTATCTTCAAAATTTATACAATATACCGTATTCCCCGTTGAGAATGACGTCATTCTCCGATTTCCTTGGAGAAGAGAATACACTTAAAAAAACAGCTGGAGTGAAGAATGCTTGTTTATGTTGTACCCGTCTTGATCTGCGTATCGGGTTGGATCAAAAAGTAAGGGCGGGATTTTGAGTTCCGCCCTTTCGCCAACTACAGCATATACTCTAGAGAGGGTTCGGTTTCCTGATCAAATTTTGGTGAGCTTGAATGGGGGGCGCGATGGCAAGTGCAATCGGTTTCGCTTCCTCTACTTCATTCTTTTAAGGAAGCAACACGTAAAGATGCAGCATTTAACAGCAAGACGCGTTATACTTAAAAAATGTATTGTTATAGATGTTACATATTGATGTTTCGGAGCGACAGCATGGTTACAAAGCTCACTTAAAATGCTCCTTCCTCCGATTAACAAGCCCTTCCTCCCATCATTTAAACCTGCGAATAATACAACTCTTTATGCTTCGCTTGTAACACATACGAAATGCCCGATGCTCATCTTGTGAAGCTTTATCAGCGTCGTCTGTATTTCAAGCCATTGAACAGACACCGGCAAACGCATTTACTCAAAAAGTAAATGCAGCAAGGCAAACATAACACAACCATAATATGATCGACCCCGGGCAATACATCGTATCCGAAACGCACACCTTCGGCATCCAGGATTTTCCCGAAGTTCAACAGGAAATACTGAGAATCCGCGAAAAGACCTCGCGCATGCCCAGTCCCTATAAAGCAGATATTATCATTTCTTTTCTAAAGGATCACATGATAAAAGCCGAATGGGTTCTTGCCGATCCGGAACTCGTCGCCCTCATCACTTCGAGCCAGTCGGGCACAAAAAATCTTGAACGCTTGTTTGCCGACTGCCGGAAAAATGTTCCATTCCTTTTTGGGCTGGAGAACTACATCCGGAAAATTTTATCGTCACCTCAAGGTGCAGCCACCAATCAGTGATCGATATAACAATTCGCAAAGTTTGTGTAATGCATTCCGGCGTATAGACCAGGACCTTTGTGTCTTTCTAATGGAAAAAATCCACAAAAAAAATGAAGACAAAAATTTTAGCATTTACATTGACCGGCGTCATGATAGCAGCCAGTTTAACAACCTTTGCGCAGGAAGATAAAAAAGCGAAGGAAGCCAGAAAAGATGTGGCGGAAGCGAAGAAGGACCTCCGCGAAGCAAAAACGGATTCGGCAGCCGATTATCAAAAATTCAAAACGGCCTCTGAAACAAAGATCCGGGAGAATCAAATGGAGATCGCCAGCCTGAAAGCAAAAAAATCAACCGATACAAAAGAGGTAAAGGACCGCTACGACAAGCGGGTCGTCGCCCTGGAACAAAAGAACAACGATCTGAAGAAGAAGATCAATGGTGCCGGTACTGTTAAAACCAGCGCGTGGCCCACGTTCAAACGTGAATTCAATCACGATATGAATGCATTGGGACATGCCATAAAAGACATTGGTGTCGACAACACGAAATAGGATAAGTAAAGAAAACTATTTTGAAAAAAGGGCGGATCACACTCCGCCCTTATTGCTATGAAGAAAATGAATACGCCGGTTCATTCCGTCGAAAAATTGAAGAGTCGTAAACATGTCACCTCTTTTTATTTTTGGTGCTGATAAAATCCCCTGGCACCGCATTGAATACCTGAAGGACAGCGCTCCCGAAATCATTCTCTGGGCCGCACCTGTAATGTTCGTTTTCGTGTGCCTGGAAGTATTCATCTCCTACCGGCAAAACAAAAAATACTATAACAAAATAGAAACGCTGGGCTCGCTGGGCCTGGGGCTCGGCAATATTGTGATCAGCACCTGGATCAAGATCCTGTTGTTCTACATGGCCGTCTGGATCTACAACCTGGTGCCCTGGCGAATGGAACTGAATTGGTGGACGTTCATTCCCTGCTATATCCTGTTCGACTTCTGCAGCTACTGGACGCACAACATTTCGCACCGGCAGCGCTTCTGGTGGGCCACACACGTGGCCCACCATTCCGGGGAACATTACAACCTGAGTGTTTCCTTCCGGTTGAGTTGGGTGCAATACCTGAAGATCATCTTCCTTCTGCCCATTCCTTTATTGGGATTCCACCCTATCATCTTCTTTGTGACCAACCAGGTGGCTATCCTGTTCCAGTTTTGGGTGCACACTGAATATATCCGGAAGCTGCCCCCCGTGATCGAATACCTGTTTGCTACCCCTTCAAACCATCGCGTTCACCATGGTTCGCAGGAAAAGTATATCAACAAGAACTACGGCGCCACTTTTATCGTGTGGGACCGGCTGTTTGGTACCTACCAGCCGGAAGAAGAACAAGTGATTTACGGCATTACCGAAACTGTCGAACACAAAGCCAACCCACTTCACTTGAATTTCCATGAATTTGTCGCCATAGCAAGAGATGTGCGGCAGGCACGGGGCTGGAAAGAGAAGCTATTCTACATTTTCGGAAATCCTTCCCGCATGGCACAGCACCGGAAGGAGAAAAAATCAAGTTGAACCGCAAAGGCGCAAA
>DATDAV010000228.1:0-137391 GCA_036525235.1 Chryseolinea sp. | reverse complement strand
AATCTTATTGGTACTACAATGCGCCACGTCTAAAATCATTGTCCGTACGTCGCGTGGATATAAACTGTATTCACTCACCAGCCCAAGCTAGCCTCTGCTGGGTGCTGGGCTAGCTAGGCGAAGTTAGCGGCATACCCTCTACAGGGTATTTTTAAATGTTATTTAGACATATTCCAATTTATCTCGGTTCGCTCTATCATCTTTGAACCGTTGTCCCAATTGCGTCAGGTTGGGATGGACAGTAGATTTTTCCCATAAGGTTAGACTAGGGGCTCCGTTGGTCGCGGAGTCCCTTCTTTTGAACGCCGCGTGTGAAAATTTGGAACGAAATCAATATTGTAAATCAACCTATATATGAAATCTATTTATCTCTTGCTCTTTTTAATCGTGTGTCATTTGGGGGCATGGGCTCAGTCCACGGGCGCTGTGCGTGGCACGGTGAAAACGTCCGATGGTCAGGCGGCAGAATTTGTGAACATTGGCATTGAAGGCTCTTCTAAGGGAGTCGTAGCCGATTGGGAGGGAAAGTATGAGCTGGTTCATGTTGCCCCTGGAAATTATGTGATCGTCGCGTCGTTTGTTGGCCTTCAAACACAGAGGCAAACCATTGAGGTGAAAGCAGGAGAAGCAACGCATGCTGATTTTATTTTGAATGAGGATACCAAGCACCTGGCGGAGATTGTGGTTTCGTCAGGGAGATTGAACCAGGAGAGTCTTTACGCGGCCAAGATGCCCTTGAAGAATATGGAGAACCCGCAGGTTTACAGCACGGTCTCTTCGGATCTTTTGAAAGTGCAGGCCATTACGAGCTATGATGATGCCTTGCGCAACGTGCCGGGTATTCAGAGGCTTTGGGAGTCCACGGGACGAGGTGGTGATGGAGCTTCTTATTTTTCCCTGCGTGGTTTCGAAGCGCAGGCCAATATCGTGAACGGCCTTCCCGGCCTGACGAATGGCAGCCTGGATCCGGCCAACATTGAGCGGATCGAAGTCATCAAAGGACCCTCGGGCACGCTGTTTGGAAGCAGCCTGATCTCCTATGGCGGTCTGGTCAATACCGTGACGAAACGACCTTACAATAATTTTGGCGGCGAGATCGGCTACATGGCGGGCAGCTTCGGGCTCAACCGCGTTACTGCAGATATCAACACACCCTTAGGCAACGAAGAGAAAGTCACCTTACGCGTGAACACGGCGTATCAAACGGAAAACAGTTTTCAGGATGCAGGCTTTAGAAACTCTTTCTTTGTCGCCCCTACGTTATCGTACAAAGTAAACGACAAACTGTCTTTTCTCATTCTGACAGAGTTCATGCAGGAGGAGAAGACCAACCCCACCATGCTGTTCCTGGGACGGAACACGCCGCTTCAATTTGCCGACATGAAGGCATTGAACTATGACCGAAAGCTTTCCCTGACCAGCAATGACCTTTCCATAAAAAACCCACGCTACAACTTGCAAGGGCAAATGTTCTACAGGCTATCGCCTCAGTGGACTTCACAAACGGTCTTGTCGAGGGGCGTGGCGAAGGCGAATGGCTATTATTCTTATCTCTATGATAATGAGAACGGCAAAGGCGAATTTGGTTTGTGGATGAGCAAACAGCAAGCGCAAACCGTGACCACAGACATTCAGCAGAACTTCAACGGCGACTTCAGTCTCGGAAACCTGCGGAATCGCATGGTGGTGGGGTTGGATTATTTTAACCGGAATATCATCGACAACGGTACGGGATATGCATGGATCTATAATGTAACACCCCAGGGCGCCGTCAACTATGTTGACCCTTACACGGGCGTGGAAGCAGCGCCTTCTTACCTGACGCGTCCTTCGGTTGATAACCTGATCGCTCCTACCGGCATCAGCAACAGCAATTCGAAAGACAATACGTACAGCGCATATGTTTCCGATGTCATTAATCTTACACCGAAATTGTTGGCGATGGCCAGTCTTCGGTTCGATTACTTTGATAAGGAAGATGCAGACTTTGATCAAACAGCACTGTCGCCCAAGTTCGGATTGTTATACCAGCCGATTGCCGACAAACTTTCCGTATTTGCCAACTACATGAATGGCTTTAAAAACGTGGCCCCGGTTTCGATCGCCGACGCGGACGGATCGAATCCCCGGATTAAAAACTTTGAAGCCGAGCAAGCCAACCAGCTGGAATTCGGTGTGAAATCGAATCTTCTTTCCGACAAATTACAGGCCACCATCAGTTACTATGATATCAAGGTAGCTAACCTGGTGACCGGAGACCCTGAAAACCCCAACAATAGTCTGCAAGGTGGTAAAGCGGAAAGCAAAGGATTGGAAATCGACCTGCGCGCAAATCCTGTCACCGGGTTGAGCCTCATCGCCGGATACAGCCACAACGAAAGCAAAGTGTTGGACGGTGATGACAAAAACGTTTGGCTGGAGACGGGAAAAAGACCCATCTACGCCGGCCCGAAAGACCTGATCAATGCCTGGGCAACGTATACTTTTACAACGGGTACGCTGGACGGTATTGGCTTTGGTGTGGGTGGAAACCACGCCAGCGACCTGGCCATTCTGGATAGCGACGTCACGGGGAAATTTATATTGCCGGGCTACACCGTCCTCAATGCTACGGCGTTCTATAAAACAAACAAATTCAGAGTAGCCCTGAATGTGAACAATGTCACCGATAAGGAATATTACACAGGCTATTCCACGGTGAACCCTCAGAAGCCGAGAAACGCTGTCATTAGCTTCTCTTACAAGTTCTGATATAAAACGTAAACGGATAACGTCGCACGCTAATGATCTTGCTGGCCGCATGGATGCAATTGCTGGGATGCTATGCCCTCTACACGACTTCCCAACGCGCGGTATTGCCCGCTGACAAACTCAGCGCGTGGCTGCGGCATCATCGCCCGGCTGCGCGTTGGGTTGGGATGGTCCTTTGTCTGCTGGCCTTTGGACTTTTTGTCGATGGACTGGGTTGGGGCGCTGGTATCCTGACGGGATGCATCGCGTGGATGACGGCGATCAGCCTTGTGGTCATTCTTTTTCCCCTGTTTGTCAAACCAAAGCATGCCGGCAAATCCTAAGTACCTCACCGCGTCTCCGTGGCAGCGCGCCGGCAAAATTACCGCCGGCATCCTGGGTGGCTATTTTGTGACCATGAGTTTGCATTTGGCCATGGCGTCATGGATGAATCATGTGAATGTGATCATCACCTCGGCCTTCACCGGCTTCATCGTGTGGGGAGCATTGATGGTGGTGGCGTTCCTGGCCCGCAGCGGTTGGAAGATCTGGCTGCTGTATGCCGGGCTCACGGCGCTGTTCTCGCTGATCACCTGGTTGGGCAAATCGTATAACCCGCAGTTTCTGCAATGATGGAAAAACGATCGTACAATATTTTCTTCGACCTGCACACGGTGAGTGGCATCGTGATCAGCGTGTTATTGTACGTTATTTTCTTTGCCGGGTCATTTTCCTTCTTTCGCGACGAGATCGTGAATTGGGAGCGAAATGAGACCGTGACCGTGCGGAAGGCAATCGATGCTGACGTGGATATCGTACTGGACTCCATTGCAAAAAAGTATGCGCTCTTTGGGAGAGACATCACCTTCCGGCGAAATTATGACGAACGGAGGGTCATGGTAAACCTCTCCAACTCCAAAGACACGACCGTCACGCAAGCCGGCGACTTTTTTTACCTGGACACAAAAACATTTAAAACCACCGGCTATGAAGATTCTTATACGTTGGGAGAATTTTTGTACCGCCTCCATTTCTTTGCGCAGATCCCTTATCCCGCCGGCTATTACCTGTCGGGGTTCACGGCCTTGTTTTTTTTCTTTGCCATTCTCACCGGCATTTTGGTGCATTGGAAAAAGATTATTTCAAATTTCTACACGTTCCGGCCTTGGGCCAAACTAAAAACCGTATGGACCGATGCGCATACGGCGTTGGGCACAATTGGTTTACCTTTTCAAGTCGTATATGCCGTCACCGGCGCATTCCTGATGATCAACATCGTGTTGGTGGCGCCCAATGTGCTGGTGCTTTACCAGGGTGACCAGCAAAAGATCTACGAGGATCTCGGATATGAGCACGCCAGTCATCCGTTTGAAAATAAAAAGCTCCGTCAAGTGGTGAAGGTCAACGACCTGGTCGTGGACATAAAAAAGAAATGGCGTGACTTCGACGTGACAGAAATAGAGATCAACAACTATGGCGACGAAGGCATGCACATTACGCTGGTCGGTGAGGTGCCGAACGCAGCGAAATTCACGGGCCTGGGTGAGATCACCTATAAAGCCGCTACCGGGGAAATTGTCGGCGAACAAGATCCCTATGCGCCTACGTCCTACCGGGATGGCGTGAAGAACTCGTTATACCGCCTGCACTTCGGTGACTACGGCGGCTATGGTTTGAAGTTCATCAGCTTTGTGTTGGGTCTGCTTTCCTGTTTTGTCATCATCAGTGGCATTCTCATTTGGTTGGAGGCCCGGAACAAGAAACATATTCCTGAAAAAAGAAAAAGGTTCAACAACACTGTAGGCCATATTTATCTGGCCATTTGTCTCACGCTCTACCCTGTAACGGCCTTGTCCTTTATCGTGACCAAGCTGGTGCCGCGCGCGTTGGACCCTTCGCGACAAACCATTTTGTACAGCGTGTTCTTTCTCAGCTGGCTGGCGCTCTCGGTTTTCTTTTGGTGGAGAAAGAACAACTATCTCACCAACAAATACACGTTACTTGCCGGCAGTGTGTTGGGTGTCTTGATCCCCGTGGTGAATGGCGCAGTTACCGGCAATTGGATCTGGCTCTCGCTTGCCGCCCGGCAATCCGATTTCTTTGTGATAGACGCCTTGTGGTTAATGATTTCCCTGGCGGCGTTTTACACGCTGTATCATTTGAAAAAACCGGCGGCAATGCCTGTCTTATCGGAGGACGACAGCGAGGCGGTGCTCAGCGATTTTCGCTGAAGAACAATCATCTAAATTTCTGTTGGAAATATTGCCCCGCCGCGTGCCCACAGCATGACGTCATTTTGACGCCACTACCTTTATCATCTTCTGTGCATACAATTTTCCACCCAACCATGTTGTGGGTATGGAAAGCACAGCTCCGACCACGCTATACCAGAGGGGAGCCAGATCCGGCATGGCGAATCCTCCCGTCAACCAGATGACAGCACCCAATATTCCCAGCGTCCATACGGCCACGTTCGCACTTTCTCTGGCGGCGCGCGCAGCCACATAGCTTCCGAGGACTTGAAATACTGCCCGGTAAGTAGTGGCCAACAGCAAAAGGCCCGTGTCAAACAGCGGTTGTCCATAGGGTGGCAGGATGCCGGCGGATTCTAAAACGAAGTCAGTGCCAGTAGAAAGGATGGCCGTTACCATGAAACCGGCAACGATGGAAAGGATGAGGCGTACCATATTGTTAGGGGTTAAAATGTTATTGTTGACTCAAAATTGAAACCTTTCGGGCAACGTGGAAATAAGTTAAACGACAACCTTAGGGGCATTCCGGACGAATTCAAATCCTACCGACGACCGCGAAAAAAACAGGGTTCAGAAAGGAGACGATATTTTTTTCTAATAACCGGTGCAACCTTTTCACCCTTTCCGCTATCTTTAGACAAAGGTGAAACAAATATGAAAGGAACATACCTCGGCGAGTTCGAAGAGCTGGTATTGCTGGCGGTGGGCATTTTGTTCGACGATGCTTATGGCCTGGCCCTGGTGGACGAACTGGAGCGCAAAACCGAACGCCCCATCATGATGAGCGCCGTGCACAAGGTGCTGGTGCGCCTGGAGGACAAGGGTTATCTGAAGTCCCGGATGGGCGGTGCCACGCAGGTTCGGGGTGGACGCGACAAGCGTTTGTATACGCTCACGGCCGCCGGCAAGAAAGTGCTTAGTCAATCGCGCGACTTGCGCAACAGCATGTGGAAGGAAGTTCCGAAGGTCGTGTGGGAGGCAGGTGCGTTATGAAACAAAACAAACATCCGAACGATGGTCCGCCAAGGTGGGCCGTGCGATTCTTTCGCTGGTACTGTAACGACTATCTGTCGGAAGCCGCGCTGGGCGACTTTATGGAGCTCTACGACCGGCGGCGTTCCTCGCTCGGCAAACGCAAAGCCGATCTCTTATTTATAGGGAACGTGTTGGCTTTTCTCCAGCCGTTTGCCCTTCGAAAAAAACGACCGTCATACGCTTTAAATGAAATAGCCATGTTTGAAAATTATTTTAAGATCGCCTGGAGAACCATGGCGCGGCAAAAGATGTACACCGGCATTACAGTGGGAGGGCTTGCTTTGGGATTGGCCACGTGCCTGGTGATCTTTCTTTACATCCGTCACGAATTGAGCTTTGACAAAGGCTACACGCACGGTGCACGACTCTACCGGATGTATAACGACTTCCGAGGACCAGACGCGGCCCGGTGGACATCGCTACCGCCGATGGTAGCCCAGATCATGAAGACGGATTATCCGGAAGTGGAGAAAGCCGGCCGTCTTATACCGCAGAAGTGGCAACAAGCCGGCAGCAATTTGTTCCGTCGCGAAGACCAGGTGGAGAACCTGTATGAAGAAGGATTTGTCTATGCCGACAACGAACTGCTCGATATTTTGGAGATCCCGTTCGTGAGCGGAAGCCGGGAAACGGCCCTGGTCAAACCCAACAGCATCGTGCTTTCCAAACGCATGGCCGACAAATATTTTCCGGGTGAAGATGCCATCGGGAAGACTGTTATCCTCAACGAACATAAAACAACGCCTTATGTCATTGGTGGCGTGATGGCCGACTTTCCTGCCGACTCGCATCTTCATTATGATTTTGTGCTCACGCTCACGGGTGTTGAATTCTGGCCTGGCGAACAGACCAGCTGGTGTTGCTGGAACTACGACACCTATGTGCGGCTCAAGCCCGGTGCCGATCCCGCAGCGCTGGAAGAAAAGCTGCCCGCCATCCGCGACAACTACCTGATGGGCTATCTCGAAAAATCCGGCGATCAATCGGCAGCGGACATCAAGCTGCACCATTTCCTCGGTCTGCAACCCGTGAAGAACATTCATCTCAATCCTGAAAAGGTAGAGGACGAACTGCGTCATGGCGATATGCGCTACGTCTGGCTTTTCGGGGGCATCGCGGTGTTCATCCTGTTGTTGGCCTGCATCAATTTTATCAACCTGTCCACTGCCAAATCGGCCAACCGTGCCAAGGAGGTGGGCTTGCGCAAAGTGGTGGGATCGGTGCGCGGGTATTTGATCCGTCAGTTTCTAACGGAGTCGCTGGTGTATAGCATAGTGTCCTTTGTTTTTGGTGTTTTGATTGTGGCGCTGGTCATGCCGTTTTTCAATTCTTTGTCAGGTACGGAACTTTCGATGCCTTGGCGTTCGGTGTGGTTCGCTCCGCTGCTGGGGGTGGCTGCTTTGGTCATCGGTATATTCGCCGGCCTGTATCCCGCCTTTTACTTGTCGTCGTTCAAACCGGCCGAGGTGTTAAAGGGCAGCGTCAGCAAGGGCAGCAAAAGCTCGGGTCTGCGCAGTGCATTGGTGGTCTTTCAGTTTGCCACATCCATCGTGTTGATCATTGGCACATTCATTATCTACAAGCAAATGAATTTCATACTGCACACGAAAATCGGTTTCGACAAAGACCAGGTGGTGATGATCCAGGGTACAAACACGCTTCGCAAGCAACAGGAGACATTCAAGGAAGAGTTATTGCAACTTTCGGAAGTGGAAGACGTGACCTTGACCGACTATCTGCCCGTGACCGGAACGAACCGCGATCAGAATACCTTTTGGAAGGAAGGAAAGACCCGGGAAGATAAAGGTGTCTCCGGCCAATTCTGGTTCGTCGACGCCGACTACATCCACACCCTTGGCATGAAAGTCGTCGAAGGTCGTGACTTCGACAAACGGCTGGCCTCCGACTCGCTGGCGGTGGTCATCAACCAGGCCATGGTAAAAAACCTGGGGCTTAAAAAACATATCGGCGAGCGTATCACCAACGGCAATACGGTGTATACGGTGATCGGGGTGGTGGAGAATTTTAATTTTGAGTCAATGAAAGGAGCTATCCGCCCGGTTTGTTTTACACTGGCAAAAGGAGGTTCCATAGCGGCCGTAAAAGTAAACTCGCGGAACATGGCCGACGCCTTGGCATCGTTGACAAATGTGTGGAGCAAATTCATGCCGCATCAACCCTTCCGCTATTCCTTCCTCGACGAAAGCTACGCCCGCATGTATGAAGACGTTTCGCGAACCGGGAAGATTCTCACGTGCTTCGCCGCGTTGGCCATTGTCGTGGCGTGCCTGGGATTGTTTGCGCTTTCTTCGTTCATGGTAGAACAACGCGGCAAGGAAATCAGCATCCGCCTCGTGATGGGCGCCACCACCGGCAGCATATTTCAACTGTTGACAGGAAATTTTGTGAAGCTCGTGCTCATTGCGCTCGTCGTTGCCGCGCCCCTGTCGTGGTATCTCACGCAGCGTTGGCTGGAGGACTATACCTATAAGATCAGCGTGACATGGGATGTCTTTGCCGTAGCGGGTGTGATCTCGGTGTTGATCGCCTTGATCACGGTGAGCTATCAATCGATCCGGGCCGCACTGGCAAATCCAGCGAACCGGCTTCGGTCGGAGTGAGGCGTCCTGATTTTTTTACAGTAAACGAAATGATATTGCTATTGGTGGGTACGTTATCGCGTACCTGCCAGCATAGCATTGATTTGAGCATACGATCGTGTGCCACTGGCAAAACCAAACGTTCCGGTTTTTATGATCTCTTCCGATCCGTAAATAAAACCGCTATAGGCAGCCCTTGCCAGCGACGACCCGAGGCTCACCCGTTTCACACCCAAAGCCTGAAGTTCATCCAATGTGAAGTTGGCTTTGTTCAAGCCCATCACTACGTTTACAGGGCGTGGCGCAACAGCTTTCACAACGGCTTCAATCTCATCGCGGGTTGTTAGACCCGGAGCAAAAAGCACATCCGCGCCGGCTTCGGCATAGGCCACCAATCTTTTCAAAGTATCGTCGAGGTCGATGCGACCATGAAGTAAGTTCTCAGCGCGGGCCGTCAATGTAAAAGGGAAGGAGAGTGACCGCGCAGCCTTCACCGCCGCTTTGATGCGCTGCACCGAGAGATCGAAGCCGTAGATAGGATCACTAGCCCGACCGGTTGCGTCCTCAATAGAACCGCCTACCGCACCCGCCTTGGCAGCCAACAAAATAGTTTCCGCGCACGTCTGCGGATCATCACCATAACCATTCTCCAAATCCGCCGACACCGGCAGCGACACAGCCCGCGCAATATCCGCCACATTTTTTATAGTCTCCTGTTGCACGAGCAACCCCTGCCCATCCGGTTTCCCCAGCGAAAATGCCAACCCCGCACTCGTAGTCGCCAACGCCTCAAACCCCAAACTAGCCAACATCTTCGCCGACCCCGCATCCCAAGGATTAGGCGCCACAAAAATCCCCTCCCGCTCATGAAGCCCCCTGAAAGTAACTGCCCTCAATTCTTGCTGATCATCTTTCATATTCATAAAAATTGTAATTTAAAAATTCGCACACCCAAGAAAAACCACCCCACCTCACAGTCGCCCCAAATTCACAACTCCCAGCTCCCGATCCCGGATACTAACTACTGGCTACTGACTACTGACTACTGGTTACTGACTACTGAAGACCGACTCCTGGCTCCTGGCTCCTGGATTCTGGCTCCTGATTCTCAAAGCCCCTTCTCCCCCCCACCCTCATCCACCACCGTCAACCGCGGATTGTTCTCCCGGTCACAATAAATTTTAATCCGCACCCGTCCCTTGTCATCGCGAATGAAAAGCCCCACTTCACCCTTGTCGTTCTTGCCGGCAAACATACGTTCGACCCCCAGCAGTCCTTTCTCGCGCAAAGCCTTGAATTGCTTGTTCAGTTCATCTTCTTGCTTCAGCCGTTGTAACGAATCTACGAGCGCCATTTGTTGGGCCAGCGTAAAATCATCGTTGCGATCCCAGAGTCTGAGACCGTAGTGGCGTCTGATGGTGTCGCCTTGGGTGCGCTGGGCATATTGGAGTTGCATGAGTTGATCGTTCCGGAACTGGTCGAGCGAGAGTACCATGCCGGCCTCATCGCGGGTGCCGTCGTAGATGAGCCCGCCGCATTCGTCGCCCGAGGAGTTGAAAAAGATGATGCCGGCCTCACGTTCGCGGGCGGGCATGAGTTTGAAATTGGCGAGACCGGGATGCTGACGCTGTTTGTTGCTGATCACCATTTTCAGGGCCCCGTCTCTCTCCACTACGTTGACGCGCTCCACATCGAGCTCTTCCAACTGCAGATGGGTTGATTTAGGTTGAAGGGATTGATACAACAGGAAAAGAATGGCCACGGTGGAAACGGCGGCGTACCCTTTTAACAGGCGGAGGTCTCGGGTTAAATTTTGTTCCATGCGACAAGGTTTAGGTTGATGTAAAAACGATAGCGACATGCATAACGTTGTGGGAGCAAAATATAAAAAAATAAGCGACCGATTTGGGGGACGATCGTGGTAACGTTGCGGATGACCATGAGAAAGTCGCAAAACCCCCTCTAAATGACATGCTCACCCCCGTTCGAAATGCAGCCCCGGCTGTACTTTTACGTTAAGTAAATCAGGAACACACACTTCTATGAGCAGGTCAAAACGCATACGGTTCAGTCAGCTTCTCACCATTCTTACGGCATGGTTACTGATTGGCGTTGTCATTTCGATCTATGATCACCTGGTGTTATTGACGCACAGCTCGCAGGGGCTTTCCGCCGACTATACCTTTTTCGCCTCTCTGAAACAAAACCTGATCTCGGCGTTGATCGGAGGCGTGTTGGGGGGAAGCTTTTTGGTATTCTATATTAATGTGCGTTTTCAAAACAGACCGTATGGACACACCATTGTTGCCATGATCGTCTCCTTTGTCTTGATCATATTGATCATTATCCTGGTAAAGGGCGTGATGTTCTCGCACTATAGCCCCACGCAATCGCTGGCGTATTTCCTCCAGGACACCACTCGCGTAAAAAATATTTTGGTGTGGTTCATCGTCGTGTCGCTCACCCAATTCCTGCTCCAGGTCAGTAGCAAAGTTGGACAGAAGGGACTGGGCAATATTTTGCGCGGCAAATATCATACCCCGCAGGAAGAAAACAGGATCTTCATGTTCCTCGACCTGAATGCGTCCACAGCCCTGGCCGAAAAACTCGGCGACGAACTATACCACCAATTGCTGCGCGACTTTTTTGCCGACATCACCGATCCCATTCTGAACGCAAAAGGAGAGATCTACCAATATGTGGGCGACGAGGTGGTGGTGGCTTGGGACCACGTGGCAGGTGTCGCGAACAACCGGTGTGTGCGTTGCTATTTTGATATTCTTCAAAACATTCAATCCAACAAAGAGAAATATATCCGTCGCTATGGTGTTGTTCCGGAATTCCGGGCTGGGATGCACAGTGGCAAGGTGGTGGCCGGTGAGGTGGGTATTTTGAAACGCGAGATCACCTACTCGGGTGATGTGCTCAACACCGCGTCCAGGATCTTGAGCAAAGCCAAAGAGATCGGCGCGGGCATCGTTTCCTCTTCGGCGCTGTTGCGGGACTTGAATTTCGATCAGCACTATACCGTGCGCAGCATTGGCCCGATCAAGCTCAAGGGAAAGGAACAGGAAGTTTGTCTGACGGAGATATTGTTGTCTTAAGGCCTTTTCGGAATAGATTTCACAAATCAAAGATCGCCCGTCCGGGTAGCATCCAGCATTTCACGAATGGAAAGTGAGCCGGGCACGTTTTCGAGGCCCCAATCCTGGAGTTGTTCCATCAACGGCAGCAAGGATAATCCCTTCGGCGACAGCCGGTATTCCACCCGTTGAAGCTTGCTATCGAACAACACCCGCGTTAACAGGCCATCCCGTTCCATCTCGTCCAGGTGGAGAGAGAGCATTTTACGGCTGATATTGGGAATGGCTCTATACAGGGCGTTGTAGCGCAGCGGACGTTCGGAGAGGAAACAAATAATACAAGGTTTCCATTTTGTGGCAAATAATTTCAAGGCGGCGATCACCGAGCACTGCTCGTTCTCGTATACGCTTTTGGACTGGGAGAGCGGTAACCTTTTTGTTACTTCTTGTTTGGTCATGGCCGATCGTTTAGTATTACACGATAAATAATCCGAATGCTTATGGAGCACCATCTGGCACAAGTCAATATAGCAAAAATGCTCGGTCCGATCGACACCCCGGTCATGGCCGATTTTGTGGCCAACCTGGACCGCATCAACGCGCTTGCCGATGACAGCCCGGGCTTTGTGTGGCGTTTGAAAGACGAGGGCAATAATGCCACATCGTTCAAAGTGTATGACGATGCGCTCATTATCATGAACCTGTCGGTCTGGGAAACGATCGATGATTTGGTAGCCTATGTTTACCGGTCGGACCATGCGGCCATTTTCCGGCGCAGGCAAGAATGGTTTGAGAAAATGACGCGGCCGCATACGACCATGTGGTACGTGCCCCGCGAGAAGGTCCCTTCTCCGCAGGAGGCTGTCGAGCGGTTGGATCATTTACAGACTCACGGCGAAACGCCCTACGCTTTCAGTTTTAAAAGGAAGTTTACGGCAGAAGAAGCACTCGAATATCAATCCAGCCGATAGCCCACTGGATATTTTATTTTCATTATCGGTTTTCGTATCTTTTGTCGTTGTTCCATCAAGGACACCGGCTATGATTCAAACCTCCGACAGCAGCGCGCTAAAACTTCTTGTGATCACCGTTCAGGAATTGTCTTTGGCAAGAAACCTAGAAACCGTGATGAAAATCGTGCGCACCGCCGCGCGCCAACTCACGGGTGCGGACGGCGCAACGTTTATTCTGCGCGAGGGTGACCTTTGTTTTTATGCCGACGAAGACGCCATCAGCCCGTTGTGGAAGGGAAGCCGTTTCCCCATGAGCCGATGCATCAGCGGCTGGGCTATGCTCAACAAGACCGCGGCGGTCATCGAAGACATTTACAAAGACGACCGCATTCCGCACGATGCCTACCGGCCCACGTTCGTGAAGAGTTTGGCCATGGTGCCCATCCGGACCCTCGCGCCCATTGGCGCCATCGGAAATTATTGGGCTACTCCCCACATGCCCACGGCGGAAGAAATGAGCTTGTTGCAATCGCTCGCCGACATCACGGCCGTGACCATCGAGAATGTAAATGTTTATGCCGAATTGGAGCAGCGCGTAGCCGACCGGACCGCGCAATTGGAAGCCGCCAATAAAGAGTTGGAAGCATTTTCCTATTCTGTTTCCCACGACCTGCGCGCACCGTTGCGCTCCATCCTCGGGTATTCCGACATCCTGAAAGAGGATAATTTCGACCAGCTCAACGAATCGGGAAAACAGATCTTGAACACCGTGCAGCAAAATGCGCGGAAGATGAACACCCTCATCGAGGATCTTTTGCAATTTTCGAAGCTTGGCAAAAAGCCCCTGGAGAAAACCCAGGTGAACAGTAAGAAACTGGTCGAACATATCATCGAAGAAATGGACCCGGCGCTGACCGCCAAGGCCAGCATCTCCGTTTCCGAAATGTATCCGGTCGAGGCCGACATGTCGTTGCTGCGGCAGGTGTGGATCAATCTCATCGGCAACGCCATCAAGTATTCTTCAAAGAAGGAGCATCCGGTCATCGAGATCGGCTCTTACAAAAGCGGAAATGAGATCACGTTCGTGGTAAAGGACAACGGCGCGGGTTTTGATACCCGGTATGCCGATAAGCTCTTTGGCGCGTTTCAACGCTTGCACAAATACGCGGAGTTCCCTGGCACGGGCGTTGGCCTCGCCCTGGTGCAACGCATCGTCAACCGCCATGGTGGTAAAGTATGGGCTGAGGGAAAAGTAGATCAGGGCGCCGCGTTTTATTTTACCTTGCCTGCGGAAACAAGATTGCATTCGTCGTAAATCCCGTTGGTTGAACTGAAAAAACGTCGACGTTAGCCGGTGATAAAGCACCATCGCCGATAAATAATTTTGAGATCATACTCATTTCATACACAACGGATAGTTTAGTGTCAAAACAAACCCATCTCCGTTATGAAAGGAAAATTTACTGTCTTTCTTTTGATTGTCTTGTGCAGCATACAAGCCAACGTCATGGCACAGATCGAGTTGCCAACCCTGAACACGCCGTATCAACAAAACTTTGACGGCCTCGCGTCGAGCGGTACGACAAATCCTGTGGAAACTTTTCCACAGGGCTGGACTTTCGTCGAGACCGGCACTAGTGCCAACACCACCTACGCAGCCGGCACGGGAGCATCGAACGCGGGCAACACCTATAGCTTTGGCACCACCCCTGCAGATCGTGCGGCGGGCAGCCTGCTTTCGGGTTCCGTAACACCTACCATAGGCGCTGGATTTACAAACAACACGGGAGGAACCATAACCGACCTCCTCATTTCCTATCGCGGCGAGCAATGGCGACTCGGCGCCACCGGCAGGGCAGACCGCTTGGATTTTCAATTCAGCGTTGATGCCAGTTCACTTTCCAATGGATCATGGACCGACGTGGATGCGCTTGATTTCTCATCGCCCATCACGACCGGCGCCACGGGCGCTCTCGACGGAAACGATCCGTTGAACAGCACAACGCTCACCTTCACGATTGCGGGCCTCAACCTCACGCCTGGAGCAACCTTTTATATCCGGTGGCTCGATTTCAATGCCGCCGGCGCAGACGACGGTTTGGCGATCGATGATTTCGCACTGACTCCCAGCGGGATTGCCGCGGGCACCCCCATCATTGCGCTTGCACCTTCTCAATTAAATTTTGGTGACGTCAACGTTGGAACATCGGATACGCAGACGTATGTGGTCACGGGTTCCAATCTCACGGATCCGATCGCGGTTAGTAGTAACAATGCTTTCTACACGCTTTCAACAGATGGCAATACATTTACCTCGTCTGTATCGTTGGCCAACACAGGCGGCACGATCTATGTGAAGTTTGCGCCGACCGCAGGCGGATCGAGTTCCGGTTCCATCCTTCACCAAAGCGGAAGCACATCAAAAAATCTGGCGTTGACCGGCAACGGCTTTGACCAGGTGGCATCTATTGTTTCGATTGCCGATGCGCGGGCTCACGCCTTGGGGGATCGGGTCACTATCGCCGGGCGTGTAACGGTTGCCAATGAGTTGGGTAACCCTGCCTATGTACAGGATGCCTCGGGCGGGATTCCCGTGTTTGATTTTAATTTTTCGCAAGGCGTGACGATCGGTGACTCAGTTATCGTGACGGGACCGCTTGGCGTATTCAACGATCAAAAGCAGATCAGCGGAAGCGGAATATTTTTTACCAAGGTAAATGCCACGCCGCGCATCCTAATCCCGCAAACATTCGCCCTCACCGACCTGGCGGCTCATGAAGGCGAACTGGTGAAAGTGACTAATGTGACCCTGGTGAATAGCGATTTTGTGTTCTATCCACAAAGCACGGAGACGTTGCAAAGCGACGACGGTTCACAAGTTGAATTGCGCATCGATGGCGACACCGATATTCCGGGTCTTGAAAAACCCGATGGCAGCTTTGACGTGACCGCGGTGGTGGGACGTTTCCGTACCAGCATCCAATTGTTGCCCCGGTTTAGCGCCGACATCCCCGGTCTCCAGGAGCCCGCGCCGACCACCGACAGCATTGCTCCATCCAAGACCTTCGATGTGGTGAACTGGAATCTCGAATTTTTTGGTGCGCGCAAGGAAGATTATGGGAACCAGGAATTTGGCCCTGAGGATGAAGCCCTGCAGTTGCAGAACATCAAGACCGTGATGCAGTCGCTGAACGCCGACATCATCGCCGTACAAGAAGTTTCTAACGACACGTTGTTCAAGGAACTCGTATCACAGCTGGGCCGCCGCTACATCTGTTCAGAACGGTATTCGTATTCTTTCGATGGCCCCAGCAATACCTTCCCTCCGCAGAAAGTATGTTTTATCTATGACACCGCCACGGTCAAAGTAATTTCTTCGCGTGTTTTGTTCGAAGCGCGCTACGACTCTGCACGCTTGACCGACCCATCGCTGTTGCCCAATTATCCTTCCGGTGATCCTTCGAGCTTTTACTCCAGCGGAAGACTTCCCTTTGCCCTCACGGTAAACGCCACCATCAACGGGGCCACAGAGAAGATCACGTTCATCGACATTCACGCCAAGTCGGGCGATGCCCCGGATGATCGCAACCGCAGGCTATACGACGCCACGGTGTTGAAGGACAGTCTCGACGCGCATCACACGGGCGAAAAATTTATTATCCTTGGCGATCTTAACGACGACCTCGATCAATCCATCACGGTAGGAGAGGCCACACCCTATGCGGCCATCGTGAACGACACGGCCCGCTACGTGGCTGTGACGAAAGCATTGAGCGACGCCGGCGCACGCTCTACGGTGAGCTTCCAGGATGTTATCGATCACCAGATCCTTTCGAAGCCTTTGAAGGATGACTATCTGAAAGCTTCTGCCCAGGTGATCGTCCCTTTCCGGCTGATCCCGGGATATGCCACGACGACGACCGACCACCTTCCCGTGAAGACCCGTTACCTGTTCAAATTGCCGGAAGTAAATTTTGTGCAGCAAAGCATTTCCGCTTCCGAGAAAACGGTAGCAACGTATACAGTTTCCCTGACCCTGAGTGAATCCTTGCCTGCACCCCGGACCATCACGCTCGCCGTTGGCGGCACGGCCGTCTGTGGCAAAGATTTCACTACGCAACCGGCAGCCTCACAAGGAAAGCTCATGGTGCAGCTACCCGCCCACACGACGCAGGCAACATTTCAGTTGACGATCATCAACGATCGTGAAGATGAATTGGATGAAACGGCCGTGTTCAAGGTATTGAATGCCGGGGGAGTAGAAGGGGGACCGCGGGGCGTGTTTACACTCACTGTGCAGGACGATGACGTTCCGGTGATTTCATTCGTGGAATTGGTACAAAGCGCGCGGGAAGGATCGGGTGACCAGCAGGTCTTTTTAAAACTGTCTATCGCCCCGGTCACCGACCAAAAGGTCACCCTTTTTGTGCCCGAAGCGCTTGGTGCACTTTATAACGTGGACTACGTGACTGCGCCGCAGGTGGTTCAAAACAAAATGGTGGTGGATGTGCCCGCCGGTAGCCAGCGTGTTTCCTTTACGATCACGCCCTTGGCCGACAACAAACGCGAGGTGCTGGAAGCGGTGCCGTTCTATATTTCGGAGATCACCCCAGGCCTGCAAAGCGGACCACCCCAACTTAGCATTTTCACTATACTGGATGCCCACCGCCAGCTCCAGTTCCAGGTCTATCCCAATCCTTCCTCCGGACCGTTGGCGCTGCGCTCAGACGATGTTGACGACAACGAAGTGATGCAGGCGGAATTGAGAAGCCCCAGGGCGGAGGTTGTGTATAAAGGATCAGGAACGCTTTCGGGCTTGAATCAGGCTTTGTCCACCCGAATGCAAAATGGACTGCGGGGTGTTTACATCCTAACCCTGCGCATAGACGACGAAGCTTACCAGGTGCGCATTCTGAGGAACTGATCCGGACGGCAAAAAAATAGACTAGCGGGCCGCGGGAACCTTCCCGTCGGCCCGTTGGTATTTTTGGTTACATGGGGATAAAATTGTTAATAATATCTTAACCCGTTCGGCAGCGTTGCCCCGGGGAGAAAATCTCATTTTTGTCTGCACTTTATCAATTTTTTAGGCAAGCAATGCTGAAATTCTTCGAACTCAATTCCATACGCAGCCGTATGGTTTCGGGCTTTCTTTTTTTAACGTTCCTCATTCTCGTTCTCTCCCTGGTCTCGATCTACATCATGGAAAACACGAGTCGTGTGGCCGGCATTCACAGCAAGATCAGTCAACTGGAGATCTATACGCTAAGCCTCATCAAATCGGATAACGATTTCTTTGACCTGGAGGTGATCAACGAGGATTACTTCAAGGGCCGGAAAAGTCATTTCCTGAAAGTTCGCGACAGTCTGAATGCCTTTATCAAAGTCGAGATGTCGGGCTTGCTCCAGGAAATCCGCCGGAACGACTACAGCATCCAAAGCAACCTGCTTTCCCTCGATAGCACGTTGATGGTCTACAACCGGAAATTCGACCGGTTGGAATGGCTTGTCTATCAAAAAGGGTTCAAGAACTACGGCTTGGAGGGGGAGATGAGACTACACGCACATGCGTTGGAGGAGTTGGACGTTGACAACAGCAACATTGTGAACATCCTAAACCTGCGGCGGCACGAGAAAGATTTTTTTCTTCGCCACGACACGACCTATATCGATGCGTTTCAGGAGCGGTATACCGCATTGCATGCCGCCCTGCAAAATAGACAAACCAACGCCGAAGCGATTGGCCACCTCGATGAATACCGCCGGATCTTTCTCCAGCTTGCGGCCATCCAAAAAGCAATTGGCTTGAGCGCCCACGATGGCGTGCGCAGCGAACTGAACACACTCACATCGTCGCTCAGCGACCAATATTATCGTCTTTCGAATTATTCCTATGACAAGTCCCTGAGCGCACAGGACAATGGAAGGATCTTTTATTTCATCACGTTGATCGGTGCCATATTTTTCTCTTTGTTGTCGGGATACTGGATATCCAAACGGCTTTCTGAACCCATTGCCCGTTTGTCGCGGCTCGTAGATGATGCGCTCAATTCCCGCAGCGAGAAGCGGACCGATTTCACCATGCGCAACGCCGCCAACGAGATCAACACGCTCACCAGTTCATTCATCCTGCTGATGGATCAGGCCCGCGACCAGATGAAAGACATCCGTGGCAAGTCGAAAGAGCTCAAAACAAAAAACAAGCAACTGCGCGCCCTAAACCGCGAACTCGACAATTTTCTATACTCCACCGCGCACGACTTGCGTTCGCCCCTCTCGTCATTGCTCGGGCTCATCAACCTGATGCGCTACGAGAACAAGGACGGTAGCCTGAAAGAATACCTGACCATGATGGAGAAGAGCATTCATCGTTCGGAGTATTTCATCAGCCAGATCGTGAACTTCTCCAAGAACAAGCGCATGAAGATCGCCCCCGAGCCCATCCACCTCGACGTTTTGATAGACGAGATCTTCGAACAAAACAGCTTCGTGGAAGGATTCGATCGCATCGAAAGGAGGGTGAACATCAATCATAACCACGTTTTCTATTCCGATAAAAACCGTGTCACCATCTTGTTCAACAACCTCATCTCGAATGCCATCCGCTATGCCGATGTGACCAAGGAGAACTCCTTCATCGAGATCAACGCCCGCATTTCTCCCACGGAAATCGCCATCGTCTTTGGCGACAACGGCATTGGGATACAGCCCGAACACCTTGACAAAATATTTGACATGTTCTATCGCGCCGACTACAACTCGAAGGGTACCGGCCTGGGACTTTTTATTTTCAGAGAAACGATCAAACGCCTCAACGGCGACGTGCGCGTGGAATCGCAGCCGGGAGTAGGAACAAACTTTTTTCTGCGGTTGCCAAATCTTTACCGGCCGGTTACTTCCGACGCGGAAGCAGAGATGTTGTCGAGAATGCCTTTGGAAAGTCAATCGAATTGAAGATCGTTTGACGGGCATATCATACCCAAATGAATCAGGACGCTAAAAGCAAAACCGCTTACCGGTCAGATAAGCGGTTTTGTTTTTGCTCAACCCCACACGCCAGTTGCCGCTGCTTTTTTGGCATACGCTGCAAAATCCGTGGGCTTTCTCCCCAATGCCCGGTGAACGCCGTCGGTGAGTGATGCATTTCGTCCATCGAGCACTTCGGTAAAAAGATAGACTACCAATTCTACCTGGTCTTCGGGGACGGCATATGATCGAAGCATCGCAGCATATTCGCCAATCCGAATCTGCTCATAGTTTATGACGCGGCCGATAGCCTTGCTGATCTCTTGTGCGGCTTCTTTGAAGGTTAGCATACGCGGACCGGTAAGTTCATATAGCTGACCGGTATGACCCTCTTCTGTGAGCGCGGCAACGGCAACATCAGCAATGTCGTCCACATCGACAAAAGGTTCGGGAACATCACCGGCGGGCAAGGCAAGGTGGCCGGCTTGAACGGGTTCCAGGAAAACGCTTTCGCTGAAGTTCTGACAAAACCAACTCGCCCGGAGAATGGTCCAATCAACGCCCGATTGCATGACCACCTGCTCGCACGCTTCCGCTTCTTTTTCGCCACGCCCCGAGAGCAATACCAGTTTTTTCACACCGGCATCCAGAGCCGTTTTTGTAAAGAAGCGGATAGCATCCACGGCGCCCGGCATGGCCAAGTCCGGCTGAAAGGTGATGTAGACGGAGTGGATCCCCTCTACGCAGGGTTTCCACGTACGCGTGTCGAGCCAGTCGAACGGCGGATGGCCCGAACGTGAGCCAACGCGCAGGGGCCAGTTCAGGGCCTGGAGTTGTTTCACCACGCGCTGCCCGGTCTTGCCGTTGCCGCCGAGTACAAGAATGGAATTTTTGGCAGGATTCGTCTGGGCACTATTTGCCGGACGAACCCCCGTTGTCTGTGAGGTTTGCATAATTTTTTTTGGAAAATTACGCGCGCTGCAATCCGTAGGATAGAACAAAACCGACAAGGGGATCTTCGCTGGAAAAAATGGGAAGATTTTTAGCGAGGGTGTTGAATTGTTTTTGGTATTCATTTGGCGACATACCGGAAAATTCGCGGAACGTGCGGATCAGGTGCGACTGATCGGCATACTCATTTTCATAGGCGATGTCGGAGAGCTTGTCGTGCTGGAGGGTTCGTATTTGATTGAGCGAGGATTGAAACCGGCAGATGCGCGCAAACAACTTAGGCGACAGGCCCACATATTGTTTGAACTTGCGCTCCACGCTTCGCTCGGAAAGCCCCAAATCTTTATGCAGCGCTTTCAGCGACAAGCTTCCGCCCGACTGTACGATCTGTGTGATGGCATACTCCATCTTGTTATCGGTGAGGATGCTATTTTTCCGGACGAGAAAAAACAAATAGGCCGAGAGCACTTCCACCCGCGCTTCAACGGTCGCGGCGCCGGCCAATTGTTCGGAAAGGCGATAGCCTTGTTTGACGGCCTCGGCATTTAGATCGAGACAAAGGTCGGTGAGCTCGTGTGCATCCAATCCGAAAACAGATTTCAGCGCATGCGGATAAAATAAAACGCCGATGGTGGTGAAGGTTCCGTTCAAACAAGTCTCCACGTGTGTGGTGGACTGGCCGTATAGAAAAAGCTCGGGAAGCAGTTTATCACTCTGGCTGTAGGTGCCGTGCTGGTGTGGTTGAAAGAGCAACCCAGGCCCACCGTCGGCGATGGTTCGGAATGTATAGCGGGAGGGCTTTTGATCTTTGGTTTCCAGGGCATAGAAATACCGGACATAATTCTTCAGATAAGCGGGAGGCGGTATCTGTTGATATTTCATTCCGGATAAGTCCATAGGATGAAGATATTAAAAATCTGGAAATCGATTCTTTAGCATAAAACGTGTAGGGCGGGTTAAGGTTTTGAGCACCGCAGCGATCTCACAACCTCCTCAAAGCGGAGCGGGCACATCCTCATGGTTGTGCCCGCTCCGTCAAGTGGTCTTGAGTTCATGAACTATTGAATAAACGTCCGTCGACGACCGAGGTGTTCGGTTGACCTGTGTACCGGACTACATTCTTTGTCAGGCGTTGAAGCCGCCGTCGATGGTGAGGAATGAACCGGTAATGAACTTCCCTTCATCGCCTGCCAAAAAGGCGACCAGTCCAGCGATGTCATCGCCGGTTCCATATTCGGCGATGGCCATGCGACTTCTAACATGGGTAGCGAGTTCCGTGTCTGCCGGGTTCATGTCGGTATCTATCGGACCGGGTTGGACTACGTTGACCGTGATCTTTTTTGGTCCCAGGTCTCGGGCCAGTCCGCGTGTGAAGCCTTGCAGCGCAGATTTCGTCATCGTGTATAAAGTCGTTTGCGGGCCCATGGAACCGTCGGCCATGTTGCTGCCAATGGTGATGATCCGACCACCCGCGCCCATGTGTTTCACGGCGGCAAGCGCGGCAACATAGACGGCCCGCACATTCACCGACATGATCTCTTCATATTCTTCCAGCGTGTGCTCTTCAAAGGGTTTACCGATGTAAATGCCCGCGTTGCTGACGAGGATATCGATCCCGCCAAATTCTTTTACGGTTTGTTTCACAGCATTCGTCACGTCACCTGGAACGCCGCTATTGGCTTGGATGGCCAGCGCCTTGCCACCGGCATCGTTTATTGCTGTGGCTATGGCTTGCGCTTTCTCGCCGGAGCGATGGTACGTGAATGCTACGTTTGCGCCTTCTTGGGCAAGGCGTTGTGTGATGGCCGCTCCAATGCCGCGACTGCCCCCGGTGACCAAAACAGTTTTGTTTGCAAATTTTTTCATGTGCTATTCTTTGTTATTTGATGAACCAAAAGTAGCGCAGCAGCATTTATATTTGCATGTACTGTGTGCATTGTTAGGTACTAACAAAAAAGTAAAAAATGAGAAAAAACAGCTCTACAAACGCTTTGAACGAAAAGCAACTGAAGGCCAGTTGTGGCATGGCCTACGCATTAAACATTGTGGGCGGCCGGTGGAAGCCCGCCATCCTGTGCCGGTTGCTCTATAAGACCATGCGCTATGGTGAATTGAAGAAGTCCATCGAAGGCATTTCTGAACGCATGCTGGTGGCGCAACTGCGAGAATTGGAAAAAGCACAGATCATCGAGCGCGTAGTCTATCCGGAGGTGCCGCCACGGGTAGAGTACAAGTTATCAGCGCTCGGTCACAGCATGAGGCCCATGTTGCGAGCGATGTCGGATTGGGGAAATATGCATCGCGAAACGGTGGAACTTGTTTCTTTGTGAATGACTTCCGAACGCGGGAACGTCTTTACGTTTGAGATGGCCATTTTAACACTCCGTTAACCTTACCCCATCGCCTTCGTGATTATTTTTATCATCCCACTTTAACCACCCAGCGATGAAAGCAATACTCCTGTTTGGCCTGGTCATGATTTTCCAATGCCAGGTCTATGCACAAACCAAGTCCGTAGAGATATTGAAACGGATGAACGAGGATTGGATCCGTTCCTATCCTTCGAAAGATTCGGCCACCCTTGAACGGATCTTTGCCAAGGATTTTATGTTGATCTCGCCCAACGGCATAAAGATGACGCGGCGGGATTGCATCCGTAATTTGCGGCGGCAAGAAATACTATCGGTGAACATCGACAGCGCCGACGTGCGGATGCTCGATGAAAAGATCGGCGTGGTCACGGCCTACATGACCTTTGTGTTTAAGGAGGATAATACTTTAAAGACCGGGAGAACCTGCTACCAGGATATTTACATGCAAAGAAAGAAAAGATGGTGGGCTGTAGCGGCGCATGTATCCCTTTTGTCGGTCCATTGAAATCGGTGTCACGCGCGGGCGTCTACCGACGGGTCAGCCTAACTCAACTCTTTCACCGCTTCGTTGCCGATGAGAAGGATTGGGATGCTCATTGGATTGCAGGGCGGGCTTTGACTACAACCTTTTTTTATTAAATTGACAGTAGCGTGGTTCGGAGCCCGTAAGGAGGCGCGAAGATTAGAAGTTTAAACGCGGTTGGGAGATAGGAGGGCGTGAACGGTCCACGAGCGCTTAAAAAGTCCCAGACTAAATCATACCCCCATGGATAAGCGTGAATCCCTTTTAAATTCGGTGGCCCTCGCTCGCCATCACTTCATCCAGGCAGCATCCGGCCTGACCTACGCGCAATCACAATTCAAACCCTCGGCCGACGTTTGGTCGGTTGTCGACAATGTCGAGCATATGGTGTGGGCGGAAATGGGAGGGATCAATGGTATTTGGAAAACGCTGGATGGAATACGAACGAACAAACCCATCTGGACCGGGGAAGCGATCCATCATGGCCTTCCCATCGAAAAGATCATCGAAAAGACCTGGAAAGAAAAAGAACAGGTTCCTGAAATCGCCAAACCCCGGTGGGGCGGATCGGTGGATTATTGGATTGAGGCCCTTAGCAATTGTCAGAACATGCTCGGATCGTTGTGTGATGAGTTGGAGGGATATGACCTGGAACAAATTATTTATCCACACATCATTTCGGGACCGCTCAATGTCGTTCAGCGGATGGAGTTTTTGCGATTTCATTTGAACCGCCATCAGCGTCAAATCGAAAACCTCAAGACTCACCCGGATTTTCCGTTGGCAAAACAGACTGTCGCCTAGTCATTGGAGGCAGGTCGATTCCTGCGCGAAGTCGGCGCACAGAAGATTACAGTTTTAACTTTACATACCTGATCTTTAAGCGATCGGCCGTATAGGTGATGTGAATGTTGCCCTGGCTGTCATAAATAATGGCGGGATAACTGTACTCTCCTTTTTGATGTTCTTCCAACGTATAGAGGTCTGTCCATTGCACGCCATCAGTCGATGCAGCCAGCCTTAACACGGAACGACCTTCCCACCATTCTTTTCCGGCGGTCAAAGGATTATAAACCAACCATTGCAGCGAGCGATCCGCTTTGCTCACGGCGTCTATGCCGGAGTTAGGGTTGGGTAAATTTGTCGCCGTAACACGCGACCAGGTTTTTCCATCGTCTTCCGACCAGCTTTGTACGATCACATCCTCTTTGCTTCGGGCCAGCAGTTGCATCTTGTGTCCCGGATAAAAAAGAAGGGAGGGTTGAATGGCGTTGAATGTATCGCAATCTATAGCGATCTTTTTCCACTGGCTTAACGCAGGGTCAGACTCTTCCAGGTGAATGACCCATTTTTTTTCATCGATGCTTTCTGTACTGGAAGGATAGAGGATGCTGCCATCGTTTAATTGCACGGGTTTATTTTTGATGGGGCCTAACATTCCCCTGGACAGCGGAGTTGGCTTCGACCATGTTTTTCCGTGATCACCGGAGATTTTATACATCGCCCACCATTCGCGCGGATTGGGTCCGACTTTGTAGTGGAGATAGAGCTTTCCATTTTTACTTTGAAAAAGTACCGGGTTCCAGCAAGGAGAAGGTTTGCCATCGCGTTGAAAACCCTCGGCGATGCGTACGGGTTTCGTCCAGCCTGTAGTTTCTTTCACCGACATCCAGATACACACATCGGGACTTCCTTCCTGTGTACCACCAAACCAGGCGGCCATTATTTTCCCATTGTCCAGTTGTACCAGCGTTGAGGCATGACAGGATTTAAACTCAGCGTGATCGAAAATATAGCCTTTCTCCAGGATTTGAGGTTTAGCGTTTTGCCCAAACGCGTGATTTCCTGCTAGCGGTAGTATCGCAAAAAGAAACCATACCAATATTTTACTAGATCGATTGAAACGGACGGTGAAGAACATAGAAACCTGAAATCTTTAAGTTGAGATATTACGGATCAATAGATTCCTTCGAATATCGAACCTTTTCTTGGAGATTTACAAGTTCCCGTGATTTAACGATCGGATCGCAGGGAATGCCAGCGGCGGCTCAACCTAGTTTAACCGCGTAGTTGAATCTCTCGGCAGCATTGTCCCAATGGATGATGGGAAATAGATTGTCAACGAATTCAGCCCTTCTGTTCCGGTATTTCAGATAGTAGGAATGCTCCCACACGTCGATCACGAGAATGGGGATAACGCCCCATTGCGTGAGCTTTTCGTGATTCTCGCATTGGAGCACGGTGAGCTTTTGCGTGTAGGGCTGATAACCCAGAATTCCCCAGCCATTGCCATCGACTCCCTTGGCGGTTTTACTGATCAGCACTTTAAGTTTATCATAGGAACCGAAATCCTTCTCGATCTGCTTCAACAATGCGCCGGACGGGTCGCTTTTTTTGTTGCTGAGGTTTGTCCAGAAGATGGTATGCAGAATATGAGAAGACAAGTGAAACGATAATTTCTTTGTCCAATAGTCTACCGTATCGAGATTATTCTCGTCGATCGACTTTTTGATCATTTGAAGGTCTTTGTTCGCGGCCTTCACGGCATCGCCATGATGAAACGTGTAGTGCAAATGCAGAGTCTCCTGGTCCATGTGTGGTTCGAGGAAATTTTCGTTGTAAGGAAGCGGTTGCAAGGCGAAGTTGCCGTCCTTGTCGGTCAGTTTGTCCAACCCGCTTTGTTGAAGGCTTTGCGAGAACGCGTTGTTTGCGGGCAATAGACTGGCACCACCCAGGATAGCCGAGGTCATAAAATCTTTTCTGTTCATGCGAGTATTTTTAGGAGTATGCCGATAGCGGCAGCGACGAGAATGATAAAGGGTTCCGGAATTTTCTTAAAGCGGAACAACACGGCTGCCGTGGTCAAAGCGATGAGCACGGTAGGCAAATCGGTCAACGTTCTTTTTCCCAGCACTAGAACGGCACCGGCAATAGCACCAATGGCTGCGGCCGTCACGCCGTCGACAAAAGCTTTGATGCCCGGATGTTTTCCATACTTCTTGAAATAAGGAGCCGGAATGACCGTGAACAAATAGCAAGGGACAAAAGTAGCCAACGCGGCAACGGCTGCCCCGGGAACGCCGGCGATGAGGTAGCCAATAAATCCGACTGTGATCACCACGGGCCCCGGAGTGATCATGGCTACTGCGACGGCGTCGAGAAATTGTTGTTCGTTCAGCCATTGATATTCCTTCACCAGTCCGCCATACAGAAATGGAACGATGGCAAGACCACTGCCAAAGACAAAGGCGCCCGCTTTTGTAAAAAACCATGCGATCTGCCAAAGCCTGGACTCAATGACCACGGGTTGTAATTGAAGAAAGATAACCGGTGCTATGGCTTGCCCTGAGCCGAGCCACTTCGGCGGCGCTTTTGCAAACCAAACGGCAACACCGGCCAACAGGATCAGCCAGAGTATTTCTTCTTCCGTGATAAACGTCATAACCGTCAGGACAACGAATATCACCCAAAGCAATTTGTCCTTTCCGATGCTTTTCGTGGTGAGTTTGTAACTGCCAATGGCAATGATGCCGATCACGGCGGAACCCACGCCATAAAAGATGGCCTGCATCCAGGGTAGCCCCCCAAAAGAAACATAGGCATACCCAATGCCGAGCACCATTAAAAACGAAGGCAATACAAAAGCCAATCCGGCAAGCGTAGCGCCTAATAAATGGTAGTGGACATAACCGATGTAAATAGAAAGCTGCGCGGCCAATGGACCGGGAGCCAGCTGTGAAAGGGCAAGCCCCTCTTTATAGTCGTCTTCGCTGATCCATTTTTTATCTTCCACAAGGTCGCGGTGCATATAGCCCACTAACGCCACGGGGCCGCCAAAGCCCCACGTTCCGAGCTTCAGGAAATAGATGACCAGATCTTTTAAAGAATATACAGGCGTCATGAGTGAATGGTCGGTTTAAAAAACTTGTCGTGCGGCAAAATGACGCATGCTGGTGTAAACCAAAATTTCAAAACAGGATCACACCATCACAATGCTATCCAATATTGGAAAGGAAGTATAGAACGAAATTTACTTTTGGGATTATTTTTACTTTTTGCCCTGCGATTTTCTATACGATAGCGGGCTTTGTCCCGTTGTTTTCTTAAAAATCCGTGCAAAATGGCTCTGATCTGAAAAGCCAGTGAGATAGGCGATGTCGGCGAGCGAATGTTTGGAGTCCTGGAGCAGGGCCATCGCTTTTTCGATGCGCAGCTTTCGGATATAGTCGCCGAACGACAGATCGTCGAAGTATTTCGAGAACTCGCGCGACAAATAGGAGGGATGTACGTTCAGGCTTTGTGAAATTTCTTTCAGGCTTAAGGCAAGGTTGGTATCAATCTGATCCTGGATTATTTCTTTAAGTTCCTTCGCCCACGCCGGGGCTTTGCCGGATTTCTGTTTAAGAAATTTCTTATACACATCCAGGAGCATGTTCTCGATAGGGCCCTGCGTATGTTTTTCATTCTGCAGATGTTTGGCCCAACTGTACAAGGCATCATAGATCAGCATACCTTTTTCCAGTAGCTGCTGATCATCTTTAATGTTGTAGGAAAGCCCGGCCGAGATGGCCCATAAACCGGAAGACTGCGAGGCGAGGTCATGCCGGTCGGTGTCGGCTCCGCGCACAATGACCGCCAATACATTCAAGGCAGGGTCATTGAGCTTATGCTTCTGCAGGATAAAGTCGAACGTACACTGATCACCATAATGGGTATACTCGACACCCGGCAAATCGAACGGGACAGCATCCAGTTCTGCCGCTTTTTCTATAACCTGTTCAAAGGGGACATAGATGATCTCTGCATCCTTATCAACAAAACGCTTTATCAACCAAGGACAAGCAATGCGATCGATCTTTGGACGCTCCCGGGTTATCCATCTCATAAAACACTAACCCTGCGATATAGCTAGGGGCAAGAAAGATACAGGACTTTCTTTGGTAATTCAAAGCAGGAGCCAGGAGTCAGTAGCCAGTATTCGGTAGGCCAGTGTCGTGCGTCGATTTTTGCGTTCTGCGGAAATCAAAAAAGATCCAAAGGCCAACATAGCTCATGAAAATAGATTAAACACAAGGCACTGGTCCACTGACTACTGGCTATTGACTACTGACTACTAGCTACTGACTACTGGCTACTGACTACTGACTACTGGCTCCTGGCTACTGGCTCCTGGCTCCTGGCTACTGACTACTGGCTACTGACTCCCGGCTCCTTGCTTCCGGCTCCTGAACCACCATCCCCTTATGAATCATCACCCCCGCATGATTTCGATTGTGTCTCAATGCTTCGTTAAAATGTTCCAGCGCCAATGCGTCCTTTCCCTGGCCCAGATAGCCGAGTCCCATAATATAGTGACAGTGAATTTTATTTTGCTGATCGAGGTCCTGGTCAAATACGGCCAAGTCGGGAAGGGATACGGCGAAGTAGTCCAGCTTGATGGTGTCGTTCATGTGTGACGAGCCAAAGGTGATCAGGTTGTTGAAGATTTGGTCGGCCTTTGTGGGGTTGCCCAGTTTTTTGTGGGCCAGGCCCTGGTAGAAGATCTTGTCGGGTTGTTGGTCGTTGTAGTAGATCGCTTGGCCGGGTTCGCTCAGGCCCACGCTTGCTTTTTGGAAGCAGTCTTTTGCGCGTGTGGAATCGTTCAGGGCTTCGTAGGCGCAGCCCTTGAGATAGTTGAGGTCGTTTTCCTGGGTGCCGTAAATTTTTCCTTCTCCAAGAAAGTGTGGATAGTGTGATGCGGCCTCCAAATGTTTCAAGGCTTTTTCTGGCTGATTCTTGTCCAGGGATTTTTTTGCCAGGGCGATGTTCGAGATAAGATATTGTCCAACCACTTTGCCTTCGCCTCCTTCCCAGGGATGAAACTGTCGGGATGCCAAAAGTGCCAATGCTTTCTCGTGATCGTTCAGGAGATTGTATAAGGTGATGCGTTCCAAGTAGAGATCATCGCGGTCTTCGGTCAGGGCAAGGTGTTCTTCGAGTCGTGAAAGGCGCTCTTCGTGTGGCTTGTTCAATTTTTTATGGAGCTGATCCAGTTCCATGAAGACGCGGGCGTCGTGCGTGTTCAAAGCAAATGCACGCTCTAAAAATTCCAGCGCTTTGGCGGGATTGTTTTGTTTGTTGTGGTAGGCTAGCGCCAGGTTTCGGTTCACGGTGGCAAAATCAGGATCGAGGGTTGCTGAGATCTCCCAGCATTGAATTGCCTCTGCATATTGCTTGTGTGCATACCAAAAATTGCCAAGATAATAGGGCGCTTTGGAATCGATCGGATTGGCGTGCATGACCTCTTGCAGTACCAACACATCTTCCACGCGATTCGGAAAACAGTAGTCGGGTTTGCAGCGCGCGCCTTGTTGGTAGTACTGATGGGCAAGGGCGGGCTTATTATTTTTAGAGGCAAAGTAGCCCTTATAGTAGTCCATCATGGGATAGGCGTCGCCGTCGGTCTTGCAAATCTCCAGGAGCTGAATGGCTTCGGCATATTGGCCGGCGTGTGCGTAATCGAAAGCATATTCCGTGTAGGTATGTGCGTTGTCGCGCGCCAGGGTTTTTAGCCGGTCGAGTGGACTTTCGTTTTTGCCGGAAGGCGCGGTATTGGAAATGAGAAAAGACTCAAACAAAATCCCAAGGTTGAATTTGTCGAGTGCCAGCGATTGATCGATAAGGTCTTGTGCATCCTCTGGCCGGTTGAGTTTGCGAAGGATGATTACTTTCAGGTGACGAGCCGTTTGACTGCTGTAGTTTCTGTTCAGCGATTTGTCGATGAACTCCAATGCATCTTCAAAGTTTCCTTTTTGTGTGGCAATTCTCGCGAGATTCAGATAGGCTCCAGCCTGAACCGGCGCATTCCAGGCGGATTTGAAAAATGCCGCGTATGCGTCTTCATGACGATCCTGGAAAAGAAGACAAAGCCCCAGGTTGAAATAGGGTTCGCCGTCATAAGGATTTGCATTTCGCTCCGTGAGTGTGGCGATGGCGCGTCTGAAATGGGATTCGGCTTTGGAAAATTGTCCGCGTTTCATAAACCACATGCCCATCGCCTGGTTGTTGCGCACGTCTGTTGGCTCGCGACGCAAGGCTTCCAGGTAATAGTCGGTGGCCAGGAAAGTGGCGTGACGATATTGTTCGATGTGAAGCCCTGTTAAAAAAAGTTCCTCGATGCTGGTAATGCTTTCCGGTTCGGCCGCTGCCTTTGCCGGTTCGGGAACCGGTTTGGAAATTTCTTTTTCGGGTCGATAGTGCACCAACACTTTGCCTGATGCGTCGCGCAAGGAAGCGATGACATTCTCGGCGGCAACAGCATGGGGTAGGAGTATGTTATGTTGGTACGCTTGCTCGGGGGAGAGGTCGGTCACTTCGGAATAAAGTTCTTCGGTGTCGGTGCGCAAAGTTACCAATGCTTTTTTATGGGCTGCCGTTGTGTAAAATTTAAGACTGACGTGAGCGCCCTGAACCTCTACATTGACGAGTGCATCCTTCGTAGCATTTTTCACAACACCCAATTCGCTATAGGGCATGAAATATTGTGTGAAGGTTCGTTCCTCGTCGGGCAGTATCCACGAGAAGTCAGGTTGATTGTCGGTGAAAACACCCGTCATAATTTCAACATAAGGCCCGTCTTCGTCCGTGAGATTTCTATCCCACGCAAAACCGAATTCGCCATTGCCCCATGTCCATTGTTTTTTTCCGGGAGACACGTGGTGATTGGCAACATGCAATATTCCGGCTCGAGTATCATGCTCGTAGCCGCCCACAAAATCATACTTGGATTGTTGTGCCATGTAAGACGTGGGCACAGGAATATTTTTATAACGCGAGATGTCTACGCCGGCAGAGTAGTCCACTTTGTAATATTCACCCCGGGCGATCGGGAATTCAGACACATCTCTTCTTCCATGATCAAAGACGGCCCGCACATCCGGAGGAAATACGGATTGATAGTCGTCGTTCACTTTCAAAGCTGGGTTGGCCCACCAGAGAAAGGTTTGTGGAAATGGGGTTCGATTATAGAGCTTCACATTGATCTCCAAATAATCTTTATCCGGGTAGAGTCTGAACCCTGCCATCCCTTTGGTGTGAAACATTTTTTCTACTTCGCTCACCCAAATGGTTTTGCTTCCGTCGTCATGTTCTTCGATGGTAAAGTCGATGGGGTCGAACGTGCTGGGGCGGTGATGCTGCGGCCAGTTGAATTCAATTCCCCCAGAGATCCAAGGTCCTGTCAAGCCCACCAACGCCGGCTTGATGACCTGGTTATAATAAACGAAATGACGCTGTCGTATTTTATCGTACGCCATCTGCACTCTTCCCCCGATCTCGGGAAGGATCATGATTTTGATGTATTGATTTTCGAGAAAGACCGCGTGATAGGATTTATCCGTTTTCTCGTCGAAGATCTTTTCGATGACAGGGTTGGGATAGACAACACCGCTGCTTCCCTGGTAAACCCGCTTTTCGGAGAAAATTGGATTTTTTTCTGGTTTTCCGATCCCATACGTCGGAATTGAGACTTTCTCCTCCCAAACCTCAACAGTGCTTTTGCTTTTCATTTCTAACGAATGTTTTAGCAAAGTTACCCGCCTGCAATTTGTTGGTAATGGATTAATTTTCTCTTTTGATGGATTATTCTATTTTTATAGCCAATATGCAAGCCATACGAAAACGGGAAGGTTTTGAAGGACAACGCGCCATTGTCTTGCCCAAAAAAATATTGGAGCTGTGTGGCTATACGTTGCCCATCAATAGTCTATACCTAACCGACATCGGCTTTTACCCCCGCGCCCAGTTTCACTACCGCGAGCGACCTTCGGGAATATCGGCGAACATCCTGATCTATTGCCTGGAAGGAAAAGGGTGGGTGGAGCTGCCTTCGGGCAATGTGAACATCAGTCCCAACGAGGTCCTGATCATTCCCGCTGAAATGCCCCACAAGTACGGAGCAGACGACAAAAATCCGTGGACCATCTACTGGGCGCACTTCAAGGGACTGCAGAGTGCTTACTTTGTGAGCTTGTTGACAAAGCAGTTCAAAAGTTTTGTCAACGACAATATTTTCCTGGAAGAGCGGATCAAGATCTTTGACATGATCTACCGGAACCTCGAATCTGGCTACAGCCTCGACAACTTGTTTTTTGCCAGCACCAGCTTTCAATATTTCTTGACGACCTTGACGTTTTCCGACAAATTCGCGTCGGCACAGCACGCGGTGGAGAAGGATGTGGTGGATCTCTCTATTGAATACATGCAAGACCACCTCGACACGCCCATCAAGCTGGAAGCGTTGGCGTCGTCGGTGAATCTTTCGCTGTCGCATTACTCCAACATTTTCAAACGCAAGACAGGCTATTCACCCATCATTTATTTTAATCATTTAAAGATCCAGCATGCTTGCCAATACCTCCAGTTCACGTCGCTGCGCATCAACGAGATCTCGTCTAAATTGGGCATTGAAGATCCTTACTATTTCTCGCGGTTGTTCACGAAAGTGATGGGACTATCGCCGGTGGAGTATCGTCATAAAAAACGCTGAGGGTGCCATCGCAAACGGAATAGTCCATTCTTTTCAGGCGATTCTCCATTTCTGAATTTTCATTTTACAGCACCTTTGCTTTGTATAGATACAGGTTTATGGCTCAGAGATCCTATGTTTTTCTTATCAGCTCCGTCGCGGCGTTCGGAGGCCTTCTTTTCGGATTTGATATCGCCATTTTTTCGGGCACGATCCCCTTCATTCAATCGTATTATCATCTCAGCGAAGCGCAGTTGGGTTGGACCGGCAGTTCGTTGTATGTGGGCTGCATCATCGGCACCTTGTTAACGGGACCCTTCGCCGAACGATTCGGCCGCAAGCTCCCGCTCATTATCGCGGCGGGCATCTTCATGATCTCCTCCATCTTTATGGGCTGGTCTTCCACGCATTCGGCGCTGATTGTTTGGCGGATCATTGCCGGCATTGGTGTGGGCGCCGCCTCGATGCTTTCGCCGGTATACATCGCCGAAGTAAGTCCCGCCGCCATTCGCGGGCGTATGGTTTCTATCAATCAACTCACCATTGTTTCGGGCATTTTACTGGCCTACTTCTCCAATTATATTCTCGCCGACGTCGAGAATAACTGGCGGTGGATGTTTGCATCGGGTTCTATTCCGTCCCTACTATTTTTTGTATTTGTTTTCATGGTTCCGGAAAGCCCGCGGTGGCTCGTAAGCAAAGGTCATATCGAGAAAGCAAAGGCAATCCTGGCGAAGATCTCCGGCGGAGATGCCGTGCAGGAGGTAACACTCATTCAATCGCGTATGCAACGGGAAGTAAAGGGGAAATTTTCAGACTTGCTGGCACCGGGTGTGGCATTCATTGTTTTGCTGGGGATCACACTCGCCGTCTTTCAACAGATCTCCGGGGCAAACGCCGTCTTTTTTTATGCACCCATCATTTTTGAAAAGGCCGGGATGAACGTGAAAGACCAATTGTTTCAACAAATCATGATCGGCGCCATCAATTTAATTTTCACCGTGGTGGCTATGATGTTAGTGGACAAGCTGGGCAGAAAGAAACTCATGCTGGCCGGTTCGTTCCTCATGGCGTTGTGGTTGTTGCTGGTAGGCATATGCTTTCACTATAGCCTGTTTGATGGATACCTGCTTTCGTTCTTTGTGCTGGCCTTCATCGCGACCTACGCCGCCACACTGGCGCCGGTGACCTGGGTGTTGATCTCCGAAATTTTCCCCACCAAGGTCCGGACACGGGCCGTCTCTATTGCCACCGGCATGCTTTGGGTTGCCTGCTTTTCGCTGGCCTACGGGTTTCCGGTGCTCATCGAACTCCTGGACGCCCCGCAAACATTCTTCCTGTTCTCTTTTATCTGCCTTACTTACTTTTTTATCCTTTTGAAATTTGTTCCCGAAACAAAAGGAAAGACGCTCGAACAATTTGAAATGGAAATGGTGCGGCATTGAGCCTGTGTAATCTTTTCGATCAATGAAGGTTTGTTCGAAAGCCGTCTATGCCGTGACGCCAAACTTGTAGACAATCCGCTCGTCGTAAGCCTTTCCGGGTTCAAGGACTGTGCTGGGAAAATTGGCGTGATTGGGCGCATCGGGATAGTGCTGACATTCCAAACACAAACCATCAAAAGGATGGATCTGCTTGAACCGGCTGCTGAGGTGTTTTGAGTCCAGGTAGTCGCCCGTATAAAGTTGAACGCCCGGATACGTGGTAAAGATCTCGAGGGTTCTGCCGGAAGTCCTTTCCTTTAATATGCCTGCGCTTTGCATGCCGGTTTTGCCATCGTTCTTCAAGAGGAAATAGCTATTCACGCCGGTTTGGGATGAGCCGGAGAATTTCACCCGGTCGCGGATGCGGGTCTGCTGAAAATCATTTCCGGCGGCGCTGGCGACAACGCCGGTTGGGATATAATCGCGATCGGTCTCCAGCATTTCGCCGGCATGAAGCGTAAGCTCATGTTCCAGGATATCGCCATGTTCGGGCGCTAAATTGAAGTAGGCATGGTTTGTAAAGTTGAGCACCGTCTTCTTGTCCGACACGGCATGGAACCGGATGCCCAGTTCATGATCATCATTCCACGAATACGTGACCCGGAAATCCACCCGGCCGGGAAAACCGCCCTCGCCATCGGCGCTGGTCAATGAAAACGAAAGGGAATCTGCGTCCACGCGAAAGTCAAACACCTTAGCATGAAAGCCGCTGAGGCCGCCGTGATTGTTGTTTTGGTTGTCATTTTTGTCCAGCGGATACAGCACGCCATCGAGCGCAAAGGCAGCACCGCCGATCCGGTTGGCATAACGGCCGATGGTGGACCCGATATAACACCGGTCGCTCACATAGCCCTCGAGCGAGGGGAAGCCGATCACGGTATTCTCCAACTTCCCGTTCCGATCGGGAACCACAATCGAGACTACGGTGGCGCCGTAGTTTGTTATTTCAACAAAAGCGCCGCTGGCATTTTCCAACGTAAAAAGAAAAACGTCTTTGCCACCCTGCGTTCCCCAGGGTTTGTAGGAGATACGATTTTTTTTCAAATCACTCATGAGCGGAGGATGCGATGTCATTTTGATGAGAGTTGAAATACAATGCTTTCAAATTCTTCCGACATGGGGTAGCGCACACCATAGGTCATCAAAAACGCTCCCATAAATTTCTTTCCTTCCAAACCCGCGGCGTGTGAAGTTTTGCCGGGTGCTTTGTTCACTTCCGTGAATGTATATTCCTGGTTCGGATCAAGCCCTTGCAGATACAGGACCTGGTCGTTGCCCATGATCTCTTTTTTCATGAGGTAAGAGAAAATAAGCGCCTCCTTTTTATCGGGCGTCACATATTGCAAAGCAACGCGGTTGCTTTCGTAGGGCGACAACAACCGGTACAGATCGCCAAACTGTACAATGTGTTTGATCCCTTTGTAAAGTTGAATGGCATTCCTGGAAAACTCCTTTTCTTCCGGGTTCATGTCTTTCGGTTGCAAGTCCATCCCGAGCTTTGCCGACATGGCCACGTCGAACCTGAATTTTAGCGGCGTGATGCGTTTTGTAATGTGGTTGGGAACCACCGACACGTGGCTGGCCAACCCGATGGGAGGGAAGAAGTAGCTCGTTCCCCACTGTATAAAGATGCGGTCGAGGGCGTCGGTGTTGTCGCTGATCCAGTATTCGTCAAAGAAGGGCAAGGTTGCATAGTCCATGCGGGCACCCCCGCCGGAACACGCCATGAGCACTACGTCGGGATATTTTTGACGCACGCGTTTCAAAACGTCCAGCAGTCCTTGTGTGTACTGGATGAACAGGTGCGACTGTTTCTCCGGCGGCAGATACGAAGACCCGACGTTGGTCATGTAGCGGTTGCAATCCCACTTCATGTAGGCCACGTGCGGATTTTCAGTCAATATTTTGTCGACCACGGAAAAGACGTGGTCCTGCACTTTCGGGTTGGAGAGGTCGAGCACGAGTTGGTTTCGGCTGGGGTCCAGCGGACGGTGCGGCGCGGTGATCACCCAGTCCGGATGTTTTTCATACAGTTCGCTTTTGGGGTTGACCATTTCGGGTTCGATCCAAATCCCGAATTTGATTTTCTTGGCTTCCGCGGCCGTAACCAGTTCACCAATGCCATGGGGCAATTTCTTGACGTTCACATCCCAGTCACCCAAACCGGCATCGTCGTTGTTTCGGGGGTATTTGTTGGCAAACCAGCCATCGTCTAACAGGAACAGGTCAAAGCCCATGTCGGCGCCATCGGCGATGATCTGCTTCAACACCGTTTCGTTGAAATCGAAGTAAGTAGCCTCCCAATTGTTCAACAAGGTCATGTGTGGTCTTTCGCTTTTGTAGATGCCATACGTCCGTGCCCACGTGTGAAAGCGCCGCGAGATCTCACCTTTGCCGGCATCGCTGAAGGTGAAAAGCATGCCTGGCGTTTTGAACACTTCCTTGGGTTTCAAGGTATACTGCGAAGCAAAGGGATTGATGCCGGAGAGGATGCGCAGATTTTTTGTAGGATCAACCTCGAACGACAACCGCCAGCTTCCCGGCCACGCCAGCGTGCCGCCGATCACGGTTCCCTCGGTTTCGGTTGCTGCGCCGTCGACACCCAATAGAAAACAAGGATGTGAGAATTGGTTGGACCGGACGCCAAGTTTCGATTCGATGACCTTGCGGCCTTCGGAGAGCTTTTCTTCGTTGAGGTTCATCTCCGAAGCCCAGCCGCCATAAAAACTGGTGAGCCAATACGACGATGCCTTGACAGAAAGCTGTGAGGAAGCAAAATCATTAAGGGTGATGTCTTTCTTTTCACCGTGCGTGATTTCGGTCCACTGCTCCACGACGTCTTCGGCTGCGTACGCTTTCATGCAAAGAAAGACCGTGAGGTCATAGAACGCGTCTTTCAGTTGGATTCGGGTGAGCGTGGTGTTTTTATCCGGCGTGCTGATCTCTTTTTTGACATACTTCAATTCCGTGGTGAGGTTGCCGTCGGCATGCACCGCCTGAAACGCGGGTTCGAAGACAAAAGCTTTGCCATAGGTGGAATAGGCTTCCTGTTGCGTGATCTGGATGTTTTTGATTTGATCGGCGGGCAGTCGTTTTCCAAAATACGACTGCATGAGGTTTCCCTCTTTGCTCACCTGGAAGACCAGGCTGGTGTGGGCCGTTTGAATGACAATGGCTTCCGGTTCGGTTTGGGCCAGGGCTGTCGCCGAGATAGTGAGTAGGAAAAATACGGTACTTAAATTCCTTTTTAGGTTCATCATGGGGGATGCGATTTCAGCAAAAGTATGGCAATGCCGCAACCGTTTGAATGGAGAATCCGGTCTTTTTCATGGATTTTCTTATGATCGGTCCGCCCGCGCATTCTGGCGCAGAGGCGGTTGGGAGAGAGAAGGCTTTTGCACGCTCCGGACTGGACAATTTTACTTATTTGGAGTTTGAGGCCCAAACGGCAAAATCTGAAATAACCCCTTTTTTCTCACGATCAGCCCACTTTGATGTGACAACAGCGAATAGCCAGCAGGAGAATAATCCAGTTTTAACCGTGTATAGTCCATCAATTTTGCAATCGATTCCGTAAAATTTGTATGATTATAATTTCACCTAAACTCTATGGAAGACAACTACAAGTCACTCACAAAATTACTGGTGGTCTTTTTGGGCATCCTGCTGTCAACGCAGGCCTTTGCGCAAACAAAACTCTCCGGCAAAGTAACGACAACGCAAGGCGACCCCCTTCCTGGCGTAAACGTCTTAGTTAAGGGGACTGCGCAAGGAACAACTACCGATGCACGCGGGGTGTTTCAAATCGAGGTGAACCAGGCTGATGTTGTTCTCACCTTCAGTTTTATCGGTTTCAAAAATCAGGACGTTGTCGTAGGCAACCGTTCGACGATCGATGTAAATCTGGAAGAGGATATTAAAAGTCTGGAGGAAGTGGTGATCGTGGGCTATGGCACCGTGAAGAAGAGCGACCTCACGGGGTCGGTATCTTCGGTGAAGAGCGACGCCTTCAAAGACATGCCCGTCATGTCGGTGGAGCAAGGTCTGCAAGCGAGAGCGGCCGGTGTTCAGGTAACACAAGCCTCATCTGCGCCAGGCGGCGGCTTGTCCGTGCGCGTGCGCGGTGCGAACTCACTCATCAGCGGCAGCGAGCCACTCTATGTAATCGACGGCCTTCCCATCTATCCCGACAACGCAGCCTATGGCACGGGCGGCGATCGTCAGGCCAAGAATGCGCTGGCATCGCTTAACCCCAGCGACATCGAATCGATCGAAGTTTTGAAAGATGCGTCGGCTACCTCCATTTATGGTTCACGCGGAGCCAACGGCGTGGTGCTCGTCACCACCAAACGTGGTAAAGACGGTCAGACCAACGTGAATTTTGAAACGTCCATTTCCTCACAAAGCATCTCGCACAACATCGACATGATGCCCGCCTCCGACTATGGAAAGTATCTCAACACACTTGATGTGAGCCAGGGCGGAAATCCCCGCTACACCGACGCCCAGATTCAGGGCTTTGGCGCAGGCACCAACTGGATGAAAGAGATTATGCGCACCGGAAGCATCTGGAACAACCAGCTCTCCATCTCGGGTGGAAATGCCAATGCGAAATACGCCGTGTCGGGTAATTATATGGACAACGAGGGCCTCATCATCAACACCGATTTCAAACGCTATGGCCTTCGCCTGAACCTGGACAACAACTTGTTCAACGGCAAGGCTACACTGAGCAACAGCTGGTCGTTTGCCCGCACCACATCCAACAACGTTCCCACCGATCGTGGCGGCCCCGGAGGTATCATCATCACCGCCTTGGGACTTGACCCTACTGTTCCGGTATACGACAACAATGGCAATTACAACTATCCACTTTACGATGGCCGCTTCACGATAAATCCTGTAGCGGAAGCCAAAGAAGGTGTGGACAAGGATGCGACCAATCGCTTCTTTGGTACCACGGCATTGACCTTCAACATCACGAAAGACCTCAAGTTCAGAACCAGTCTCGGTCTCGATTTGCTCAACGCTACACGCAATACATTCTACAACAGCAAGACGCGCCTCGGACGTCAGAACGGACGCGAGCTTCAACGCTTTGATCGTAACCTTGTCAACTTGCTGAATGAAAACATCCTCACGTATAGCCGGACGGTGGCAGCCGGTCATACACTGGAAGTAACGTTGGGATATACCACGCAGCGGGAAGACAACCAATCGGCTTCGCAGGCCATTCGCGGACTGGACTCCGACGATTTCAAGTCGTTGAATTTTCAAAACGGAACCTTGCCGCAGATCGGCACATCGTCGCGCGTAGATTGGGGACTCCGGTCGTACCTGGGAAGAATAAACTATAATTTCCAGAACCGCTACTTGCTGACGTTGACGGCCCGCCGCGACGGCTCTACCAAGTTCGGTCCCAACAACAAGTGGGCAACGTTCCCGTCGGCCGCTTTGGGATGGCGTGTCGTGAACGAGAAGTTTTTTGAAAACGGGGGACTGTCCCGTATTTTCGACGACTTAAAGGTTCGGGTGAGCTATGGTATTACGGGTAACTCGCAGATACCGGCCTATCAATCAACGTCCGACCTAAGCCCGCGTAACTACATCCTCAACGGCGTGCTGGTCTCCGGCTATGCCGCCACCCGCATGCCCAACGCCGACTTGAAATGGGAACAAACCCGCATGTTCAACTCCGGTATCGACATGAGCTTCCTCGGAAACAGACTGAACGTGACGGTGGATTATTTCAACAACCTCACGACCGACCTGTTGCTCTATGTGTCCATTCCGCAAAGCACGGGCTTCAGCACCTTGCTGAAGAACACCGGTTCCCTCAGCAACAAGGGCTTTGAACTTTCGGTTGACACGAAAGTGATCAACAACGGTGCGCTCACCTGGGACATCGCCGGTAACGTATCGATCCTGAGAAACAAAATTGAAGACCTCGGCGAAAGCGCACCCTTCTATGCCACCAGCACCAGCGGCCACCTTGGCGTGGATGGAAGCTGGGTGGAAGCCGGCAATCCCATTGGCGTGTGGAAAGGCTATAAATTTACGGGCGTAAGCGAAACGGGAAGCCCGGTGTATGAAGACAAAAACAACGACGGCAGCTACACGGCCGATGACTATTCCATCATGGGCAATCCCAATCCCAAATACACCTGGGGTCTGAACTCTACGGTGCGCTACAGAGGATTTGACTTTTCGGTGTTCTTCCGCGGTGTGCAAGGCAACGACGTGCGCAACCTGCAACAATCCGAGATTGGCGACGGAGCACAAAAAATCAATGAGATCGCCAACATCCTCACCGATTCGTGGACACCGCAGAACACCAGCGCGCCGCGTCCGGCCGTGGATGCCAAGCGTGACTTCGCGTCATACCGCCGGTCTTCGTTCTTTATTGAAGACGGATCCTTCATACGCTTGCAAAATATTTCGCTGGGCTATAACCTTCCCGTACCGAAATTCATTCGCAAAGCGCGTGTTTATGTGAGTGCACAAAACCTCTTCATCATCACCGACTACTCGGGATTTGATCCGGAAGTGAACAACCAGGGACAAAACAACCTGAACCGTGGCGATGACTACGATGCTTATCCGCGCTCGCGTTCATTCACCGCAGGTCTTAACATTGGTTTCTAATGGGGGCGCAAGTGAACAACTTTAAAATGAAAATGACCATGAAAAAAATAGTTAGAAAAAATTTCCTTCTCTCGATCATGACCTCCCTGTTGCTGGTGGGGATGAGCTGCTCGGACCTGGATGAGACGCCGGACTATATTAGCCCGGACAGCTTTTACAAGTCGGCCAACGAATTGAAGCTCGGTGTCAATGCCATCTATGATGATTTGACGATGGGCAATTCGGACTGGTTCAACTACTATTACAACCGCTATGTGTTCGAATGCCTCGTGGGCTTCCAGGTGGGATGGGAAAAACAACCCCTGCAATACAACCTGGGCAACGTAACGGCTCAAGACGATGTGATTGAAGCCTACTGGGGCCAAAGCTACCGGTCCATCAATCGCGCCAACGAAATTTTGGCTGTGGCCGAAACCATCGTTGATCCGGCCAATGCTGAACTCATCGCGCGCCTGAAAGGTGAAGCCTATTTTCTGAGAGCGTTTTACTACTATGGCCTGCTGAGTTATTTCGACAACGCGCCGCTCACCATTGAAGGCACCAAGGACCTGAGCAACCTGGCATCGAACAGCGGTGGCACACGCTCCATTATCGATCAGATCTATTCCGATTGTGAGGCCGCCATTGCCGTACTGCCGCCTGCCTACACCGGCGCCGACCTGGGAAGAGCCAACAAATGGGCCGCGAAAACCTTATTGATGAAGGCCCAGCTGTGGGATAAAAAATGGGCAGAGGCCAAAGTCACGGCCGAAGACATCATCAACAACAGCGGCCTTACGTTGTTCAGCGACTTCAGCTACAACTTCGACACCGATCACGAAAACATGGGCGAAAGGATTTTTGAAGGACAGGTTTCTGCGAAGGCAAACGCCAACGAATACAGCAATCACTCTGCCCACTTCAATCCCGAAGATCTGCCAACCGACGACGGTGGTGCAGGCTGGAGCTGGCTGAGCGCCACCCAGGATTTCAGAGCGGCATATGATGACAACGACAAGCGTATCGCCGGCACGTTCGTGGAGTCGTATCCCACGGCACGCACACAGAAGAATGCCGCCGGTGCTTATCCCGTCGTGCGTTGGAGCAAGACAGCATCCTTTAACCTGTCGCGCTTTGGTGGTATTGTAGACCCCAATGCAAACCCTGAAAATCCGACAGAGCTTGTTTTTGGAAAAGCATGGTCGGGCAAAATCACGGAGATGCACGTAGGCGGCTCGTGGACTACCACAGAAAAGAACACCATTTATCTCCGCTTGGCGGATGTGCTGTTAGGCCACTCCGAAGCCTGCAACGAAAGCCAGACGGGCGATGCAACTGCGGGCATCAACGCCGTGCGTGATCGCGCAGGGCTGGCGCCTATCGGAGCACTTGCCCAAAGTGCTATGCGCGATGCCATCGTGGCCGAACGCATGCAGGAGTTTGTGTTCGAACAAGTGCTCTATCCCGAGCTGCGACGCAAGAGTACCTTTGGTGGAACACCCGATTACCTGGGCGACTACATCACCCATTATTCAACCCTCTATAACGTGGGGCGTACACCCAAGGCAAAGGACTATGTGTTGCCGATCCCGTTAAAGGAAATTTTGGGCAACAAGAACGTGACGCAGAATCCGCAGTGGCAGTAAAAACAATAGTTTAACCCAAATGAAAGTGGTCGGCCGGTTTAGGCTGGCCCTTTTGTTTTTTATTCAGATATTTATCCATGATAAAAGCCTGGAGACACTCCATACCACAAATCATCTTTTCTTTTGTGGGACTTTTGTCCCTCCTAAGCTGCCATCAACCTAAACCGGAAACGTTGTTCACCCTCGTGGACCCTGCTGATTCCGGCGTGGAGTTCAACAACGCGATAGCCGAAGACGACACCTTTAACATTGTGGATTTTTATTATGTCTACAACGGCGGGGGGGTAGCGATCGGCGATCTGAACAATGACTCCCTTCCGGATCTTTACTTCACGGGCAACCGCGTAGGCGACAGGCTTTACCTGAACAAAGGCAATCTGAAATTTGAAGACGTCACGCAAACTGCCGGCATCCGGAAACAAGGATGGAGCACGGGTGTCACGCTGGTGGATTTGAATGCCGATGGCCTGTTGGATATTTACGTTTGCAAGTCCGGCAACTATCCGGCCTCCAAGCGGGCGAATCAACTCTACATCAACCAAGGCAACATGACGTTCCGGGAGGAAGCGCAATCATGGGGATTGGCGGACACGACCTATACCAATCAGGCCGCCTTCTTCGATTATGATAAGGATGGCGACCTGGATGCCTACCTCATGACCAGCACCAACACCGTGCGCAATCCCAACAAAGTTACGCCCGTCATAGACAACGGCAAGGGAGCATCGGTCGACAGGCTGTTGCAAAACCAAGGTGGTAAATTTGTGGATGTGTCCCAGGCGGCGGGTATTCTTCACGACGGGTTTGGGTTGGGGCTGGCCGTTCATGATCTCAATAGCGATGGATGGGAAGATGTGTTGGTGTCGAATGATTTTCTGGCCAACGATCACCTCTACATCAACAACCACGACGGCACGTTCACCGAATCGGTACGGAAATATTTCAGACATCACAGCCAATTTTCGATGGGGAACGATGTGAGCGATTTTAACAACGACGGCCTGCCCGACGTGATGGTGGTGGACATGTTGCCGGCGGATGCGGTGCAACGAAAAAAGATGGCCGGTCCAGCCAACCCCAACACTTTTGAGGCCATGACCCGCGCCGGCTATCACCCTCAGTATATGCGCAACATGCTGCAGGTGAACCTGGGGAATGACGAGACCCATACGCCTGTCTTTGCAGAGATCGGGCAACAAGCGGGTGTGCACAGCACGGACTGGAGTTGGGCGCCGCTGTTCGCGGATTTTGACCAGGATGGATTACAGGATCTGTTTATCACCAACGGCTACCTGCGCGATATCACCGACATGGATTTCATCATCCACAACAATCAAATAGCAACAAAAAGCACGCCGGCGGAAACCGACCGCAGCATGCGGGAAGGCGCTAAGAAAATGCCTTCCATAAAAAAGAGCAATTACCTTTTTAAAAATGCGGGCGCCAATGCGTTTGAAGATAAGTCGGCGATGTGGCTTGGGCTAAGCGAGTCCCTTTCCAATGGCGCGGCGCTGGGCGATCTGGATTTGGATGGAGATTTGGATATCGTGGTGAACAACATCAATGCCCCTGCCTTCATCCTGCGGAATACTATCCAAAATGCGCATTATCTGAAAATCAAATTGAACGGCTCACAGGGTAACACCAAGGGGCTGGGCAGCACCGTCACACTTTATACAAACGGACAGCTGCAGCGGCAACACATGGGCGTGACGCGCGGCTATCAGTCTTCCGTTGACTATACGCTTCATTTTGGTCTTGGTGAACATTCGATCATCGACTCGCTGGAAATTATTTGGCCCGATGGCAAAAGCCAGGTGATGCGAAAAGTGAATGCGAATCAAACCATCACGTTAAAATACGCTGAAAGCGGAACGGAGACCTTGAGAAACGAAAACGCCGTGCAGCCTTTACTGCAACGAGCAGACAGCGCCAGCCACCTGGCGCATACCGACCGGGAGAAATTTTATATGGACTACGATGTAGAGCCTTTGCTTCCGCACAAGCTATCGCAGCAAGGTCCCTGTCTGGCCGTGGCCGATGTGAACAAAGACGGCCTCGATGATTTTTTTGTGGGAGGCTCCTATCAATTTGCCGGAAAGCTTTTTCTTCAGCACGCTGATGGGACGTTCACGGAGAAGCCTGTTCATCAAACAAAAGACAAAAATGAAGAAGACGCCGGCGCCGTCTTCTTCGACGCCGACCAGGACGGAGACGACGACTTGTATGTCGTGAGTGGCTCCAATGAACACTACGACAACTCCCCGTTTTTTCAAGACCGGTTGATGTTCAACGATGGCAAAGGCAACTATAGACCAGACACCATCCGATTGCCCGCCATGCGCCATAGCGGATCGTGCGTTATTCCCTTTGACTTTGATAAAGATGGCGACCTCGATATTTTTCGCGCAGGCCGTTTGATCTCCCTGGAGTTTCCAAAACCCGGCATGAGCTACCTGCTGCGCAACGCCAATGCAAAATTTTCGGACGTCACGAACCAGGTTGCCCCGGGATTGCAGACCATCGGGATGGTGACCGACGCTGCATGGATAGACCTGGACCGGGATGGATGGCACGACTTGATCCTGGTTGGAGAGTATATGCCCATCACGATTTTCAGAAATGAAAAAGGAATTTTAAAACAGCTACAACCCGAGTCACTGGCATTTTCCAACGGCCTGTGGAATGCCGTCACCGCCCTGGACATCGATCGCGATGGCGACATGGACCTGGTTGCCGGAAACGTCGGGCTCAATTCGCGCTACCGGTTCACCCGGGAGAAACCGTTTTCCATTTATGCCGGGGACTTTGACAACAACAACCGGTGGGATGCCCTTCCCGCGTACTACGCAGGGGGTGTGGAATATCCAACGTCGTCCTGGTTCGACGTGGTCAGGCAGGTGCCGATGTTTAAAAAGCGATACCAAACCTTCGAGGCCTTTGCTAAGGCTTCCCTTGTCGATGTAATCGCCCCGGTGAAGGACCAGGTGAAGCTAACGGTGCGGGCCTATCAGCAACAAAGCCTGATCCTGGAGAATGTGGGGAACTTTGAATTTAAGCTTATGCCCTTGCCCGCCGTGGTGCAGCAGGCCCCTGTGAAAGATATCCTCGTGAGCGACATCAACCGCGATGGCCAGGAGGACCTGCTGTTCGTGGGCAATGATTTCACCATCGAGCCCGTGGAAGGTCAACACGACGCCGGCGTGGGTGTGGTTTTATTGGGCGACGGAAAGGGCGGCTTTCAACCCCTGTCACCCCAACGCAGTGGGTTTTGGGTGGAGCATGACGCCCGGCATATCCGCAAGGTGAAACAACGAAACGGCGATCTGATCGTCGTCACACAAAATAGCGGGCCGCTTTTGGCCTTCAGAAAAAATGACTGACAAATGCTTCAGCGCCTTCGAGAGAATCGGCTTATTGCATCGTTCGCTTTTCCCCACAAAATACCGGATGTCCTTTCTTTAAATCACTTCGTCTTTTGTTCCCCGAACGGCCATGCGATCGCGGTCACTCCAAAAGCACTGGGCGCAACAAGGCATAGTAATGTGCCAGAATTAAATAAATTGCGCAAAAACAGACCTGCTTTGCAACCGACGAACACCAAAACTTATATTGTCAGACGCCTGGGGCATTACACCCCGGACGAAGCGACCACATATGACTCCGCGTCGTGGGAGCATGCCTACGCGTTGGATGACTTTGTCTTTCCGTGGGAACCGGGGCAACCCCGGGCCGCGATAACCTTTCGGGCGTTGCACGACGACGATGCGTTGTATTGGCAATTCCGGGTGCAAGACAGCGACATCAAAACGTATGTGAACACGAATGAAAAGTCGGAAGTGCTTTTTAGCGATCGCGTCGAAATTTTCCTCAGCACCAATCCCACCTTGTCGACCTACTATTGCCTCGAAATAGACTCGCTGGCACGCGTGTACGACTATCGCGCCAGTCACTACCGGAAATTTGATATTCACTGGCAATGGCCTTCGGGTCAACTGTGGGCCGGTGCCCGCCGGGACGAAGGCGGCTATGTGGTTACGGGTAGGATCGGGTTGCAATCCCTCACCGATCTGGGCTTGCTAACCAACGGCATATTGCGTGGTGGCTTGTACCGCGGCAAATGTATGGAGATCAATCTAGAGAAAGAGGCGATGCAATGGATCAGTTGGGTTAGGCCGGCCTCGGCCACACCCGATTTCCATATCCCTTCATCCTTTGGGATCTTTCAACTGGAATAAGATGCACCAGAACGCATCAAGCCATGGCATTCACCTGCGGCTGTTGAATACTTTCCTCGTATTTCTGACGCAATAGTGTTTTAATTTCCGTGTCGTTGTTCAAAATGCTTTCCAGGTGGGTTATGCAATAGCGAAGTTTAAAATCGCTTTCCCCGGGCAGGGTAGATTTCAATTGATCTTTCCAGTCGCGGGTGTTATAGTTTTTTTCATACGCCACCACTGCTCTTTCATAGTAATTTCTGCAAACATCTTCCATTAACCATTCGGGCATTGTATAGATTCCGAAGGTCTTTCCAAATTGTTCTCTTACAAATCTTTCGTATGGAGTTGTTCTTCCGAAATAAAACCATAAGTACACGAAGAGTACCAGCGAAACGATCGTGGGAATGAGAAGCCAGGTCATTTCATCGTAATTTGCAATAAAGGCGGCCAGGGAAAATAGAAATATGACGGTAATAATACTCCGCACTGCCGCAGCCACGATACTCAATGGATGCGTTTTAATTTCTATCCCCTGACGTCCGGAGGGTAGCACCTCCGTGACCAACATGGTCGTCATCACATAGATGGGGATGAAAATACAGAGCATTTTCGTTTCGATGTACTGCTTGTTTTGTGTTTTAATTTGCCCGGTAAAGACTGTTCCAAAAATCATTTGAGTTGTGTTTAACGTTGAACGGAAGAGGTTATATCATTGATGAAAACGCCGGCTAATCTTCCGTTTCAAACATACGCATTGGCTATTATATGTGCCATTTCTTTACAGGTGTGGCACCTGCTAAATTATTTAAGTATCAGTAAAGCAGGCCAGTACATTCATTGCGGCATCTAAAAAAATTATTTCAACGGTATATCTACTGGCCGTTTTGGCGAGGAAGACGACGCATTAATGCTTAAAGCGTATAGAATTTGGGGATCGGTTGGTGGGTGGTTTGAGAAGTAGGCGACGTTTCACCCAAGGTATGTATTGTTGATGGCCGCGGTAAATACTTTTAACGCTCGCAGGAGAATCCGTCTATTTGCATCGCTCGCTGTCACCTACAAAATACCGGGTGCCTTTTATGTAGATCTCTTCGTCTCTTGCTTCCAGCTCGATATCGACGTCTGGGAGATTTTTTTCGAAGGTAAAGGTGATGGTAGCTTTTTCGCCGCGGCTGGCCACTTGCCATGTCCCGCGTTTCTTTCCCTGGTATCCCTTTGCCTGCCCCTTAAAAATTCCGGTGCGCGTGATGTCCGAACGGAAAGAACCATCAGCGCACAAATCCACTTCATCGATGCGTTTGCTGTTGGCGTCGTAGCCCATGGCCAGCAATATTTTTCCATCCAGAAATTTCTTCCAGTTAAAATGAGCATAGGGCGATTCGGTAGAGGGTTGTTGGAAAACGGTATTGTCGACAAAGGTCTGGAGGGTTTTTTTTACATTTTCAATATGTTGGGCATCCGAGGTGGCCAAATAGGTGATGCAAAAACCCAGGGGACTGCACTTTGCCTCGGCGTAGATTTTTGCTTGCTGATTGGTATTTGCTCCCGTGATTTTGCCGGTCGCGCTAATGACATCCGTTCCGCGGGCGGTGATCGCGCTTTGTGGTTGCAGCGTTATCCCCGGTGATAGTTCCGTGCCAGCCTCCCAGCGCTTTTTTTGTCTTTCCATATCCATTTTTTCATTCACGACCACATAGATCTCACCCACGGTGTTGCTCTCCGGCATGAGCAGAAAGACTTCCGTGTCGCGCGGCAGAACACCACTCCACCCCTGCGGTATTTGTGTCACCACTCCCAGGCGCGGCGAACGCACAGTGTCGCCGGCGTGATACATCGTTGCCGGTTTGATGCGGTTTGAGGGTAGCTGCGCAAATGCTGCAAGGGATACAAAGAGCGCCGTGCAGGTGAGTAAGTATTTTAGTCGGTGGTTCATTTTGCAAGGATGAGCTTTTTATTTTTTATCCATTTCGCCGATGAGGGGAATGTTTTCCATGATGGTGGCGCGGATTTTACTAAGGATATAGCCCTCCAGTTGATAGAATTGGGCTGCGGGCTTTACGCCGGAATCTTTTTTAATTTTTTTGTAATAGTCCACAATCAACTTGTCCGTCTGCGTTTGTAAGGAGATCATCTCTTTCACGATTTCGTCCGTACCAGCATCGTCCAATGTGGCGTAGTTGGCGGCGTATTTGTTCAATAGCGCGATTCGCTTTTGACCGAGGGCCTTGCGTTCGGCTTCATAACTATCGTAGGCCGTCCAGAAGGCATCTTTCTGCGGGCCTTCCAGTTTAATAAATTCGGCTACAACGGCTTTTTTCTCCATCCCGAAAACGGATTGAAACAGATCGATTTCCTCCTTGTTACTTTGTGCGAAGACAAAACAGCCAGGTATGACGAAGGCAATAATCAACAGGAGCTTTTTCATAAGATTTTTATTTTTTTTCATGGTATGAGATCTTGTCCGTATCGTATTCCAAGCGAACAGATCTTGAAATAGTACGGAATTTTTATTCTTGAGTTTTATTCTTTTGCACCCACCTTAAACACCAGTCCGCCGCCGAGGCTGAACTGATAGATGGTGGAATAGGTGGAGACTCCCGCACCGGCGCCGCCCGTGCCAAAATAGAAACCTCCCCCTGCGGACTGCACGGCCGAAAGAAGTTGCGCCTGCAGTTTGATGCCCACGGCGTCAGAGGCCCAGGCGATGCCGCCTAAACGCAGACCCCAGGCGAATTTTGTTGCGCTGGCACTGCGACCCGAGTCCGGGTCCTTAAGATCGGCAATGACCATTCCGGCCATCAGTCCACCGAAGCCCTCCAGCTTGCCGCTGCTGCTCAGCGCGTGACGTCCGCCTCCCAGCAGGATATAATTCAGGCCCAGGTCAAAATCAGTCTGAAGGGTTGCGATACCGGCGGAATAGGTGGTGGGAGCGTGGGTACTCTGGCGCAGGTATAACAATTCCACGCCGTATTCCGGCCGCACCATGTATTCGATGCCGCCGCCCCATTGAAGCCCGCCTTTTATTTTGCCCTCGTAGTAGCTGTTGTTGCTGTAGTAGGAATCGAATTTGTCATCGAAGACGTAGGCGCCGTATAGATTTATCCTTATTTTTTGCGCGTACGCGGTATGCCCCTGCACCAATGCGCAAAGGGCAATTATGAAGAAGATCGTTTTTTTTAGCATGGCGAATGGTCTATGTTAAAAGTGGCTAAATTTGTATGTTCTAACGATTATAAATCTAGGCTGCTCCCCGCCATCAACCTATAAAATGGAAGGTTAAACGGTTACAAATGGGTCGTTTAACCGTTAAACACCCCCGATAGATTGCCCCGGAGCGAGCAGGGTAGCGGATGACGGAGAATGTATTTGAGCTTCAATCCTTTTCGTGGTACTAAATTATTGTTGTCCAGTGGTACCGTTGTGACGGATGCACTAGAAGCGAAAACCCACCTGAATGAGATACCGGAATCCTACGCTTGTCACGCCCAACCGACCATTTGCATTGATCTCTTGATCGTCGAGCACAACACTCATCCCGGGATACTTGTTCTCCAGGGCTTGTTGCAGTGCTTGATAGAGTTGCTTTTTCTCGGCGTCGTCGAGGCTGCCATCGATCTTGGCATTAATGCTATATCTTGCCATTCCCGGCCCGATGAGCACCAGGTCCAATGTCATTCTTTTGAAAAACACAAACTGGTAGCCGAGTTCCAGGCCCGCACCCACAACGGTGAAATTGGTTTCTGTATTCACATAATCGGTGCCGCTGCTGCGAACGAACTCCCAGTCGGATTCCTTGCGGGTTTTGTTGTACATGAAGTAAGGGCCAATATAGAGGCCATGCGGAGCGCGATACTTATTCTCGCTGCGAAGATAGAAACGATAGTCGGCCGAAACATTAAATCCTGATTTGTTGGACTGCTTGGTGATGTTCACACTGTCGGTGTTGATGGAGAGAAGACTTGGCAATGCCGCCGGCCCGATGTTAATGGAAAAACTTTGCGAAGGAGACACCACGCGTTCATAGCCGAAGATGATGTTCCCAGGTCCGAACAATAGAAAGTTGGTCAGATTGAAACGAACCACATTTTTATACGCTTTCCCGGATTCCGTGTTGGCTTTTTGCGCCAGGCAGACGTTGCTGAGAAAGAACAGTAAAACTATGGCGGCAGCGACTTGGTATGTGCCCGTATTGCGGAAGGAGGTTGCCATGATGGTTTGTTTTTTGGTAAGCGTGGAATGCTATAATCCTGAACCGGGCAAGCGTGTAAATAATCACGCTTGCCCGTTAGGGTAATTTCAGAAGGTACCTCCTTTGCCGGCAAATACTTTTGATTATCCGGTTGGGGAATGGAAATTCAATTCCTGCCTGGTTTATATGCCCATGGGGACACGACTCACCAGGAGATCGATCACCTATTTTTTAAAGACGAAGCCAACGTTGAGGGCGAAATAACTCTGAGAAGGAAGATCGCCGGCCTCGAATCCGTGATAATACTTCCCGCAGACCATGAAACTCATTTCAGGAGTGGCCTCGATGAGTATACCCAGTTCCGGTCGCAAGACAAAATTCCAGGCGTCTTGTTCCAGCGTATATAGATTCATGTCAGTATTGCGCAGGGAATACATCGTGCCAATGCCCAGCCCGACAAAGGGATTTATTTTTTCGTCGGGTTTTAGATAATAGTCGCCGGCGACTAGTATGGGGAATTGATTATTGTAGCGATACTGATTGCCCGAGTAAGTCAGCTTATCGCGCGTATAGGTTTCGCCGCTTTTGCCTTCGTAAAAAACATTCCATCCCAGTTCAAACCCGAGGCCCACGTTGGGTTGGATCAGCTTGCGGAAGTCGAGTGTAACCCCGCGGAAACTTGGCTTACTGATATAACTGCCCAGATCCCCTGTTCCAAATCCCATGGAATATTGAAATGACGTGATGCTTTGGCTGAAGGCATAGGTGGACAGAAAATACAGAAATATGAAGATGACTTTTTTCATAGCTATTGAATCTAGGGTGATCAGTTCGTTTTTAAATAAGGGGACTGTGCAAAGGCCTTGTCGATGGCCGAATTCACGCGCGTGGCGTCATAGGCTCCGGTGAGAAGACCATTGATGGCTCCCGTCCATTGCGACACAGGATTGCCATTGGCGCCCACCACCGATGGGTCAATGAGTCCCATAATTAAAGTCCCCGTCGAATAGCTCGAAGTATATACGGGCGGATAGCCCCATCCCGGATAATATCCTCCCCACCACCAATAGTAGTAATCATAGTAGTATAGGATCGTAGTGCTTTCCCACGAAGCCGGCGTGAGCAGCAGATCGGGATCGTCGCTGATGTCAACTTCTTCCCATCCGAGCGCTTGCATGTTGGTTCGAATGCGCGTCAGAATAAACGTGGCCGTGGCATCCGGAATAAAAACGGGATCATCTCCCTCGGCGAGGTTTCCGGTGATCTTCACAATTCTGTCCGGTAAAGCATACGTGCTCTTACTTTTGAAATCGTAGTCCCCTCTCTCATACGTGATCACCACATCGGCGTCTTCGGCGTACTCGGGGCCTTGCGGATAGCAACCCTGTAAGGCGATGCAAAGTCCCATCACCACCATTGTTTTGATATAATGCGTCATGCTTAAATAAATTTGGTTAAACTTTTTTTGCCAATACGATATGGCGTTGTCAGACTGCACATATCGATTTGCTAAAGGTAAAAGGGCTGGCCAGCCCAAATAAGTTACATGACGTTAATTAACGGTTAAAGAACATCGCTCGCAGGTATGCATCACCGCCATGCCTGATGGGCGGGCATTTGAATCCTGCGCGGAGTATGTCGTCGTGATCGTTCACGGCGATGGCGAATTTGATGCTGTGCCCTCAGGTTGCGGTTACAAAAAAGTTGGATTGGTCAGGCACCGCTTAACCGTTAAGTAACCGTATAACCCTTGCCGTGCATGGGGGGCGGGTATACCTTTATTGAAAACATAAAGGATTGGCCCAGAAACTAGATTCGATCATTCAACTATTTCCCGATCGCGAGGACAGGATTCATGCGCTATTCTTGAATAACGAGTCGTTCCGTGAAGTTTGCATAGAGCATATCTTATGTACGAGCAAGATCCTGGAGATAAAGAAAGGCAATAAAAATGATGCGGGACTGGGGGAGTATGAAGATCTCCAACGGGAACTTGAAAACGAGATTTTAAAGTTTTTAGCATAACACGGCCAAAACAAAACGAAGAAGGAATGAACCTATCCTATGAGACCTATCAAAGTGCCAAACCCTAAGCCCATGAGATTTTATGTAACCACCTTGAGCGCGAAGAAGAAAGTATGGCTCTTTCTGTTGGCTTCTGTGTTTGCCGGGTGCGGCAAAGAAAAGGCGGCCGTAACACTCCCCCCGGTCAAAGTGAACGTGGTGAAGGCCATCGTGGAGGATGTGCCGCTGTATGAAGAATTCGTGGCGCAAACGTATGGACTATCGGATGTCGAAATTCGCGCGCGTGTGGAAGGATGGGTGACGTCCGTTAATTTTAAAGAAGGATCGGCGGTGAAGAAAGGCGATCTCCTGTATGTTGTCGATGATGTTCAATACAAGACACGCGTCGACCGCGAAGCCAGTGAACTCGCGCGATCAAAAACGGAATTGGTTCGTTCTCAAAATGAACTCGGTCGTGTGAAGCCGCTGACGGAGCTCAACGCCCTCAGCAAAAAGGACCTCGATAATGCAGTCGCATCTTTTGAAGCAGCTCAGGCGCAAGTGAGCGCCTCCGAGGCATCGCTGAGCAATGCAAAGATAGAATATGGCTACACGCGGGTGTATGCGCCGTTTAATGGCATCATCGGTATTTCGAATGTGCGGGTCGGCGACTATGTGAGCCGGGCCGGGTCAACGTCTGTGCTGGCCACCATCTCGAGCATTGGAGCGGTGCGCGTTCGTTTTCAAATCAGCGAACGGGAATATCTCCGGATTGCCAAAATGACGAAAGAGGAATTGGGTGCAGCCAAAAAGAATGTGCAACTCATCCTGGCCGATGGTTCCATTTATCCGCAAAAGGGGGAAGTGAATTTTGCCAACCGTGAAATCGATCCCAAGACCGGAACACTGACCATCGAAGCCGCATTTCCCAACCCCGACGGCTTGCTGCGTCCTGGATTGTTTGTGAAAACACGCGTGCTCCTGAGCACCTATCCGCAGGCCATCCTGGTACCGCAGCGTGCTGTGCTTCAACTACAAAGTCTTTCCCAGGTATTCCTCGTGACAGACTCCAGCACCCTGAAAGCCAGCATCGTTGAAGTCGGACCAAAGGTGGACGATGGGTATATCGTTACCAAAGGACTAAAGGCCGGCGATAAAGTGGCGGTTGTCGGAACGATGAGCCTGACGCCCAATTCAAAAATTGAAGAAGTTGAAATGAAATGGCGGGAGAATACTCCTAATAAATAGTTCATGTAAAAACTAACTCTCCCTTCCCCTATGAGCGAATTTTTTATCCGAAGGCCTATTGTTGCAATGGTGATCTCCATCCTGATGGTCATCATGGGGCTGATCACTTTGGGGAGCATTCCCATATCCAAGTATCCTGAAATTACGCCCCCCATGGTGCAGGTAACGACCACGTTCAACGGTGCCAACGCGGTGAACGTGGAGCAAGCTGTAGCCACCCCGATCGAACAACAAGTGAACGGCGTGGAAAACATGCTGTACATGAAGTCCATCAACGCCGCCGACGGATCCCTCACCTTGCAAGTGTCGTTCGAAGTGGGGACCAACCTGGATAATGCCAACATGCTCACCCAAAACCGCGTGTCGCAGGCAAACGCAAAAATGCCGACGGAGGTAAAAGCTTTCGGCGTCACCACCAAGAAATCATCGGGGTTTCCCATCGTGCTCGTGTCGTTGTCGTCGCCCGACACAACCTACGATGGGTTGTTTCTGAACAACTACGTGAACATCAATATCATCGATCAGATCGCCCGTTTGAAGGGTGTTGGCAACGTCATGCTTTTGGGGGGCTCGGATTACTCTATGAGAATTTGGCTGCATCCCGATCAACTTACCAAACTGAATCTCACGGTGAACGATGTGGTGAATGCTGTGAAGAAACAAAATGCAATAGCACCGGGTGGAAAATTCGGAGCACCCCCCACACCCAAAGGCGTGGAGTATACCTACAGCGTATTGTTGCAGGAACGATTGATTACCGAAGAAGAATTTGGAAACATCATTGTGAAATCGGACGAGAAAGGTTCACTGGTGAGACTGAAGGACGTTGCCCGCATCGAGTTGAGTATGGAGAATTATAATTCGTTTAGCCGCCTTAATCTTAAGACGGCCAGCGCAATTGCCGTATACCAAATGCCCGGATCCAATGCCTTGGAGGTGGCGGATATGGTGAAGGCAACGATGGTCGAACTGTCAAAACGCTTTCCGGAAGATATGCGATACGATATTTCGCTGAATACCACTGAGGCTGTTTCCGTCGGTATCGAGGAGATTATTCATACCCTGTTTGAAGCGGTCGTGCTGGTGATCCTGGTGGTATTTCTCTTTTTGCAGGACTGGCGTGCCACGCTGATCCCCTTATTGACGGTTCCCGTTTCGTTGATCGGAACGTTCATCATTTTTCCGCTCCTCGGGTTTTCCGTCAACGTGCTATCGCTGCTTGGCCTGGTACTCGCCATTGGTTTGGTGGTGGATGATGCCATTGTGGTGGTGGAAGCTGTAATGCACAATATAGAGCATGGCATGGCTCCGAAGGAAGCCACACAGAAGGCGATGAAAGAAGTGGGCGGACCGGTGGTAGCCATCGCGCTGATCTTGGCTGCCGTGTTTGTGCCGGTGGCTTTTGCAGGGGGGATTACCGGGAGACTGTATCAACAGTTTGCCATTACCATTGCCATTTCTGTATTGTTCTCGGCCTTCAATGCCCTCACATTGAGCCCCGCACTGAGTGCTATTCTGTTAAAACACAAAAAGAAATCCACGGGATGGCTGCAGCGGTTCTTCGATGCATTCAATCGCATGTTCGATAAATTCACTTTGGGCTACACCGGTGTGGCGGCCATCGTGGCCCGTAAATCGATTCGGTCGATCATTATCATCGGCATCCTGCTGGGCTTCACGGTGATCCTGGGCAAGCGGATACCCGGAGGTTTTGTGCCCGAGGAAGATGAAGGCTATTTTATGGTCAACGTGCAACTTCCGGATGCCTCCTCACTGGAGCGCACCGATGAGGTAGCGCGCAAAGTGGAGAAGATCGTCACCGAAACGGAGGGGGTGGGTTATACTACCGTGATCGTAGGCTACAGCATGCTGACATCTTCTTATTCGCCCAACAATGCATTCGTCTTTGTTTCGCTGGAGCCTTGGGACGAACGCGAAAAGACGGCCAAAGACCTGATTCAACACGTCAACCTGGCGGTCCGCAATACCATTTCGGAAGCCACCGTGTTTGCGTTCGGTCCGCCGGCCATCGAAGGTCTTGGAACGTCGTCAGGCTTTACGTTGCAGCTGCTCGACCGGTCGGGAGGCACGCCACAGTATTTGGATGAACAAGCCCGTAACTTTATAACCGAGGCAAGGAAGCGACCTGAAATTGGAAACATATACACGTTGTTCCGGTCGAATGTTCCGCAGAAGCAAATTGTCATTGACTACGACAAGGCGGAAAAACTCAATATCGACCTGACGGAAATCAACAGCACCATCTCCACCTACCTGGGGAGTAGTTATGTGAACGACTTCAACCGGTTCGGCCGGCAGTATAAAGTATTTATGCAAGCGGAGGCAGAAGACCGCATCAACCCGGATGATATCGCGCGATACTACGTTCGAAGCCGCTCCGGCGAAATCATACCCTTAAATACACTGGCGAGCGTTGCCGACATCACCGGACCTTCTTATACCAATCGTTTCAACATGTTTCGCGCAGCGGAAATTTCAGGCGCGCCGGCGCTGGGCTACAGCTCGGGCGATGCGTTGCACGCGCTGGAAGAAGTGGCAGCGACACTGCCAAAGGAATTGGGTATTGCCTGGAGCAACATGTCGTACCAGGAAAAAGCTGCCGAGGGATCGGGAGGCACGGTGTTCCTGATGGCGCTGGCCTTTGTGTTCTTGATTCTTGCCGCACAATATGAAAGCTGGAAACTTCCGTTTAGCGTACTGCTCGGCGTGCCCGCGGCCATTTTTGGAGCCTTCCTAGGCTTGTGGCTCGGCGGTCTCTGGAGCCCGACGTATGTGAACAACGTTTTTGCCCAGATCGGGTTGGTGATGTTGATCGGCCTCACGGCCAAAAATGCCATCCTCATTGTCGAGTTCGCCAAGATGTTATATGACCAAGGCAAACCGCTTCATGAGGCGGCGCTGGAGGCGGCCAAACTTCGGCTTCGCCCGATCCTGATGACGTCGTTTGCCTTTATGTTAGGCGTGGTCCCGTTGCTTACCGCGGCGGGTGCAGGGGCGGAGGCCCGCAAAGTGATGGGCATCGCGGTGTTCACGGGCACGCTGATCGCCACCATCGTCGGAGTGATCGTTGTTCCGGCGTTGTTTGTCTTTATTGAAAGTATCGGCGCGAAAAAGAAAAATGTCGAATCACCTCAAACTCCTCTGTCACCTCCTGAACCGGCCCATTGATATATGAAGAAAATTATTTTCATCGGAGCATTATGGGTAACACTGGCCGGCTGTGCAGTGGGACCAAAATATTCAAGGCCGGATCGGAAAAAGCCCGAAACGTATGTTCAGGCCGCGGTGCATACGGACTCCATCACGAATTTGAAATGGTGGGACGTGTACCAGGATTCAGTCCTTCAAGCGTTGATCAAAACCGCCATCGAACAGAATTTGGATTTGAAGATCGCGGTGGCCCGTATGGAACAGTCAAAGGCCATACTCGGTTTTAACAAGGCCAATCTTTGGCCATTCCTGGATTATTCCGGAAGAGCGCGCGTCAATAATTTCGGCAATCTTTCAGACCAGGCCGGTGTGATCTTCCCTACGAATTCTTTTGCGGCGCTGGGAAGTGTGTCGTGGGAAATTGATTTGTTTGGAAAACTCCGTCATGCCAACCGGGCGGCCTACGCCGAGCTGTTGGCGTCGGATGAAAACCGGAAGTCATTTTACATCAGCATGGTGGCGCAGGTTGCTGAACTGTATTTTCAATTGCGCGGTCTGGATGAACGGATGGTCATCACCCAGAGAACAGCGGAGACCCGGAGAGCTTACCTCAATATTATCAACCTCCGTTTTCAGAACGGAGAAGTTGCCGAGTTGGACAAATTACAAGCCGAACAACTGGCGGCTTCCGCAGAAGCCCAACTGTATGCCATCGAGCGCGCCCTGATTGAAACCGAAAACGCGATCAATATTTTGATGGGACAACCGTATTCACCCATCACCCGCGGCCTGTCGAACGACACCCAACAGTTGCCGGCAGAAATTCCAAGCGGGCTCCCCTCGCAATTGCTGGAACGAAGACCCGACATCCGGTCGGCCGAACAGCAGTTGATCGCGCAAACCGAAAAAGTTGGCGTTGCGGTGGCCTTGCGTTTTCCTTCGTTGAACCTGACCGGGTTCCTGGGGGTGGCCAGCCCCGAGATCTCCAACTTGTTTCAAGGCGATGCTTTTATCGGATCGGTAGCGGGTCAGTTGACGGGCCCTATATTTCACTTCGGACAAAATAAACGCCGTGTAGAAGCCGAGCGGGCCGTGGCAAAACAAATGGGCTATGCTTACGAAAAGACGATCCTCAATGCTTTTTCGGAAGTAGAAAATTCCCTGGCGCAGATCCGGACCTATCGCAACGAGTTCAATGCGCGGCTCACGCAAGTGGCCGCCACCGAGAAATCGTTGTTGCTTTCAAAAGCTCTCTACGACAATGGGTATACATCATTTTTGCAAGTGCTGGACGCCGAACGGGAGTTGTACAATTCTCAGCTTGAAAAATCCTTCGCACTTCAAAACCAATTGACTTCTACCGTTCGCCTTTATAAAGCGTTGGGAGGAGGCTGGTAGCCATGAAACTATTTTATAAAACTTTAACCGAACATCAATTAAACGTAAAAGCCATGAAACCAATCTTAGCTATCCTGTTCAGCCTTTTCTTCTTTGGGCTATTTGCGCAGACTAAACCTGCAGCGGCTAAAAAGCCTGCATCGTCTAAAACTGCCGCGAGTAGCAATTGCTTTAAGGAATGGTACACCCTGTTTAAAGAAAGAGGCGCGAACCCGGTTCCCGACGGCACGCAAGATGTGATCATCACGCTTCGAAGCAGCGAATACTCCCAATGTTTTATGGGCAAGATCGACGTGGTCGAAGGAAAATTAAGCGGCAAGCTCCAGATCCAGAAAATGGACGGCAGCTATGACGAGTTCGATAGAACGGTAAGTACCGCCTATCAGAATGCCGAAGGAAGATTAAAAGAGGAATTGCGTGAGATCAGCAACGGCATGAGCGCATCGGTCACGCTGAACGATGGCGAGATCATCCGGTTGTTTTTCTACAAATACCTAGCCGAAAAGCCCAAGGCCAACAAAAAGGCACCGGCCCCGGCTGCGCTGGTGAAGAACTGAACAGGATCGCTAACGGGGCGCTTGGTCATTCTTCCAGGAATGAAAAGAAACCGGCCTGACGATGTTGTTGTGAAATTCTTGATGAGGACAAGCAGGGTGGTGTGCGTATTTGGCATGATGGTGTATCACAATCTTACGATCGAGAATCTATGGACAATACTTCAACACAAAAAGACATTAAACGCATCATTCTGATCGTCCTTCAGTTGGGTGTTCTGGCGTTTATCTTTGGCTGGTGTTTCAAAATTTTGTCGCCTTTCCTTTTGCCGATCATCTGGGGACTTATTATATCCATCACAGTCTATCCCATGTTCAAAAAATTGAAAGCGAAATTGGGCGACCGTGGAAAGATTGCCAGCATCCTGATCACGGTTGTTTTTCTGGCCATCCTTCTCGTTCCAGCATATTTCTTGTCGGAATCTTTGATCGACGGCGTGCGCGGGTTCAAGACCATGATCGATGAAGGACAGAGTCCCATTCCGCCCCCCGGTGAGCGTGCTAAGGCGTTGCCGGGTTTTGTGCAGCCGTTCGTCACCATTTGGCAAGAAGCCTCCGACAACCTTCAGTCGTCGGTTAGCAAACATCCTGAAGCGTTTAAAAACGCGGGCTTCGCTGTGCTTTCGTTCATTACAAAAACGGGTGCGGGGGTTTTGTCTTTTATGGTTTCCATTATCATCGCCGGCGTATTTCTCGCCTATGCCAAAGAAGGTGGGCATACCGTGAAGAAGATCTTTTTCAAGTTGGCCGGCAAGAAGGGAGAAGAACTTGTGGCCGTGTCGGAAGCCACCATCCGCAGCGTAGTGAAGGGCATTTTGGGCGTAGCCATCATTCAGACGCTTTTGTCGGGATTAGGATTTGCCGTGGTCGGCGTTCCTGCAGCAGGACTATGGACGTTGTTTTGTTTGATCTTTGCCATCATTCAAATCGGCGTCGGCCCGGTGATGATCCCCATGATCATCTATGTGTTCAACACGTCGGACCTGACAACGGGCATCCTGTTTATGATCTGGGGTGTTCTGACGTTGGTTTCCGACAATATTTTAAAGCCCATCCTGCTGGGACGCGGAGCACCCGTGCCCTTACTGGTTGTGTTCCTCGGCGCCATTGGAGGTTTTATCGCCGTGGGATTCCTGGGTCTGTTTCTGGGGGCCGTCATCTTATCGCTGGGCTATAAACTGTATGAATCGTGGATGGCGGAAGACAGCAGCGAAAAGTCAGACCTGGCCGATATCGTCAAATTCAGCGAGCAGGAATAAAGTAACATGTATACGATATGATCAACCCTGCCTTTTGTTAAGTAAAACATTAAACCAATTCAAAATGAAAAAAATAGTATTTATTCTGCTTCTGGGATCAGTAGCTGTATCCTGCCAGAAGAGCAAAGAGACGACGGAGAGCGCGAACGGGAGCGACACCACAACGGCGTACGACGAGCAACGCAAAATGTTCTTCAACAACCTGATGGAGCCGGCGGAAGTGGCGGCCCAACTCCAGTTTACGGCAGCCGAATTTAATCCGGCACTGATGAGCGATCCGAAAGGCTACGTGCAGTACACCGGCAACGAAGTGAAAGCCGCGGCGAACCTGGGAATATACCTGTCGGACCTCAACTATAGCATTGCCTATAAGCAAGCGGCGACCACAAAGGAATACTTCACGGCAGCCCACGAATTGAGCAAAGCGATCGGTGGTGAAAAGGGGGTCATGGAATTTTTAATGAAACGCTATCAGGACAACATCAATCAAAATGATTCCGTGAAAAATGTCGTCGGCGATTTATTAAAAAAATCTACCAGCCAGCTTCAGGGAACGGAAAAGGAAAAACTGGCCGGCATCGCCATGGCCGCCTACCAGATCGAAAACCTTCACCTGGTGCTGGGCACGCTGGAGTCTTACCCCAAAGACATGCTTCCCGACGATGCCCGTACCGTGATTTTGGTTCCCCTGTTCAAAGTCGCCTTGAACCAGCGTGGCAACGTACAGAATATCTATAATTTCTTGAAAACCTACAGCGATCCGAAAGACCCGGACAAGAATCCGAACTATCCTTACTATGCCAATGCGTTTGAAGAATTGATCGCCGTGTATCAAAAATTGAACGTCGAAGAGAAAATAGCAACCAACAAGGGACTCGAGATCATGAACGATGCGGTGGTGAAGGAGCTGAGCGAAAAGGTGAATGCCATCCGCAATAAAATCGTAAGCCCTTCTTGAGTCGCGGGACGTGTGGCGACGGATCTTAAAAAGCTTCGGCGAAGTTAAAGTAGAAACCGCTGATGCCCCCGGGACCGAAGCCCATGTCCAGCCTGAGGTTGGTATTGTTTTTCGTGTCGACCCGTATCCGTACGCCACCGCCAAACGATAGCCTGAAGCCGTCGAGCGAAACATTTTTATAACTGCTGGCCAGCCAGCTTGGATAAAACAAAACGGAATTTGGCCAGCCCGAAGATATTACCGGCTTCGGATGAATACGTAATGTATGGGCACGGGAATGATCTTGAATACCTTGATGCTCATAACTAAAGGTATATGCCGTCCCACCCTAGGGCAAGGGTTATACGGTTACTTAACCGTAAACCGAAGTTGTCCAGGCTTACCGGATGGCCAACCGGGCCTCGCGGATGCCGCTGAGGATTTCATCGATCAGGGCTTTGTCGAGCAGGAAGTTGCTGAGGTATGTTTTTAAATGCGAGGCAACGAATGAATAATTTTCTTCCAAGGTGCTCAAATAGAATTTGGCTTCTTTGGGCGATCCGGATTTGGTTAACAGAACGACTTTTAATAAGTCTACCAGGTAAACATCGGCTACGCTAATCCGGTCGATGACCTCCAGGGCGTCGGCATAGCGCCCGTCCTTGAAGTATAGAAGCCCCAGCGCCAGATCAAAACTCCAGGGATAGTGCGGATGAAGCCGGGTCGATTGTTCCAACAACGCCCGGGCACCCTCATAGTGACCACCCCAAACCAGCAGCGTGCCTAACTTGGCAGCGTCCAGCGTGGAGGGAGGATTTTGATTCAGGAGTTGGTCGATCTCGTGTTGAATGCCCTCGTTTCCTTTGGCATAGAGCGAGGCCCATAAAAAAGAAAAGCAGGCGTGTTTCGAGAGCGGGTCAATATTCCTGGCCCTGTGCGCCAGGCGCAAGCTTGTCGAAACCGGGTCTTCCACGGTGGGGTACCCTAAAATGTGACCCCAGAGATAGAGTTCCGACAACATGCCGAGGGCCGTTGGGAATTGGGGATTGTCCTGCAGGACGATCTCCAATACTTTGCGCGTCTTGGCATAGCTGAAAAAAGAGAAGTTGGTTTGAAACTGATAATGATAAAGCGCGGCGTCGAACGCCAGGGCGTCTTCGGAGATCGTTTTGGAAGTGAGCGCACTGTGGCGTACAATAAAACCAAACGGTCCACCCAATAAAGTATAGACATCCTGGATCGTTTCATCCTGAACTTGGAGGAAACCAACCTTGGTTTCAAATTCAAAGACTTTCGACCAGAGCTGTGTTCTCAATTCCGTTTCTAATAGTCCGACCGTGATGCGAAAATGATTTTCGTCTTTCATCACCGTGCCGGTGACGATATATTGTGCGTGAAGCTTTATACCGATGGTGTGCAGATCGGCATGCGACTCTGCGAGTTTCAATGTGGAGTGATGGCCGATCACCGAGAACTCCTGTGAACTACTAAAGACGCGTGTAAATTCTTCGCCCAGCGCATCGGCGAAATATTGGTGATCGCTGGTGGGGCACAGGTTGCGAAAAGGCAGGATCGCCACCGAGACTTTTGAAAGGGTGATGTGCCGGATCTCATTCAGGGAGGGGGAGAGGATCATGGGCAGGTCTTCCCTGGAATGGCGCTGGCTGAAAACCGGCACATAGGAGCCTTTGACTACCTCGATCAATATTTTGTCATGAGCCCCCGGTCCGTTGTAATATTCCGTTAGCAGCCGCCGTAAACGACCGGCATGGATGCGCACAATGGCATCGATCTGTGGATTGAAATCGGCTTTTTTGCCAAGACCATTCACACCAATGGTATATTCCTTTAATGACTTGAGATTGCCGGCCAGCGTTTCTTCAACGATGTACTTTAGAAAATTGGAAAGGACGGCCGAATTGTTGAACAACTCATGAGCGAGGATTAGTTTCAACTGGGTGAGAACTTCCAGCGATGAATAACTCGACTCTACGTCCTGAGATAGAGATTTGGGGGTCATGAGTGGTTTGGTTTATGTTTACAGATACAACCAGGAGATAACATTTTTACTACTACTTTTTTACAACTGTGGCACAGAATGAATTTAGATAAAATGTGAGGCTGAACAAAGGTTTTGGAGCGACATCGCGGTTTAGAGCGCGCCATGCGCATATTTAACCGTTAATTAACGTTACAAAAAATGGTAAAGGAGGGGTATAAGTGTATTCAATACAGCAATTGTTTGAACAGGGATGCTTTCACAACGCTTCCGTTGCTGCTGGAAATGATGGTCGGCACGGGCGGGCGAAACATTGGGACAGGTCAAAGCTGGCATGAGAGGTACAAAATAAAGAGGAGCGGGCATTTCTTTTTTGACAATCTTGAACGGAATAAAGTCATAAGTTTAAATAGGATTCGTTAATCAATATGGCCCGGCTATTTCAGGATAGGGGGTAGATCAGTTCGTTCAGCCTAAACCCATGCAACATGTTTCAAAGCTATTTGAGAATCGCCTGCAGGCAAATGATGAAAAACAAATCCTTTGCCCTGATCAATGTCCTGGGGTTATCCGTGGGGCTAACCGCATTCGTACTGATCATTCAGTATGTTAGTTTTGAGCTGAGCTATGATAAATTTCACAGCAATGCAAACGAAATTTACCGGGTAGCCTACGCGCAGTATCAGAAGGGCGAGCTGAAGAATACCTCCGCGCGGAATTTCGTGGGGATCACAAGCCTGGTCAAGGAACATTTTCCCGAAGTGAAGGCGGCCACGGCGTTCGGCAGAACTTCGTCCTACGCGGGCTTTCTTTTCGGGTATCAGGGCAAGCTCTTTTTTGAGCCGGAACCCTTTTACCAGACGGATTCCAGTTTCTTCCAGGTGTTTCCCGCGCTGCTGCTCAAGGGGAATCCTTCCTTCGTATTGAAGGATCCGCATGACCTGGTATTGTCCGAGAAAATGGCCAGAAAAATTTTTGGAGACGAAGATCCCATTGGTAAAAAGATTGAAAACCGGTCGCCGTCCTATGCCGACGCCGCCGATTTTGTGGTCACGGGAGTGATGAAAGATATGCCGGAAAATGCACACTTCCATGCGAATTTTATCGCTTTAATTCACAAAGAAGAAGTCACCCCCAACCTGTATTGGAGTGCGCCTAAACTTTACACCTACCTGACGTTGCCGGCGGCCGATGCGCCCCGCGTCACCGAAGAGCTCAACCGCTTGATTGAAAAGCTCGCAAAAGAAAATCCCAAAACGCAAGGCGCCAAAGTATTCCTTCAGCCGATCGCTACCATTCACCTCCGCTCCAATCTGCACGAGGAATTGGAGGCCAACGGCAGTGAGATCCTGGTTTACATTTTATCCGCGCTGGGCGTTATCATTCTCCTGCTGGCCTGGATAAACTATGTCAACATCGAGACAGCCCGGTTCATCAGGAGGGCAAAAGAGGTGGGTGTCAGGCGAATCATAGGCTCCGGAAAGCGAGACCTGGCTTTGCAATTCCTGGTTGAATATGGTTGCGCGGTGGCACTGGCGGCCGGCTTGGCGTGGGTGCTGCTGCTGGTGATCCTCCCGCGCTTTACCTATCTGACGGGTGTTCCCATCACAACCTTTCAATGGTCAACGCCCTGGATTTGGTTGAGCGCATTCGGCATATTCCTGGCGGGCTCGATCATGGCCGGCATTTACCCCGCGCTATTTATCCTGAAACTTAACCCCGTGGCCACGCTAAAAAGAAGTTTGGGCGGGGCGAGCCGGGGTGGCGCGCTCCGGAAGTCGCTGATCGTTGTTCAATTTACCTCTTCGTTGGTTCTCCTTTCCTTCATACTGGTGATCCAACAACAACTCGACTACATGCGGCTGACCAATAAGAAAATCGATTTAGACAAAGTTGTTTCGCTTCGAAATCCAACGGTCTATGCCAACGCAGACGACTCCATCAATCATCATGACTATATGGCGTTGAAGCATAAATTGCTAGAGAACCCCATGGTAAAGGATATGACCAGTTCATCGTGCATTCCGGGTATGGAAGTCGACGAATATTTTGTCAACCGGATCAAGCGGCATCAAACCGACCCGGACGATCCTACCCGGTTTAAGATTCTTTTTATCGATCACAACTTTATTCCCTTCTACGGTCTTAAACTCGAGGCCGGACGCAACTATTCCCCCGAACAGGGTGACGAGGAAAACTGGAGCACGGTTGTTTTGAATGCGTCGGCCACCCGCGCACTTGGATTCGCGTCGCCGGCGGAAGCCGTGGATCAGGAGGTTGATTTTTTGCTCTGGGGCGGCAAATTTGAAAAGTATAAAATTGTCGGCGTCGTGGAAGACTATCACCACGAGGCCATAAAGAAATCCGTTCAGCCCACCATTCTCTCCTTTAACCACAGCAGCTTTCAGGATGTGTATTACTCCGTAAAATTGAATGCCGGAAGCCATCCACAAGAGGCGCTTGCGTATATCCACGACCGTTGGAAAGAAGTGTTCCCCGCAAAATCTTTTGACTATTTCTTCCTGGACGAATATTATGACCGTCAATTCAAAACAGAGAAGCACTTCGCCAGAACCTTCGGATCGTTTGCCGGGGTCGCGGTATTCATTGCCTGTCTTGGTATTTTGGGCCTCACGGTGTTTGAGATGAACGCGCGATTAAAGGAGATCAGCATCCGGAAAGTGCTGGGGGCCACGGCAACAAACCTGGTAGCGTTGTTGTCAAAAGATTATTTTAAACTGGTCTTGATGGCCACTGTAATTTCCGCGCCGATCATCTACTACTGCACTTCGGAGTGGTTGAAAAATTACCCTGCCAGAATAGACATCAGTGGGTGGTTTTTCGTATTGCCCTTGATGATAATGATAATCCTCGTGAGTGTTGCTTCCGGGCTCCAAACTATAAAAGCCGCGGGAACCAATCCCGTCGATCATTTGAACTACGAATAAATTGCTCCCGCCCCTCCGCCCTTGTTGGTGTTCTTCACCAACAAGGGATATGGGGGAACACATTGCCGCCGACGAAACAACCTGCGAATTGAATGAAATTATGGCGAGCACGTTACTATCCCAAAATCGATTTGCCCCTTAACCTCCATTTTTGAGACCTTGAAGCAAGGGTTTTCCCTTGTCCTTTTTCAAGGCGAATACAAAGAAACTCCGTGTTTTCACCCTGTTGCTGCCTTCGCAGACCACCTACCTTTGATGCCATAAATCGATTTTGGATGAGGACTGTGCGAAGGGTTGGCGGGGTATTTTTTACAAGGGCAGCAGGCAGGCGGCCCGTAGCGCATCGGTACGGGTACACGGCCGGTATTGAAATCAGGTTAGGAAAGAAATCATTTAACAGCGTCAATGATGGAACCCCATAAAGTACTGATCATTGAGGCCTCTGCAGTGACACGATTTGTCTTGCAGTGTATGATCAATGCAGACGCCCGCTTGAACGCGGTGAGCATCGTTGCCGATCCGGCCGGCGCAGAAAAGAAAATGCTGCTGGTGGATCCGGATGTTATCGTGTTGAATCTGGAGACGCCGCGCAGGGATGGACTAGCCTTCCTCCGGAACCTGATGGCTACACGGCCGAAGCCCGTCGTGATTGTTTCCGGCGACAACCCGGCGGCCCGTGCAAACGCGATTTTGGCGCTGGAGTATGGCGCGCTCGACATCATCCTGGAACCAGCGCTTTCATCATTGGAAAATCTTTCAGAGGCTTCCGGCGATGTTTGCCAAATCATTAAGACCGCAGCAGAAACAAAGTTGAGTTCCCCCAGACCGGTGCCCGCGCTGGAAACCTGTGGTGAGCCATTCGTCTGTCGCACCGAAACAAAATTGTCCACGCACTTTTACGTGGTGGGATCTTCTACCGGGGGATCTGATTTGTTGCGCGAAATATTCAAGTCGGTGCAAGGCACTATTCCAGGGTGTGTGGTGGCGTTGCACATGCCGGCTTTGTTCACCCGGAGTTTGGCCGAACGGGTAAGTGCGTTGAGCCGGCTCATTGTAAAAGAGGCAACGAATGGCGAGTATATCAGAGACAACCAGGTGTTGATCATCCCGGGCGATCATCACGGGATCATCAAAAGAGACAACCAGGGATATTTCGTACAGCTCAGCCGGAAAGAAAAAATGAATCGACGTTGTCCGGTGGATTTGTTATTCACATCGGCTGCTGAATATGCCCGGGAAAACGCCACCGGTATTTGCTCACGGGTGTGGGCAGCGATGGTGCAAAAGGATTGCTGGCTTTAAGACAGATGGGCGCCACCACGATCGCGCAAAATGCCGGGCGTAGCGCTGAGTTCAACTTGCCCAACCCGGCCGTCGAACTGCAGGCCGCACAACTTGTTTTGAGCACCGATGAAATCATCCGCTACATCAACGGGATGGAAGAATAGCTTCCGGCGGTTCACCCGGTTTTATTTTGAATACATATTAATCCGAGCGTCATGAAAATAGTATTGGTGGCCGAAGGGCTTCAAGCCTCCCGCAAAGTAATGGTTAATGCCCTGACCCGAAATGGATACAAGGCTCTCGAAGCGGCAGACGGTGCTGAGGCGCTTAGCCTTTTCGATGGGAGAGGCATCGACCTGCTGATCACCGAATTCAAAATGCCCAACCTGAATGGCGTGGAACTGGTAGACGCCATCCGGAAAATGACAGGCTACGAATACACGCCCGTGCTGGTGTTGTCCACCGAGGCTAACGACGCACAAAAAAAACTGACGACCGATCCCAACACGGTCTGGGTCAAAAAGCCTTTTGATCTGGAGCGATTCATGAAGTTGGTGGAGAAGTCCATGAGTAAGAAGGAGCTCATATAGAAGTGTTGTGAAACACCCCGGCGATGGGGACATGAGGGGGTGCCGTGCGCACAGGTGAATTGGCATTTTCCATCAAATCTCCTACCTTAAAGGGGAGCTTTACCTTATGAATTCTTCACTCACGACTGAAAGTATTGGTTTCGGAATTGGCCTTTCACGCAATTCGATCATTAACAAATTTCTGTTGGCGACCATGGGCTTTGGCTTGGTCACGAGTTCCATGACCGCCTGGCGCGACCACATCGTGGGGATCACGGTTACCAATACGTGGGTCAACTATCTTATCATTGCGATCATGGCCGTTACCTGGCTTTTCCGCGAGCGGATCGCCTACGGATACAAGGCCGGCGTACTATTTTTAGTTTACCTGGTCACGGGCATCAAGGCCCTGATGTTGTTAGGTCCCTATAGTTACAATGCAGCAATTTTTTTATGCTTCAGTAGTTTGATCGTGGCAATCTCCGTCGATCTGAAGTGGAGTATTCTGATCACGGTGCTCATCAGCTTTCTGATCCCGTTAAGAGGGTATTTGCATTTTAGCGGAATTTACGAAGTCGACAGTAAGGTTACCGAACTGCTTATCGCGAAATCATCCTGGGTGCATTTGTTCGTGGGGCTGATGATGACCGTCTCGATCATTGTGGTGGGCGTGGGTCAGTTGAGGTTGGAGCTCAATAAGAATTTTGCTATGCTCGAAAAAAGTATCGCCGACCTGAAGAAGGTGAACACTCAGCTGACGAATGAAATCGAACTAAAAAATTCTTACCAGGAGGACCTGCTCATCAGCTCCAGTAAATTCAGAAGCTTGTTTGAAGGCAGTCGCGATGGTGTGATCCTGTTGAACAGTGCCGCAAAGGTGATCGAGGCCAACCAGGCCATTTGTGATCTGGCGGGCTATTCGCTGGAGGAATTGCGCGCAGCCGCATCGGCCGATGTGTTGATTGGGGCTTCCTTTAAAAAGCAGATGAATGAGACGTTCGACAAACAGATCCAGGGCGAGTGGATGCCTGTGCTCACGGAAATATCGATCGTGACAAAGCAGGGCGAGCTGGTGCCCGTGGAATTTAACAGCAACGTGATCCTGACCGAAGAGGAAGTCATGATCATCAGCACCATTCGCGACATATCGTATCGCAAGCAATTGGAAAACGAAAAATTCAATGCCGTGTTGGTGGCGGAAGAGCGCGAACGCGAACGGTTTTCAAAAGATCTCCACGATGAACTCGGCCCAGCCTTTTCCACCCTCAATTTGTATTTACAAACGCTGAACAAAAAGGAACCCGATGCCGACAAAAAGGAAATCCTGAGCAAGCTGTCTTCTATCGTTGACCTGGCGGTGAAGCAGGTGCGGGAGATATCGCACAACCTCAGCCCCTATGTGTTGCGCGATGCCGGGCTGGTGGACGCGATCGCCACGCACTTGGCCAAAATAAAAGACAACAACGCGCTCCAGTTTGAGTTTTCACAAGACCTCGAATCGAATGTAAAAATACCACACAATGTGGATGTCGTTCTTTACCGGGTTTTCCTGGAGTTGTTGAACAACACGATCAAGCACTCCGGAGCCAGCAAAATCAAAATATCGCTCGAATGCTCGGCTCAAATGATTAGTTTTTTTTATATTGATAATGGAAGAGGCTTCGATCCAACGCACGCCCTGGAAAATAAAACAGGTATTGGACTGAGAAACATCGAGAGCCGTGTGAAATCATTGGGTGGTAAAATTGACTTCCGGTACGACCATAAAGAGATGATTATTGGCATAACGATTCCCGCATGATAAAAATTATACTAGTCGACGATCACAAAATGTTCAGGGAAGGGTTGCGCTTTGCCCTGTCCAACCTGGAGGGCATGGAGGTTGTGGGGGAGGCGGAAAACGGAAGAGCATTTTTAAAACTGTTGGAGCAAACACCCCCGGACGTTGTGCTCATGGACATCAGCATGCCGTTGATGGACGGAGCAGAGGCCACGGAAAAAGCCATAGAGATCAACCCGGATATAAAGATCATCGCTTTGTCGATGTTCGGCGACGCAGAGTATTATCAAAAAATGGTAGCAAAAGGGGTAAAAGGTTTTCTGATGAAGGAAACCGGCATCGACGAACTGGCCCGGGCCATACAGCTGGTGCATGGAGGCGATACCTATTTTTCGCAACAACTCCTTCAGAACATCATCACACACATTACAAACCCCGTGGTGAGATCGCCAAAAAACAAGACGCTGGAGTTGACCAAACGGGAAGAAGAGGTGCTGAGCCTGATCTGTAAAGGATACAGCAACAAAGAAATTGCCGACGCCCTGTTCATTAGTCAGAAAACCGTGGAAGGGCATAAATCCAACCTGATGGACAAAACCAATACAAAAAGCGCTATCAACCTGATGCTTTTTGCCATCAAGAATGGCCTCATCAACATCGACCTGCCCCTGATAAAGGGAAATCCCTCGTAAAAATCAGGAGAACCCAGGCAAAAGAACGGGTAATTCATCTGTGACGATCGTGTGCATAGCGTCTGATCTTTGTATAGATGCAGAAAACAACCCCTCTATGCAACCCAACTTTATCAAATCTGAATCCCCCAGCTTGTTTTTTACCCACGAACTCATTCGGAAACAATTGGCGGTTATCCTCAATGCCGAGATGTTCCGGTCCTCGGGAGTCTTGGTCCGCTTTCTGGAATTTGTGGTGGAGGAAACGCTGCAAGGGCGAGCCCACGAGATCAAGGAATACACGATCGGTGTAACGGTGTTGAGAAGACCGGCTTCCTTTAACCCACAGATCGATGCTATTGTGCGCATCAATGCTGGCCGCCTGAGACGCTTACTAAAACACTACTATGAAAGCCCCGGTCAAAACGACGAGGTAAGAATAGACATTCCAAGGGGAGCGTATGTCCCCGTTTTCGAACCCGTGCAAAACATCGCAGAGTCGATGGAAGAACCCGCGCAATCCCCAACGGTGCGCTCACCGCATGGACTGACCGTGGCCATCATTCCCTTCACCAATGACAGCGCGGATGATTCAAAACGATATTTTGCCGACGGACTAGCAGCACAACTGTGTTCTTCGCTGGCATCGCTGCAGGAGTTTTCCATTGTGGCCTATAGTTCATCGCGCCGATTGGAAAGCAAGGCGTCTGACCTGCGCGTCATAGGAAAACATCTCAACGCCCAATACCTCATTGCCGGAAGCATCTGGTTTACGCCGACGCATTTCCGGCTCAACGTTCAACTGATCTTTGCCGAAGACGCAACGCTGATCTGGACCGACACCTACGAAAGAACCATAGACCAAAATGATTTATACGCTTTGCAGAACGACATCATTAGCAACATCGTCGTCTCCATAGGAAGCTTCAATGGCGTTATTTTGCAACACCTTTGTCAAATCCCCGCCGCCGTGCGGAGCGCCATATTGGGTGAATACGATGCCTTATACTGGTTCTACGATTACAAAAAAAAATACACACCCGATGCCTTGTTTCAGGCACGAAACGCGATCGAAGAAACGATCAAATTGAATCCTCACTACTCGACCGCGTGGGCGGTATACAGTTATATTTACTCGGATAGCGCTTTTATGCAGGTGCAATGGGTGGACAATCCGCTGGACGATGCCATAGAATTCGCGGAGAAAAGCCTGGAGCTAAATCCATCCGATCACCACGGTCATTTGGCGCTGGCCTTTGCAAAACTCTTGTTGGGTAAACGGAATGATACCTTAAAAGCATTGGAGCGATGTGCTAACATTCTTCCCCTTTCGGCCGGCCACGCGGGATTGGTCGGAGCCTATCTGGTGTCGGCGGGAGAATATGATGAAGGAATGAAATACCTGGCGCGGACCACAAAGTCGAATGCCTACTACACATGGTGTTTAGACGTCTGTTTTTCGTTGTGTCACTTCAAATACAAAGATTATGAGAAGGCGTCGGAGCGTGCCAGTCGTGTCAATAACCAGGTCACACCCTGGGGAATGCTCTTGCAATCTTCATCGCTGGGTAAATTGCAATCCTCCGAAGCGTTGGAATCGATACGGCTATTGGAAAGAAGAAGTCCGGGTATAAGGAGAGATGCGCAAAAATTGCTGGGCGCATTTTTGCTGGACCACGATCTTATAACAGAAATCGTCCATGGTCTGGAGTTGGCCTACGGGCATAGCGAAGGTTAATGGCCGCTCACTGGAAGGAGAACCCGTTATCGCTGGGATTCGGTTGACTATTTAGTGGTTTTACCTTGTTCTTTTCAGGTCCGATACAAAAGAAACCAGGTGTTTCTATCCTGTATGCTTTAGCGAATGTAAGAAAAGTACAAGCTGAATGGATCAGCCTGTACTTCAACATGCATTCAAAGGTCCTGAATCAGATCACTAGGGAATATTGATGTCTTCTATACCGGCTATTTCAGTAGACACTTCGCCAAGCCAGCCGCCGTCCTGAATGGTGGCGGTGTATATTTTGATGAAATTAATTCCAGTAAGACTAACCGGTGTGCCACTCGCATTCACCGCCCAGGAAATATCGAAGGTGGCATTCACATCGGTATTGGCCACGTTATCGGCGTAACCCCATGCGTAAGGCGCGGCGACCCAATTTTCTGCAGTAGGACTTGGGTTTGTGTCCACAGCATTGTTCCAAATCTTGGTCCCGGTAAACGTGATTGTATTTCCGAGCCACTGAGGGTAGTAAGACGCTTGTGTGTGAAATGTATTTCGCTTCACTACGCCCGAATTGCCCAGGTTATCTGTCCACGAAACATTGGCGTTTAGCGGGGTGGGCTTTGTGTAGGTGATAGAATAGTTTTTAATCGTGTTGACATGGTTATACTCACTTCCGGCAAGTTCATACCACGCATCGTCAGGCAAACCATTGGCGTTGACATCTTTTGAAACCATCACAATTCCGGCTTCCGACCAATTGGTAAAGGCATTCCCATAGACCTTAAAATCCTTGCCTGCAACATTGGCGATGGTATGATCGAAGCCGACCACGATGTAGCCACCGAAGGCTCCGAGACAAACCAGTCCATTTGTTTTTCCGACCAGCGAAGTGGCCACCTTAGCCGCCATCGTTGTAGCATTGTCTCCGGCAACATAGGCCGGGAGTGTATTGATGAATTGTCCCGGAGCCGGCACGTATTCAAATACCTGGGTAATGTATTTTGTCTGACCGGCCAATGTCGTCACGCTGCCACTTGCTTTGGCAGCCAGGTCGTTTTCATGCAGTGCTTTTGCATTTTGCTCCAACTGATTGAAATCGGAGTCTTGGCAGCTGTGAAGGGTTAGCGCACCCGCGCACGCGAGGAGGATGAGAAGTTTTTTCATGATTTGTAATTTTAATTTTTGGTAAACGATTTATTTAAATAACCACTATGGTTTAAAACAGAATGCCCCCGGGATGATGCCGACTTTAAAAGAGTCGAGCGCAACCCCTTTCGGATCGTAGCGATAGACCACTCCGGGTTGTACATAATCGATGGCATCGGCCACGTATACTTCGGACGTGAGCGGATCAACGTCAAGGCCGTAGAATCCGCCGTTGTACTGTCCTTCGTATTTGCTGGGTATAAAAGGCCTTTCAGGAAACTGCATTGCTGTGACCGGTAGTTTATAAATATGCCGGTTGATAAAATACAACGTGTCCCGGGTGCCGTTCAAGCAAAGCTCGGAAGGCCAGTCGCCATGCTGAAAGCGAAATATTTTTTCGATCGCCCGTGTAGCGGCGTCGATTTTTATCAAGCCTGGAGCCTCGTATCCATAGGGACTGCCCGGATAGCCACCGTCGGTCACGGTCCAGATCTTGTTGTACTTGTCCAGTATGATACTGGTGGGCTGGATCAAGGTTTTGATGGAGTCTACAACCTTATCGGTTTCCGTGTCGATCACCAATATCTGGTCGTCATAGGACCAGCAGTTGGTGAATACATATTTCCCGTATTGCACCATCTGTTCGGTGGGATGCTGATAGAATTTCTTGTCGTGATTGTTGGCGCTTATTTGTCCGGTGATCTGGAACGTCTTTGGGTTGACAATGGTGATCGCCTTTGCGTAAAGGTCCGTGACATAAGCCTTTTCATCGCTGATGAAATGCATGTAGCGGGGAGAGGTGAGTCCAACGATCTTCCCCACATAGGCGAAGGTATTGACATTGATCACGTATATCTTGCCACTGTTGTTGATGACGATATACCCGAGGCTATCGCGAATGGCCATCGACTGGGCCACGTCGCCCAAGGGGACGCCTGTGGAATTGAAAAATACATCATTGAGCACCTCGCGGGTTCCGGGATTGTAGAAGGAAAGGGAAGCATTGCCATACATGAAGTTGCCTTCATTGGTAATGAACACGCCCCGGGTACGTACCGGGTTGGGCGGATCGACCACGAGCGCCTTGATGGGATCGTCGATGCAGGCGCAGAGTAAGAGTGCAGGGACGAATAGGGCAAAGAGAAGTCGGGTTTTCATATCAAATGCGCATCATCAGTAAAAGCATATAATTTCTTCCGGGCATTCTCCTGGCCAGTACGGAGTTGTAGTATTCGTCAAACAGGTTGTACACTTTCAGCTGTGTTTCCAGGGTGACTTTGCCGAGTGTGAATTCGCGGGCCGCATACACCTGGTTCATGAAGTATGTCGGGAGGTGGTCCTGCCGGGACAATTCATTGCTGGACGTTGTGAATCGCGTGCTATACGCATTGTGTTGCCAGGTAAAGGAATATTTTTTGTATCGCAGGTGCGCAAAGACGTTGCCGGAATGTACAGGAATGTAAACCAGTTGCTTGCCATAGGATTCATCGCCCCAAGTGTTTTTATCGCCATAGTTGAGTGACCGTGTCAGGGCATAGTTGCCATTTACGACAAACTGGACTTTGCCAATCTGGAATTTTGTTTTTATCGTCAGCTCGATACCCTTCGATATGACCTTCTGCACATTGAACGGTTGCCAATAACCTTTGATGTTGGGGACCCACAGTATCCAGTCCGTGATATTGGAATGGTAGCCCGTCAGCTGGGATTCAATAGTGAACCCGGAGACATTTTTCTCCCAGGCCAGCGTAAGCTCCTGTGTGGTGCCATGCTCGGGGCGTAGAAGAATGTTGCCGCCGGGTTGCCAGTACAGATCATTCAATGTAGGGACATGGTAGTTCCGGGTAATGTTTGCTTTAAGAAAAACATTGTGATCGGGGAGCAGCTTGAAATCCGCCCCCAAGTAGGGGATGAGTGGAATCGATTTTCCATCAATGACGTCCTGACGCAGCGAAGCACGAATGTTCAGCCGGCTCCAGAAGGTATGATAGTAGCCCAGGAACATGAGTAGCTCGTTACGCGATTTGTCGTAGCCGGTTTTCTTCACAGAATCTGCCGTGGTGACATCGTGATGGTTGGCGTTTACGGTAAACCGAAAGGAAGCCTTGCGCGAAAGTTCGTGGTCGAGCTGTACTTTGCTAATGATACTGGTGGACTGGCTTTGGGAATACACCCCGCTTTGAAATCCATCGCCGCTTACCAGGTTTCTTAAAAAATAATCCAGGTCCTGAAGGTTTGCCCCGATACTGGTGGTGACAGTGCCCGATGTATAATGATGCTCCCACGAACCATGAAGCCTCACGGTTTTGTCGATTTGCGTGTTGACGTTTGCACTATCGGGTCCTTCGAACGAATTCAATCGGGGAATGGCACGATCCGAGGAATGAAACCAGCCTTTAAAAGATACGGTGTTGTGCGCGTTGATCTTTCCATACAGTTCCTGCATCATACTGTACATGGTGTATTCTCCATGCTGACTGCGTTCGCGTGGCGCCCCGGTTTTAGAGTCATTTATAAACGGGAAATCATTTTTGGAATAGGTGTAGTATGCTCTGGTCTTGGATTGAAAGCGGTTGTTGCCCACGTTAAATTGTCCAAACTCTTCCCAGGTGTTATAGCTCCCGAATCCCTGAACAAACCGTCCACTCTGCTTATTATTCCAATCCGCATGATTGCCCATGGAGATACTGCCGCCGAGTGCACCACCAATGTCTTCCTGCGAAGCGCCTCCATGTTTTAGTTTCAGGTCGTCAATAAAATAAACCGGGAGCAAGGAGAAGTCAACCATGCCGAGCATGGGCGAGTTGATGCTCAGCCCATTCCATAAGACCTGGGTGTGAGAAGGCGCTGTTCCGCGGAAAGAGGCGGTGGCCATAGACCCCCGGCCATACGCTTTAATAAATACGGAAGTGTTTTCCGAAAGCAATTCCGATAGCGTATGATTGAGATTCTCTGAGAGGACAAGTGAATCGACCTTGGTCTCTTTTCCTCCCGCTGTTTCTTTATCAAACAAGGGCGTATCACTGACAATTACTTCGCGCAGAACCACTGAATCCCTACGCTGTGCCAGAAGCGAAAAGGACGGGATCAGAAAAAGAATAACGATCATCTTTTTCATCGCTTCAGTATTTTATGATAAGACATTTGATTCTCCGACCCAGTGACCAGGATGTAAAGTCCTGGGGGGAATGCGCGCATATCGATTGACCGATCTGACAATGAAGAAAGAAAATCCCCGCTAAGCAGTGTGTTGCCATCAATGCTCAGAAGTTGATAACGCTTACCGGTATAGCCCTGTGGGCATCGTATGGTGAGATAATCCTGAACAGGGTTTGGCCAAACGGAAAAAGAATCACTTTCATGTTCCGGAATACCGACGGGAATGTCCGTCTTCACAAAGACGAATGCGGGCTCACCGGCTACGGCAACGCGTTGAGAACCCAAAGCCGTGAAGGCAAGCGTTGCCTGGCCAAGTTCATCGGTTTTCAGAACCGTACCACTAACGGAATAGGCCACATCGTTGACAAAAACAGTTTCGTTGCTTATGGCATCCGAAGAAAGTGTTGCAATGTTTCGTGCATCGTCCATCGCTTGTTCTGACCTGAGCGCTGTAAGGGTGATGGGGGTTTCTGCGTCGACGGTATCCTCGTCGGTAGTAACCTGAATGAATTCCCAGGGAGTAGCAATACCGTTGACCAGGTACACGACCACCTCGTCTTGTTCATTGATCTTTACGTTTTGAAGATCATTGACATAAGTCCGCTGGTTAACTTTGACCATCCAAGCCTTGTCAAAGTTGGGCGCGGTGGTGCCGCCGTATCCATAATCATAGCTGACAATTGATCCCTCCATCTTGGGTACGCGCCAGAGATATAAAAGACCGTTACCCTTCGCGTCGTCGCGGAAGCGAAGGTCACTGAAAAATGGTTCATTGGAAAAAAGCTGGGCAATGGCATGCGCCACCGTAACTTCCTGAATTTGTTCTATGCCATAGTTGTGTTGAGGATCATCGACATAGGGATTGAGATCAAAATTCCTGACGGCAATACGCTTTCGCGGAAGGATGGTCTGGGATCCGTCTTTGATGGTGAGGTAAACATTACGCGTCGAAGCCTCGGGCAAAACTTCGATGCGCACGCTGTCCTTGAGGGAGGCGCTCCCCGGCGCTTCCACGACCAACCAACTCAGGCCACTGGATTTTCCGGTGACAAAAAATTTCTGCTGGTCCTGTACAATGTCCAATACGGTTTGGTCAGCCGCTCTCCAGGATACCGGAACACCGGGAATTTCGTCCCCATTCTGATCGGTCACCCGCGCAGAAATCTCCAGCCTGGTGTTGACGCGCAAGGTGAGGGCGTCAATTTCAATTGTGATGTCTCCCGGTGAAATCACCTGTATCGTGATCCTATCATTTATCGTTGGATCGTCTTGCCGGGATGCGGTAACGGTAATCTTCCCCGATTTTTTTGTGAGCAGCTTGCCATCTTTGATTTCAGCAAGGGATGTATTGTCTACGCTGTATACAATTGTTGCAGACGGATCGCGGATGCCCTTGTTAAAGGCATAAGCCTCCAATTCCACAAGTGACCCGGCATCGAGCTTTAACGGCAAATCGGCAAGCACAACTTTTCGGGATGCACCGGTAATCGTTGCGTCGGGAGCAACATCGGCCATGCCACGAACCTCGGTTGAGACCTCACCAAGCCAGCCCGCATCGGCGTTTATGGCAGTGTATACTTTGATGAAGTCAATGCCATCCAGCGACACATGATTCCCATCTTCATCAATGGCCCAATCGATGTCGAATGCATCCCCGCCACTACCTTCTATGGCGGTTGTGTAAGGATTGTCCGGGATGGTGTGTGCTCCGCTTGCCAGGAGCGAGTTGTCGGCGTAGCCAAATCCCCGGTGATAGGATTGAATATAGGAGGGATCAGACCGGTCTACATAGCCATGGATGCGTGTGCCTGTAAAACTGTACTGACCCTGATCAATACCCGGAAAAATGGAAGCTGACGGATAGTAAGGTTGCTGATGAAAACTGTTGGCCAGGACAGCCCCTGATTTTCCCTGGTTATCGTTCCAAGGCACATTGGCAGCAACAGGTTGCTTGGGGTTTACATACGTGATGCTGTAATCTCTTGTTGAAGATTTAAAATAATGATCACTGCCCGCCAGTTCGTACCACGTATCGTCGGCAAGACCATTGCCATTACTATCTTTCATGACCATAACAATACCGGCTTCCGACCAGGTCACGAGACTTCCGGTAGCCAATGGGTTACCGAAAACGGTGAAGTCAATACCGTAGGGATTGTCAGGATGGTTTTCGATCCGGTGATCAAATCCAACAATCACAAACCCACCATAGCCGCCCAGGCTAACGCCGCTGTTCAATCCGCCGATGAGAGAGTTTGCCTTTGCCGGTGTTCCCCACGCGTTTGTGTTGGTAAACTGTCCGGGTGCAGGATGGTATTCAATGATTTTACTCACATAGGGACTTTGTGCGGCAACAAGTTGCACGAGTAGAGTGAGCAATAGGGTAGTAACGAATAGTTGGCGCATGAAAAAAAGACCACACACCGGTTGCAGGTGTGTGGTCCCCTTAGATTATTTCTTAACGATCTTTTGAATAACTTTTTTATTGCCTTGCTCGATGGTAAGGATATAAAGCGCAGGCGCAAGGGCGCTTACATTAACGGTGGCTTCAGTGGTGTTGATCTGTTGACTCAATGCCGTGGTGCCGTCCGGTTTTGTTATCCGTAGCCATGCCGGTCCGGCATAATTCAACTTGATGACAAGGAAATCGGACACCGGGTTAGGATAAATGGTAGACACGATGGGCTCGTCCGCAATGCCGGTCACCGTGTTCTCTTTTACGGTCACGGAAAATTTTGTGGTTGCCGTGTGAGAACCACTGGTCACCTCAACGGTAATATCAGACTGCCCGAAGGTGTCGGGGGCGAATGAAAGCGTCAGCTGGTCGCCTGCGATGGATGTTGTTACCAGATCATCATTTGTATTTTCTGATATAGAATAGATCATTTCGCTGGCGATATCGTCCTCGTCGGTGAATACACCTGCGAGTGGAATTACTTTGGCGGGCGCATTTTCATCAACCGCTACGTCTGCAATCGGATTGGCAACGATCGGTGCGTCATCAACCGGGATGATGGTCACTGAAAAATTTTGGGACACAGACGTGTTCTCCGGATCTGTCGCCGTAACGGTCAGCACAACCGTAGTTTTAGGAACGCCGACTTCAGCCGTAACGTCCAGTGTATGGTTGCTGAAGGTGATCCACGTGGGCAAACTTGGAGCATCGGATGTTACCGAGTAGGCAAGCGCTTCCCCATCGTCATCTCTAAAATATTGGTCTAGAGCGGCTTCAAAACTTTCTCCTTCGTAGAGTATGAGCGGCACAAGGGCTTTGGAGGCATAGGGTTTCTGGTTCATGTACGAGTTGCTTACAGCAAGCCGCTCCGGCGAATCCTCGACGTTGGCAAAGTCTCCGGCGACCGTCCCATCGTCATTGTAGATACGACCTATGCCATCGCCCCACCACTGTCCAAAGGTGAAATAAAAACGTTTGGCCTCTTGGTCGTAGCCGGAGGCCATGAGTGCGTAGCCGTTGTTCTGTATTTCTGAATCCGTACTCAGGCCCATCAGGTCATTGTGTGTCACGGTCATGGTCTCCAGGTCGATCACACCGAAGCCTTTATTTTCTCCCGGATAATTTCCCCAGTTGTATTTGGTGTAGAGCTTGCCGTCAATGATGCCGACGGCGAGTGCAGTCGAACTGTAGTCGCTATGCCCTATGCCGATTTCATGAAGGGCGTGTGTATGGTTCCGGATGTCATAGGTGATCAATTTTCCTTCGCCCAACACATAGATGATCTTGTCCTTTTCAAAAAGCTGCATGATGCTGGTGCCATCGCTGCCAAAATCATACTCTTCTTTCTTTTCAAGGTTTTTCAGATCGATGATCGCCAGTTGGCCGGAAGCTCCCATAAAGCCACCGTTCAACGCAACAAAGGCGGAGTCTCCCACGACCACCACACCAGAGGCTTCCGTGGACACCGCAATTTTTTTAACGAGCGACAAGTTTTCCTTGGTATAGATACGCACGTTGTAGCCATCCTCCGGCGGGCCATAGCTGTTCTGACGCGTAACGATAATCCAATCTTTATAAAAGGCCGCGGAGTGATTCAAGCCCATACCGTCAGTACCCTTCCCATCGGCCTCTTTGTCACTCAGGTCTTCGAGGTATCGTTTGGCAACTTCCTGTTTGGTGACCAGGTCATATTTGACAAGTTCATATTCGGCCGAGACATACGCATAGCGGTCTTCCACCAGGAGGGTTTGCACAGATTGTGCTTTTTCAAAATCTACCAGTTTTTCTACTTTGTTTTCTGCCGGGTCATACAGCTGGACATTTCCGGTTTTACTTCCAAACTGTCCACCATTTACAAAGGCAACTTTATTAAAATCGACACGTGACGTTTCAGGTGCAAGGGTGATGGTCAGGGGAACGATATAGACTGAATCGTATACCGTGGGATAAAGCGTGAGTACAGCCTTTCCTGTTTTCCCGAATGTGAATGTCAGATCCAGGTACCGGGAATCATCGACGCTGGCCTGCACCAGACCCTCGTTGGAGTTGTTCACGAGGCGACTGTGTATTTGGCCTGGTCCAGTCACGGTGAAGAGTGTGCTTAAATCGACGCGTGCTGTATTCGTTCCTACAGTATAGTTCAGGCGATCGCTGGCAACTTTCATGATCGGGGCTTCCAGGATGGTGATCGGAAGGGATTTTGAAACCGACGGATTACTTTTGGAAGTCGCCGTGACCGTCACCACACCAACGTCCTTGGCCGTCACCACGCCGGTTTCAGAAACCGCTGCCAGGTGATCGTCATCTACCGAAAAAGTATAGGAATCATAGGCATAGTGAGTGTCCGGTTCGTCACGATTGGTGATGCCTTCCGGAAAAACATAGGCTTTTTGGTTGACATACAATTCTGAGACGTTGGCGGTCAGATCCACGTCAACAAGTTCCACCACGTGTAGGGTAAAGGTGGCCGGATCGACATCGTCATCGGCTGAATATTGAATGGTGACTTCGCCGTTTCCGGTGGCGGTAAAGTTGCCTTGCTGATCGATGCTTCCGACTGCTTCGTCAGACACACTCCAGGTGCCTTGCACATCCTGGGGAATTCCGTTTTTGAAAAGCATCCCTTCAAACTGATAGTGGCCACCGTTAAGCACCTCAAACGGAGCAGCACCAATGGCGTGCATGAAGTAATCACGCGGTACATAACTGGGATCGGGTGTGGTGATCGTAAAACATTCCACCTCGGTAGAGGATTCTCCGAGCCAACCCACATCCGCCTGTGCGGAGTTATAGACTTTTACAAAATGGATTTTCTCCAGCGCGACCGGTTTTCCGTCGGCATCGACCGCCCAGGAAATATCAAATCCATCAGCAGACGATCCATTGTCATCGTCGAAATACGGATTTCTCGGAACGGCGGGATGGTCATTCAAGAGCTTATTGTCCACATACCCAAACGCCAATCCACCGGAGGTAATGTAATAGGGATTGGCGCGGTTCACCCGTGTATTGATTTGTCTTCCGGAATAGGCTTGCTTATCGGCTCCGACATTGTCAAATAAACCGGGCTGTGGATAATAGGGTTGAGAATTGAAGATGTTGGATCGCAGGACTCCGGATTCACCGAGATCGGTTTCCCAAAAGACGTCGCGTGCCGAAGCATACCAGGGGTTGAAGTAGGTTGTGGTAACGTTGTGGCTATTGCGGAAATGATACTCGCTTCCCGCCAGTTCATACCAGGTGTCGTCCGGGAGGCCATTGCCGTTCACATCTTCCATGACCATCACCGAACCCGGCTCTGACCAGCCGGGAAAACCATTGCCGGTTATCGTAAAGTCAACGCCATAAGGATTTTGGGGATCATTCTTTACCGGTTGATCAAACCCTACAACTATGTAGCCCCCAAAACCGCCAATGGAAACCAGGCCATTATCGGAGGGACCTAAAACTCCCTGGGCATCTGCGGGTGACCCAAAGCCGGTGTTTATGAATTGTCCCGGGGCAGGTTTGTATTCAAATACTTTCGTGGCATTCGGACTTTGTGCCTGCACAAAAGAATGCAGGGACAAGAGTGTCCAGCACGACATCATTAAAAGCGTTTTGTAAAAATGCATCATGGGCGGTTATTAAGTTTTGAAAATTTTTCATAAGAGAACCGGCGCCCGATGGAACAGCATGATCCGTAGAGACCTTGCCCGCTAAATTGCGTTGCAAGGACGAATGGAAACGAGTGAAGTTATCATCGTACGTATAAAAATTACAATACAGAAATTGTAACGTACGAAAGCAGAGGAAACTGCAAGTGCATTTCAGCTGATCGCAAACCCGTTCTCCGCAGGTTACAAAATCTGTGAAGCATCGGGCAGGTCTTCTGACTCTCCTGACTTTTAACTCCTTCCCATCCGCTTCCGATGGTTATCGGGACGGACAGTGGAAAATGATTGTTAAAAGCTGGTATCGGTTTTGAACCGACACAGGATCACAGCAGCGGGAACTGTCCAGGATTTTCACCTGATTCCCTTTTAATCATATGTGCCCGAAAGGCACATACAAACCAAATGCGGCTCGAAATTAAGCTTTTTTTCAGAACTACCATTAAAAAGTCCTCTTCAAACATAAAGACTACGCGAAGGCTTTCGAAAGTCCAGCCCTTGCAAACGAGACCATCCATGGATACGGGTATAGCAAAGGTTGGCGACCGCGTCCATTTGCCGTAGAACAACAACATAGCATCTCTCTCACTAGAAGGAGAGCCCGTTATCGCTGGGATTCGGTTGACTATTTGAGTAGATTTATACTACAGACATGCTTCACCGATCATTTATTTATGAGACCGACGCCGGCGTGCTGGTAGGGATCCTACTGGTGCTCATGTTGGTGTTTATCTACCTCGGCAGGAAAGTGGGGTTGAAACGTATCAAGCCAAATTCTGAAAACGAAGCGGGCGCAAGAGGGACCACGATCTCGGCCATGTTCGGGTTGCTGGCATTTTTGCTGGCCTTCACCTTCGGCATGAGTGCAAGCCGCTATGACACGCGACGAGGAAATATCGTCGACGAAGCCAACGCCATCGGCACAGCCATCCTGCGGGCCGATCTTTATCCCGACACGGATCGCACCGCTTTCCGAAATGACTTCCATCTATATGTAGAAGCGCGCATACATTATTTTGAGGCCGGCCGCGATCTTGTAGAAGTCGAGAAAACCAAAGCGCAAGCCGATCGCTATGGAACGCAGCTGTGGGCTCGCGCCACAAAATTATCACTGCAACCCGACCGCTACGTGGCCACCATGCAGATGATCCCAGCCCTGAACGAAATGTTCGATATCAGCTCCACACGCCGGATGGCGGAACTTGCCCGCGTTCCCGACTCCATTGTATCGATGTTGTTCGTGCTGTCGTTGGCCAGTGCTTTTTACCTGGGCTACTCCTCCGCAGGGAAGGGTCCCTTGGATTGGCTGGTTGCCATCGGTTTTTGTGTGCTCACTTCCGTGGTCGTCTATATCACGCTGGACCTCGACCGCCCCCGTCGTGGTTTTATCCAGTTAACAACGTCGCACCAGGCCATGTTGGAACTGAGGAAGCTTTTTTAAAGCGCTCGCATGGGCCGAAGTTCGGCGCCCCTCCCATTCGTGATAATTTATTGTTTCGCCAACGAGTCTATAAGGGGCGTGATCCTGGAAACGATATCACTCCGGAGTTTTTGAAAGTCATCGTTCACGGCATTGACCTCCCAGTGGCTGGTCTTCCCCTTCCCTTGAATGGTTTGTGGCAGGCTGCAAAAAAGAATAACCTGCTGTACGGTATCTACATCGTCCTGGGATAATTTTTTTGGAATGAAGGACTTATCCAAAAGATTGTCCTCGAGGAGCAGCTTTTTAGTCTTCGGCGAAATCTCTGGATCGGGATGGGTACCCCGCGACACCGCTTGCCATGGGATATTTTTCTCTTTTGCGAGTTTGTTAAAATATGTGGCCGCAATAACACTCTTGGCCGACCCGTGTTCACATACAAATACAATGGTTTGTACCTGTGCATGCGCCGCCGCGAAGAGGAAAAATCCGAAGCAGAGAAATCCGACGGTTTTCATAGATCCTTGTTTAAAAGTAAACTACACCGACATTCTGGAGAGAAACTGGATTTCTCTCCCAATCGGATTTTATTTGTCAAATTTGACAGCCACCCGCTCTTTCGCCTTCAGTTCTTCATTTCCCTTAATCACCAGCGTATCGCCTTCTTTGAGATTGCCGAAGATCTCGGTTTTGTCCGGCAGGTTTAGCCCTTGTGAAACATCTATCCAATGCGTGGAATCGTTGGATACTTTGATCACAAACTTTTTCTCCAGCGTCGTTACCACGGTCGAGAAGGGGACCAGGTACGAATCTTCGCCGCGATAAATATTCATGATCACGTTGGTGAAGGCCCCGGGCTTCAGCAGGTTCTTTTCATTCTTGGCTTCAAACTCCCAGATCTCCGTCCGCGTAGCAGCATCGATGCTTCCTGCCTTGCGCATCAGGACGGCATCAAAAAGTTGGTTGGGATTGCTTTTCGCCGAGAACTTCACCTGGTTGTCTTTCAGCAATACGCCGGTCATCGCTTCCGGCACCGCCACGCGCAATCGCAGCTTCGAATTGTCCTCGATAACCAGAATGGGCTTTTCATTCGGCGAGCCGACATAGGCGCCTTCATTGACGTTCCGCTGCGTGATGATGCCGTTGAAAGGGGCTGTAATGGCCAGGTAATTTCCAACCTGCTGGAAGGATGCCGCCGAGAAGCGCGCGGCGCTATAGTCCGCGCTATCGGTCAGCATCTGATTTTTTGCTCGCTGCAATTCATTGGGGGAAACCACACCCTCTGTTCTCGCCGCATCTTTTATACGGTTGTAAGTATCCAGGCTGGTTTGAAACTTTGCCTTCGACGCCTGAAGTTTGCCATTAGCCTCTCCCAACCGGGATTGGATTTCGGGCGCATCAATAATGGCCAGTATCTGCCCCTTCCTGACCGTCGAACCGATGTCCACTTTCAGTTGCTTGATGTAGCCGTTTATTTTTGGATGGATCTCCACATGTTCAAAGGCCAGGAGTTCGCCCGGCAGGGAAGTCTGCCGTTCCACTTTTCCCTTTTTCAAAGACAACACCTTGAGCGTGTCTATTTTTTTTACCTCGCTCGCCGGCGACGGAGCACCGTGAGGTTTTCCACAGGACGAGAGCAGTAGGATGGAGGGCAAAAGGATTGCAAAGGATTTCATGTATCTGTTCAATTGATGTTAGAATTATTGTCCAAAATTTTTGCTGGCCTCGTCATCCGGATCAAGGGATGCACTGACGTAGGGTTTATTTCCGGAGATGCGGTTATACACGACGGGTAAAACAAACAACGTGGTCACCGTGGAAAAGAGCAAACCTCCAATCACGGCAATCCCCAGCGGCGAGATTTGTTCTGCGCCCTCTCCCAAGCCGACCGCCATCGGGATCATGCCGGCGATCATGGCAATGCTGGTCATCAGAATAGGACGCAACCGGTTCCTGGCAGCTTCCAGTCCTATGTTCGCACCGGGTTTGTTTTGCTTTCGTAAAAATTCGGCGTTGGTAATAAGCAGTATCGCATTGGATACGGCAACACCGATCGCCATGATCGTTCCCATGAACGACTGAATGTTGAGCGTCTTGCCCGTTACTAACAAGAGCAGAAATGATCCGGCAATAACCGCGGGCACCGTGGAAAGTATCGACCACGAAAGGCCAAAGGATTGAAAATTGGTGGCCAGCAATAAGAAGATGATACCGACGGCCAGCAGCAATCCTATTCCCAACTCGCGCAAGGTCTGGTCCAGCATTTCGGCCTGACCCCGCAGATAGATCTTCATACCCAGCGGGATCTCCCCGATATTCTTTATGGCCTGGTTGGCATCCTTGACGGCGGATACCAGATCTTTTTGGTTTAGGTTGGCCGTCACCGTAATGTAGCGCTGCTGGTTGAGCCGGTCATATTCTCCAATCGTGTTTGTCTTCTTCCAGTCGGCCACATCGCGCAGGTAAATGTTCTGGTCGCCTTTTCCATCGATGGGAATCTGTTCAACCTGGTCGGGGCTGTTCATTCTGAATTGGGGATATTCTACTTGCACCTGGTATGCATTGCCGGCCGCCTTGTCGAGCCAATACATCGGTTGGGTCAACCGGCTGGAAGACGTTCCGGCTTGCACCGACTTGGCGGCCTGCTCCACCGACACACCCATCTGACCGGCGCGCACACGATCATAGTTAATCTGCAGGCTCGGGTAATCCAAAGGGAGACCATATTGGATGTCGCGCAGGTACGGGATTTTTTCCAACTCCTTCTTGACTTTCTCGGCATAGACGCGTCCTTCCGCAAGATTCTTTCCCTGCACGGCGATTTCAATCGGCGTGTTTGTGCCCAGGCTCATCACTTGGTCCACCAGGTCGGCAGGCTCAAATGAAATGAGCGCAGCGGGCATTTCTTTTTTTACACTGTCGCGAAGTTGTTCCTTGAATTTTTCAAGGCGAATGCCCGATGTACTTTTGAACTTCACTTTCAGAAGCGCTTCATGCGGACCACTGGTCCACAGGAAAATCGAGTTGATGGCATAGGTTTGTGGCTGCAACCCGGCAAAGGACGAAGTGATTTCGATGTTGTCCTTCCCCGCGATCCGGTCAATAATTCCCAGTACATTCTTAGTGGCCGTCTCTGTGCGCTCGATGCGCGTGCCCGTGGGCAGTCGCAGGCGGACTTGAAATTGTCCGGCGTCTACTTTTGGAAATATTTCGGTGCCGATGAAACGATAGCAGACCAAGGCAGTCACCAGTGCCAGGATCAGGAACACAGGTGCCAGAATTTTTGACCGTTCATATTGCTCGCTGTTGAAACGAACGTACCACGCTTTAAATCTTTCAAACCGGGTGTTGCTGGTGTTGCTCCCGGCTTTCAACAGCCAGTTGGAAACCACGGGAACAAAAGTTTGTGACAACAGAAAGGAAGCGATCATAGCAAAGCCCACGGCCATCGATAGGGGAAGGAACATCGCCCTCGGAACACCCGCCATAAAGAGCGCCGGCACAAAAACAGCAAGGATACAGAGCAGAATTAAAAACTTCGGCCAGGCAATCTCCCTACAGGCATCGATGATCGCCCTGGCCTTGGACTTTCCCTGCTCCTGGTGGTGATGGATATTCTCTACCGTAACCGTGGCCTCGTCTACAAGTATGCCCACCGCCAGTGCCAGACCGCCAAGGGTCATGATGTTTATGGACTGTTTAAAGAGATACAAGAACACCACTGCGGTAAGCAACGCCAGCGGTATGGTGAGTACCACAACGATCGCACTGCGCCGGTCGCCTAAAAATAATAAGACCATCAAGCCCGTCAGGATGGCACCCAATCCTCCTTCGAACAAAAGACTTCGAAGCGAATTGATGACATAGCCCGATTGATCCAATTCATACGACACTTTTATGTCATCGGGAACCGCCGCCTGCATTTCGGGCAAAGCCTTCTTTATGTTTTGCACGACCTCCCAGGTTGACGCGTCCGCTCTTTTAGTGACGGGTATATAGACAGAGCGTTTCCCATTGATGAGCGCGTATCCCGACGTGATGTCCGCCCCGTTCTCGACACTGGCCACATCCCGTACATAGATCGTCGCGCCGGTGCCAGGCTTGAGGGGTATGGATTCGAGTTCTTTAAAATTATCGACCACGCTGTTGGAAGGGGTGATCAGGGTAAAGTCACCCACGCGAATATTTCCGGCGGGGGAGATGGTGTTGTTTTTGGCAATGGCGGTCACCAGGTCGTCCGGGCTGAGGCCATAGCTTCTCATTCGCTCCGGATCGGCTTTTATCAAAACGGTTCGCTGGTTTCCCCCGAGCGGTGGTGGCGCAGACACACCCGGCAGGGAAGCGAACATGGGGCGTACTTTGAACAAGGCCAGGTCCTGAATTTCATTCAACGATTTTGTCTCGCTGCTAAACACCAACTGACCAACCGGAACCGACCCCGCATCATAGCGCATGATAAAAGGAGGGAGCGTTCCCGGGGGCATGAACGAACGGGAACGGTTCACATACGACACCGTCTCCGCCATCGCCGTAGCCATATCCGTTCCCTCATGAAATTGCAACTTGATCAACGCAACACCCTGAACGGATTTGCTCTCCACATACTTGATCCCCGTGATGTATAAGAAATGGTATTCATAGTACGACGTAATAAAACCCTCCATTTGTTGTGGAGAAAGCCCGCCATAGGTTTGAGCCACATAAATGGTGGGTAGCCCCAGCGTTGGAAAAATATCGATCTTTGAGTTCCGGATGGCTACCGTGGAAAAGACGAGGATCGCAACGATCGCTACGACGACGGTGATGGGTTTGCGTAAAGCACCTTGTATTAAATTCATACGGCTTACTTGACTTGATTTAAAAATATGGCGATGTCACCCTGAACCGCGGCTTTATAAAGGAGTGCCTTCCAGGCTTCCAGAAAAGATTGCTTCAGTTCCGTTTCGGCCTTCACCAAACTGTATTGCGCCTGGATCAGGTCGGCATAGTTGGTGAGTCCCGAGTTGTAGCGGGTGGTCAACGCGCGGAAGGAGAATTCGGCGGATCTATAAAACACCGGGCTTTCCTTAGCCACCTCCAGCGCATTTCGAAAGGTGACGTCGGCGACTTTATTTTGTTTGTTCAATCCGAGCTTCACCTGGTTGAGCCGCTCTTCCTCCGCGCTGATCAGCGCACTTTGCTGACGAAGCTGGGGCCGCACTTCAAGAAAGCGGAGCAGCGGAACACTAAGCTGAAGACCGGCGCCATAATTATACCGGCTAAAGGACAGCCCGTCACTCGAGTTGACAACACCATCGTAGCGAATGCCAGAACCCCGCGCATAGCCGGTGGCCCACAACGAGAGATTGGGATTGAGCGTTCGCCGGATGGACGTTTGTTGCTGACGCCGGATCAGAAGTTTGCTTTCGGAAAGACTCAATAAGGGATGACTGGAAGCTATCGTGTCACCGGAATTTAAAGGGAGCCTGTGAAAGTAACTGCTGTCGGGAGAATACGTCGCGGCATCGCTGGCCAGCAATTCCGACAAGGATGCTTGTTGAGTTTCAAGATATTTCTGGTGATTCAGCAACTCGATCCGGGCGCGCGACACTTCTCCATGAAATAGGGCCGTGTCCACACCGGGATGTAAACCACTCACGGTAAGCGTGCGCACAGCTCGCAGGTTCTCTTTTGAACGCTCGAGATTTTTTGAATAGACTTTCAGAAGCTCATGCGCCATGAGTACATCGAGATAGGTGTTGATAAACGTTACCTGATGTTTGAAGATCTCGTTGCGCGCATCGGCTTCGTTGTACTGGACACCCGTTTTTGCCAGGTCGATGCGCGAGCTTCGTTGACCAAACGTAAAGGGCTCCCACTTCAAGAGCAAACCACCCACGCTGCCAAACACACCACTGGAAGTATTCTCTGCTGACGGCGGCCCGCTGATGGGCACAAAATACTGAGGCATCGCCATGCCGGTGATGTTGTTATAGGTGGCATAGTTCACCTGGTAGGCCGCGTCCAGGGAAGGGAGCGCAGAACTTTTTGCCGTGGAAACATTATTTTGACCGGCCTGCACTTCAAGCGATTTGGCCTTTAACAACGGGTAGTTGGATTCGGCTTGTTTTAATAACTCATGAAGGGTCTGACTGCTTGCCGTGGAGGCCGTCAATAGCCCGATGGCGAACCAAAATATTTTCATTGGTTTTTTTGTGTAAAGTACAAGTCAATTTTCGGGAGAGAAATGGTGGGTTTGCTAAGGTAGTTCAATTCATGTGAAAAGTTTGCAGGGTGCCCGCTGTTCGATATTCTTTTTTTTTTAACGGCAGGAGTTGTAGGTAGCGCAACGGGACGGCCAAGCCCCATGCTCAGGATTTGCAATGCTTTGCACTAGATTCTTTACAGGGTGCCACCATACTTTAAAGCGTTGCGTTCCAATTGTGTTTTTCGCTCTGCACATACTTCGCCCAGCTATACAGCGCGTCATAGATTTTCATCCCGATCACAAGTTGTTCCTGGTCGTCTTTCACATTGTAAGACAACCCCGCAGAAATAGCCCAAAGCCCGGCAGCTTGTGGCGCCAACCCGAAGCTATCCGTGTCTGCCGCCCGAACGATCATGGCCAGTTGATCGATCGCCGGGTCGGCGAGGTGATGCTTCTTCACGATGTAGTCAAACGTACAGAAGTCACCTTCGTGCGAATATTCCGCGCCGGGAATGTCATACGGTATGGCCTCCAGTTCTTTTGCTTTGCTGAACACCTGCTCTTTGGGAACATAAATGAATTCAGCCTCACGGTCAACAAAATTCTTGATCAGCCAGGGACAGGCAATGCGATCAATTTTCGGACGTTCGCGTGTGATCCATTTCATGGCATTATGTTTTTTGATCACGTAATGCTACAAAATCGGTATAGGGAAGTATAGAATAGAATTTACTTTTGGGATGGACTTTACTTTTTGCACGAACTTTTTTCGCAGGAAAGGGCGGCCAGACAAGATCAATGGCTCACATGGAATTGAATACCCCTTCGAATTCCACAGGATAAACGATTTCGTAGTTCCAGTCATTTTCCCCGATCATGATCCGTTTTGTGATCAGGACATGCTCCAGCAATCCTTCTTCGTTCAGAAGCTCCAGTGCCAGTTCGGTTGCGCTGTCCCAGTCATCGATAAAAAACAACATGTTTCCGCCGGCCCCCATATCTCCGGCAAACCATTCCCCGAGATTTTCACGCTTCAGGGCCTCATCAATTTTGTCCTCGATACTTTGCCTCAAATCCACGAACCCGAAAGATTCCAGGTTGCTCATGGCGGAGTCGGGAATGATTTGGATAAACATGACGTCGCGTTCTTTCCCCAATTTTGTAGCCCACCCTTCCTTTTCCTGGAGCATGGACAACGAGTCTATTATTTGGGATCCGTTTTTGAAATTTGTCACCGCGTTGAATCGCTGATGCGTTAACCCATATTCATCGGTGTAGAGCTGTCCGTTTTGCAGAACGATCTCCGCGTCGCTTGCCAGGATTCGCCTGAATTCAATGGTGTCGTTTGGCATTTTGTAGAACGTTCTAAGAATTAGTTTGTCGCTATTCTTGGACTCGCCCAGCCGCTTCTGTTTTGGTCGATAGGTGCAGCCGAAACAGGTGATGATCCCAAGAAAAAGAATAGAATAAGTAAAGAAGGGTTTCACCCGGTGAGTTTTAGCGGCCATTGCCTGAGTCCTGTTTGGTGGAGACCATTTTTTGTTTCTTCGACGAATATCGAACTTTTTCTTGAAAGACCTGGCTGGATCCAAGGATTGAAGTCGATATTTTCAGTGACCTACCGGGGTCAACGGCGAGCCAAGACGAATAAAAAATATCCTAAATTAGCACCAGGGAACACAAGGAGGTTTAAAAATAATCATAAACATGAAACACGCTGCAAAATCGATCCGGGCTTTTATTGGCGCCAAGAACTTCGAGGAGTCGAGACAATTCTATAAGGACTTGGGATTTGAAGAATCGCCGATCTTTAAAACCATGTCCTACTTCAAGGTTACGGACGCGCTAGGGTTCTATTTGCAGGATGCTTATGTTGAAGATTGGATAAACAATTTGATGCTGTTCCTGGAAGTGGACGATGTTCATCGCTATTGGAAAGAACTCCAGAGCCTGGGGCTTGATCAAAAATATAAAAACGTGAAGCTGACGGCCATTCGGGAAGAAAGCTGGGGAAGAGAATGCTTTATGCACGATCCCTCCGGCGTGCTCTGGCATTTTGGAGAATTCCACACGAAGAAATAAGGAGCCCGAAAGCAGGGCCTCGAACCAAAATACCTGTCTGATTATAGGGTAAATGAGGGATGCTGCGATATTTATTTCACAAAAAGAAATTTCTTTCCACTTCATAAATGACCGACGAACGACATTTAATGCGGATAGAAGTTATTTTATGCAAATGTCATTTCGCCGGTGTCGTTAGGTTTTGCGTGCGATGATGTATAATTGCTCGTTATCTGTTAAATTTGCAGATGCTCAAAGTTCTGGTAATACATATTTTTCTCCCCGTTTTCTCTTTCTTTCCCCCGGTAAAGAATCGATTCCAGCATTCCTTATTATTGGCAACGAGAGACCGCTATAAAATTGCCGACACCGTGCGCGCTCCATTCGGTAAACCCGCTGAAAGTGACATGGTAAAGAGCAAGGCGGAAGAACTTATCACCTATGCACAGACTTTAAAAGGAACTCCTTATAAATACGCCTGCTCCGACCCGAAAAAAGGATTCGACTGCTCCGGGTTTGTCCAGTATGTGTTCAATCATTTTAATATCCAGGTTCCACGGAGTTCCATCGCCTTCACGAATGTTGGAAAAACAGTAGACCTCAAAAATGCCATGCCTGGAGATCTTATTCTTTTTACGGGCACCAATAAAAAAGTGAGGAAAGTAGGTCACGTCGGCATCGTCATACAAGCGTCCGACACCATTAGGTTTATCCATTCTTCCTCTGGAAAGTCATGGGGCGTGACCGAGACAACATTGGGCGCCCACTACAAAGCCAGATTCATAAAAGTGGTACGCCTGCTGGACTGATCGTCACGAACCGCCGGTGGCAATATTCATCGACCATCCAAATGGAGCCCGTCAAAAGCCTGCGACTGGAATAGGGAAAGTCGCAGATCCGGACTGGGGGGCTTGTTCAACGCCGGAATACCGCGCTCGAACAAAATCATTTTAATGGTTGACTGGAACGTCAGAAAAGGCAAACTTAGCATACGAAACGCCAGCATCTCAAACTGACACGCAAGTTGACCACACCGGTATTGGACCTCGGCAATATCAGCATTCATGCCCCCACGGACCTCTCCGAAATACAGTCATGCCTGGAAGCGATCAACCAGAGTTCTTTCTTCGACGACGAAAGCAACTTTAACGACAGAATAGAAGCGATCGATTTCATCGAATGCCAGATTCTCGACCAGATTGAATTGATCCTCCAAAAAACAAGTCAGCCGGAGCAAGTGACTTTACTGAAACACGACGCCGAAAAAATAAAGTCTCGCCTGGAGAAAATTAATACTGCATTATTTGAAAGCCTTCGCGAAAACATCCGGAACAAAAAGTATACGGTAGATGATTTCAAGAATCTGATTCACGAATACTTCCGGTTTGATTTTGATCCCGGCCGGCAACAGGAGGTGATCCGCTACGACAACCTCGATATTTTTCTCAACGGCATAACATCGTTTCCCGCCATACCCGAAGCGACCAAGAACCTGGAACCGGAAATGGTATACTATCAAAAGACCCCAGCCAGAATCGTTCTCGAACTGGTGGAGAAATCCCAATTCACAAAGGAGGATGTTTTCTTTGATCTGGGCGCTGGCTTGGGCCAGGTAGCCATCCTGGTAAATCTTCTCTGTGGCGTAACCGCTAAGGGCGTTGAATTTGAACCCGCGTTTTGCCACTATGCGAGCGCATGTGCCGAGCAACTTGATCTATCGAACGTTACATTCATTAATGCAGACGCACGCGAAGCAGACTATGCTAAAGGCACAGTATTTTTTATGTACACACCTTTCGAAGGCAAAATGCAGCAAACGGTATTGGGGATTTTGGAGAATGAGTCGCGATCGCGAAAAATCAGAATCTTCACGTATGGACCGTGTATTACCCAGGTGGCCGAACAACACTGGCTGGATTTTCTAGGATCCGACGTTAAAGACATCCACGCGCTGGGTGTTTTTAACAGCCGGTAGTTTGCCCTAACCGCCCGCCCTTGTTGGTGTTCTTCACCAACAAGCGACGCAGGGGAATGTATTGTTGCTAAGGAGGAATCAGTCAGGACGGACATGAAATAGGAGACATCGCCGAAAATGCTGTTGGTGAAGAACACCAACAACGGCGGGAAATAGGAGACATCGTCGAAAATGTTGTTTGGTGAAGAACACCAACAACTGCGGTGAAATAGGAGACATCGTCGAAAATGTTGTTGGTGAAGAACGCCAACAACGGCGCTGATTAATTGACTACCTTGTTTATTCAACAAGTGCACTATGAACCACATCCAACAACCTCGTCGAAAATTTCTCCGCGTAGGAGTAGTAGGATTTTGTACCGCTTTTCTTGCCCACCTCCCGAAACTCGGTTTTTCAAAGCCAAGGTCTGGTAACGACAAAGGTATTGTCGTGCGTGAAGAAGAGGGAATTCATATTTTAACGCGGCGCAAGGTGCCGATAACGGTGAAAATATCCAAAGCGAAGCATGGCGTAGAGGGTATTTCGTTTTGCGTTGAAGACATGAGTCCCGGGCGCAAGATGCGTATTCATAAGCATCTGAATAACGATGAACTTATTTTTATCCACAAAGGAGAAGGCATGCTAACGTTGGATGAAGAGACTATTGCTGTTAAGACAGGCGATGTCGTTTTTGTTCCAAGAGACACATGGCACGGCCTGGACAATACCGGCACAGAAAACCTGCACATGGTTTTTCAGTATTCGCCCGCCGGATTTGAAGAATATTTTATAGAGAACGGCACACCTGTAGGGATGCCCACCAAAGAAAGAAGTGACGAAGCGTATGCGTTGACGGAGAAAAAATATGGGATGGTTTATAAGGACAAACCGTGACGCCCACCGCCCTTGTTGGTGTTCTTCACCAACAAGCGAAGTGGAGGAACGTATTGTTGCTAAGGAGATGTCGGCCAGGACGGACATGAAATAGGAGACGTCGCCGGAAATGTTGTTGGTGAAGAACACCAACAACGGTGAAAGCATTTTTTGGTGATGAACTCAACAACGGCGGAACAACGAATGCAAAAAAAACTGCCTGCGCCGATGTACCGATCGGGCAGGCAGTTCACCCTAAACTGCAAGAGAGAATCTTGCTATTCTTTATCCCACCAGATTCGGGTGGTCCATAAATCCGGGCCTTGTGCGTCAATCGCGGCTTTGTAGTTTTCCGTGTTGATGCTGGCTTCGGATTGGGGGTAGGGGATGCGGCGGGGAATGGTGCCGCCGGTTTCGTTGCCCGGATAGTTCGTTGGGGTCAGCTTGGGATAGCCAGTGCGTCTCCAGTTGGCAAAGATCTCCATGTTGTTCATGAACTGGGATACCCAGAATTGCGTGTGGATCTGTTCCATTTGTTCTTCGAAGGTGCCGCCGGTATATGGATTGTCCGTCAGGTATTGATCAATGGCGGACTGCGAAATGCTGAACGATCCGGGATAGAGCGGTCCCATCTTCATGGAGGCCGCAACAGCTTCTTCGTAGTACGTCTTCGGATCGCCGCTATCCCAGCCGCGGAGTGCGGCTTCCGCGAGATATAATTTTACTTCGTTGTAGCTGAGGAAAATGCTCGGGGTGGCATCGTGGGCAACCGTGTGCAGATTGATCTCTGAGTATTCGGCATAGGAATCGTCTGTCCAGTCGGGGATCAGGGATTTGATAGAAGAGGCGTCGTAGCCCGAAGGCAATCCTTTCTGATCCGCTGGATTTGTGCTGGTCGGGAGTTGGGTGGGATCAGCATTTCCGGGCCACAGTGTGATGTAGAATGGCAGCCTTGGGTCTGCTGTATTTTTCAGGTGCGACACAAAAGTCTGTGCCATCTTACCATAGCCTCTGCCTTCTTCGGAAGGCGGCACACCTTCACCGCCCTGCAGCTCGCGACCATCCCAATAGTAGTTCAGTTCGCCGCCGCTGGAGTGGTTCAGCCGGGCAATGTCGGCATTGCTTTGCATGACGCCGCCGGCGATCGCTTTCTTCACCCACGTTTCGGACAATCCAAGGTCAACTTTGGTGAGACGAAGGCCGAGGCGAAGCATCATGGAATAGGCGAAGGTCTTCCATTTGCCCACGTCGCCGCTGTAGAGGTAGTCGGCCGATCCGAAAGAAGGTTTCGAGGGATCGAGGTTCTTTGCGGCTTCGTCGAGTTCCTTCAGCATGTCGGCATAGATGTCTTCCTGTTTGTCGAACTTGGGCTTGTAGATGCCTTCGGTGTAGCCTTGGCCCGCTTCAAAATAAGGAACGTCGCCATACATGTCGGTTGCCCGGTGCATGATGTAGACATGCCAGATGCGGGCGATGTTGTAGTAGTTCACCATTTCCGGATCGTCTTTGGTGAGCGTCAGGATCTGTACGTTCTCCTTCAACTCGACGCCGAACACTGCGTTGAAAAGACCATCGGTATAGCCTGCTTTTTTCAGGTACTTGTCACCCGTCCATTGATACGGGTTCAGCGAAGCAAAGATCTGCATCATGGCTCCCGCAAGCTTGTCGTTTGGATACAGGGTATTGTCGTCACTGGAGCCGGCGGTCCGGATCAGGTTGTACGAAAACAAACTGCCGATCACGGGATCCGTAAAGGCATTTGGATTCGTGTTCATCTCTTCAAAGCCGCTGTCGCAGGCGGATGCCAGTAAAATCATTATCAAGCTGCACTGGATCGTGAGTCTTGTTAATTTCTGTTTTATATTCTTCATGATTCGTTCTCTGATTAAGGTGGTTACTTCCATGCTCTAGAATCTTACCGATAGATTGAAGCCATAGCTCCGCGTGGTCGGTATCCCGAAGTTCTCAAGGCCTTGGCCGTTGCCATTGCTGTAGTTGGACTCCGGATCGATGTTCGGCACCTTGCTGTACAACAACAAGAGATTCCGCGCTACAAACGACAGGCTCAGCGCCTGGAAGGGTGTCTTCGCGAGCAGTGAGCGGGGCACGGAATAACCAAACGTAAGCTGACGCAGCTTGATAAAGCTGGCGTCATATACGAACTGATCCGTGATGGAGTAAGCAATGCCCTGGTAGTATTCCTGTGCGGGAACAACGGCATCGTACTCCGCACCATTCTGATCTACACCGTGAACAGCAACACCGCTTTCGCGTACATGGTTATCTGCCGTGACCTTCGATAAACCAAAGTATGCGCCATAGGCATTGGCCGAAGAATAAATTTTCGAACCGAACTTGCCGTCGATGAGAAAGCTCAGGTTGAAATTCTTATAGCTCACACTATTGTTCAAACCCATGGTGAGGGGCGGTACACCGCGGCCGAGGGGGGTGATTTCGCTTTGCAGGGGAATGCCATTCGCATTGTTATAAACGATGTTGCCATTGGCGTCCCGCATCATTTTGTTGCCGGCGATCATGCCGAAGGACTGCCCTTCATAGTGATAGATATAAGCATTCTCCGTGCGAGGGATCGCTCCGGGAATGGCCAGGCTGGTCAAACCGTCGGCGATCTTGATGACCTTGTTGTTGTTGTAGGCCATGTTGAAGCTCACGTCCCAGGTGAGTCCGTTGGATAGGGTCACGGGTGTGCCGGTCAACAACAATTCAATGCCCTGGTTGCGCATTTCACCAACGTTGAGCAATACACTCTCATAGCTCGACGATGTCGCCACCGAAGCGTTCACGATGTCGTTGGTCGTTGTTCTTCTGTAAAATGTGAGGTCTACGCCCACGCGGTTATTGAACAGCCGCGTTTCGATGCCCGCTTCCGCCGTAGTGGAGGTGTAGGGTTTGAGCTCGTTGTTTGGAATCGTGGTCCCGGTTATGGCCATCAACGGTTGACCGAGATGGTTCACCGATTGTGCCGTATAGCTCAGGCCCAGACCGTATGGATCGGGCGCGCCGCCACCCACTTGCGCGAGCGATGCCCGGACTTTTGCCAAAGACAACCATGTTGGTTTGGTCGTCCAGGCGTCCGAGAACACGAAGCTAAGCCCTGCGGAAGGATAGAACTTGCTGTTGTTGGCCATCGACAATGTCGAGAACCAGTCTTTGCGGCCGGTAAGACTCAGGTACAAGTAGTGATTGAACCCAATATCGACAGAAGCGAAGATGGAGTTGATCGCCGCTTCTCTGAACACCGGAGTCTTGAAGACCTGGTTGCTTCCGTTGCCGATGAAATATTTGAACGGAACAATGAGCTGACCACTCTCCAGTCCACCGGACGAGACCTCGTTGTGCATTTTATTTCCACCGGCCAGTGCCGTCACCGAGAATTTGCCAAAAGTTTTGTCAAGGCCCATCAGCACTTCGGCGTTGGTTTCGGAAGCTTGGTTCTGCGTCGTTTCATAATCTCCTTTCGGATTCCAGAGCAAGCCTGTGGGGTTGATGCTATAGCCGTCGATGTTGTAGTTGTCAATGCCCAGTCGTCCGCGCACATACAACCAGTCGGTGATATTATAGCGTATGCTAAAGGAAGAGATCAGCCGGCGACGCTCGTCTTCGTTTTTTACTTTGTTGGCGGCAAAATAGGGATTGGTCACAAACACATAGTCGTTCCACGGCGTTTCGTATCCATCGGCATCATAGCCCGGGGCCAACGTGCGCACATCCAGGCTCGTGGCCATCACGCCAACAGAAGCATTTGGGTTGCTGGTGAAGTCGGAGATCGAGGTGCGGTTTTTGTTGAGCTCGATGCTGTACTGCACATTGGCCTGGAGCACGACCTTCTTTGCCAGCGTGGAGTTGACACTCAGGTTGAATGTTTTGCGATTGAGGGTAGAATTCGGGATGATCCCCTTGTTGTCCATGTTGGCGGCCGAGAACCTGAAGCTGGCAACTTCCGTTCCTCCACTCAGCGCAAGCGTGTTGGAGAATGTGCTTCCTACATCATAAAAATTCTTGATGTTATTTTTTTGAGGCGAATAAGGCCGCGACACGCCATCGGGCTGGATGACCGAGGTGCCGTCCATCGACGCTCCCCACGACATTCTTCCATTGGCGATGGCATCGGCTTGTGACGTAGGCTTTAGTCCACGCGAGCCCGACCCATAGTCATACTGCCAGTCGGTTGCTTTCAGCGGGCTCTCCATCGTATAGGTAGAGCTGAAGTCAACACCCACACCTTCCTGTGCTTTGCCCGACTTGGTCGTGATGATGATCACGCCGTTTGCTGCGCGCGAACCATAAAGGGCTGCGGCCGTTCCTCCTTTCAAGACAGAGATCGATGCGATGTCGTCGGGGTTGATGCTGTTCAAGCCGTCGCCTTTGTCGGTTCCGCCATAGGTACTGACGGTGCTGTAGGTGGTGTTGTTAATGGGAATGCCATTGACCACATAGAGCGGCTGATTGTTTCCGCCAAGAGAACCATTGCCGCGGATGATCACGCGGCTTGAACCACCAGGGCCCGTGGCCGTGCTCGTCGCATTCACGCCGGCAATGCGACCCGACAGCGCGCTACCCAGATTATTCTCCCTGGCTTTCGTGAGATTCTCGCCGGGCACTTCCGTAACCGCGTAAGGTAGTGCGGCTTTGTCGCGGGTGAGACCCAGGGCAGTAACCACTACTTCGCCTAACGATTGGGTGTCTTCGCTAAGAAGGACATCAAGCGTACTTTGATTATTAACAGGTACTTCCCGGGTAGCAAATCCGATAAACGAAAAGACCAGGGTTGCATCGCCGTTGATGGCGTCAATCGTGTAAGCCCCTTTCGAATCGGTCGTTGTTCCAACGGTGGTTCCCTTGATCATGACGTTGACACCGGGCAGCAGTGCGCCGGCACCATCGGTGACCACGCCGGATACTTTGAAGGCATATGTAAATTTTTTGGCGGCATCATCTTCAACCGAACTGGCGGGTGGATGCGGAACTAAAACAATCTGTTTGCCGATGACGCGATAGCGATAGTTGCCGCCCAGCAGCGCCGACAGTGCGTCGGCGAGCGATACTTCGTTGAGGGCCAGTGTGACCTTTTTCTCTTTCTTAACGATCTGGGGACTATAGACAAATTTGACTCTTGCCTGTTTCGCCAGGAATAAGAGCACGTCTTGAAACTCGGAGTTCTTCACATCGATCGACACTTTGCGCTCCAGCGTCTCCTGACCCGCGCTGCTATGGGGCGCGGTGGCCATGGCGAGGGAAAAGGATGAGATCAATATGGAGAACATTGTTACTTTCATAAGAAAAAGCAATCCATGTTGAATAGGTTTAGGTTTATTCATAAATTGGGATGTTTTTGTTTGTAAAAGGGCAAAGACAAATCCGTTCCGGGATTCCGATCCCGGCGCAGGAAAGGGCTGATGGTGCTCGTAACACCGTCGGCCTCATTTTTTTTGTAGGGGTCTTAGTTCATAGGCGATTCTTTCTTTAGGTTATCACTTCAGTTACTGCGTCATTTACAGCCTTCCGCTTCAATGACAATGGAAGACTCTGACTTTTTATACCGCGCTCCGAGCGCGTTGCAGATGATCTCGATTTGTTCATACAATCCTTCCTCCGTCAGATCAGCATAGGTGATCGTGCAGCCCGACAACACATCGGCATCAAATTGTATGGGAATGCCATACCGTTCCTCCAGCGCGCGAAAGATCTCCGGCACTGCCACGTTGGTGTAGCTCGTTTTTTGTGAGGATTTTGGTGTGACCACCTGCGGATCGCTTACCAGCATTTTCACCGTCTGATTTTCGTTCCGGTGATAGACGATTTGTTGATTCGGCGTCAGGATGATCTCTTGCTGATTGTCGGTTTTGTTGGTGGTCTGTTCGGTGTAGACGGAAACTTTACCCGTCTTCACCGTCACGGTGATGTCTTGCTCTAAGGCATAGGCTTTGATGAGGAAGCTCGTACCCAGGACTCGGGTAGTCACTTCATTGGCATGCACCAGGAAAGGACGCTTCACATTCCGCGCCACTTCGAAGAGCGCCTCGCCGGAAAGACTTACTTCCCGCTGGGTCCCGAAGACAGACGGGAAACGGATTTCGCTGTGCGGCTTCAACGTCACCACACTGCCATCGCATAGTTCAACTCTTTTTTCGATGTCGCCGGAGGTAACGACCACCGGGGAAGCGGCCGCATCCGCTATAGTTTGCTCATGAGGAATACTGGGGGTGAAGTACCGGTAGATGTAAAATGTGCTGACGGCCAGCAAAAGGATGGCTGCTGCCATGCGGGCGAATTTTGCAAAGTCATATGGCTTGGGCTTCGAGACTTTCAAGGACGACCAGAGTCTTTGCTGGATGGCCTGTCGTGTGGCGGGATCAAGCTCCTTTTTTTCTTCTCCTATGGCATCGAACCAGCGCTCCACCAGCTCCTGCTCCTCCGGCGTAGATTCATAGTTCAGATAACGTTGTAAAATCTTGTCAATTTCCTGAGGCGACATGGGTTCGTATGATTTAGGTCACTACGAAGACGCACTACCCCGGTTTTTCCGCAAAGGATTTGGAAGTTTTTTGAAATTTATTTTTTGCTAACGGTTAAGCGTCGCCGAAAAGGGCACCTACTGCAACAGCAGGCTCACGACCAGAAGGGGCATGTAGTCTTTCAGACGCAGGCGAAGCTCGCGGATAGAAATGGTAAGGTGATGCTCGATCGTTCTTCGGGGCATCTTCAGGGTTTCGGAGATCTCTCCAATGGAGCGACCCAGGAGCCTGTTCAGGCGAAACACCTGTTGTGACTTCTCCGGCAACTGCTGGAGGGCGTTTTCAATGACAAGGCTCAGTTCTTCAAAATCAATGGCTTCTTCGGTGGCCCGGGAATAGCCGGGAAAGAACTTCAGGTAATAGTCCTGGTATTTCTGATGGACAAGCCGGGTCCGTATCTTACTGATCACACCCCTGCGAACAGCCGCAAAAAGATAACTCGACAAATCGACGATCAACACCGTCCGATGATTCTTCCAAAGGCTTGCAAAAATGTCCTGTACAATTTCCTCGGCCTCCTCTTGTGAATTTATCCGGGCCCTGGCTACGTGATAAAGACGCTCCCAGAAGCGTGAGAAAATTTCTTCAAAAGCTTCACAATCGCCCAGGTGCAATCGTTTCAGGAGTTCTTCATCACCGTGGTGGACAGTTTTCATGTTAAGAAGCTTTCATAACAAGTTTAAGTTAAATTAATATCAATTTCAAGCACAGTGTTGTGTGTGATGACGCACATTGATTTATACGGCCGCGCTTGTTGGTGTTCTTCACCAACAAGCGATGTGAGGATTGTGTAATTGTTGACGAACACCAGCAAGGGCAGACGTAAAACAGGGCACATCGCCGGAAAGGTTGTTGATGAAGAACACCAACCAACCGCGGTGGAATTTTAAAACACCCGCCGCCCTTCACACTCTTCCTTGCGGAATTACATAAATTTCAACATATTCGATCGAATGCGATGCCGTGTGACTTTCCCCTTTTCTAAACCATGAACGACCAAATAAAAAGATATCTCGACCACCTGCCCGGCGACTTTGAGCCCATTGTAAAACAAGCGAATAAATATTATTCAGCCGACAACAAAGCGGGCGTCAGAAAAGATGGAGCGATCCAAATATTCAATAGGACGTGGGTAGCTCCGGAGAATTATGGACTATTACTTTTTCCCCCTGCCGACAACAATCTATTGGATAAATTTGAAAAACGAAACAATCTGAAAACACCGAAATCATACCATGATATTTTAGGGATCATGAACGGCTGTTTTGTATATGGTTTCAACCTGTTCGGGTTGCCGGAGTCTTTGTATTCGACTGGCCGGCTAAATCGCGACTTTTTATGTCAATTCGACCTTGGGTCAGCGAATAAATTTTGGAAATTTGAATACAAAATAAACGCAGACTTATTCCACATCGGCAGCCGGAAGTATTCCCCTGATGAAAACATTGGATACTTCATCGATGATCAAGACAAAATCATTTCACTACTAAAGACAGGCAAGCAAATTAAATCATGGCCAAACTTTCAGGACTTTTTATCTGATGAGATCAGCATAGCAGAAGATATGATGCTGGATGAAATTCCCAAAGAATAACTCGCCGCGCGCCCTTGTTGGTGTTCTTCACCAACAAGCGAAGAGAGGGAATGTATTGTTGTTAGCAAAACACCAGCAAGGGTAGACTTCAAACAGGACACGTCGCCGGAAATGTTGTTGGTGAAGAACACCAACAACGGCGGTGGGATTTTAAGGACTCGGTCAAAACACAAGGAGCATAACGCTAGGCCTGGGCGTCAATTCCTCCTGGTTTCTAGAATTCTGGCTCCTGGCTCCTGGCTTCTGGCTCCTGGCTCCCGGCTCCTGGCTTCTGGCTCCCGGCTCCTGGCTCCCGAACACCGCCTCCTAAATTCCCGCTCCCGGCTCCTGACCCCTTCCCTTATCCTTCGTTCTCAAATTAGCCCTATCCAAAGGATTAACCGCCTTCTTCAAATCGATCGCATATTTTAATTTCAATTTAGCCTCCGTCATAAATATCCCCGCATCCACTCCAGTTCTGATTTCCTTGTATTGTTCGATCCATTCTACTCTTTCCGGATACGTCGCCGTTTGCAAAATCTTCAGAAGCGCAACCTGTGCGAAGCCAACCTGGGATGAGGTGGGTGTGAATTCATCCACACGCCTGTCTTTGTACCTTCCGGATTTCCTGGCGATTCTCAGCTCCGATCGTTTGAGTAATAGCGTGTCTTCTGTTTCATCATCATCATCGCATGGCAGGGGGTTGGGATTGACAGCCGCTTCCGGCAATGTGGTTGGGGCATCCGTTCTTGGAAGGGTCGATGAAAAGAGATGTAAGAAGTCGTTCGCGGCTTTATCGCGGTGAGTTAAATGTTCCATTCCAAAGAGTCGCTCAACCGTTGCCAGCATGGAGGTGTGATCGTAGGTGGTGTGATCAATAACGCCCTTCCTGGTGAAGGGAGAAATGACTAAAGCCGGCACGCGCACACCCAACTGATCGAATTGAAAATTGATGGGCTGCCCTGCCTTGGGGTGACCTCCTTCGTAGTCCTTTCTATAACCGGCGGTGATCAGATCGCCCGGCGGCACAGCGGCGGGTGGTGCAACGTGATCATAAAACCCTCCATGCTCATCAAACGTAATGATGAGCAGACTGCTGCCCCAATGAGGAGAGTTCCGGATCGTTTCATAAACTTTTTTTATCAATTTTTCTCCCCGGATAACATCATCCAAAGGATGCATGGAATTTCCGCACGTGAAATCGCCAGGGCCGAGGACATCAAAATTGTGGGCGCCATAGCGGGGTTCGATAAAAACAAATTTCTCTTTGAACCCCGGCTCGGCAAGCTCCGATTGAAAATCTTCAAAATCTTTAAACCTTCCCTGCAAGGCATTCAAATTCATTCCGTTCATCGCGAAACTCACCGGGAATTCATCGCCTTCAAAAATCTTCCAGTCAATGCAATGCTCGTCCAGCAGGTCGAAGATATTGCCATTTTCAAAACGATATCCTTCAACGGTTGTACTGGAGACGATATCCAGGGTACTGGGACTGTTGTCCAGTCCGCCGGAGGTTGCTGCGAGCAGGAAAAAGCGATTTGGCCAGGTGGGGCCTGGTAGTGACGAAAACCAATTGTCGCAAAGGGCAAATTCTTTTGCGAGCGTGTTCAGTATGGGGAGTTGCCGCGAATCAAAACAATTCATGATTCGTTCGGGAGTGTTATAGGTCGTGCTGTTGTCGGCATTGTAATCTTGCTCGCTCTTCAAAGCGTTTTGGATAAAGCCGGAATTGTTGATGAAGGGATAACCACCCGGGGTGGGGTTGTAGTTGGCGGTTTCTCCACAAAGCGATCGGAGGGTATGTCCAAATTCATGACCCGGGTCGGCATCGATATTTGCCAATTGAAAGTCGGCGCGAGGATTTACAAACACCGGGTTCCCGGTAACGGGATTGATATTATTTTGAACGGTGGCATCTACGCCATTGCTGGTCGTGGGATTTCCGTGGATATCAACCCCGGTCAGCCCGCTGAATCCCAGCATATGATCGAACGATCTGTTCTCGAGCATGAGAACAAAAATATGCTCAATTTTCGGCTTGCGTTTTTCCTTCGAGAAAAGTGACGCCAGCAACTTTGTTAAATTCAGGGTGGCACATCGTATGGTGTCCCAGGCCACGCAAACCAATTTGAAGGCCCAGGAAAAGACCACACAAATGGCCTGCACGATCCAGGCAAAGGCTTTGCAGACCCACTTGGCAACCCAATGCCAGGCTACACAGACGACGTGCGATATCCAGGTCCAGGCCACACAAACAATGTTGGAGATCCACGTCCACGCATCGCAGACCCAACTACACGGCCACCAATCACAACAATCTTTATACCCTTGGTCTTCTTCGCGCGCGCATGCATTATAGCCCTGGTCCTCTTCGCGGTCGCATTGATTTATCCCCTCATCCGCCCAGGTAGTGCATTCATGATCTATTTTAGAAGACCAATTTTTACAAGAGATCACCAGTTGATCTACCCATTTCGTGCAGGTTGACATAGTGTTGTTTTTTTAAGAGGGTTTTGTATAAAATGAAAAGCTTTACGCGGGCCACGGTGATCCCAACGAGCTTCCCGAAAAGGGAGGTAACGAAAACAAAAAACAGACCGTAGACCAGGGCTTTTAGCGAAGGATTCACAAAGATCCAGTAGGGCACATAACCGAGGGTAGCAGCAACCAGAAAAATGCCGCCGGAAGAACAACCGCAGGCGTTAAAGTAATGAGAGGCCCTTTCTTTGTAGGTAGTTTTCAGATCTTCGCCGAGGGGCAATTGCGATAGGATGGAATAGGTTTTATTAAGAATTTGACGCATAGCCTCAGGTTGAAAAGTTGTCGGAAACACTATGAATAAACTAAAATTTGTTCGTGTGTTGTGGCCGGATTTCTATTGGAATCAAAACGGGTGGCCGGAATTCTTTGTCTATTCGAAACCGATAGACACGCAGAAATAAGATCGTTATAATACAAAACCCATCTCACCGCGCTTTGTAAAAAAGACAGCGAGATGGGCTCCATAGATTGAACTTAGTGAAGTGAGGCTACTCTTTCAAGACTTTGCTTATATTAATTTCAATAGCGATCCCGATAATAGGGGAGATGTCTTACGTGTGTCCGACAAACAATTCGTGGAAGACGGTGAGGTGTGACGGCTGAGTGTCTAACGGGATGTTGGCAGCTGATAGTTTTGTGCTCGGCTATTCTTTGGTGTAGATAAGGAGACGTTGCCGAAAGATTGCTAACAAAAGAGTAGTTTAAAAGGAACGTCCGGGAAAATGAAAGGTCGGGGATTGCGTTGGCCGTACGTCTAGTCGTTATCGTCGTCCTTGTCTTTATCCTTAGCTTTGTCTTTATTCTTATCGCCGGATTTGTGTTCTTTTTGTTTTTTTACTGTACCATCGGGCAGGAAGACAACCTCCAGTTTTTTCCCTTCTTTCTTCAGTTTCATTTTGTACGACACGCCTTCGGGCGACTCGACTTTTTCAGGATCGGCAATGTCGAAGCCGGCGAAGTTTTTGGCAATGGACGACTGAATGGCGGCGGGGATGTCGGTCTTCTTGAGGTTTGTTTCGGTAGATAGCCATTTGCCGTCTTCATCGAAGTTGGCCGACTGCTTGTTGTCGCCTACCGTGAATTTCGCCTCGTATGCTCGTGCGTCTTCTTTCTCCCAGGCCACTTGCTTTGCTGCGGGGAAACGCTTGATCAAGGCCGCCTTTACAGTGGCGGGCACTTTGTCGTCGGTCAATTTCTGCGCTTGTGCCGTCAGGCCCAGCAGGGCGACAAGTGTTAAGGTTAAGAGCTGTTTCATGTATAGTTATTGTTTATTGCCTACAAAAATGCGTAAGGTCGTCCATAAAAAAATCGAGACCGCCGTTTAATTTGCACCGAATAAATTTCCGGCCTTATTTCCTACTCGCAAATTCCCATTTGCCCCTTCTATTATCCTTGCTCACATGAATAAGAAAGAGCAGTGAAATCGAATTGCGCCTTTCATTTTTTCATGACCGGCAACAAATTCAACGCTTCCACCGCTTTAAAGATCGGAATAAATTCCAAGCCCAATTCGGTTAGGTGATATTCAACATGCAAGGGCTTTAGTTTTATTACTCTTCGTTCGAGAATATCGCTCTCTTCCAATTCGCGAAGCGCGTTGGTCAAGCCTTGCCGGGTTGCTTCGGGAAGCAGCTTCACCATTTGTCCGAACCTCACCGGGCCTTGGGTGGCATAGCGAAAAATGCAAGGCTTCCATTTTCCGGTTAGCAATTTTAATAGATACTCTTTCGGGCATTCGGCTAAGATGGTGTTCTCTTGGGTAGTCATATTTTTTTGACTTATTGATAAGGCCAGAAACTGGCGTTTACTTGCATCGAAGGTAAACTTATTCCATGATAAAAATAGAAAAATTAGTGGGCGCTCTTTTTGAACGCCTGTCATTTTGGATAGTTGTGATGGTGTTGACATTGGTGGGCCCCAATGTCAATAGTCAGACTGTTCAAACGTATGCTGAACGGTTGGGTTGGAAGAAGAATGACCGCGTAATTATTTTTCATGTCGACGATGTGGGCATGTCGTACGAGTCGAACCAGGGGGCGATGCAGGCATTGGAGAAGAAGTTGGCAACTTCTATGAGTGTAATGATGCCTTGCCCCTGGGTGCCCGGTATGGTTAACTATATCCGGCAACATCCAGACCTGGATGCGGGGTTGCACTTAACCCATACTTCGGAATGGTCGGCGTATCGTTGGGGGCCGTTATCCGGAATAAAAGCAGCGCCAGGTTTGGTGGATGCGGACGGTGCGTTGTGGAATAACGTTGCCAGCGTTATAGCGCATGCCTCTGCTGATGAGATTGAGATGGAAATACGATCACAACTCTCGAGGGCAAGAAGGATGGGATTTGATCCGACACATTTAGATACGCATATGGGAACATTGTGGTCCACACCGGAATACCTTGAACGTTACATGAAGGTAGGCATCGCGGAGCATATTCCCATTCTCTTGCCCGCAGGACACAACACATTGTTGCTGGAACAAATTCAATCCGGTCCCCTGCAAGGATTGAAGAAACTAACCACCCTGGACACGCAAGCGCATGACAATTCCGTTTTTTTAAAGGCGATCCAAAATGCAGGCGAAAGACTTTGGCAAGGGGGCCTGGCCGTGGCCGACGATCTATACATCTCGAGCTACGACTGGGAATTTCCCGCCGGCGTTGAGCCTTCTGATCATAACCTTTGCAAATTCAAACGCGATAAATACAAAGAGCTGCTACAAGCAACAAAACCCGGCATCACGATAATACTGATACATTGTTCTGATGCAAGAGAAGCCTTCAAAAACATAAGTGACTCGGGGAATACGCGAAGAGCGGATTTGCTTGCCATGATGGATCCTGAATTGAAATCGTTTTGTGAAAAAGAAGGATTTGTGCTGACAACATGGAGAGAAATGCAGCAGCGGAGAGATAAGATTCCTAAATAAGCTTAATGGAGAGCGATATGGCGGGCAAGAAAACAATAGGATTGGTTTTGTTTCCTGGCTTTAATATGCAGGATATTGTTGGCCCTTATGAAATTTTTGGGCAGACAGGTGAATATGTGATCCATACCATTTCCGAAAATACGCAATGCTTAAGGACTTCCGGTGGACTGTCGGTAAACGCAGACTTTTCATTTGACGAATGCCCTTTACTCGATGTGCTGTTTGTGCCTGGAGGAAAAGGCATCAACGATGCGATCGACAGGACAGGGTATAAAACGTTTCTGCAAAATCAATCAAAACACGCAAAATTCGTCGCGGCGGTTTCACGCGGCGCATTGTTGCTGGCATCTTCGGGAGTATTAAAGGGATACAAGGTGACCACCGCGATAGATTCCCTTCCGGTATTAATAGAAATGGGTCTGATGACAGTAAAAGATCTGATTGTCATAGACCGAAGCAGGATAACGGGGGGCGAAAAAGCATCGGGAGCGGATGTGAGTTTAGTGCTTATGACCTCCATGGAAATGGAAGAAAGAATCAGAGTCGACAATTATCGCAAGCGATTGGTTGAAGACGCGGGGTGGTAGGCGATGTTGCCCTTATTGAATATGTTCCTGAAGGTGAAGCAGATGAGATGGGGTAACGTGTTTTCGCATGGAAACCAGAAATATATATTTATCTTTCGGTCCTGATAAATTCGAGAAGAACTTCTCTTGTGGGATGATTATCGGTTGTCGACATTAAATACAGACCAAACAATTTTCGTAGATCATGACTTTTTCCAGAACCGTTGGAGCGTTTGCTAAATTGCTCTTTGTTAGCACAGCCGTTTTTGTTTTCAGTTGCCAGGATAACGAGGTTAAAACTCCTCAAAGCACCGATGGCTTAACAGGCGTCGTTCAAAAAGGGGCGTATTTAAACGGATCGACCGTCACCATACAAGTGTTGGATGAGGCATTCACACCCACGGGCCAATCATACACCATAAGCACTACAGATGATTTGGGTTCGTTCAATCTTGACAAGGAGGTAAGCGGATTCTATGTTGAGATTATTGCTCAGGGATTTTATTTTAATGAAGTGTCCGGAAAGTCTGCGGACGCGTCGCTCACCCTGAGGGCCATTGCCAGCATCAAGGGCGGCTTGAAGTCTAATGTTAATGTGCTGACGAGCCTTTCCAGGAATCGAATCATTCACCTGGTTTCCCAGGACGGAATGGCGTTTGATGAAGCAAAGAAACAGGCCGAAAGCGAAATTCTTGCTTTGTTCAAAATACCATATGATGCGTCGGTGGACTTTAACTTGATGGATATTGGAAAAAATGAAACGGGCGATGCCATGCTCTTGGCGGTATCTTCGGTGCTTCAAGGAAGCCTGACCACGACAGAACTTTCTGAACTGTTGTCAGCAGTGGCTACCGACGTCGAAAAGGACGGTCGGATCGACACCGAAATCACCACACAGACGATCTACACCAATGCGGTCCGATTAACATTGGCAAATGTCCGGAAAAATCTTGTAGCCCGATACCATGCACTCGGTACGGAAGCTGCTGTCCCTTATTTTGAGTTTTTTGCAAAACGGCTGGCCCCGCTGAGTGTGATTAAAACTATTCCTGCCGAGAATGAATTTAGCGTGCCCTCCGATTTGGGCAAAATCCAACTGTATTTCAATAAAGCTCTAAACGTTTCGACGGTGAACGCCAACACTATCAAGCTGATGTTATCAACCGGTGAAGAAGTGCCTGGCACAGTGACTTATGCTGCTGATAGCTTCCGAATTGATTTTGCCCCCGCGACCCACCTGGTTCCTGAAAAAGAGTATGAAGTTCACGTGACAACGAGCCTCAAATCGGCTGACGACGAAGTGTTTAGTGACTTTGCGCTGAAATTTAACACCATGGACGTCGACCTGGTGACAGACTTGAAGGCCTATTACCCCTTCAACGGAAACGCAAATGATGAAAGTGGTAACAGCCTGAATGCTTTGCCTGTAAATGTTCAATACGGTGCCGATGTAGATGGCGTCGATGGCAAGGCCTGTACATTTTCCGGCGATGGGAGCTACCTGGAGATACCCAATGTCTTTAACATGACGGAACGCGTATGGACCTATTCTATCTGGTTCAAACTGGATGACCTTGAATCGGGAACTGTAGCCGGACTGTTGGCGACAAGACTTTCCGGAAACAGTTTTTTTGATTTTCCCCTTTACATTCGTTCGTCCATTAAAGCGATAGCGACCTACAACGAGACGGCCTTGAATATATCCGATGAAGTTTCGGTAGACAACTGGTATCATGTCGTGATGGTCATCGATAACGGAACGATAAACCTATATCTGAATGGCGATCTGAAAGTCACAAAATCAGGCTTCCTGAGTTATCAAAATAACTCGGGGAATGCAGATTTTCTGGGTGATGCGGTGGGATCTTTTGAATTTTATACGGGTAACTATTACGTTTCCGAGAAGTATAAGAACGAAAGCTTCCCCGCGTATATAAAAGGTTCGGTGGACAACATCAGATTCTACGAGCGTGCCCTGGACGACCGTGAGGTAAGGGCGCTTTATATTGGTAAACGATAGGCTTGCCCCGTCAATTCATTTAACGCTGTTCACGGCAACAGGAACGCCCCATGGAATTTCAGGCTCCTCTGATTTTTATCCCGCGTTTTGTGCGAAAAACTAGCAACGTCGAAGATGAAAAACAGTAGCGATCGATACTATTTCAAGCTCATAACATTTTAAAATGATGGTGCCGCTGTTGGCTTCTTTGCTGATGGAGTCCACGTGCGCTCATATTGTTTTCGCGGATAAATTTGCCGATCTCCAGATCGCATTCAAAAGTTCACCCGTCTGATGTTGCTTAATAAAAGCCAAACGCGCGCGCGGTCCGGGAACACTTTGTTAGTTATGATTTTTATTCAGTTGATCCATCACCGCCTGAACCGCTTTCTGTGCGCTGAGCGATTCAGCTTTTTGGCGTGGTGGATAGTCGGCGAAACTTTTGAGGTGCTCCATCAGAAAAGGTTGCGCAGCCGTGGGGACCCACAGTTTCTGTCCTACAAATTTTCTTCCGATATAGCCCCACTCATGACTTTCGGGATCCATTTTCTCCATGGGGTCCATCAACAAGTTAAAGATGTAGGGTACACTGGGATAGCGTTTCGTGTTCCACCAAAGGCCATCGTACTTCACACCGATATGCATCTTCCATCCCTCCACGCGAATTGCCATCAGATCGGTTTCATCATAATAGAAGAGCTCATGCCGTGCGGACTTATCTGATTTGCCACTCCAGTAATCGAGTTGATTATAGCCATCCAGGTGGACCTTATAGGTGGTGGCACCCAACTTGAAGCCCGTGAGCAGATCTTTCTTTAGATTGGGTAGCCCCGCAATGGCAGCGAGGGTAACGAACAGGTCTTCATGACTTTGGGTGCCGTTGAATTCGGAGCCTGGTTTTATCACACCCGGATACTTGATCAGGCAAGGCACGCGCACGCCACCTTCCCAGGTTGTTCCCTTTTCGCCACGGAAGGGAGAGTAGCCGCCGTCGGGCCACATGATCAACTCATTTCCATTGTCGGTGGAGTAAATCACAAGGGTGTTGTCTTCAATGCCCATCTCCTTTATTTTGTCCAGTATCTTGCCCACCTGCTCGTCGTGTTCTATCATTTTTGCGCGGTACACATCCGACTCAGCGCGGCCCTCATCCACCGCCAGCTGGATATACTTTTGTGGTGAGTGGCTCCAGATGTGCGTGGCCGTGGTGTTGAACCACAAGAACATGGGCTTGCTGCCCCCTTTCTGTTTATCCATCCACGTCAACGTATGACTCAACACCTCGCTATCGAAGGTCTCCATGCGCTTGCGGGTGAGCATGCCGGTATTTTCTATTTTCTGTTTTCCTACTTTGCCCCATTTGGGTTCAACGGTGGCGTCGTCGGTAGTGGTAGCCCAGGCGTGCAGCACACCGCGCGGTCCTACTCTCTTTGTGTATTCGGGATTTTTCTGACCGGGGTAGTCCAACTCTTCGGGCTCTTCTTCGGCGTTGAGGTGATAGAGATTTCCAAACCATTCGTCAAATCCATGCACCGTGGGGAGGAACTCGTTGCGATCGCCCAAATGGTTCTTGCCAAATTGAGCTGTGGCATACCCTTGAGCTTTCAAAACTTCCGCAAGGGTGGGGTCTTCTTTTTGAATGCCGAGCGACGAACCCGGTATGCCAATGGTGGTCATGCCCGAGCGTATGGGTAGCTGTCCGGAAATAAAAGCCACGCGGCCGGCGGTGCAGCTGGGCTGACCATAGTGATCGGTGAAGATGGCGCCTTCCCGCGCTATGCGATCGATGTTTGGCGTACGTCCCATCATGCCATGGGTGTAGGCCCCCACATTCCAAAGGCCGATGTCGTCGCCCCAGATCACCACAATGTTGGTTTTTTTCTGAGCATAAGATGCTTGCAGGGTGATGAACATGACCACGAAGGTCAGCCATAACGATGCTGATCTTGTTTTTTGCAGTGGACTCCTTCTCTTGTTCGCCATAAGATTCGTTTTTTTAGAGCTTACCCATCACGGATAAACCCAATGCGAATTAGTATGCTTTCGGATGCTGAAAAAGTGAAACACGGTTAACTCTATTGGCGTAGAGGTTCTAATCGCCCGAAAAAACCCATGCGTCCAACCCAACGACATTGCGAAATGCCAAGCTCTATGTCGCCGTATACGCCACACCCCAGGCCAACGCCAACGGCACCTACGGCTATTACGACTACACCACCAACCGGTGGATAGATCCTACGGCAAAAAAAATCAGCGACCCCATCGCCGTGACGTTTTGAGAGACGGTGCTGGGCGACAGAAGGGTTGTGGAAGGAACGGTGCGTGAGCACGCCCGGTCAAGAGAACTGATCTGCTAATGCTTTTTCAGTGCATGAACCATCGGCTCCGGAAAAATGATTTCCTTCAACTGGTCTATGCGTATGGGCTTGGTGAAGGACATGATTTTATACTTTTCATATCCGGAAAGGGGAATGGGATCTGCCGACGTGCTGACGAGGACAATTTGGATATTTTCCTTCCCGGGGAAAATTAATGTTCTGAAAGCTTCCAGAAATTCTTTTCCATTCATACCCGGCATTTCCGAATCCAGGAGAATGTAGTCGGGGAGGTTGCGTTCGCCGGCGATGCAGGCGTGGATATCCTGAAGGGCCTGGGCGCCGTCTTCGGTCATCCGTATTTCAAAATCAGGTCTTACCGCCATCAATAACCGCTCGTGCATGAACCTAAAAAATGGATCGTCATCGACCAGAAGAATTGTTCTTTTCATCGAGGTGATTGTCGTGGTATAGGACTTTTGAGTAGAGTCGAAAAAATGCATAGGTGCGTAGTCCAACTACAATTTACGAGGAATTTCGTTATTTCTGAAGAATTCTGTAAATAAAAATGCGACGCCAACCCAATCCAGCGTGAGCGTTTGCCCTTCGCCCACGGCAACGATGGGCATAAGGGCCATAGCAAATTTGAAATGGTATCGTGAAGTAGTGTGCTACTCGACGCTAACATACCCCCACTTCCCATTTCGCTTCGCAGGCATCAACCCTTCCGATTGCTCACCCACTTCCTGAGCGCCGGGAAAGCGCGGATCGGTTTTGGGTTGGGGTGAGGGTTTGTCGACGGCGGGTGGAGGGGTTACAAACTTTCCGGTTTTGTCGATCGTCTTCGGCGTGCTGCTGCCATCGTAAACGGTAGCATAACCTCCCTCGAATGCGTTGCCCTGGTTGAACGTGTGTGGGATCACAGTCTTTCCGGTCTTGTCGATATAGCCCGCCTTGTCGTGGAGGTACACCGTGGCGAGACCGTCGGAGAACGGCTCGGCGCCGGGAGCGTTTTTGAGGTTGTCGTAGAGAAACGGAATAACTTCTTTCCCGGTCTTGTCGATGTAGCCCCACTTCTTGGTGGTGGCGCTCTGGGCAGCGATCAGTCCTTCGGAGAGATCGAGCAACGAAAAATATTTGAGGGGAAAAACATACGCTCCCGTTTTGTCGATCAATCCCATCAGGTTCTTTTCCACCACCGACGCCACCCCGTCCACAAAGTCATGGGCGTAAGAGAACCTGGATTTTATGGCGAGTTGTCCCGTGAGATCGATATAGCCATACTTGGCATCCGGCATCTTGATAGCAGCAAGGCCATCGAAAAAGCGGCCGACATCGTTCTTGAGATAGCCGCGTAATACTTTTCCCGTCTTGTCGATAAACAACAAACTGTCGCGCAGCGTTACGTGCGCCACGCCCTGGGTGAAGGAGCTTGCAGCGTCGTAGGTCGGCTTAATGGGCCATTTCTTTTGGGCGGCAACCGGGGCGATGGAGGCAACAACGAGGAAGAGTGATACAATCTTGTACTTCATGGGATAGGAGGAAGGAGTTCGGTATAAGTCCGTATAAAGATAAAAAGCCCAGGCATTTCCGACAATGTCAAAACGAATTGACCGATGTCGTTCAGCGCACCGGATGCATTTTCAAGAAAAAGGTGTCTTAATTGTAAGTTGTTTATTTTCAGTACATTACAAGGTATTCGAAGAAGGCGAAACCGAACGAGCTGGAAGGAAAACAGCTTTCTGCCTGGCCATCATCCCGGATTAGGTTGGTCTCAAAAGGGTTTTAAGCCGGACATCAGCCGAAAGGCCCTTGAAGGAGAATTTGTTAAAGGGATGTCATTCAAAATAGCGTAAATTCAACTTTCTTAACCTGTACAGCTGAACAAAATGATAGTCTGCTTGCTTATTGATGATGACCAGGACGACCAGGAAATTTTTTCCATGGCCCTGGAGGATATAGCCAGCGATATCCAATGCATCATGGTGAGCAGTGGCATAGCGGCATTAGAGAAATTGAAAGCAAACAAACCTCTGATCCCCGATTTTATTTTCATCGATGTGAACATGCCGAGGATGAATGGTATGGAATGCTTGCAGGAGATCCAGAAATTAGCCCATTTGAAGCAGTCCGATGTGTTTATGTACTCCACCTCGTCGGATGAAAAGATGATTGAGAAAAGTAAAGCGCTTGGCGCAAAGGACTTCATCGTCAAACCTCCCGGTCTGGCGATGTTGACCGAGAAATTGTTACAGGTTTTTACCAAGAAAACTGGATAATGAGCCCCCTAAAAACGTCTTCTGTGGGAACGGACCATGAGCAGGTGATCGAGCAGTTGAGAAAGAGCGAAGAGCGGTATCACAAAATGATCGCCGAAGTGGAAGACTATGCCATCATCCTTTTGGATACGAATGGCATCATTCAAAATTGGAACAGGGGCGCTGAAAAAATCAAGCAATACAAGGAATCGGAGATCGTCGGAAAACATTTTAGCGAGTTCTATCTTCCCGAAGACATCCGGGATAATCTTCCGGAAAGACTATTGGGTCTTGCCCGGGAAAATGGCCGCGCGGCGCAGGAGGGGTGGAGGAAGAGAAAAGACGGGACAAGATTTTGGGGAAGCATTACCATTACCGCCTTGCACGACGATGATGGTGCCGTGATCGGCTACTCAAAAGTGACGCGCGACCTGACGGAGCGAAAACTCGCCGAGGACCTGCAAACGAAAGCCAACGAGCAACTGAAGATTCTCAATGCTGAATTAACCCTTAGCGAAGAGCGCTATCACCGGATGATCGCGGAGATTCAGGACTATGCCATCATTCTTCTTGACACGGAGGGCAACATTGTGAACTGGAACGCCGGCGCCCAGGTGATCAAGGGATATTCCAGCGAGATCATCGGAACCAATTTCAATGTATTCTACACCGCCGAGGATCGAAATAGAAAATTGCCCGAGACGCTCCTGGAATATGCCAAAACGAACGGCAAGGCAAACCATGAAGGGTGGCGCGTGAGAAAAGACGGCTCTACCTTTTGGGGCTACATCGTGATCACGGCGCTGCACGATAAATCGGGTGGATTGATCGGTTTTTCAAAAGTGACCCGTGATTTGACGGAGAAGAAACTGGCGGAAGACAAACTGGTGGCCTATGCCAAAGAGCTGGAGGTCCGGAACCGGGAACTGGAACAGTTTGCCTATGTTACCTCCCATGATTTGCAGGAGCCTTTGCGAAAGATCAGGACCTTCACGGAGATCATTCAAAAGAATGAGGGCAACGCATCCGTGGTAACGCGTTATTTCGAAAAGATAAACCGGGCGGCCGAGCGGATGACCAACCTCATAAAATCCGTGCTGAACTATAGCCGCTTGTCCAGGGGCAATGCCGTGTTTGTCGAGGTGGACTTGAACGAGATCATGACGCAAGTTCAATCCGACTTCGAATTGCTGATCGCGGAAAAAAATGCTACGGTGCACGTCGAAAAATTGCCTGCCATCCACGGGGATACCCAGCAGCTTGAACAATTGTTTTCCAACCTGGTGAGCAACGCACTAAAGTTTTCGAGTAGTGATCCCGTTATCCGGATTCAGTCCAAATTCGTCGGCCCGGAACAAATCGTCAACAGTCCCGAACATCTTCCGGAAGCGCGGTATATAGAGATCCTGGTCGCCGACAATGGGATTGGATTTGAGCCGAAGTATGCGGATTTAATATTCACGATGTTTCAACGCCTGCAAGACACGCAGGACTATGCAGGCACCGGCATCGGTTTGGCGCTTTGTAAAAAGATCGCTGAAAATCACCAGGGGTTCATCACGGCCACCAGTGAACCTGGAAAGGGAGCAAACTTCTACGTTTATTTTCCCGACAGAACCAAGTCCCTCTGATGGGCTCCCCGTATTTTTGAAATCCTTTCCGGATAGGACACGGGAATGATATTTTTTTTCGCAAAAAAGTTAATCCAATTTCCACCCGACACGTTATTAAATTTTGAATTGTGAAAGTCGCGACCTGTCGCCCCATCCAAAAAGTTGTTAATTCGTCGCATGGACAAAGTCACCCTCACCAAATCGCAGGCCCGGAAAATCATTCTTCACGCCACGGGCCTATCAAAACGCGCACCGTTTGGCAAAGGCAAGGAGGCGGTCTATAAACTCATCGACCATCTTGGTTTTGTTCAGATCGACACGAACTATGTCGTGGAGCGCGCTCATCATCACAGCATCGTGTCGCGCGTGCCGGACTACAAACCGGAATGGCTTGACCAACTCCAGGCCGAGGGAAGGATCTTCGAATTCTGGACGTTTGCTGCCGGCTACATTCCCCTGCGTGACTTCCGCTTCTCACTGCCCGTGAAGGAGAGTTTTGCGGCTCGAAGGAAAGCTCTGACCACGGCAGAAATTAACCTGATGAAGAAGGTGCTCGACAGAATTTCGCGGGAGGGGCCGCTCATGGCGCGGGACTTTGAAAACGACCGCGTCACAAAAAGTTCGGGCTGGTGGGATTGGCGTCCCTCGAAGCTCGCCCTCGAACGCCTTCACCTCGACGGAAGACTGGTGACCACCCGCAAAGGCAATTTTCAGAAAGTATACGATCTACCCGAAAACATCCTCCCGCCCGACGTGGACAGGACCCTGCCCACCGCCGAAGAATTTTCCAGACACATTATTCTGCGGGTGTTGAAAGCGTTGGGTATTGCCTATGCCAAAGAGATCGCCTGGAGCGCCCGGTTTGTAAAACATTCCATAAAGACGGAATTGGAAAAGCTTGTCGAAGCGGGCGAAATTTGCCGGGTGGAGATCACTGGTCTGAAAGGCTCGCCGCTCTACATGCTTCCCGAGTATAAAAAGAAAAAGATCAGCGTATCCGGCGAAGCCTTCATTCTCTCCCCGTTTGACGTGCTGAATGTTTTCCGGCATCGCCTCCGGGATTTTTTTGAATTCGACTACCAGGTAGAATGCTTTGTGCCCGCCCCAAAACGCAAGTATGGCTACTTTTCGCTGCCCATTTTGATCGGCGACACGTTTGTAGCCCGCATGGACTCCAAGGCCGACCGGAAGCAGCGCACACTGACCATCCACAACCTGCACTTCGAGCCGCTCAAGCTCACCAAACCCATGGTCGCCAAGGTGTGCGATGCCATTCGGTCGTTTGCGAAATTCAATCAATGCGACACCATCGTCATCAAGAAGTCAAATGATGCGTCGCTTTTGAAAACCATCCGGAAAGCGTTGTCGTGAATTACGGTTTGAGGGTTTTCTTTTTATAGTGCGCCGTGCGCTTGTCGTCGATCACGCCCTTCCAATTTAACCCATACGCAAAGTCATAGGCATTTCCTTCGCTATCGACGTGCACTTTCATGTCGTGGGGCACATCTTCCAGTTGTTGTTCCACCGTCTCCATGTTGAGCGGCATTTGGATGGGGAGCAGCCCGGAGGGTTCGGCGCCGCCGGTCAGCAGGTCAAGCACAGCCTGGTTCATCACACCAAAGCCATAGACAATGCCGTCGACCTGGGATTCGAATTCCTGAAACACCATGGGCTTGTTGCCGTCTACCACCACGATGACGGGTTTGTTTTTCATGGCGGCCTTGGTGTCCTGGATGGATTTGAGGTCGGTGACGTTGGAGGCGGTGAACGCTTTTCCTTTATAGGAACGATTGGTGATGGTGGGATCGATCACGGGGTCGCCTGCCGCAATACTTTTTTCCCTTGAAGCCGTCGAGGTGTACGGTCCATACTGAAGAGTGATCGGGACATAGCCCGTGCCGCCGCTCTCGCGATCGGCCTTGCTGTAGCCCACGCCGCCGTCGGGACTCTTCACAAAGACGAGCGCTATCTCGGCTTGCGCGGGATCGTCGGTGATCGTAAAATATTTTTTTGCGATATCCAAATTCACCGGGTACTCGGTCTTCTCAGGCGTCACGTTTCCAAACCAGTCTCTGCCGGCAGGGACCGTGCGTTGGGGAATGTACACCGTGATGTTCTTCTTCAAAGGCAATACGTGTCCTTTGTTCTTTAACAGGATGAGCGACTTCAATTGCGCCTCATAGCCTGCGGTCATATACTCCGGATTGCCGACCACGCTTTTTGAAACCTGCGGATCTACATAGGGATTTTCAAAAAGTCCAACGTTGAATATATTCTTCAACAGTCTCACGGCCGATTCCTCAAAGCGTTTGCGCATAAACGGTTCGCCGTGTTCTGTCACACCCATTTGGTAAGCCTCGAGTATGGGGCCAGCAGCATTGTTGCCGCCAAACTGATCCACGCCGGCCATGATCACTTTGTAATGGCGCTGTGCTATGGTGAGCGTCTCGACACCCCAGGATTTTCCGGCAAAAATATCGGGAGTCTTTCCTTCGTCGCCCGTGATCAGCCAGTCCGTGCAGACCACACCGTCGTAGCCGTATTTCTTTCTTAGTAAATCCGTGATCAGGTATTTTGAAAAACCATTCCCTACGTTTTCGTTGTAGGTTTTGTCCTGGTCGTAGGAGATCGTGTAGTAAGGCATGACGGCCGAGGCCATTTTTGTTTTGCCGGATAAATTGAAGGCGCCTTTCACAAACGGAACCAGGTGCGCATCAAAATTCTTACCGGGGTAAACAGCAAATTTTCCATAGGCAAAGTGGCCATCGCGACCACCTTCTTCCGGTCCGCCGCCGGGCCAATGTTTCACCATGGCGTTCACGCTTTGAAAGCCCCATCCCTCTTTGATCTCTGCCTTTCCGGAAGAGGTTTGGAATCCATCGACATAGGCTTTCGCCATGTCAGCGGACAGGGTGGGGTCTTCTCCGAAGGTTCCGCTGATGCGGCTCCAGCGGGGCTCAGTGCCTAAATCTATTTGTGGCGACAACGCGGTGGTAATGCCCAGCGCGCGATATTCTTTGGCGGCGATGGAACCGAATTTTTGAACGAGCGCCGGATCAAACGTCGCCGCCATGCCCAGCGATATGGGCCACATGGAGATCTTGCCCCCGCTGCCGAGATTGTATTCTGTATTGGCCACGGCACCATGACGCGGGTCCGAGCTGGTGTTGGCGGGGATGCCGAGACCGATGCCTTCAATGTAGGATTGGATGTTGTTGTTCCACTTCGCAGCAACCTCGGGGCTTTCCACCGTCGTGATCAAAACGTGGCGGAGATTGTCGGCCGTCAGGAATTTTTTTTGCTGGTCGGTAATGTCCGACGACAGTGCTCCGCTTTCGGCGAGCGATTTACCATTGTAGGTTCCGCTTCCGAAACCAGTTGTCCGCGCCGGTATGGACTGGTGCCCGCTGTACAGCATCAACCCCGCGATTTGCTCCACCGACATTTTCGAGGCGAGATCTTTTGCGCGAACATCGGCCGGTAGTCGCCAGTCTTCGTATTTGTCGAGCACATTGTTTTTATTCAAATCCTTAAACGCTAACCCGTCGACGGTCAACAGTTTCACACCGGAGTTTAAAGCGTATCCCAGGGTTTGTCCCTTCGGGTTGGTGACGAGGGGAAATCCGTCATTCTTTTTTTCGGTCCAGGTCTGACCAACCGAAACCAAAGCCCATAAGAGGGCGGGGAGTATGAGGAGTCGTTTCATAGGCGTATAGGTATAGTCTGCTTATCAATGTGTCGAATTTACACAATATATGGAAGGAAGCCCCGGTTTAGGGCCGACATTAGATCGATCCGGGAAAAAACTCGACGATCGGGGTACTTTTTGGAATTTTCAGGTGCGCGCAGAACCCAAGGTTACGACCTGAATGTCAGGGTGTGTTTTATGCGTGCGGATGCATCAAAGAAAATTCACGCCGGTCATCGGCCGTAAAGGCAAACTGACTTGGAAAGGAATTCTCCGGGAGTTTAGCATCGAATTTGTTAACGAAAAGTTAACGATCATTGCCCGCTCAAACTTTCAAAAGTCTTTGTGTTACATTTACACATTAATAAAATCAATCTATGAAAAAAACAATTATTCTTTTTGCTTCGCTGCTCTCCACAACGTTCATGTTTGCCCAGACCACCTGGACCATCGACAACGGCCACTCAAAAATTGGTTTCAGTGTGACCCACATGGCGGTTGCCGAAACAGAGGGGAAATTTAATGAGTACAGCGGAGCCCTGGTGTCGAAAACCGAAAACTTCGATGGCGCCGAAATAACATTTTCAGCAAAGACTGCTTCCATCGACACGGAAAATGAACGCCGCGATGGCCATTTAAAATCTCCCGACTTTTTTGACGCCGCCAAATATCCGGACATCACCTTCAAAGGCAACCTCGTGAAAAGCGGCACCAAGTATAAACTGAAGGGCGACCTGACGATGCACGGTGTGACAAAGCCCGTTGAATTTGACGTTACCGGTGGAGCCACCGTGAACACCGGACGCGGATTCAAGTCTGGTTTTAAATTTACCGGAACGATCAGCCGGAAAAACTTCGGTTTGACCTGGGCCAACACCACCCCCACAGGAGAGATGGTCGTTAGCGACGAAGTGGAATTGAATATCAAAATCGAATTGGACAAGAAAGCCTAGTCACCATACGACGGCGTATAAAAAGCAGCAGGAGTTTTTCCTGCTGCTTTTTTTATAAAGTAATTTCTCATGTTATACTTCGCGCCAAACGCGAAGAACACAATCGATTGTGGAAATCCGGCGATGACACGCGTTGCATAAACAGAATGATGGATTAACGTACATCAGCCCGTCCAATAGCCTGGGTTGTGATACATTTGCTGGCAACCTGTATAATTGTTTTATACACAAAACGTGATTTTTTATGTCAACCCAAAATGATATCGAACGGAAGGCGTCCATGTTCACCATGAAATGGATTGGTGGACCCCAGGCTGATGCCCGACACCGTCGTGCGCAGGACGACAAGCCGCCCCGACAATTCGACGCCCGACGCCTGGGGTGCGTGGCGGGCATTGGTTCAGCGGCTCTTCGGCCGTATGAGCAAAGGCAACGCAGGTCTTTGACCAACCAAGATCTTAATGCAGCGATCAGGCGTCTCGCCTTGAAGCTTCTATTTTTTTGTTGCCGGGTCTGTCCGAACACCGCTGTGAAACTCTTCTAAAACTTTCAAGGCTCCGATCACCTTAACAGGCATGGTCTGCTTGGTAGCTACACTTTTAGTTAGTCTGATTTTTGGACGTGGGTGTCCTGCGGCCAGGCATCTTCATGGCATGCAACGGGGGAATCTTAATCTGCGATTTTTAAAAATAGAATCAAATTTTATTTGCCGAAAACTATTATTTACCAGCAAATAAATAAGTTGTAAATTATATGGCCAAGGGCGATTTGAATCGGACAACGAGACTTTAATGGTTAGGCGGAAATGGAATTTAAAGTATTGAGGGCTGTCACGCGGATAGGGACCCGTCATGTGAGCGACGCAGATCATGAGGAGGACATCATACTTTCAAACAAAGTGAGTATGCTGATGTCCATATTGCCCTTGATCTATATTGTTATGAATGTCTATGATCAGGGATGGTCCAGAATCACGCTCCCCATACTTGCCCAGCCATTCTTGTTTTTACTCCCCGTTCTGGTAAATGCGCTGGGGTACACCACCGTCAGCCGGGTGCTGCTCAGTTGGAACATGCCTTTGCAAGCCTTGATCTTTTCGATCTATAATAAATCGTCTGGAATGGATTTCCAGACATCGCACTACATCGGCATACAATTCTCCATCATGGCCTCTTCGGTGGTGCCTTTTTTATTGTTTCGATTGAAGGACACCTTTCTGATGGTGTTCTCGCTTGCCGGTCCTTTCCTCGCCTTGACCTGCTTTGATCTCGTTCACGATTTCTTTGGTGTTGGCTATCACCAGAAGGGTCTTAGCGAAACCGGTTATGCGCTGACGAAGATGAGAGTGCTGATCGGCTTCATCATCATCACCGGGAGTTCACTTTTCTTGAAACGGTCGGTTGAGAAAAAAGAGCACGTGAACAAAGGCCTGATTGCAGACCTCGAAGGAAAGAACCGGGAGATTCTCGGCCAGTTGGAAGAGATCTCCACGCAAAACGAATATATCTCCGTTCAAAATAGCCAACTGGAACAACAGAAGGAGACCATTGAAAGTCAAAACCACTTGTTGCAGATGGCGAAGTCGGACCTGGAGAAAAAAGTAAAAGAGAAGACGGCCGACATTCTCCAAGCCAGCCAGGAATTGGAAAAGCAATATTTGCAGCTGGAACAATTTGCCTTTATGGCAGCACACAATTTGCGCGGCCCGGTAGCGCGGATACTCGGACTGCTCCAGCTCCTTCAATTTCCCGAGACCGACGCATTGGAAAAAGAAAAGGTCATGATGCTCATCGGCAGTTCCATCCTGGACTTGGATGAGGTCATCCACGATCTCGTCTCCGTGGTGCAAGTAAAATATCAAAGTGCGGGGAACAACCAGAAGTTAAGAGCGTCCGATATTATCCGGAAAGTATTGAGTCAGCTGCAGCAGGATTTGGATGCTCAGGGAATCGTGATCTCCAATCAAATAAATCCGCACCACGAAATCGCCGTGAGCGATGCGTTTGCCCACTCCATCCTGCACAACATCATCAGCAACAGCATCAAGTATAAAGATGCCTCCAAGACACCCCGCATATTCTTGCGTTCGGAGGTGAGCGAGACCGCGTGTATTCTCGAGATCTCCGATAACGGGATCGGATTTGACTCCGACGCGAACCAGGATAAGTTGTTCAAACCATTTTCCAGGCTCAATACCCGCTTTTCCGGGAAAGGTCTTGGTCTCTACCTGGCCAAGGTTCAGGTGGAGAGTGCCGGTGGGCACATCTTTGCCAGCAGCAAGGTCAACGAAGGAACCACGATAAAGCTTCAATTCCCGATAGGCAGCCCGAATTGATAACTTCATCTTTGGTTGTTGTCACCGCTACAGATAACAAAGCCACTCCATCCGACGAGTTAAAACGCGCAATCGCATTTACGTTCGTTCAACAACAGGTAATATATCCTGAAGTATGGTGAATGACGATCTTTGTTTAGGTATCTTTACTATACTGTTCAATACACGTTGGAGTTGTCGGTATCAATTTTTTGATGTTCTTGTCCTGCGCACCTTATTTTTTTAGCATTCTCGCTTTTCAACTCCCGCAGTAATACACAGGTAAACGAGTGTTCAGAGCGCACTGCAGATCTTGTGCCTTCTCCACAATCACATGGTATGGAGTTTAATCCCGTATTTATGAAGACGATCCTGATCGTTGTGTTCGCGTTGGCCCTTTTGGCAGGAGCAATCCTGTTGGGAGGCTACTATTATCTTCGGTGGAAGCTTCAGCGGATGATCACCTTGAAATACGCTGTGGTGGGACCTCTCATCCGGAAGCTGGCCGCCAGGGAGTCCGTTACCCGGACGGAGATCTTGTTTATGGCCAAGGATCCTTCCCTGCGTCATGCCGTGTATCGCGTGCTGGAGGCCTATAATCAGTCCGAGCTTTTTCCCGTTGAATTTTTTACGATCGCAAAAGGCGCCGAAAGCTTTTTAGTAACCTGGCTGGAATTTCCCACCGAGTTGGGTCGGCCGCCGCACGAGATAGAGCTCTACACCACCGTAGATCTGGATGAATTGATAGACCAAACCTACTATGTATTCAAGTACCGGATGACCGGCGATCACTGGGCAGCCGACAACAACTGGATGCTTGGCGTGGCCGGCCCCTATGGGAACGAAAGCCAGCCCTACGACATCCCGCAAAGGATCTTTAGCCGCTTTTATTCCATCGATCGCATCTCGGCAAGGGGAGAAGTGCAGTGGGTGCATGAGAATATTTAAAGCGCGCAAAGAACATCCTCCTGGCACGGCCTGACGAGACGAAGCCTCCTATTGACGAATCGTCTTTTTACTATTCCATTCGTGATCAATGTTTCTCATCAACAAGGCATTGTCAAATTTTATTGTTCCTTTTGGAAATATGGACTCATCCTCGAAGAAACTTGATCTAACCTTGATAACGTTCAACGGAGATACTTCCCAGTTTTTTGTCATAAGCTCCAAGCCCTCAAACGCATGGCCAATTTTATCCGGCGAGTATCCTATGGATCCCTGTTTGAAAAAGTCGGAAGCGCAGGCTTGATTGTCAAAAACACTTTGACTACTCCACTCGCTCGTCTCCTTCGCTGAAATTTCTAAAAAGGTTTCGTCGTCACTTTTAAAGGCAATGGAGTAGTGTCCGTTGTCTTCCACCACGTTGAAGTTCGCCAAATGATGGACGCCTGGGAACACGCGTCCGCCGGCTAGAAAATTGAATCTTGACGAGGTGTCTCGTCTGGGAACATAGACACCTTCTTTTTTTTCGTCATTCTCCATCCACTCGACAGCAATTCTATGGGCTCCATTTTCTGACGATACGCCTACGTTGAATGGGATTCCCTTGGGCCGGATGTTTTTTAGTCGAATCAGACAAATTCCGACAATGGCTTTTCCGTTGACCAATTTAGGTCGGAACGGCGAGGGAAGAAACCGCTCAATAACTTCTTTGTCGGCCTGATAGTTAATCAGTATGCGCCTGTCGATCGTCCCTACTATTGTCGGCATCTTCATTGTATAAAGAAAAATTGTGACCAACGTTCATGCCGTTGCCGGGCTAAGGTAGGTAGAAATAGTTCACTTTAAAATATCCGTGCCGCGGCATGCGCATGGGGTGCGGCTCCATTATGGGATAGCCGCCCATGGAGCTTATCGGCGCGTTGTAAAATGTTATTTGGACCGTTATTAACTCCTTTGTATTCCTTACTTTTAGGCAACGTTTTCCGGTCCCCCTGCAAAGGGGTATGTAAGGCACTGTGTCTTATGTTGCCAGGGCGGCGGCAATTGAATGGAACTTCAAAACATAGAACAATGAGACAACTTTTACTTCTTTCTTTTTTGGTATTAATCGTTAGCAAAGGATTCGCACAAGATTATATAGATATAATAACCCAAAAATCCTGCGATTGTATAGCGCAAGTACCCGACACGCTGCAAACAGAACAATTTAACATGCGTCTTGGAATTTGCATGATTGAAGCTTCCATGCCTTACAAGAAACAGATAAAGAAAGATTTTGATATAAATCTTGACAAGATAGATACGGAAGGAGTGAAACTTGGAAGGATGTTGGGCGTAAAAATGGCTAGCGTTTGTCCTAACACTATGGTGAAGATGACCCAGAAAGTGAAAGGCCAGACCGCACCCACTAAAGCAGCGCAAACATCAATGGGGACAGTGACAAAGATTGAAAATGATTTTTTTGTGGTTGTTTCACTAAAGGATGAAGTCGGTAAGATAACCAAATACTACTGGTTGACATTTATTGATTCACAAGTAGACTTAGCGAATTCCTATTCAACGCTCATGGGCAAATCGCTGAGCATTGACTATGAACCCCAGGAATTCTTCGATCCCAAACTGCGGGAGTATCGACAATTCTTTGTTATTAAAAAAATCAAGGTGGCAGACTGAAAATCAACTGCAATAGGATGCTCTATTCGGCCTCACTACTCATGATGTTCTAAAGCTATTTCATTTCTGCCTGACACACAGACTTTTAAAATGTTGTCAGGAGCAGGCTGACTTGCGCTACTTTAAAAATTTTGAATGTATTTTAGCGCCCGGTTTTTTCCCGGGATGAACAAAGCGTTATGCTCCACACAGGGGAAAGCCTTTACAACAAAACAAAAATCAATTTATGGCTAAGGAAAGTATGGCAAAAGAAAATCCCGTTGTTGACGCATTGCGAAAACTAAAAGACGAGGAGGCGGAATTGTTGGTTAAACTAAAGCCCCTCCAGGAGGCTATTGGCGCGCTTGAAAAAATTGTTGACAAATCTGTAAAAAAAGTAAAGCCATCGTCCGCGAAGGATAGCTCGGGCGAGTCTGTCGAGGAAAGTGCGCAGGAATCGAATGATGATTCTCAATAGGGCTAGCGTTTTCTTTCCTTTACACTTCTTTCACAACATGCATGAGGAGTGAAATTATAGGGAGAGGCTTTGTTCGAAAATAGAACGCAACAAAGCAAATCGTGGTGGAAAGTTGCAGAGGTTAGAGCTCTGCAACTTTTTTTATTTAAAATTAAGCCCGTTTTAAGCTGCACCTGTGGAAAATTCTCAACACTCTCTGCCGAATTTTTCTTCATACTGCCATCCGGGGCTCCCCGGCGAATGACCGGTCCATCCATGTGGGTCCAAAGAAATTCACTTGGACGCAGTTAACTAGTGGGATGTACGCGAACGTCGACATGGCAGCGAATTTGTCACCAGCTGCCAGTATGAAATCTCCCAGAAACCTATTTGCCTCCATTCCCTCCGTCGTTGCTTCGTTAAAAGGCTATGATCTGCAGCCACCCTCGCCGACGGTGATCGCTCTCAACCGGCTAACGTACGGCGCCACACCTGAACTTTCAGAACAGGTAACCAAGCGAGGCGTAAAGGACTACCTCGAAGAGCAGCTCCACCCAAAGGGGGAGGACGAGAGGGTCGTTCGAAAACTTTCAGAAGCGACTCTTCCCATTAAGTATAACGACAAAGACGGAAATCCCCTGGTCGACGAAGTACGTTCCCTGCGCCTCATCGACGCGCCGCTCAGTGAGCTCTGGAAACTGAACAACAAAGATGCTAATCTCCCTTATGCCGAGAAGATCAGGGCGCTCGAGGAAGTTCGCGTGGCCTCGTGGTTTCGCGCTGTCTACAGCCCATGGCAACTGCGCGAGGTGATGGCGGAGTTCTGGCACAATCACTTCAATGTCAATGCTTCCGACCAGAAGATCAGCACCGTGTTCCCGGTCTACGACCGCGACGTGATCCGTAAAAATTGCTTTGGAAATTTCAGGGCCTTTCTGGAAGACGTGTCCAAGAGTGCGGCCATGCTGTATTACCTCGACAATTTCACCAGCAAGGCCAGTCCGGCGAATGAAAATTATGCGCGCGAACTATTTGAGCTGCATACGCTGGGCTCCGATTTTTATTTTAACAATCTATACAACCGCTGGCGCGACGTGCCTGGCGCTACGGCCGGAAAACCCGTTGGCTATATCGACGAAGATGTCTATGAAGCGGCACGGGCGTTCACCGGTTGGACGGTCGCCGACGGTGCCAGCAGTGGCAAGGACAAACTTCCCGACACCGGTGAGTTTTATTATTACGATGGCTGGCACGACAACTATCAAAAGCGCATCCTGGGCACCGAGATCGAACCCAATCAACCGGCATTGTCGGATGGACACCTGGCGTTGGACTTGGTTGCTCATCATCCGGCCACGGCCAAGCATCTTTGCAAAAAACTTTGTATTCGATTCCTCTCGGATCAGCCACCGCCGTCCGTCGTGGAGGGCGCTGTCAAGGTGTGGATCCAGAATCAAAAAAGTCCCGATCAGATCGGACAGACTTTACGCTATATCATAAACACCAAAGAGTTCGCCACCACCTGGGGACAAAAGGTGAAGCGGCCCTTTCACCTCATGGTCTCCATGTTGCGTGCCACACAGGCGGAGATCACCCCAAACCAAGGCCTCACGGGGCAGTTGAGTCAGATGGGATATCTTCATTATAACTGGCAAACACCCACCGGCCATCCCGACGTGATGGACTACTGGCTAAGTTCGAACAGCATGATCGCCCGCTGGAATGTAGCGACGTCGCTGCTGTCGGTCAGTCCCAACAACCGGATTGCCGCCTATGATTTTGCCCGGTTGGTGCCACCGGGAATGGATACGCCGCAGGACCTGTCACGTTTCTGGATCGACCGTGTGTTGCAAAAAAGGAAGACACCGGACTTCGAGCAGGCCATGATCGATTTTCTTCGCGGCGACGGCAAAGCGGATCAACCCATCCCGCCCGACAAACTGAACAACCGCCTCAGTGGATTCATCGCGTTGCTTACCATGACGCCCGACTTTCAATTGATTTAATGACCACCCTAATCCAAACAACAACATGAAACGCAGGGAATTTATAGTCGGTTGTTCCGCCGCGATTGCCGCCCTGGCGGGCAGTCGCATCACCGGGTATTCGTTTTCTCCCGATGGCAGCCCGGGAAACATTTTGATCTATGTCTTCCTTCGCGGTGGATGCGACGGACTCAACCTGGTGGCGCCCGTGAACGACCCCAACTACATCGCCAACCGGACGGCCGACGTTCGCGTGACCGACAGCGGCGACACCGAAGGGTTGTCGCTCGGCAATGGACTGGCAGGACTCGACTTTCGTCTTCACAAAAAGACTTCTGCCTTGAAGGAGCTCTACGATTCAAAGGCATTGGCGATCATTCATGCTGCCGGCCTCACCAACGGCACGCGCAGTCACTTCGATGCGATGGACCTTATCGAGCGGGGTTCGCTTCAAAACAAAACCCTGAACGAAGGATGGCTCACCCGCTTTCTGGAAAGTCTTCCCTCAACGCAAGAAAAAAACAACATAGCATCGGTGGCGATCGGTACGGTGATGCCCACCTCGTTCCTGGGAAGTAACAGCACACTGGCCATCAGCAACCTCAACGATTATAAGTTGCGCGGCGATAAGCGCTATGCTTCGATCCTCCAAAGTTTATACACGGGCAATTCGTTGTTGGACGAGGCTGCACAAAACGCGTTGACCTCCGTGGCCGAGATCAACAACCGGTTGCCCAAAGATGTGACCAACACACCGATGCCCTATGTGCCAGAAAATAATGTGAAGTATCCCGAAAATCCATTGGCAAGATCGCTTCAAACGCTGGCGCAGCTGATCAAGATGGAAACCGGCCTGCGGGTGGCGTCGGTAGACTATGGCGGTTGGGATACGCATGAACATCAGCAAGGCGCCTTTGCCAATCTTGCGGAAGGGTTATCGACTGCGTTGGGTGCATTCTATAACGATATCAGCGACCACCAGAAACGGGTCACACTGTTGGTGATGAGTGAGTTTGGACGCCGTCTGAAATCCAACAAAAGCAATGGCACCGATCACGGTCATGGCAACGTCATGTTGGTTTTGGGTGGAGATGTAATGGGAGGGAAGATGTATGGCAACTGGCCCGGGCTCGAAAACGAACAACTCGACAATCACGTCGACCTGGCCGTCACCACCGACTATCGTCACGTGCTCAGCGAGATCTTACTGAAAAGAATGGCCAACCCTAAACTAGGGTATATATTTCCCGGCTACAAGGATTATAAACCGCTTAATTTTCTCAGCGGCAATGCGCTCCAGATCGACTACAACCATGCGAAATAAAGCCGTGGGGTAAGAACAGACCACACCCGATAGTGGCCCCGATTGAAACCTTCCGTTTGTCCAAAATCTTTGACAGCAAAGCGAAAAATGGGTATATTGTTGCTACCGTGGGTAAATCATGCTCGCGAATCCTATGAGTTCGAGCCTTCCGGGTTGATGCACGAAATGCAGAAGCCGGTGCTCGCCGAGTTGTTATTAGCAGCTTCGATGGTTACTTCCTGTTCTTCACAGACGCTGGCATGAGTCTTATATTCTTTTCGCCAGGCAAGTAAAGAACGGGAACAGAGGGAAGAAAATCCACGAACAATATCAGAAAGCTGCACTTTGATCTGTTGGACAAATTATAAGAAGTCAGCAAGTCGCCACCAGATACATTTGAATGCATCAGAGACTACCGGTAGTAACCGTGCATTAAATAAGACAGTTATGCCGCATCAAAGTTTTGTTGATTTTTCCCAGGACAGCGACAAGAGTCAATGTTCTCAAAAGCGCCAGGGAAGCGCCCTTTATTTTGATTTTTTAATATGCCTATGACCTACCAGGAAGTTGAAGTGCTGATCGTTGAAGACAACGATGAAGATGCGGAGTTGACCATCCGCGCCCTGAGGAAACATCGTTTGGCTAATAATGTAGTACACCTCCGCGACGGCGAACAAGCCTTGGATTTTATTTTTGGAAGGGGAGATTATTCAGAACGGATAATTTCACAAACGCCCAAGGTAATCCTCCTGGATATAAAAATGCCAAAAGTCAGCGGGCTGGAAGTGCTGCAAGCGCTGAAGTCCGATCCGCGTATGAAGGTGATTCCCGTGGTGATCCTGACGTCGTCCGAGGAAGATCCAGACATCAAAAAATCCTACGAACTGGGAGCGAACAGCTACATCGTCAAGCCCGTTGAATTTGACAATTTTTCAAAGACCGTGGCCGATCTGGGATTGTACTGGATGGCCGTCAACCGCGTATAGCGGGTTCAAGTGTTTTACTGGACCATTTTCCCACCAGTCTTCAGACTGCGCAAAAACCAAGCACGACTAATGTCTACTTTCTTCCCTTCGTTGCCTATGAAAAATATGTACATGCCCCACACAGGAAAGCGCCACCCGGCGCGCTTGATCATGTCCGTTATTCTTCTGATCGCCGCCGTCATGCTATTTCCCCCTCGCGCCTACGCACAAGCCCCGGGCCATTCCTTTCAAGTGGATACCCTAAAAAAATTGAGCCTCGAAGAATTGATGAACGTAGAAGTGACATCGGTTTCAAAACGTCCGGAGAAATTGAAGGCGGCAGCTTCAGCCATCCAGGTGATCACGCAAGAGGACATTCGCCAGTCCGGCGCCACGAGTGTGCCGGAAGCGTTGCGGCTTGCCCCGAATTTACAAGTGGCACAAGTAAACTCCAGCCAGTGGGCGATCAGTGCTCGCGGATTCAGCAACGTGCTTGCGAATAAATTATTGGTATTGATCGACGGTCGTGTGGTCTACACCCCGATGTATGCGGGCGTGTTTTGGGATGTACAGAATCTTGTGCTGGAAGATATCGACAGGATTGAGGTGATCAGTGGCCCGGGGGGAACGCTATGGGGGGCCAACGCCGTGAACGGCGTGATTAACATCATCACAAAAAATTCAAAGGACACCCAGGGCCTTTTTGCCGAAGCGGCCGTGGGCACGAAACTGCGTGGCTTGGGGAGCCTTCGCTATGGAGGGAAGCTGGCCAAAAATCTTTCCTATCGCGTCTATGGCACGGCATTCAAACGCGGCAGCACGATCTTCCATCCCGACAGCGTGGAGACCAATGACGACTGGACCATGGCGCAAGGCGGCGTGCGCCTTGACTGGCAGGCAACCGAAAATGACGCCGTTGCTTTTCAGACGAACGTATATAACGACCGCCCCGACCCGGATGGAGACAATCCCATTGTTGCCCGCGGCAGCAACGCCCTGGCGCGTTGGGCGCATACCACTTCTGATCAATCCAACCTTCAGCTCCAGGTCTACTATGACCACACCTGGAGAGATTTCAGAAATGGATTTACCGAAAAACTAAACACCTACGATGTGGACGGACAGCAGCGCTTCCGGCTGGGCCAACGGCACGAGATCATCTACGGCCTCGGCTTTCGATACATGGAGCACGATGTGACTAACCTTGAACTGTTTGCTTTTGAGCCGGCGAAAAAGTCGCTTTACCTCTTCAATGTATTTCTCCAGGATGAGATCGCCCTGGTGAAAGAAAAATTGCGCCTGACCCTGGGAATAAAGGTCGAGCATAACTCCTACACCGATTTTCAATATCAACCCAACGCGCGGCTCAACTGGACGCCAACGCCCACGCAAACCCTGTGGACGGCCGTATCGCGTGCTGTGCGAAACCCTGCCCGCATTGACCGGGAGTTCTTTCTCTACCTAGCGCCACAGTTGCCCTTCGTTGCCGGCAGCAACTTTCAATCGGAGGAAGTATTGGCCTATGAATTGGGTTGGCGGATACAACCTCATGAAGGTCTGTCGGTCTCGCTTGCCACATTTTACAATGTCTATGACAACATCAGAAGCGTAGAACCGGGTCCTCCGCCCCTCGGCATTCCCATAACGTTTGGGAACGGCGTAAAAGGCAACACCTATGGCGCGGAGCTTTCGGCCACGTATCAGTTGAACGACTGGTGGCGTCTTCGGGGTGGCTACACGTACTTAAAAAAGAATTTGGAGGTCAAAGAAAATAGTTCAGATGCCAATCAAGGATCGGCGGAGAGCAATGATCCCAGCCACCAGGTATTAATTCAATCGATGATGAAACTTCCCGGGCGCATTGAGTTGGGGACCGTGCTCCGCTATGTAGGAGCGCTTCCCAAGCCGAAGGTCTCCGAATATGTTGGTTTGGATATCCGGCTGGGGTGGAAATTGGACAAGCGGATTGAATTGAATCTGGTGGGCCAGAACCTGGTGAAGAGTAGTCACACGGAATTCATACCTTCGTCGCAGGTGGCGAAGGACATCGAGCGAAGTGTTTATGCAAAAGTCGTATGTCGTTTTTGAAGGCCATCATATCCCGGAAGACAGGTCGGGCAGCAGTGGAACCAGGGTTCATCCTGTTCGCCGTGCTGCTGTCGTTTGGTGCGCTCACGCCATCCCAGAATGAAACCACAAAGGAGTACCAGGTAAAAGCTGTTTTCCTCTACAACTTCACGCAATTTATTGAATGGCCACCCGAGGCATTTCCTCAACCTGATGCCCCGTTGGTGATCGGCATCCTGGGGCCAGACCCCTTTGGAAAATATTTGGACGAAACGGTGCAAGGCGAAAAAATAAACGGCCATCCATTGGTTGTTCATCGTTTTCGTACCCTCGCGGAAATTGGCCACTGTCAGATTCTTTTCATCAGCACGGATGAAAAAAATCAGTGGAAGCAAATCTTTGAGTATGCGAAAGCCCAACATGTTCTCACCGTGGGGGACGTCACGAATTTCCAGAAGCAAGGCGGGATGATCCGTTTCTTCCCCGAGGAAAATAAGATCCGCATCCGCATCAATTTGACCTCCGTCAAAAACGCTGATTTAAAAGTCAGCTCCAAATTGTTGCGACTGGCTGAAATAATTGAACCATAACCTTACCTGATTATGCGACGCAGGAACACTCCCATACAGCAAAAACTCATGAAGGTTATCATGCTCACCAGCGGTGCGGTATTGTTGTTGACCTGTGCCTCCTTCTTTGCCTATGAGCTTGTTACTTTCCGCCAAAGCAGCATCCGTCAGCTTTCCACCTTGGGAGAGATCATTGCGACCAACAGCACGGCCGCGCTGGCCTTTGATGATTCCACCGCGGCAAATGAAATACTGTCGGCATTGAAGGCCGAGCGACATGTTGTTGCAGCCTGTCTCTATGACGCCGATGGGAAGCTGTTTTCGTCATACCGGGCAAACGCGCAACAAGGGGCTTTCCCCGCCGCGCCCGAGACAGACGGGTATCAATTTACAGACGCTTATTTCGGAGGATACCAGTCTGTTGTGCAAGGCGACAAAAGACTTGGTACACTCTATTTGAAATCCGACACGGGTGCGATGTATGAACGCCTCCGGCTCTATGGAAGTATTGCCGTGCTGGTGGTGGCCTTGTCCTTCCTGCTGGCCTATCTGCTTTCAAAAAATTTACAACATGGCATTACCACACCCATTCTTGCCCTGGCGGAAACGGCCAAAGCCATCTCCGATCGACAGGACTATTCGGTCAGGGCCGTCAAGCAGGTTGACAACGAGGTGGGTGTGCTGACAGACGCCTTTAACCAAATGCTGACGCGGATTCAGGAGCAGAACCTGGCGTTGAACGAAAGCAGTGCAAAAATAGTCGCCTTCAATCAACGGCTTGAGCAGCGGGTTGCAGAACGCACCGCCGAGTTGGAGGCCTCCAACAAGGAATTGGAATCTTTCTCGTATTCGGTTTCCCACGATTTGCGCGCGCCCATCCGGTCCATTCATGGATATGCCAATATTCTCCAGGAGGAATATGCCAGCGTGCTCGACGTGGAAGCCATACGTTTGATCCATACAATTTTGCGAAACAGTAAACGCATGGGACAACTCATCGACGACCTGTTGGCCTTCTCGAGACTGGGAAGAAAGGAGTTGATGCGATTTGAGATCTCGGTGCAGGATATAGTCCACACTGTTGTCGAAGAATACAAGATCATCGAAGGCGATCGCCCTATGGAGATTAAGATAGAGAAGTTGCCAAACGCTTTTGCCGACCTCACCACTTTGCGGCAGGTGTGGATCAACCTCGTGTCGAATGCGTTGAAGTATTCGCGGGATAGGGAAAGGTCCGTCGTTGAGATCGGCTCTTTTGAGAAGGATCATGCGTTGGTCTATTATATAAAAGATAACGGCGCCGGATTCGACATGAAATATTACGATAAACTATTTGGCGTCTTTCAGCGTCTGCATTCGCAAAGGGAGTTTGAAGGAACCGGTGTGGGGCTGGCCATTGTTCAACGGATCATTGCCAGGCACGGCGGAAGAATATGGGCAGAAGCAAAATTGAATGAAGGCGCTACGTTCTATTTTACATTGAACGCCATGTCTTCGTCATCCGCCACCATCGGCGAAAGTTAAACAGCAAATTCCGTAGGGTTGCCCGTCTCGCGTTGTGGGCGGTGGAAGACGTAAAAAAAATCAAGTTGAACCGCAGAGACGCAAAGACGCAAAGGGTACTGCATTTCTTTGCGTTGACTTTGCGTCTTTGCGTCTCTGCGGTTTAATGTATTTTTCAAACCCCACGCACTACCACTCACCCTAATCAATTTAAATGGGTTTGCTTTTCATCAGCGTGGCCATTGGGAATTTCCAGGCGAAAAGCCGTGCCTTCTCCAAAGACCGATGACACCTGGATGGTGCCACCCAGTTTTTTTGTCATTTCGTTCACAATGTATAGACCGAGACCTGCGCCGTCGCTTTTTTCAGTTGCCCTGAAAAACATTTCAAAAATGCGCGGCATAAGTTCTTCTGAAATGCCGATGCCATTGTCTTTGAAAAGAATGTGCACCGTGCTTGCGGTGATCTCCGCTTCGACGGTCAATGTCGATTCTTTTTTGCGAATATCGCGATAGCGGATGGTGTTGGAGATGAGGTCGTCAAAAATAACGCCGAGCCGATGGCCGTCGGAGTAAAACGCGACCGCTTCGTTGCGGATGGAGATTTCTTTTTTGACCTGCTCATGTCCCTCGATATATTCCGCGCTTTCCAAACACGTTTGGATGATCGAGGCCAGATCCACTTTTTCAATGGTGATGTCGCTCCGGGCGTTGCGGGAGTAGTTCAGAATTTCCTTCAGGGTGGCGTCCAGTTTCCGGATGCTTTTTTCCATCATGTTGAACAGCGGCTGAAAAGAATCGTCCTTTTTGCCATCTTCTATCCGTCCAATGTTGACGAGGCCAAGCACGGATGTCAACGGTGCCCTCAGGTTGTGCGAGACGCTGTAAACAAATTTATCCAACTCCTCATTGATTTTGACAAGCTCCTTGTTTTGTCGCTGCAACGCCTTTTCGGCTTCTTTTCGTTCGGAGTCGATCTTTTTTTGTTTCAGTGCGTTGATGATGGCGGAGGAGAGCCGGGTGAGATTCAGTTTTAATACATAGTCGTCGGCCCCTTCCTTCAGACAACTGAC
>DATDAV010000227.1:0-3058 GCA_036525235.1 Chryseolinea sp. | reverse complement strand
ACTGTTTTTGTCTTCTTCATTTTTTGGAATGGGGATGAACTCAGCCAAGGCGATCGAGTCAGCGCCTGATATTTTTATCTCATCACCAGGCAATTTCAGTGTCGTTTTTCCATCGCCCGATTCCACCACCACCCGACTTTCCAATGCCCCTACGAATTGCTTCCACGCGATGGTTGGCTTGGTGATGTTGCCTTTCAATGGGGAGCGCCCTTCAAGTGTGCCGGTGCGACGAAACGCCGGCCATTCGCCGGGCTTGGGAAATTTTGCGTTAGTCCGCGGTGGAACTTCGGTTTTGGAAGGTTGACCCTGCGTATGTGCTATCCCCGCGAAAGATATTAACATCAATACAAGTAGCGTATTTTTCATCATGGTTTAGATTTTTGTTCAACACAATAAACGAAGCCGTCGTCGCCAGCAACCAGAATAGAAATAGGACCATCCTTTTTTAACGTAACGACTGTGGGCGGACCAATGTGCGAGGGAAATTCGACGCACCAAAGAATTTTGCCAGTCGTATCGCCAACTTTAATTCCAATGCATAAGAGAGTTTTATCGATCACAATCAAAGCCTCTTCGCGTCCATCGCTATCCAGGTCAGCACTGGCGGTGCCCTTCACAGGACTCGGTTGTCCAAAATTTTCGAATCCATCAGTCGGGTTGGGCATGCGCCAAGTTACGTTTCCCGAAGCCATGTCGTAACACCGCATCCCATCCTCGAAGCCAGCAGCTAAAACATCCGACCGTCCGTCGCCATTAAAATCTCCGAACGATGGAAGGTAGCCAGGACTTTTGTCCACCGCATCAAACCACACCAACGTACCATCCAGGCGTATCACACCGGTCATGAGCCTTCCGCTGAAAAAAATCGCCGGCGTTCCTTCATTCGTAAAATTTCCTGCCACTGCCTGGCCAAAATAAACCTGCTTATCATAAACCTGCTTCCATTTTGTGTCAATGGCAAGAATGTCCTCTCCCGTACTGCCTTTCATCAAATAGAAAATGCTTGGCCACAGCGACCCAATATCATCAAGTCCATCGCCATCGTAATCCGCGATAGCAAACGAATTGCCACCCACGCCACGTTTGCTGATCTGCTTATACCGGTGCCATAGGACATGACCGTCTTCTCCGGAGAGGAGAGATGACTCCTCACTGCCCCCTCTTGAGCGTTGGGTGGTCACGAGCACATCCTGCCGAATTGGATGGGTGAAGTGCCCAGCTTGCCAAAGGACAACCCCACCCGTATTTTGTGGTAACGGCGTGCCTACAATCAGCGCGAACTCATGTTGCCAGACAACGCGTCCGTTAAGGTCCTTGACCGATATCCGTGCGGCACCTGAGGGTGCGGCATCAGCCACGATGATTTGACGACGTCCGTCTCCAGCAAGATCGACGATCACGGGACCTAACGTATTCGGCCACGCGACGCCTTGCCCCCGGCCGGAAATATAGTTGAGTTGAACGTTTTGTCCGTCTTTGCGCGGCGGCTGGAACGTGACTTGGTCCTGCGTTGATCCCTGAACCACGATAGTGGGTAACTTTGCTTTGTCTGGCCAGGCAACTACTGCAGACCCTGGAGAAGAACCGATCCGCCGCGTTGTTTGTTTGATCGAATGCCCTCCTGCGATGACAAAGTCAGATCGCTGACCGAACCGATGGCGCGAACGGACAAGCAGCCGGCCAATAGAATCAAACCCTAGCCCGTCCAGGTTCTCACCTGTGATTGTCATGACAGTTTTAAATGTTGCTCCCTCCCATCGCACCAAAGACAATTTCGTTTCCCTAGGCAATCCGGTTTCCCGAATCAAAACGTACATATACTTTGAGTCGCTACGGGCGAGCACAGTTTCCTTTCCTAATGCTGCCATGCTCTTCACATGTCTTGGCAACGGCAGATTCCATGTTTGCCAGTCGGCATTTTCTTTTTCCCAGATAATGGACGGCTTGCTTCCCTTCATAGTTCGAGCGCGTATTTTTTTTAGCGGGCTAACGCCACGGGTACAGGTTGTTAACAATTCACTCTCACCGTCGCCGTCCAGGTCCATGCGCGCAGAAAACTGTTCGTCCGGAAAGTCAACCTTTATATGGCCAGTCAACGCATCAAGAAAGCTCAGATGCCAGCGTCCGTCACTGGAATCGTTGAAGAGTGACAATATTACTTCCGGATGTCCATCGCCGTCTATGTCCATGACTGGATCGGTTGCTACCCGCATGATCTTTTGGGGGTGGGCAACGTCTTGTTCGATATTCTGCTGCCAAAGCAGTGTTAGCTTGCCATCCCGGTAGCCAAGTACATCGACGTGTTTTGAGAAGTCGGCCTGGACGAGAAACTCCCACTTGCCGTCACCCTCGAAGTCATAAACGCCGTGGAAACCGTAACTCCGGTTATCGTTGAACCTGCAACTATCTTTAGTCTGTCCGGTGCGAGCATCAATCAGCTTCAATTGATAAAAAGGGAGGATAGCTATTTCCTGCGTGCCATCGCCGTCAAAGTCACCCACCAATGGAAGGGGCACAAAAAGATCTTTAATGGGATTGGTTTGCCAGACAGTTATCCATTGATCGTTCTGTTTAGCATAGCACCTACCAAAAGAGCGAGCGTATTGTCCGTTTATAAAGGGCTTGTCGAAGGTACTTTCAAACTCAAGCTTCTCTTTGCCCGGATACTCCGGGAAAACATCGGCAAAAGTCGTGGTCCTTGAAATATTGTTATCCTCTTCATTTTTTGGAAGCGGGATAAAATCAGTCAAGGCAATGGAGTCAGCACCTGATATTTCAGTTGCATCGCTGGGCAACAACAACTTAGTATTTCCATCCGCTGATTCGACGACAACACGACTTTCCAAAGCGCCGACAAATTGCTTCCACACAATAGCAGGGTTTGTGATTTTGCCCTTCAATGGGGAATGTCCTTCAAGCGTTCCTGTCCGACGGAACGCGGGCCATTCTCCAGCTTTTGGAAATTCTGTTTGCGTTTTTAATTTCTCACTCGATGTAGTCTGAGCCTTGGAATTGTCTATAAAGGCAATAGACCCTATCATGCATAGGAGCGCAATCT
>DATDAV010000226.1:0-13722 GCA_036525235.1 Chryseolinea sp. | reverse complement strand
GTTGAAATCCCGTGTGTTTAAAAAAACACCGGAAGAAATGGCAGCGCCGCATACTTTGGAAGAACCCCTTCCCCCGGTAGCCCTGAACTGATTACAATAAAATCTTGTTAAAGTCGTCTTACGAAAGTAGGACGACTTTTTCTTTTTGTACCGTGTTCAAAAACACAAACGACTGGAGCGGATCGTCCTACCGCCCAAATAATAGCCGTAAATCCGCGTTCGCGGGAAGAACCTCTCTCTCCGAAACGCGTATAAAATAACTTATATATGAAACCCAGAATTATGACCGTTGCCATTTTTGCGCTCCTCTTTTTACTGATCGACTACTATGTTTACCAAGGCGTCGCAGTGGTCTCAGAAAATTGGTCATCGCCGTGGCGATCGGTGTTTCGTTATGGTTTTTGGACGCTGACCACGGTGAGTGTACTGGCACTTTTATGGTACACATTCGGCGATCCCTACAAGTATCATCCGGAGGTAAGAAATTGGGTGAGGGTCGCCTTGTCGGTCATGTATCTCTCGAAGTTTTTCGGCGTAATCGTTTTGTTTATCGATGACCTCCAGCGGGGCGTGCGGTGGGTAGTGCAATTCTTTAACAAAGGCGCCACAGGCGATACGACGGGCACGGCGATCCCCCGTTCTGAATTTCTGGCCAAGACAGCGCTTGTTGCTGCGAGTGTTCCCCTTGGCGCCATGGCCTATGGCATCATTTCCGGTGCACACGACTATCGATTAAAACGGCAGGTAGTGAAATTGCCAAACCTTCCCAAAGCCTTCGACGGCCTGAAGATCGCCCACCTCTCCGACATCCATTCGGGCAGCTTCTTCAACAAAGTGGCCGTGAAAGGCGGCGTGCAAATAGCGCTCGATGAAAAACCCGATGTGATCTTTTTTACCGGCGACCTGGTGAACAACGAAGCCAGCGAAGTGAAAGAATACATCGATGTCTTTAACAAATTGAAAGCACCACTCGGTGTTTACTCCGTGACCGGTAATCACGATTACGGTGACTACCATGCGTGGCCATCGATGCAAGCCAAGCAAAAGAATTTTAAAGACCTCATGGAAGCACACCGTCTGCTGGGCTTCGACCTCCTGATGAATGAGCATCGCTTCCTGGAATTGAACGGCGAGAAGATCGCTATTCTGGGAAACGAGAACTACGGAGGAAAACGGTTTGCAAAATATGGCCGGTTGGATGAGGCCTATGCAGGAACGGAAGAGGCGGCAGTGAAACTGTTGCTCTCACACGATCCCAGCCATTGGGATGCGCAGGTGCGCGAATCGCACCCGGATATTGACATGATGTTTGCCGGCCATACGCATGGATTCCAGTTTGGGGTGGAGATCGGTGGATTTAAATGGAGCCCTTCGCAGTATGCCTATAAACAATGGGCGGGGCTTTACCAGGAAGGGTCGCAATATTTGTATGTGAATCGCGGGTTTGGCTATCTGGGATATCCAGGTAGGATCGGAATGCCACCGGAAATCACCATGATCGAGTTGAAGCGGGCCTGACGGGCAACTTTTTCCACGGTTATACCGCGGAGGCAAGCCGGTCAAGGTCTTAACCGGTCGCTCGGAAGATTTGCGGATTAAAGTTTTTGATTTCTCGTTACCTTTGGCCCTTTAACCTTTAGGGGCTGATGGGAGAAGGAATCGGGTATAGAATATTGATGACGGCCGGCGGCATATTGCTTATGCTGCTGGTGGATCTTTATACCTACCAGGCTATACGCACGGCCAGTCACGCGTCGCACCGATTGGTGAAGAACAGTACGCGTGGCATTTTCTGGCTCACCTCCATCCTTTCTGTTTTTTCGTTGATCTGGGTTGTATTGATCGACATCTCCAACGAAAAGCTTCGGCAATGGCTGGTGATCGTGCTGGCCATTCTTTATTTCTCCAAGATCCTATTGCTCGTCTTCGTGGTCATCGACGACATCCGCCGGGGCATCATGCTGGCCAACCGCTTCATGAAGAAGCGACGGCTAAAAGAAAGCGACGTCGTCGAGGAGGAGTCCCTCATCTCACGTTCGGAGTTTCTTTCGCGCACGGCCATTGTCGCGGGCGCCGTGCCGCTGACGGGTCTTTCGTTTGGCATACTCACCGGCGCCCACAACTACAAAGTGCGCAAGCAGGTCATCCACCTGCCCAATCTTCCCAAAGCTTTCGACGGCATCTTGCTGGGCCAGATCTCCGACATCCACACGGGTTCCCTCTTTAACAAAACGGCGATCCAGGGTGGGGTTGACTTGTTAATGCAGGAAAAACCGGATGTGATCTTCTTCACCGGCGACCTGGTGACCATCGAAACCAGGGAAGCAAAAGACTACGTTCCCATCTTCGAAAAACTCAAAGCCCCCATGGGCGTGTTTTCCGTCACAGGCAACCACGACTATGGCAACTACCGGGAATGGTCTACCCCGGAGGCTAAGCGCAGAAATTTTGAAGACATGCTGGCCGTCCACAAACACCTGGGCTACGATTTGCTGATGAACGAACACCGCCTCCTGGAAACGGGCGGCGACAAGCTGGCCATCCTGGGGGTGGAGAACTGGGGTGTAGGTCCGGCCCACCGTTTCCCGAAATACGGCAAGCTCGACCTGGCTTATCCCGGAACCGAAGAAGCGCCCGTGAAAATACTCCTCTCACACGACCCCACGCATTGGGATGCCCAGATCAGACCGGAATATGGCGACATCGATCTCACGTTGGCGGGTCACACGCATGGCTACCAGCTTGGCGTAAACCTCGGCAGCTACACCTGGAGCCCGGCGCAATACCGATTCAAACAATGGGCAGGGCTTTACCAGGAGGGCAATCAATATCTCTATGTGAACCGCGGTTTTGGTTGTGTAGGGTATCCTGGCCGCATCGGCATGCCACCGGAGCTCACCCTAATCCAACTGAAGCGCAGCTAGCCTGGGCTTTTTACAAGCTTCTCAGCTGCTGAATATCTTCCATCTCATCTTTCAGGTTTTCATACAGGCGTTCGTACATCGCGAAAGACTTTATGTAGCGTTCGTGATTCTCTTTTATGGGGAAATAGGAAACCCGCTCCGAAGATCTCAACACCTCATAGTCAGAAATAAGGGCAAGCGACTTTAAGCCCAGGTAGGCAGCCCCCAACGCCGAGGCGTCCTCAGGATTGATGAGGCAGATTTCTTTATTGAAAACGTCTGCCAGTATCTGTAGCCATGCCTGGGAGTGCACAAAGCCCCCGCTCACGTGCACCCGCTTGATCTCCAACCCGGACTTTTCCATCGCCACGGCGATGCTGTACAGCGCCATCGAGATGCCCTCGATCACGGCGCGGGTGAAATGAGCCTGCGTATGAAAATTCCGGATCCCAAAAAAAGCGCCGCTGGCGTCGCTGTCCCAGATCGGCGCGCGTTCGCCCAGGATGTAGGGCAGGAAGATCAAACCGTTGGCGCCGGCCTTGATATTGTCCAGGCCGTCCAGCAGGGCGTCGTAGTCTTTGGAACTGCCCAGGGTGCGTTGGAGGAATACCTCGGCATACCATTTCAGGACATAACCACCGTTGTTGATGGGGCCGCCCGAGATGAACGTCTGCTCATCCAGCCGGTAGTTGAACGTCATGGCCTTGAAGTTGTAGGTTGGGCGCGTGCTGGCCACCCGTATGGCGCCACTGGTGCCGATGGTGAGGGCGGCGATGCCGGGCGTTACGGCAAAACTGCCCAGGTTGGCCATACAGCCGTCGCTGGAGCCAATAAAGAACGGCACCGTAGCTACTGGCGCCAGGTCGGCCGAAAGCGCAGGAGCGAGCCCTGTGCGCGTATGGTGCGTAGGTACTGGCTCGCTTAGTTGGTTGGTCGTGATGGAGCACAAGGTTAGCGAATCGGTGTTCCAACGTAATTCTTCGATGTTGAACAGACCCGTGGCGGAAGCAATGGAATAGTCCACCTCAAACACGCCGAAAAGACTAAACCAGATATATTCCTTTATGGAAATGAATTTATGGACGGCTTTAAACAAGTCGGGTTGATGTTCTTTGAGCCATACGATCTTGCTGAGCGGGGTCATGGCGTGCACGGGCGTTCCGGATTGGCGGTAGATCGGCTCACCGGAGGCCGATTTCTGGATCTGCCGGGCGGTGGCCGCGGCCCGGTTATCGGCCCAGGTGATCATGTTCATGAGCGGCTCGCCGTGGTTGTCCACCAGGATGAGGCTGTGCATGGCGCTGCTGATGACGATGCCGGCCGGGTTTTCCTTTACTTCCTGCACCACGCGGAGAATGCATTGCACAAACGCCTGCCGGATCAGTTGCGGCTGTTGTTCGCTGAGGTTGGGTTGGGGTGTAAGAATGGGGTAGGCCTGCTGGGCGGTGGCAAGCACCTGGCCCGAAACGTCTACGGCCACCGCTTTGGTGCTGCCGGTGCCGATGTCAATACCGAGGGTATACTTCATGCGTCTTTTGTAGGGGCATGAAGATAGAGAATTAAAACAAAAAGGGCACCTGCTGTGCAGATGCCCTTCGGTTTAGGTTAGATAGAGGGTTATATTAGATGAGCTGCCTCCACCTCTCTTCTGCGCTTGGCGTCGATGGAAAATTTTCCCGCCCCAAACACCATGAAGATGACCAAGCCAACCAAGACAACTAGTGATGCCCAAAGTTCCATATGATGTCCTATGGAAAGAAATCCTGCCGGATAGTTTACCATGAACACGGCGCCGATCAGAATGGGCAATTGGATCAGACACACAATGCGTGTGTAAAGGCCCACGAGAATCAGCGGTCCGCCTAAAATATGCGCGAACACAACATAATGTGCAAGCGTCATACCGGCGAAATAAACGTTAATACCAGAAGTTGTCATTTCAAGGTCGTGCATGTGCGTTATGAAGTACAGCCCCTTGTAGGTAATGAAAGCACCCAACAGTACCCGAAACGCATCCAAAAATCCTGGGCGATGACTATTGCCCCACCGCTCCACATTGGTGATCACATTCATAGCTATTTCCGTTTTGGTGAGATACAAAGTTTACAAAATTGTTCGACTAAAAACAAGTGCTTTTTCAGGTTTAAATTTGATCGGCGGAGGCATAAACTTTGCGTTCCTTTTTGCGTTACAGGCAGGTTACTCAACGAGATGGCTATACGCCAAAAAAGTAAGACACAAAAAAAGCCCTGCGTTTCGCAAGGCTTTTTCTGATACAATATCGGTTGTCTTAATACTCGTTATTGCTTCTGCGGTTAAAACCACCGCCACCACCGCTTCTGTAGCCACCACCACCACTGCGGGGTGCATCAGTCCGGGGTCTTGCTTCGTTCACCACCAGGGTTTTTCCCAGGAAGTTGAAACCGTTTAAGCTAGTGATAGCCTGACGGGCAGCAGCTTCGTCTGACATTTCGATAAAACCGAAACCACGACTACGCTGAGTTACTTTGTCCATGACAATCTTGGCTGAAGAAACTTCGCCATACTCTTCGAATAATCCCTTCAATTCCTGTTCGGATGCCTTAAAAGGGATGTTGGCAACGTAAATGTTCATTGTTAAAAAGAATAAATGAGAAATTAGTTAATGTAAACTGACAGTCTTCTGGAACTACTGCTCAAAGGGGAGAGGGCCTCAGAAAAGATTGACAATAAACATTTAAAAGTAATAAGAATTTTTATTAAAAAGAAAAAGATCTAAATCAGGCACTTTAACCTCTTTTAAGCCCTGTCGACCCCCGATTACTTCAGTTCCCGGTTTATCGTGCCTAAAAGGTAGCCTTTTGGATCTTCCGAGTACTCCCAAAACATCACTCCACCGAGTTTGTGTGCCGTAACATAGTGGCACTTCTCCGTAATCGACATCTCGTCGTCATACGAAATGAAGATCTTTTTCTCTTCGTTGAACAGGTAGGGCGCTTTGGCCCGCTCATCCCAATAACGCTTAAAACCATTCTTGTCGATCGTTGTTTCTTTTAGTTTGGAGTATCCACCACCCCACTGCGCTTGCACGGCCAGTTGGTTCAGCCCCCTGTTGTCGGGGGTACTTGTCGTCCATGACCGGGCATAGAATGCTACGCCCATAACAATCTTGGAAGCGGGCACACCGGCAGCAATGAATTCCGTGATGGCGCGATCCGTAGAACGTTCGGTAGCGTAGTCGTTAGACGGATACAGGTTGGTGTGATGCCCCGTGATGCTGTCGGCACCCGTTTTGAAATCGTAGCTCATGATGTTCACATAGTCGAGATACACTTGTGCTTTGTCCATCTCCGTGTGATCAATGTATTCGTGATATCCACCCACGGCCGTGGTGAGTAAATATTTTTTCTTCGTCTGCTTTTCGAGCGCGTTCAGTTCTTCGCGGATTGCCTTGAACATGAGCGTGTAGTTTTGTTTGTCTTCCGGACGATACACGTTGCCTTCTTCACCGGGCATGGCCGGATATTCCCAATCGATGTCAACACCATCGAGTTTATATTTTTTGATGATGGCCACCGAAGTCTGCGCGAATTTTTTTCGCGACGCTTCCGTGAGCACGGCGTCCGAAAATTTATCGCTCCACGACCAGCCGCCGATGGAGATGAGGATCTTCAGATCGGGATTGATGCGCTTCAGCAAGTTGAGCTTCCGGAAGTTCACGGTGTCGGTGGCTTCGTTCTCCAACCACGCAGCGTTGTCTTTGACATTGACAAAAGCATAGTTGATGTGCGTCAGTTTGCGCACGTCGATGGAGTCGGCATTGACCAGTCCACGGAAGCCGCCCACATAGGCGATGACCACTTTCTTGCTTTTGGCTGGTGTGTTGATGAAGGCCGTTATGCAGCAGGCGATGGCCACGAGCAGAAGGGCGCTTAGGATGCGATCTTTCATAGGGTTACAAAAAGGGATGAAGGGTTGAATGACATGATAAAGTGTGTGCGTGTGTTAAATGTGTGTTGTGTTGTGTTTTGCTATAAAATTATTTAACGCTAAATCTCGTCAGGATTTCAATTTAATTTAATTTCGGTGCTTATAAATTTTTACATGAACAACGGACTTACCACCCAACGCATCCTCTCCATCGATGCGCTCCGCGGCATCACCATCCTCACCATGATCTTCGTGAACGAGCTGGCCGGTGTGCAGGGCATCCCGGCCTGGATGAAACACATGCCCGCCGATGCCGACGCCATGACGTTTGTGGACGCCGTGTTTCCCGCCTTCTTGTTTATCGTGGGCATGTCCATCCCGTTTGCCATCGCCAACCGGAAATCCAAAGGCGACACGACGGCGCAGCTGCAGGGACACATTCTGTTCCGCACCCTGGGACTGTTGGTCCTGGGCGTGTTCATGGTAAATGCCGAAGGCGACTATAACGAAGCAGCGATGCCCATCCCGATCGGTGTGTGGTCGTTGTTGTTCTATGTAGCGGTGATCCTCATCTGGAATGTTTATAACACCGGGAACAAGACATTGAAGTATGGCCTGCGCGCAGCGGGCGTCATCCTCCTGATCGTACTCGCGTTCCTCTATCGCGGAGGCGAAGACGGCACGGAGTACATGAAACCCCACTGGTGGGGCATATTGGGATTGATCGGATGGGCCTATTTGTTGGGCTGTATCTGTTACCAGCTTTTCAGAGGCAGCGTCATTGCCTTGTCGGCGATGGTCGTGTTTTGTATCGGATATTATGCCGTGGGCCGAATGCTGGGCCACGCCTCGTCGTGGCATGTTTTGTTTAGCCAGGGTGGGCATGCCTCGCACACCTCGCTTGTGCTGATGGGGATCATCCTCTCCTTAATATTTTTCTATGGAAAGAGCATGACCAACCAGCAGCGCTTCAATGCCGTCGCGGTGTATGCCGTGGTATTGATCATCGGTGGTGTGCTGTTGCGTCCGTATTTTCAGATCTCCAAGATACACGCCACGCCCAGTTGGTGCCTGTTCAGCGCCGCGGCCTGTGTGGTGATTTTCTCGTTTTTATATTGGCTTATCGACCTGAAGAAGGTCAGCGGATGGACGAACTTCATCAAACCGGCTGCGTCCAATCCCTTGCTTACCTACATCATCCCCTTTGTCGTTTATGCCCTGATGGAAACCTTTCACCTGCACTGGCCGTCGTTTTTGCGCGAAGGATTTGTGGGTATACTCTGGTCGCTGGTCTTTGCCGTGGCGGTGATGTCGTTGGTGCCGGTGCTTAACCGGATGAAGATCCGGTTGCAGTTGTAGCCCGGTCTCAGGCCATTACCGCTACCATGGAGTAGATGGGCTCGCCCAACGCGCTGTTGCCCGTTATGGAAACGAGGGAACGGGCTTCCTCGAGCGTCAATCCTTTTGTGAAGAGCTTCCAGGCCGTGTCGTCGTCCAGCGTGATTTCGGCTTGGGACGTCGTTTTTTCTTTTGTCAGCTGCCATCCATTTTCTTTTCGGACCAGGTACCATTCACCTCCGGCCAAACCGGTGATGTGGAGTTTCACGGTGCTTCCGGGTGAGGCGGTCACGCCGCGGTAGTGGTGGGGCAGGGCTTGCAGGAAAGTATCCAGCACAGGATAATATAGCTCGCGCGACGCAATGCCATAGCGGTTCACGGCTTCGCGGATCTGTTGTTGGTGATGCCATTTCTCGGTGTAGTCGCGGGCGATGTGAAACCAGTTTGGTGTTGGGTTTGTGCCGGCCCAGTCCACGGAGAACACGGCGGGTCCAAACGGGTCGAGCGTATGCAGGTAGGCGATGTATTCGCGGCCAGAGTGCTCGAGCAGGTCCACCAACACAGCAGGGCTGAGGCGGCGGACGCCGTTGATCCAGGAGGCATTCAGATCATTCAGATAGCGCACCATGCCGTCATAGGTGGTGTCTGTCGGGCCGGGCTGACCAAAATACTGGTCGCGCAGCATCGACAGCGTGCGCAGGTTGCCATCGAGCAAATGGGTGGCGATGTCTTTTACGGTCCATTGTTTGGCGCGCGTGGGCTTGTGCCAATCGTCGGGAGAGAGGGAGCGCAGCAGAGTGATGAGCTTTTCGTCGAGGGGAGCGAAAAGGTGGAGGGTGGGGATGGCTAGGGTCATAGACGTATACGGGGCATCGTGCGCAAGTATACGTCTATGAAAGCCAGTAGGTTCTAGTAGGCGCGGTCAACGGTGCCGCTGCCGTATATCTTTTTCTGGGCGGTCTTCGTGTTGCCTTTGTGTTTCACGGTGCCGCTGCCCAACACCAAGGCATCGATGTTGTTGGTGACGTTCAGGTTGCAATAGCCGGTGCCGCTCACTTTTACCTTCGCGGTTTCCAGGGGACAGTTGTAGCCGGTGATGCCGCCCGAGCCGCTTACTACGGCATCGAGGGAGGTGGCATAGCCGCGGAGGTTGAGCAATCCGCTGCCGCTCACTTCTGCTTTTACGGTATTTCCTTTTATGTCGACGTCAATGGAGCCGCTGCCGGATACACCCAGGCTCACGTAGTCTGTGGCGATGGAGTTATCGGAGATGATCTTGCCGCCGCCGTTCACTTGGAGGTCGTTGATGCTTTTCACGCTCACGTAGAGCTTCATGGTGGGATTCACCTTGATATCGTCGATCTTGGCCCAGAGGCTTTTGTTGGACGTGTCGGGTTTGCGGTCGACGTTGATCATGAGAATGCCATTTTCCACTTTGATGTCGCTGACGCCGAAAATTTCTGTGAGGGCTTCGACGGTCACTTCCTGTTTATTGGTTTGTTTGAGGTAAACCGTATAGTTGGAGTTTACATAAATGCCTTTGAACTCGGGAAGCTCCAGCACCTTCTTGGTGGTCTGGGCGAATGACAGGTGAGCAATAAACAGCAGGGAGAGGGCGATGATAGGCCTGATTTTCATATAGATGTATTAAAAATTAGTGTCCCAAATAACGGCAGCGTGCACGGATTCGAAAACCCTCCCGACGATTAAAAACGGAGTTGGTCGCCCGTAGCCCCCAAATCTCTATACAATCCGGGAGAAACCTTACTTCGGTTTACGGAAAATGGCCTTCATGATCAAAATAAAGGCTATGCCCCCGATGCACATGACCAACAACACTTCCGGGGTAATCAGCTTCGTAGCATGCATAGCGTATCTCTTTTCAGTGGAGGAACCGCCCAGGAAAAGGGCGATCCGTGTCTGAAATTTACTATGTTTTGGATATATCCGGCTATCCTTTTGAGTTAATCGGAGACGGCTTCAGTCTCCTTGCGGGCGCTTCGGGGGTTCAGTCCAGCACACTCAACGTTACTTTTACGACGTCCTCCAAAGTTGCCCTGTCCGGCTTGGCCTGTCCGGTAAGGCGCAGGCCCAGGTAGCAGCTGAAAAGATAGCGGGCAAGGGTCTTGGGCTTTTGCTTTTTGGAGATGTTGCCTTCGCTTTGACCTTGTTTGATAAGGGAAAACATAAGCGCTTCCATGCCGTCGAAATCGCTACCCACAATTTTTGCGAGCTCTTTGTTTTGATTGGTCATTTCGGTGGCCGTGTTGACCATGAAGCAACCTTTGCCATAGGCGTCGTGTAAGATGGCTTCCAGGTAAGCACGGAAAATGACTTCTATTTTTTTTCGTGCCGTTGATTGCTTGTCCAACGCATCGTTCAAGCCCTTCTTTTGCCAGGTTTGGTAATGGCGGAGCGCCGCGACATAGAGTTTGTGTTTGTCTTCAAAGGTCGCATACAGGCTGCTGCGGCTTAACCCCGTGGCTTCTACCAGGTCGTTAATGCTGGTGCCGTGGTAGCCTTTCTTCCAGAAAAGCTCCATGGCCTTGCCCAGCACGGCATGAGTATCGAAAAGTTTTTCATTCGGCATATGCGACGTGATTTTTTGCTTGCCCGAAGAAATGTCAAACCCTGTTACAGGGTTGACATGCCTCCGTCGGCGATCAATTCGGCTCCTAAAATAAAAGATGAATCATCAGACGCAAAGAAGGTGACGACTTTGGCGATCTCTTCGGGTCTGCCAAAACGGCCCAGCGGAATTTGCTTGACGATGCTTTCGCTCACCTGCTGGCTTTGCGCTTCGGCGATGCCCCGCTTGCCGGCACTGTGGAGCGGCGTGGTGACCGGGCCGGGACTCACGGCGTTTACCCTGATCTTACGGGAAAGCAGTTCGGCCGACAAGGTTCTGATCAACGTTAGGGTGGCGGCCTTCGTGGCGGAATACACCGAAGCGTTGGGCATGCCGATGTTCGCGTTGATAGAAGTGTTTAAGACAATGGAGCCGCCTTCCGGCATCAGGGGCAACACTTCTTGTATGCTAAAGTAAGCGCCTTTCACGTTGATGTTGAACTGCTCGTCGAACAGCTCTTCCGTGGTGGCTTCGATGGGCGAGAACTTGGCGATGCCGGCGTTCACAAACAGGACATCGACCCGCGGCGTCAATGCTTTCAATTTCTCGCCGAATTGTTTCCGTTGGCTGCTGTCGGCTACGTCCAATGCTATGCCTTGAGCGTTTGATCCCAGTTCTTTGAGTGCGGCAGTCAACGAGTCGGCGTTGCGACCGGTGATGATCACCTTGGCGCCCTCGGCGATAAAGTCTTTTGCGGTGGCCAGGCCAATGCCGCTATTTCCTCCGGTAATCACGGCGATCTTGTTTTCTAATCTTTTCATGGTTTTAAAATTTTTTTGTTTGATATAGTATGGAACGATCGTTCCAGACAAAGGTTCGAAATACTGGAATATTTGTTCCGATATTTTTTTAAACCGCCCAGGGCAGGCCTTTTTGATGCCTCAGGGGGATGAAAATGAACGCGACAGCGTCAATAGCTGGAGCGGCATCCCGATGCTAAAGCCCAGGCGATAGGGCTTTCTTTGTCCCTGGCCTAAAGGCCAGGTTTATTCAGGTTGCTGCCCCGAAGCATGGATCGGAGCAGCAGAGAAGGGATTTCAAAAGGAGATCCGTACTTGGGCTTTCACATCGTTTTGTATGGTGCCGGCAATGGTTCCCCCGGAGGATGTGATCTCCTCGCGGCCGACGTAGCGTGTTTGTCCATAGCGCAACCAAAAGCTGATGGCTTTGTTCATTTTGTACTCGATCAGAAGTACTTGTCTAACACCCCGTCCATAGTAGGCTGGCATGGAACACGCCAGCCATACATCTTTTTCGTAGGTGTATTGGCGGTTGTCGTAGTCATCGGTGTCGAACAGGGCATAGCGGCCGGTCCATTCCAGCGGGCCGGTTTTGAGGGTCACGTCTTGCAGGAGAATAAAACCCTGGGTTTGCTTGCCGCGGAAATCCAGCGTGCTGAGTTGGGCTCTTGTTTTCAGGTGGAGGGCTTGATTGATGCCATACTCCAGGTTGATCCGGTAGAGATGCTTCGTGCCCTCCAGAAGATGATAGAGGTTGTTGCTGACCGATGTTTCATTTCGCGCTTTCACTTCTTCGCGGGCTTCGGCAAAGATCATGACCGTGCGGGAGGGTTGATAGACTATCCTTAGCAATCCTTCATGCCCCTCGGTGGGAGCATAGGCCCTGAACCGCAGCCACGGAAAACGAAAGAGGTCCATATAGCCGGCAAAGGTCCAGCGCCGGTTCACTTTATATTTCCATCCCCAATAGAGACCCTCTTCGTTTTGCGTCGTACTGCCTTCCGCGAAAGCGTTGGAATAGAATGCATAAAAGTTGGGCGCGAACTTCCGGTACAGCAACGAAAGGTCAAGCTTGCCCGAAAGACTCCATAACGTCCCCGCTGCATACGCTGCGCCGCCGTTGACCGAACGCGCATACTCGCTAAAGAACGTCATGTTTTGAAAAGTATAGTTGAGGTAGCCTCCAGCATTTTGATTGCGTGATCCCGTGAAGGCAAAGGGATTGTAGGGCGTTACTTTGGGGATCACGCTGAGGCCAAAATCCACACGGTTAAACATGAGGCCGGCATCCATCGCGCCGGCCTTGTACTGGAGCACACCACCCCAGCTTTTGTCGCCCACCTGGTGGCGGGCAACCAACTCTTTTTCCGTGCGGTGAAGACCCGTGGTTTGGAAAGACGAAATGAAAATGGTTTCGGCATCTTCTGCAAGGGCGGATGTTGTATCGTTGGACGACACCGCGGCGTCGCGTTTGGTGTTGGAGTAAAACCCGGTGACAGAAAATTCCTCAGTCAGCGTAACGGTGGCCGCTGCGCCCCGCATAAATCCGGCTTCGTATACGGAAGTGTAGGGTAGCAGTCCGATGTTCGTTCTTCGCACGGTCGTGATGGTTTCGCCGCCCTTGCCCATTCCAAAAATACCCCCGAGCATGAGGCCTTGTCCAAATTGGCTTTGATAGTCGCCCACCACCAGGTTTTTTATCCGGCCTTTGTGCTGGAGTTGCGCATGGAATGAAAAATAATCGAAACCATAATACCGTACCGCGGGGTTCCATCGCAAGGCTTCGCCGGCGTCTTTCTCGGCGGTGAAGCCAACGCTGAACTCGCCCGGTACGGAGCATCGAAAGCGCATGTAGACATTCCCGGGCGAACCTTTGAACCGCGCACTGGAATCGGTTTGCGTGTTGTACTCCCGCGCACTTTGCAAACTGCGGCCATAGCGAAGCAGGAGATAGCTATCGCTTTGTGTTTTTATGCGCGACGGGAAGCTGGCGTCGAGCAACGTTGTTGGATCGCGAACGTAGACAAAAGGGGCCAGCCTGTGAAGGGTTTCCGTATCGAATAAGGGAACGGACTGAAGCTCGTAGACGGAGACTAAGTCTTTATTCTCGGCGCGATAGGTCAGCAGGCTTTTGATTTGTTCCGGAGACAGTATTTTGATAAAGCGCAGTTGCTCCTCCGTGGCGGCGTTCAGGTTGAGCGGG
>DATDAV010000225.1:0-16777 GCA_036525235.1 Chryseolinea sp. | reverse complement strand
GGTCGATTTCAAGGTCTATTTCACGGCCGAACCGATGGGATAGAAGCGAATTAAAGCTTTACGAGGTCCGGATCGATTGTCTGTAACGATCTCAATTTTCTGGAGTATTACCAGGTCTGGGTAAACGATCTTCGGTCGTTTGCCATAAACCATTGAAGTTATTCAAAACCGGTTATTTATGCTGTATCGAAATTATTTCAACACCGCCTGGAGAAATTTGATGAAGGACAAAAGTTTCTCCGCCATAAATATTTCAGGACTTGCGCTGGGTATGGCTTGCAGCTTGCTCATTGTGCTCTGGGTTTTGGATGAGAAAGGTATCGATGCCTTTCATGCGAATGACAGCCGGTTATACATGGTGTACGAACAACAGCATTATGACGGGATAGTGAACGGAAGTTATGCCACACCGGGTTTATTGGCTGAAGATTTAAAACAAAATTACCCCGAAATAGAATATTCAACCGGTATGGCCTGGACCACCTCCAGCACGTTTGAGGGCCAACGGAAAAATTTTCAAGGAAGTTGGAGACTATGGCTGTCCCGATTTCTTTTCAATTTTCAGTTTTCCATTGCTGGCTGGAACAAAAGAAACCGCACTGAAGACAACAACCGATATAGCCATATCGAGGAAGTTCGCCGAAATTTTTTTCGGGTCGGCTGATGCCGCTCTTGGACAATCGCTGCGATACGAAAATAAGATGGATTTAAAAGTATCGGCAGTATTCGAAGATCTCCCGCCGAATTCTTCCATGAAGTTTGATTATATTCTGAATTGGGAAGTCTTTCTTAATGAGCAGGAATGGTCCCGTAATTGGGGTAACAATGCGTCATTGGCCTTTATCGTGTTAAAAGAAGGGACTGACGTTTCCGCTTTCGAGGCCAAGCTTCATAATTTTCTCGACCAGCATCCGGATGCTCAGAATGAAACGTTCAAAGTGAAGCTCGGTTTGCAAAAATACAGTGAGCAATATCTCCATTCAAAATTTGAAAACGGCAAGATCGCCGGCGGTCGAATCCAATATGTAAACCTCTTTAGTATTATCGCGGTGTTCATCATTCTGATTGCCTGCATCAACTTCATGAATCTTACCACGGCCCGTTCAATAAAACGAGGAAAGGAAATTGGCGTACGGAAAGTGGTTGGCGCTTTTCGCGGGGCATTGATTCGCCAGTTTATAGGCGAATCTGTGATGATTGCGTTGTTTGCATTCGTTGTTGGCATACTCCTGGTGTTTGCCATACTCCCGGTTTTTAACATCATTACACAGAAACAAATTCAATTGCCTTTTGCTCAATGGGAGTTTTGGATGGTTCTGGGCGCTATGGTTTTGCTGATCGGTTTCATTTCGGGAAGTTATCCTGCCCTGTATTTATCGGGCTTCAACCCTGTTCATGCGTTTAAAGGCACATTGAAATTTGGAAGCACAGCGTTATGGTTTCGGAAAGGGTTGGTCGTGTTTCAATTTATGCTGTCCATCATGCTCATCGTTGGAACGATCGTGGTTTACCGCCAGGTTAGTTATGTCCAATCCGTTCATTTGGGTTATGATCGCGAGAACCTGATCTATGTTCCGGTCGACGGACCTTTTGCAAAAAAGTACAAGGTTTTTAAAGATGAGCTACTGCGCAGTCCGGGCATAAAACTAGTGAGCCGTATGAATAACCGGCCCACGCGAATTATAAATGGCACGGGTGGCGTTACGTGGGAGGGAAAGGACCCAGGCGCTTTCGTAGACATTACGCAGGTAGCGATTGGTTATGATTTCATTCGTGCCATGGGAATTGAATTATTGCAGGGGCGTGATTTTTCTCCCGGGTTTAAATCAGACACAGCGGGATATATTGTTAATGAAACGGCCTTAAAGCTTTTTAACTATAAAAATCCCATCGGCATGCCATTAACGTTGTGGGAAGAAAAGGGGACCATCGTCGGTGTGGTGAAAGATTTTCACATCAACTCTTTACATGTGGACATAAAACCGCTCATGCTTCGCCTGGATGAAGAGATGGAGGGTGGTTGGGCTATGGTTCGGGTAGAGCCGGGGAAAACCAATGAGGCGATTGCAGGCATAAAGAAGACCTGGAAGGAAATGAATCCCTACTTTCCGGTCGACTATCAATTCTCCGATCAGGAATATCAAAAGCTGTATGCCAGCGAGCAGGTAATAGAAAAGTTGTCCAACGCTTTTGCGGTCATGGCCATTTTTATCTCCTGCTTAGGGTTGTTGGGACTAACCATGTTCACCACGGAGCAACGCACCAAAGAAATTGGCATTCGGAAAATCCTCGGCGCGCCCTTGGTTTCACTGTTCAATTTATTGTCCAAAGAGTTGCTCATTTTGATTTCCATTGCCATTGTGATGGCCTCGCCCATCGCGTGGTATGTAATGAATGATTGGCTGAACGGCTACGCCTACAAAGTCGATATCACTATCTGGATCTTCATTCTGGCCGGAATGTTGGCTATTATTATTGCCTTGATAACGATCAGCTTTCAAACCCTAAAAGCCTTGCTGGCAAATCCGGTCAAAAGCTTGCGTTCGGAATAGATTTAAAATCTCGTCATGCTGATGCTTCATGTTTGTTTGGCTTACGCCTCCAACAACTCCTCCAACTCCCGCTTTCCCTTAGCCGTGGCGAAAGGCAGAAAGATCCGTGCGATCATTTTGCTGTAGTGTTGCAGTTGCTGCTCCTCGGTCTGCTGCTTAAAAGAGATCGCCGCCTCCGAGATCCAGAACCTCGCGATCAGCGCAATGGTAGAAACCAGGAAATTGACTTCGCTGGCGTCGGCCGAAATATATTTCCCTTTTCGAAGTGCTTGAATGTTGGTGGACCAGGTCTCGTTTCGGGTGGATTGGATCTTGCTATAACGTTTTGCAACGATGGGGTTTCGTTCCATGATGTGCACAAAGCTCAGCATGAGGCAGCGATAGCGGACATGGTTTCGAAACACTTGATGCAGCATGTCAAAAAAAGCTTTTAGGGTCACGTGCTCCACGGGAACAATCGTCCGGTTGTTCTCTTCCGCCAGATCGAGCGAAAGCCGGTTCACCAGGTCGTCCTTGGTGGGGAAGTAATAGGTGAGGTTTCCGACTCTCATCTTCAAGGCTGCGGCCAGCTCGCGCATGCCCACATATTCAATGCCGGATTCATTGAACATTTTCAGTGCCATTTCCACGATCTTTTTTTCGGTAGGCGATTTACTCTCCATAAAATTTGGTCAATGTCCTAACCTTTTGTTAGAACCCCCGTTAATTAGGTCATTGTCCAAATATCACACAAAACTCCTACAAAACCATGATTCGTTCTATTTTATTGGGGCTCTCGGCGGCAACGGCTGCCGGGATTCTCTTCGTCAATCTTTACAACTCCCTGGTCGATGCACCCAACTGGGGTGCCGATATGCCCAACTCATTGGTGGCGGCCCGCCATTACTTTACGGTGGCCAATCCGGGTAATTTCTTTAGGGTAATCTCCCCCCTAAACCAGGTGTTGGCCCTGATCGCTGTGATCGTCTGCTGGAAGTCGGGCAACGCGCGTTATATTGCCCTCGGATCGTTGGTGCTTGCCATCCTGGCCGACGCGTTTACGTTTGGTTATTTCTATCCGCGAAATGAAATTCTCTTTGTCGCGCCGATGGAAGCCGGTGTGGATACCGTTCGGCGGGCGTGGCAAGAGTGGTCAACGATGAATTGGTTTCGAAGTGCCTTGTGCGGTGCCAACACTGTCCTTGCGTTTATAGTATTGATCACAACGTCAAAGAAGTCAGCGCTATGAAATACACCTATCCCCACACCATCGACAATGGTGCCGGAGAACAAATCACGTTTGTCCGGTTTAACGACAATGGAAAAGGCGGTATACTGGAAATAGAGAACCAGGTCCATCCGGGTGCGGGTCCCCCGATGCACGTTCACCACCTGCAGGATGAAAGCCTCACTGTGATCGAAGGCAGGATGGGGGCACAGGTTGCCGGAGGGGAGCCAACGTTTCATGGTCCTGGGGAAACCGTTACGTTCCTACGCGGTGTAGCGCATCGGTTTTGGAATGCAGGCGACGGTATGCTCATCTGTAAGGGGTGGGCTAGTCCCGCCTATAACATGGAATATTTCCTCACCGAGATCTACCGCTCCACAAAAGCCAAAGGTGGAAAAGCACCCTCGGCGTTTGACGGTGCCTACCTTCAAACGAAATATAAAACGGAGTTTGATGTCACGGAAATTCCGGTGCTGGTGAAGAAGGTGATATTTCCCATCACGCTGATGATGGGGAAGCTTGCCGGAAAGCATCGACGGTTTGATGATGCACCGGAGGCGGTAAGACATGTTAATTGACGCGATCGTGTTGAACTGGTGCTTTTGGGATCTCAGTGAGACAACTTTTGGAATTCAACAAAAAAGAAAACCAGCTAAAATCAATTTAAGCTGGCTTTTTTATTTCTAGTCCGGCAGGATCAAATGATTAGTGATACCGGGAAGATTATTAGTTCTTCTTTTTTGAAGCTACCGCTTTTGCTCCCTTCATCAACTTTGCTTCAATTTTCAGCTGAACTTTGTCTGCCGTCATTTCCTGCCCTAAAATTTTCGGAGTTTCGATTTTGTAGTCCGCCAGGGCGACACCGAATTGACTCTGAAGCTTGACGCCTTCTCCATTGACAACAACAGTTCCCTTTTCGGTTACATTCTTTTCGACGCCATGGATCTTTAATTTGCCCGTTGCCGTAACAGGATAAGTGCCAGGTTTATCGTAGTCAACTTTGCCTTGAATTTTTCCTTTAAAGCCGGCCTTCGGATATTTATCCATCTCCAAATATTTCTTCTGGGCATCTCTGCCCATTTTGTTGTTTTTAAAATCGAAATCCTTCATCGTAATGTCAAAACTCACTTCGCCATCTGAAGGATCCAGTTCCACATTAACCTTTTCGTTTCGGGCGTCAACATCGGAAACGGGTGCCTTAGCGAAGAAGGAAACAAATCCCTTATTGCTCGTGTATTTATTTTGCGCAACAACTCCGGAGAGCGGCAACAAAATGGTGCAAATAATAAATAGGGTTTTCATACCGTGTCATTTCCCTGTATACGCCAAGAAATATGCCATAGTAGTTCTTTGGGTATTTGTTTGCCTATGGGTTGTTGCGGATGACGGTGGGGTCTTATTTCTACAAATGGGGAAAGGGGAAAGCTTAGACTTATTATGCTCTAGAATTTAATACGGTGCTTCATGTAAGGGTCGATCGCATAGGCAGTGATAATACGATGCCGTTCAATACTACTGACGGCTGTCAACGTACTCGACCGGAGCTTGTTGGTGAAGAACACCAACAAGGCGATGAGGGCGATGAGCGCCTGGAACGATCAGGAAGAAAAAATTGGAAAGTAAAGATCAGTGAATATCCTTCCCGGTTAATTTCAACTCATAATGATCCGCCAACTGTGCCACTTCCTGGATCATTTCCTTGATCTGCTCTTGCGACACGCTGGCGGCAAGACATGAGGCTTCAACTTTCAAATAACCTTCTTCCAACACAAATTTGCTGAAATCGAAGTTGGCGTTTTGCTCAAGCAAATTTTTCAGGTCGATGTTGGGTGCAAACTCGCAAACCTTGGAGGTGAAAACGGCTTGGTCGCGACCGGAAACGGCGCTGATTTGGGTAATGGCCAACACGGTCTGGTAGCGGCTGCCATTGAGGGGAACAACCACTACAGATTTCGAATGATCGTAGTCGGTGAACTGACCGCCGATCTGTTCAGCGTATTGCTGAACGTAGTTCATGATGTTCATTTGGCTCTGTATTTAAAGTGCCAAGGAAGATAGGAAAATTGAAGCGCATCCTGAAGACGCGACAACATTAATTTTACCGCACTTTACGGCACGTGCGAAGATGGCTTACAGACTGCTTAGAAATAGAATGCATGAAAACGGGTACCCTTTGAGGAGAACTCAAGCGTCGGTGCGGGCAACTTGATCATATTGGCAACGAAAATGAGTGTATTCACCACTTTGGAGCGCGACTTGATCGCCCGGAGGTCAAAGTCCAACCCAATGTAGAACTGGCGGTAGGGAGCGGGATAGCCGGCGGCCATGTTCTCGTTCACCCGCGCATACACCATGCCTTCGGCGCCATGACCCACAACCAGGTTGAGCCAGCGTGGAAAGCGGATAAATTTGTCCATGTCCACAGAAAGCCAGTAGGTTTGGCCGTTATAGTCTTTGAACATCTCGCTGGGCATGCCGTCGCCCAGTGTGTTGGGGCGAAGCGGGGCGTAGTCGGTGCGATGGAAGGAGAATTTGGGAAAGATGCGGGGTTCTTTCCAGAGGCGGGCCTGGCCCAGGAAAAAGGCTGCACCGGCGGCATCGGCCACCAGGTCGCCGGCCGAGGCGCCATAGGCTTGCGAGAAGCCGTCAAAGATCTCGATGGGAACCATCACGCCAAACCCTACGAGGGCGCCGATCAGATCCGATTTTTTCGGCTTCACGTTGCACCATTGCAATGCCCGCGATGTGCCATAACTGAAATAGAAGGCCGAAAGGAAATGGCCTGTCTTGTCCACCTGTTTCCATTCGTCGTCGTCGTTGAAGAATCGGAATGATTGGTGGCCGGAGTCTTTATACCACAGTTCATTCAATCCTGCCAGCGTGATGCTGTAGGCCACGGTGGAGCCGATCACAAAACCGCGAAGTCTTTTTTTGTTTACCTGCGTTGAGTCAGCCACCTGGGCCTGCGACAGGGTGAAGAGGAAGAGCAGTACGAAGAGACTTATACTATTCCGTACCATCTTCAGGTTTTAGGGCGTCCTTGTTCAGGGCGGCGGCATCCTCCTTGTCTTTTTTCTTGCGGTTGCGCGAAGAGCGGAACAGGTCGCGCAGTTCGTCAAAGCTTTGGGTATGGATGAGGCTGGCGCCGGTGGTCATCGCCGTTTGGGTGTTCACGGAGGCGAGGATAGGGTTCACGTTGGTGCGGCTGTACATTTTTACGCGCAGCTTGCCATCGGCCGTCAGCTTGTAATCAACGGTCCAGTCACCCGCCACTGTGGATGGATTGGGTTGAGAGCCTGCGGTGGCCTGGCCGTTGGTGTTGTTGAAGGTGCCGTCGCCCGTCACACGCAAGCGGCCGTTCATGAAGGTGTAGGAGAAACGAAGCTGGAAGGTGTTGAACGACTCCTGGTCCATCGAGGCAATGTCCACGTCGATCTGAAGATTTTCATCCACCTGGCTCATCCAGTAGCTGAGCTGGTTCGAGAGCAATTCGCTCAAACTGCTCACCACGGTGCCGCTGGTGTTAAACGCATCCGGCGGCGAGAAGCGGCGCAACACGATGAGGCTGAACACCTGGCGTTTCAGTTCCTGTTCGTCGAGCTTGTTCTTGAAGGCGGTGAATTGGAGTTGCAGGTTCACCGAACCGTTCTCGGTCGTCACGTTCGTAGGCAGGTCTTTGGCGATGATGTCGAAGTTGATGAGCGGCGACAGCATAGGGCCTGTCAGCGCCAGCAACACCTGCACGGGATATTTCCTTTTCATCTGAGGACTGTTGGCGATGGTAGGATCATTCACGAGGGGCACCAGCGAGGCCAATTGATTGTAGGATGCGTTGATGTCCATGATGGCCTGGTAGGGATCACCGAACCACGTGATACGGCTGCCCTTCTGGATATCAAATTCTTTGTTGATGATGTCGTAGAGGGTGAAGTTATACCAGCCTTCCGTGAACTCGAAGGGACCGTACATGTTGAAATCCCCTTTCGTGTCCATTTGCATGTGCAGATCGCCTTTGCCACGGCCGCGGATAATGTCGCCCGCTTTCATGTCGAAGATGATTTCGCAGTAAGCATCCGGCGTCACGTCCAGGTTCAGGTCGAAGGTGAGGCCGGTGAGGTTCACTTTCTTGCTCACATGCTTCTCGATCGTTTTGATGAACGTGGTATCGGTGAAGTTCACAAAGTTGATAAAATCTTTCTGATCCGTCGACGATGCACCGCCGATGGGAATATAGGTCTTCGTGTTCTTTTCGGTGCGCGCCGAAGAGGTGATCTTTAAATTAGATAACGGTCCTGTAAAATTAATATCGCCTGTTGCATAGGCCTGGCCGTAAAACAGGTTGTTATCTTTTGCCGTCGTGTTGAGCACCTGGAAGTTTTTGAACGTTCCATCCAGGTCGATCGACATGCTGTTGAAGTCGTGGTGTTTGATGGCGCCATTCAGTTTGCTTTTATTTTTGAACGCGTCCGTCAACTCGATGTCCTTGAAATAGATCGAGGTCGGCGTTAGCCCGATGTGTCCCGACATGGCATAGAGCGTCTTCAGATAGTTGATCATGATCTGCCCGTCGTGCATCGTGCCCTCACCCTCGATCTGTGGCGCCTCCAGGGGACCGGTGATCATGAAGTCGCCCGTGATGGTGCCGCCGATGTTGCTGAAAATGTCTTCCAGGAAAGGCTCCACAATTTTCAGGTTGGCTTCCTCCAGCGACGCCTTGATGTTCAGGGGCGAGTTCGCGCGCGATGGCGTGTAGTCGCCGGCCACGTTGAGAATGCGATGGTCAAGCCGGTCGATAAAGAGATTGATGTCGAATTTGTTTTGCGTCGTGTCCCACTGGTTGCGGCCGGTGATGTCGCCGATGAGAAATTTGTTGATGGTGAGGTCGCGTATGCTGATGCTGTTTTGGAGCGAGGGATGCCGGTAGAAATTGCTCATGTCCACCTCACCGTCCATCACGCCCGTAAATTGTTTGTCGGTGAGCGCATTCAACAGCGAGAGGTCGAGCTTGTCCACGCGAAGCGAAAGCAGTTTGGACGGGTCTTCGGATAATTTTCCGTTCAGGTCGATGGACTGTTCTTCGTTCACCAGCGCCAGGTGGTGAAAAGCCCAATCCTTGTCTTTCACCATCACGTAGTTGTTGGGCACAAAATGCCATTCACGCTCCAGCAGCTTCACCACCGACGGACTCATCGAAAGTTGCGTGCTATCCAGCAAAAAGTCCACGGCGCCTTTCAGCCGCACGTTGTTGGTTTGCCCTTCCTGGTCCATGTCCAGGCCAAAGTCGATGTGACTCTTGTTCCAGATGCCTTCGAACAACAGGTTCTTGGTTTTAAGATTTTTGTTCAGCTCCTGGCGTTGCGAGTTGATGGTGGTCATGGCCAGTATGCTGGTGCTGTCGGCAATCTTCGAGGCGGTGAGGTCCACATCCGAATGCAGGAACAGCATGTCGTTATATTTCAACGAATCAAAATGCGTATAGGCCTGGAAGATCGTGGTATATCCACTGGTGAAGGTTCCTTCGATCACGGTGTTCCGCGACAGATCCAGGTCCAGTCTCAGCAACGGCACCAACGGGGTGATGTCTTTTAATTTTATGTTGATCTTGGCCTGATATGTTTTTGGTTTATAGGTCTTCGCCCGGTAATAGGCCGACCGCACCTTGTCGTTGTTTTTTATGTTGAGCGAGATTTCTTTTGATAAGGTTTGAATATCACGATACAGATCGCTGAAATAATAATCGCCCGTCACTTCCGCATTTGCCAGCGACGTTTCGATCAACACGGAGCGTTGGCGTTTGTCGCGCTGGGCATTGAGGTGGATCGTGTCGAGGTGCAACGACTCGTGGTTGTAGTCGATGTGGAAGTCGCTCAGGTCGGCCTGGCCCATCAGCGAATCCAGCGTAAGTCCCTGGATGTCGGCCACGAAGTTGGCGTGGAGGAAGATGCTGTCGCGGGTGAGTTTCAGCTTGTGCAGGTAGGCTGTGTCGAGCGCGGCCTGTACGTTGATCTGGTTTTTGCCTTCGCGCAGGTCCACCGAGCCGCGGGCGCGGATCTGTAGGTTTGGGTCGTCGATCTCTACAAACCCATTAAAGCGTTCAGAGGCAAAGCGGGCGTTGGTCTGTATGTTGGTATAGTTATAGCCTTTAAACCCGATCTGGTAAACTCTTCCGTCGAGTTTGAAATCGGCCGAGTGTTGCGACAGGCCTTTGCCACGCACCTGGCCGTTCATGCTGATGGTCTGGAAGGTCACGGTGTCGTTCACATAAGTGCCCAGCTTGAATTTATCCAGCGAAAGCCGGCCGCTGTAGACCGACTGGTCGATGTCGGCTTCGTTCACTTTAAAGTTGATGTCGGAAGTGATGTCGCCCAGGCGGCTGGAGAATTGTCCCTTGGCTACAAAGTCGTTGGGGTAACCCAGAAATTGTCCATCCATAACCAGCCTTCCCAGGGGAAGAATGCGGCGGTAGGTGTCGTCGTTAAAGAGGAAGGCGAGATCGTGTGGATCCACCACGGAATTTTTCAGGTTCACGATCATGAAGGTTTCCATGATGTTGGGCAGTCCATCCATATCCAGCGACCCGGCCAGGTGCGACTTGCCGATGTCCACCTTCATGTCGGTGAATTTGAATTTGTTGATGCGCCCGTTGAAGACGCCGTCGAGGCGGAAAGGCTGCTCGATCTTTTCTACGCCCGGCATAAACAGGGCAAGGTCCCGGGGGTCGATGAGGGTGTTGCTCAGGTTGGCGTGGAGCTTTGCTTTTTCGGTGACATCATTTAAGTCGCGCAGTTGTTTGTAGGAGAAGATCACCGTGTCAGACACCGTACTTCGGCCCGTCTGCAAATTCAGCCCCACAAACTCCATCGATGTCTGACAGATGCGGAAATAGGTGGAGATCTGCTTCACCGTGAACTTGCTTTCCAGATCCTGGGCAATGAGCGTCTGGAGCTTGAACTCCGTGGTGTCGCCCAAAATAAAAAAGCCGTCCAGTTGCCCTTCATCCACCCCCAGGGAGAAGTGGTTATAATCGAATCCGTATTTGATGCTGTCGCGGTCCTGGTTCACGTAGGTGAACTGGCTGGCATTCACAAACGCTTCGCCGATGTTGATCTTGGGCGACTTGCCGGTGCCGCCGCTGCCGGCATAGTGGGCGTTGATGTTGGCGATGAACACGTTGATGTTCAGGTCGCGCGAGGTGTCGGACTCGTCTATTTTGGTGAGGTATACGTGCGCGCTGTCGAGGTAGATGCCGTCGATGTTGACGTTCTTCTTTTCGATGAGCTGGCTCAGTTTGAAGTTGATGAGAATCTGCTTGGCGCCGATCATTTTGTTGCCGGCCGGGTCGTAGACCGACACGTTTTCCAGCTCCAACCGGTCGAACCACAGCATGTGAAAGTTCTCGATGGTGGTCTTGAACCCGGTCATCTTGGTGAAGTCGGCCAGGAACCTCCCGATGAGGTAGTTTTGAACGGGGGGCATTTGCAGGATCAGGAAGGAGGAGATGACAAAGAAAAGGATGGCCGTGACGGTGTAGGCCAGTATTTTCTTAATCCTATTTTTGATACCTTGCAAGTTCATTTGTCAACATATGCGTCCCGTTATCCTTGCCATCGAATCTTCGTGCGATGAGACATCCGCCTCCGTCATAACAAACGGCAAGGTACTTAATAATATTATCGCCACCCAGGCGGTGCACCAAAAATACGGTGGTGTGGTGCCCGAGCTGGCCTCGCGTGCGCACCAGCAAAACATCGTGGCCGTGGTGGACGAAGCACTCCAAAAATCGGGCCTTACCAAAACCGATCTCGACGCGGTGGCCTTCACCCGCGGGCCTGGGTTGATGGGCTCCTTGTTGGTGGGTGTTTCCTTTGCTAAGGGGCTCGCCCTGGCGCTGGACATACCCCTGATCGAGGTGAACCACATGCAGGCCCACGTGCTGGCCCACTTTATAGGACCATCCCAACCCAGCTTCCCGTTCTTGTGCCTCACGGTCAGCGGGGGCCACACCCAGATCGTGCTGGTAAAAGACTACCTGGACATGGAGGTGATCGGCCAAACCCAGGACGACGCCGTGGGCGAGGCATTCGACAAGGCCGCCAAAATTATGGGCTTGCCCTATCCCGGCGGCCCCCTGATCGACAAGTACGCCCAACAGGGCAACGCAAACGCTTACAAGTTCTCCCAAACCAGCATGCCGGGCCTGGACTTCTCGTTTAGCGGCATCAAAACCCAGTTCCTGTACTTCCTGCGCGACGAGAAGCGGAAGAACCCCAACTTCGTGGAGGAAAACGTGGCCGACATCAGCGCCAGCCTGCAACAGCACCTGGTGAACATGCTGTTGACGAGGCTCATACAGGCCAGCGAACAAACCGGCATCCGCGACATCGCCATCGCGGGGGGAGTGTCGGCCAATTCGGGGCTGCGGAATTCGCTAAAAGCGGTAGGAGAAAAGAAAGGTTGGCGTATTTTTATTCCGGCGTTTGAATATTGCACCGACAATGCCGGCATGATCGCCATGGCGGCGCACTATAAATTCTTGAAAGGAGAGTTCAGCGCGCTGGATGTAACGCCCCTGGCCCGCATGCCCATTTAACACCCTGGATGAAGAACCTTTTTAAGATTGGCGATACCTTGCAATACCGGAAAGTGATCGCCGCGGCCGACGTGGCCTCCTTTCACGGCGAGGTGGTGCACCCGGTCTACGCTACTTTTGCCCTGGCGCGCGACGCCGAATGGACCTCTCGCCAGTTTGTGCTGCAACTGCGCGACGAGGACGAAGAAGGGGTGGGTACGGAACTGACCATCCGCCACAAGAGCCCTGCTTTTGAAGGCGAAGAAATTGTTTTTACCGCCACCGTCCGTCTCCTATTGGGTAACGAATTGGTGTGTACATACGAGGCCAAGGTGGGCAGCCGTTTAATAGCCACCGGCGAAACGGGACAAAAGATCCTGAAACGCGACAAGATCGCGGCGTTGTTCCGGAAAGAGGAGCGCCCGGCGTAAACAAAAGAAAATGAAGAAATCGAGATTCTCCAACGATATCAATATCAGGAACCGGCAGGCCGGCTTCGAATACGAGTTGATGGACAAATACGTGGCCGGCATGGTTTTGACCGGAACAGAAATAAAATCCATTCGCGAAGGCAAAGCCAATCTTCAGGACGGATATTGCTACCTTAGCAACAATGAATTGTTTGTGAAGGGTATAAACATAACACCCTATGCCCAGGGCACACACTATAATCACGAAGCGACCCGCGAACGCAAATTGCTGCTGAAGCGGTCGGAACTGAAAAAACTGGAGGGCAAGGTGGAGGAAAAGGGGTTAACACTTGTCCCCACCCGGCTGTTTATCAATGATCGCGGCCTGGCGAAATTGGAGTTCGCCGTGGCCAAAGGAAAGAAAATGCACGATAAGCGCGACAACATCAAGGAACGGGACGCCAAGCGCGAACTGCACCGGCTGAAGCTCAAATAAAGACAAAACGTAGACTCTCTCGATACATGGAAATTCAGGATTATGGCGTGTGCCGTCTCAGTGTCGTGCCCGTACGTGCTGGAGCCGCCGACCAGTCAGAACAGGTGACACAACTTCTCTTTGGCGACCACTATGAAGTGCTGTCACAGGCCGACGATAAAAAATGGCTCCGCATCCGTGTCCACTTCGATCAATACGAAGGCTGGATCGATGCCCGCCAGCATCACACCATTTCGCACGACTACTTCGAGTACCTGAACCGCGCTGAGTTCAAGATCACCACCGATATTACCACCAGCATCCTCTACAACAAAAGCCCGCAGATCATCCTGATGGGCAGCATGATCCCCATCTCCAGCTCGGAGCTTTTCAAAATGGAGGAACAGTTTGCCTTCAACGGCGAAGCCAAAAACCTGGGGCAAAAACGCGAGTTCGAATTCCTGAGAAGCGCTGCCATAAAATACCTGAACGCGCCCTATCAATGGGGTGGCAAAAGCCCGTTCGGTATAGACTGTTCCGGCTTTGTGCAAATGGTTTTCAAGATCTGCGGCTTCCGGCTTTTCCGCGACAGCAGCCAGCAGGCCAACCAGGGCAAGTCCGTAAAACAACACGACGACAGCCGGCCCGGCGACCTGGTCTTTTTTAGGAACAAGGAAGACAAGATCCACCACGTCGGCATTTTGCTGGAAGAGGACAAGATCATCCACGCCTCCGGGCGCGTGCGGATAGACCACCTGAACGACGAGGGAATCCTGAACGTGGAGACGAAGATCTACACCCACCAATTCTCACACATCCGCCGTATTCTCACCGATTAATGCAGGCCCCGGGCTGCCCAAAGAACTTGCCGTGACGTTCACGGCCGGTACCTTCCATTTGCGGTGTAATCCGGTTGCCGGCGGGTTAAACTTCGCGCGGGCGCGTTGTTTGGTAGCTAGATTGGTTTTATCTTACCATCGCGAAACAACGTAAAACACACGTTTTCCGCCGTATCGGGAAGTCTCTACTAAACTTTTTTCAAAATGAACAGTAGGGTATTGGTGCTGAATCAAGATAACAGTCCACTGATGGTTTGCTCGGTGGAACGGGCCTTTATTCTCGTGTTTCTCAACAAAAGCGAAATGGTACGCCCAGCAAACGGGCACCGTTTGCATTCGGTGACCCAAAGTTTTCCCATGCCCTCTGTGATCCGGTTAAACCGCTACGTAAACGCCCCCTACAAGGGCGTTAATCTTACCCGGCAAAACATATTCAAGCGCGATAACTTCGAGTGCCAGTATTGCGGCACCCGTCGCGATCTCACCATCGATCACGTGCACCCTCGCGCCAAAGGCGGCACCGACACCTGGACCAACCTGGTGACGGCCTGCAAAAGATGCAATGCCAAAAAAGGCGACTACACCCCGGAAGACGCCGAGATGCCCCTGCGCAAAAAACCGTATAAACCTTCTTATGCCATCTTCCTCAAAGACCACATGAATGGTCAGGCCGGGGAGTGGGACACTTTTTTAAACGGCCATCATAGTCATTGACATTTTCCAACCATCATGTTTAATCTTCAACGCAAAACTGCAGTCATTACAGGAGGAGGGAGCGGCATCGGTCAGGCGATCGCCACATTGTTCGCCGCCCAGGGAGCCCGTGTTTTTATTCTCGAACTGAATAAATCTACCGCCGACGAAACCGTAAAAATCATCGAAGCCGGCGGCGGCAAAGCCACCGCGTTCGCCGTGAATGTGGCCGACCAGGATCAACTGAAAAATACCGTCGCCGTCATCAGCCAGGAGGCCGGACGCATCGACATCCTGGTGAACAGCGCCGGCATTTCGCACATCGGCAAGCTGGAGACCACATCGCCCGAAGACATGGACCGCATCTTCCAGGTCAACATCAAGGGCGTCTACAACAGCATGTATGCCGTGATCCATCAAATGAAAAAACAGGGTGGGGGTGTCATTCTCAACCTTGCCTCGGTGGCATCCGGTCTGGGGTTGTCCGATCGCTTTGCCTATTCCATGAGCAAAGGCGCCGTGCTGAGCATGACCCTGTCGGTGGCCAAGGACTACATCAAAGACAACATCCGCTGCAATTCCATCTCGCCGGCGCGCGTGCACACCTCCTTTGTCGACAATTTCCTGGCAAAGAATTATCCCGGTCAGGAAACCGAAATGTTCGACAAGCTCTCGAAGACCCAACCCATCGGCCGCATGGGCCGTCCCGATGAGATTGCGGCCCTGGCCTTGTATTTATGTTCGGATGAAGCGTCATTTGTGACCGGCACCGACTACCCGATCGACGGCGGGTTTATAAAATTGAATACCTGATCGCCTGCGCAACGGAGCCTGCCGCGACAGTGAAAAGAAATAGTTTATAAAATTTAAGACATGAAACTTTTAAGATTTGGCGAGCCGGGAAAAGAGAAGCCCGGCGTGTTAGTGAACAATGACATCCTCGATGCTTCTTCGTTTGGCGAAGATTTTGGCGAAACGTTCTTTGAAACCAACGGCCTGCAACGTTTTTCCACCTGGTTAAAACAAAATCAGGGTTCGCTTCCCAAAGTAAAACCCGGTGTGCGCCTAGGCCCCCCGTTCACGCGCCCCTCAAAGATCATTTGCATCGGCCTGAACTTTGCCAAGCACGCAGCCGAATCCAACATGCCGCTCCCCGTAGAGCCCATCATCTTCTTCAAAGCCACCACCGCCATCACCGGCCCCAACGACGACGTGGTCATTCCGCCCAACAGCGTGAAGACCGACTGGGAAGTGGAGCTGGCCGTGGTCATCGGCAAGAAAGCATCCTATATAAAAGAAAGCGACGCCCTCAACTACGTCGCCGGCTATTGCCTCCACAACGACTACAGCGAACGCGAATACCAACTGGAACGCAACGGCCAATGGGTGAAGGGCAAAAGCTGTGACACCTTCGCACCCCTCGGCCCTTACCTCGTCACTCCCGACGACGCGGGCAATGTTGACAGCCTCCACATGTGGTTGAAAGTGAACGGTAAAACCATGCAAGACGGCAACACCGACGACATGGTCTTCAAAGTACCCTTCCTGGTGAGCTACCTCAGCCAGTTCATGACCCTGCTCCCCGGCGACGTGATCTCCACAGGCACACCCGCAGGCGTCGGCCTCGGCTTCAAGCCACCCATTTATCTGAAACCCGGCGACGTTGTCGAGCTGGGCATTGAAGGCTTGGGCGATCAAAAACAAACCGCCCGCAGCTAACACATCAAACCCGCCACTACAACCAAAAACCTTAGACCGAATATGCCGATCCTGAACACAGACTCCGTGCGCGTAGAGCAAAACGGAACGTCGACCAAGTCCTACCTCGTCCCGTTCATTCTGGTGACCAGCCTGTTTTTTCTCTGGGGCCTGGCCAATAGCCTGAACGGTACACTGATCAAACACTTTCAAACGGCCCTGAACCTGAACCGGGCACAGGCCGGCATTGTGGACTCGGCGTTCTACATCGGCTATTTTGTGATGGCCTTGCCTGCGGGTTTTTTGATGAATCGCATCTGGTATAAGAAGGGGA
>DATDAV010000224.1:0-62958 GCA_036525235.1 Chryseolinea sp. | reverse complement strand
TGATGAAGCGCAGTTGTTCCTCGGTGGCGGTGTTCAGGTTGAGCGGGTGGGCGAGAAGTTGCACCAGGTTTTCGTAGAGGTCGCTGTAGTTCAGGTCCAGCTCCTGGATACCGTACCACTCGTCGATGAGTTGGTTTACGTCGATTTCCTGACGGGGATATTCCTGGGCAAATCCGATTGTCGCGCAGGCAACAAAGACAACTGTGAGGAGCTGTTTCATTTTTGTTTCTTGTTAAACGCATAGCCGACCGTTGCTTCGTGATGTGCACCACGGCTCCCGGTGTATTGAAAAGCATAGTCGATGGAAAGCGTTTTGGGTTTGAAACCCAGTCCAAAGAACCCGGCGTTGGGATGAAGCGCAAAGCCGGTGCGGAAGAAGACCTTTTTTTGAAAGCGATATTCCAGTCCGGTCTTCCACAACAAGGGATAGTCCAGGTCTTTCTCCACTTCCGTGGTGATGCGGGTTTGTGGTGACACCTTTAGACCAATGCCCGCACAAACTACCGTGGGCAGTCGCTCCCCGTCGGCTTTGGAGAGCACGGGCTGGTTCAGGTTGATGATGTGCGCACCCAGGGACAAGACGGGCGTCAAGGTGGCGATGCCGCCAAAGCTCAAACTGAAGGCGCCTTTTGTTCCGAAACCCGCCGCGTTATACTGCACGTAGTTCACCCGTATCCCCAGCGAGGCCAATCCCAGCGTATTGCTGAATCCTGCGGTCAGCAATTGTTCGTTATACACATCGTTTCCCAAACGGTAAACACCGACTCCGGCCACTCCAAAGCGAACCGGCAGGGTCACTGCAGCGGCCATGCGATTGAATAATTTGAAGGATGGAACAGCGTTGTAAGTAAAGGCGGTCGTCGTGTTCTTGACGTCCGCCAGGCCGGCAACATTGTTGAAGAGCGCCCATTCGTCGCGCGTGCAACTGGAGGCATAGGCGCATCCGGCCGCCGGTGCACCCATGAGTACAGGCGAACTTTGTGCAGCGAGCAATACGCTCCACAAGAATAAGCTTATGGCTAACGATAGCGTTTTCATCACAGCGGATAGGCGGATAGGTTCCGGGATGAAGTAACGTTTGGGATAGGCTAAATAAAAGAATGTAAACGGGTATATCCGGATAAAAAAAATCAACCGAATTTATAGACGCCAGGAGAGGTCCTTGCAGCTTTGCTAAAACTCCCGCTTCAAATTAAAGAAGAATCCATGCCCGCCTTCCGCGTTGAAACTATACTCAAACCGGAACACGGCATCATACGAAGCCACCACATCAATACCCAGACCAACGCCCGAAATAACCTTATCCGCCAACCGGTAGCTGTTCGTGTAGTTGGGATAGTTTCGTACATACCCCAGGTCGGCATAGGATTTCAGATAAATCGAAAGGGGAATGTACCGGAACTGCCGGATGGGCATGGCATTCCAGTTGTAGATTTTTGAAAATATCCGCTTCTTAAACGTGGTCTTGTTCAGCGCATACCAGGGTCCCTCGATCACGTACACCTCATAGCCCCGCACAAACTGCCGGCCATAGCCCAACGCACTGTAATTCGAATACGCCAGCGTGTTGGGTGTACTCCAGTAGCCCACGGTGTTGTTGGAGAGGAAGAAGTTGTTCTTCAGCTCGATATAACGGGAGTAGGCTGCGTTCATTTCGAACTTGCGCAAATTGTCGCTCTTGCTCAATCCGACCTTGACCAATCCGCCCGTGAAATGATAACCGCGCAACGGATAGCCTACGTAGTCGCGGTGATCGGACGTGAATTGGTAGGAGAGCACGCCAAACTGCTGCTCGGTTTGATCCTTGCCCATGTAGTCGGCATTGAGAAGGGTCACCGTGTCGGCGATGGAGGTGCTGCGGTATTCTGCTTTCAGGGCGTGGGTGTCGTAGAAGGAGCCGCGGTACGTGTACGTGATACTGGCCCCGCGGGTGATCTTCAGGACATGGTCCGCTTGCGCATACACCAGTTTGTGGTCCAGCGTTTTGTAGGCCAGGTTCTTGGCTTCCGTGAAGTCGCCGCTGATGATGAGCCCTTGCTTTTGCTGCCGGTCGATGTAGGGGAAGCGGTACATGACCTCGAACCTTCGCTGGAAACCGAACTGGGCGGTGAGCCGCAGGGTTTCGTTGCGGCCGCGCATGTTGTATTGGTAGAGCCGCAGGCCATAGTTCACCCGGTCGAGGTCGTGATTATAGTTCTGCCACCATTCGTTGAAATTGCGATCCGACAGTTCGAAGATGGGGGACGGGAAGGTATACCATCGTTCGTTGATGTCGATGAGCAGGTCGATGTGGTCGGCCTCGAACTCCAGGGGCTTGAGCTCCACGGTGTTGAAAAGGCGGGTGTTGATGAGCTTGCGGCGGTCGCGTTCCAGCACGGCGGCCAGTTGGGTGCTGGAAATGGTGTCGCCGGGTTTGAGGGAAAGTTCGCGCAACACGATGCGGTCGCGGGTGATGCGGTTGCCGACAATGAAAATGCGGTTCACATGCAGGATGTGGCCGGTGGTGTCGGTTGGTGCGGGCCTGCGTTTAGCCGCACGCTTCAGCGAATCGGCAACCACCCCGGAATCCGGAGCGCCCCAAACCGTCGAAGCGAAGAATAAGCATGCAAAAAAAAGGAAAACTGCCCGCATCATGTAACGCTAAGACCCACTCTAGTGTAAACAAGTTTAACGCTACTTTTCCTAAAATCAGGAATTTTGCACTTCGTTTTTTCGGGCCGGCGTCGGCTCGGCTTCCTTTTTCCGGAAGGACCACCAAAGTATGCCGATGCCTGCCACCACCAGGGGGATGCTCAACACCTGGCCCATGTTCAGGAACATGTCGTTTTCGAATGCCTCCTGTGGCTCTTTCAGGTATTCGAACAAAAAGCGCAGTCCGAAACACCAAATGAGGAAGATGCCCAACAGCCTGCCCTGTGGCAAATTTTCTTTGTAGCGCGACCAGATCCACAACAAGAGGAGAAAGAGGATCACACACGCGAAGGACTCATACAATTGTGCGGGGTGCCGCACGATGCCAAACGTGACGATGCGCGATGCCAGCGTGCCGTCGGGAAGAGAGACGGTGTTGGTGACCGTGTTGGTGCCGGTGGCGTCGAAATATTCGTAGAGCGTGTTGGCCAAAATGTGGCGGGCCGTGCGGTCGCTAAAGTCGTCGGCCTGCATGGGCGACGTGCCTTTCTTGAAAAAGATGTAGATGCTCATCGGCACCCGGCCATTCTGACCCTTGGGCAGCGAATCGTTGCGTTGGTATTCGACCGATTCGATTACGCCGTTGGGATCGTAGCGCGGGCTGGTGATGGCGTCCGTGAAGCGGTTCACGAACACAACGCCCCACGCTTTGTCGGTGGGCAAACCGATGATCTCGGAGTTGAAATAATTCCCCAACCGGATCAGCGCCCCGGCCAGGGCCACAAGGATCACGATGCGGTCGACGACCTGGAAATAGGCTTGTCCCGGCTTCTTTTTGCGGGAATATAACCACAAGGCAAACAGGATACCGATGGCTGCGCCGTGGCTGGCCAGCCCCTGAAGGCCGGTGAACTCAAACGGATGCAGGGTGAAGGGCAGAAATATGCTCAGGGGATTTTCCCAGATCAGCTCGGGTTGGTAGAACAGCACGTGGCCCATGCGGGCGCCGATGATGGTGGCAATCACCATATAGATGGTGAGCGTGTCCACATCGCGTTCGGGCTTGCCTTCTTTTTTATAGATGTAGTAAAGGATCTGTTGTGTGATCAGAAACGCCAGTGCAAACAGGAGACCGTACCAGCGCAGGGGAAAGCGGCCGATAGTGAAAATCTCCGGGCTGCCGTTCCAAATGATGTAACTCAATATAGCCATAGCCGGCAAATATAGTCCGTTAATTGAAAGACTCGGCGTCCGCCAGCAGTGTTCACGGAAAAAAAATAAGGGCTTTGAAAAGGCCCATTTTAAGGGTTTTGGCCTATGGCAGCAGCGCTAATTCGGCCGCAAAACCCGACGAAAGAATGGGGAAACGGCACCATGACCGCGGATCCACATTGATGTCGTCCAGGTGGAAGGAGGGGGCCAGGCGCTCCCGTTTCCATTGGTTGGCCGACCAGAGGGTGAAGAACTTCCGGATGTGCCGTTTCAAAACCTCGGGTTCGTGGGTGCCCTTCATGGCCTCAAACACCTGCAGGGGCGATTTGCGGTCCTGGATGGCGTGGCGCTCGATCTCGGCCAGCACGGGATAAGGCATCAGATCCGACTCGTCGGTTTGTTGGCGTTCGAGCGGGCGCAGTTCGGCCGTGGGCTGGAGGTTGTTCACGGCGCTGAGGCCGTCGTGTTGAAGGGCTTGTTCGGCCCAACGCAGCCATTGGAGGATGAATACTTTGCTGAGGCCGGCAATGGGGGCGAGGCTGCCGCTGGTGTCGCCGTCCATAGTGGCATAGCCCACGTCGCCTTCGCTGCGGTTGCTGGTGGTGAGCAGCACGGCGCGCTTCACGTTGGCCAGCATCCAGATGATGGGCGACCGCGTGCGGGCCTGGATGTTTTGCAGGGTGATGTCGTCGGTGTCCCACTTCAGCTCGCGACCGATGGCATGGGTTATTTTTTGGGTGTAGGAATTTACTTCGTCGTCGATGTCCCACCGGTGAAAGACTGCGCCCACGGAGCGCGCCAGTTCTTCGGCGGCCATGTAGGTCTCGCTGGAGGAGTTCCGGGTTCCCTGGTAGGCGCACGTCAGGAGTTGTCCCACGGCGGCATGCCAGTGCTCCGTATGGGGTTTGAGTCTTAAGACTTCGCGCGTCTTCTCCCATCCCAGCTCGGCCACGGCCCGCTTCACCATTTCGGCTACCATCACGGCACAAATGCTGGAGTCGGCGCCACCGCTCAGGGAGAGCACGTAGCCGTTGGCTTTGCTCTTGCGCAGATAGTCAAAGAGGGCCAGGGAGAGCGCTTGGGCCAGCTCTTCGTTTTTGTCCTTGATGTCGGAGGAGATGAGGATCTCCGTCTTTTCGGGCTCGCTGAAATTGATTTCAGTAGCCATGAGGTTATAGGATTTGAAGGAAAGTCTTTTGTTCACGCCCACCAGCTTGCCGTGCTGGCCGATGATGATGTCGCCGTCGTAGATCATGCGGCCGGCTTCGTTGCCCAGCAGGTTGGCGAATACATAGACGCAATGGAACTTGGACGAGCCTTCCGTGACCACTTCATCTTCGCGCAGCAGGCTTTTGCCCATGGCATAATGGCTGGCGCTGGGGTTGAAGATGAGGTCGACACCCCGGTCATAGAGCCGGTAGCCCGGGCGGTTGTGTTTTCGCCACGCATCTTCGCAGATCTCGAAGCCGAGGCGGATGCCGTCGATGGTGTACATGAGGTCGCCCACGATGATCCTTTCGCCGTGGTAGTCCACCTCGCGGGTCTCGTTCTTTGACCAGTTGTTAAACCACCGGGGCTCGTAGTGCACGCCATCGCGGGCCAGGTTTTGTTTGAGGGTGATGCCCTTGATGGTCTTGTTGCTGATGACGCAGGCGCCGTTGTAGGTGATGCCGCCCAGGCGGATGGGCAACCCAACGCTCACGGTAATGTTGTCGCAATGCTCGCGGATGCGCAGCAACTCCTGCCATGCTCTTTCCGACAGCCAGTCGCTCAGGAACAGGTCTTCGCAGCCATAGCCGGTGATGCACAGCTCGGGCAGGCAAAGGATCTTCACCTGTTGGCGGATGCCTTCGTGGATGGCGTCGATGATGTTTGCAGAATTGTGGTTCCAGTCGAATGGGATCTGGTTGACGGTGGCTCCTCCTATTTTCAAACGCTTGCGATTTCAGTGAAAAACAATACAGGATATGCGCAGATAACGCCTCAGCTATTCAATAAATTCAGCATTTCGCAGGTTTTGAAGGCAGCATCCTGTTCCGCTTTTTTCTTGCTGTTGCCATAGCCGGTGCCCTTGGCCTCGCTGTTGACCAGCACCTGTGCCGTGAATTCTTTATGGTTGCGCCCTTTTTTAACGTTCAGGATCTCGAAGCGCACATCCTTGCCCTCGCGTTGTGCCCACTCGATGATCTTGCTTTTGAAATTCGAGTCGGAATTGACGAGGTCGTCTACGTTATAATTGGGATTGATGAGCTTGTCGATCACAAATTTCTTGGTGCGCAGGTAACCTTTGTCCAGGTAGATAGCGCCCACGATAGCTTCGAGGGTGTTGCCCAGGATGACTTGCTGCAAATGGGCGTTCTTTTGATCGTATTGCACGATGTTGGCTACCCCGATCTTGCGGGCCAACAGGTTGAGGGCCTCGCGGTTGACGATGCGCGATCGTATTTCGGTGAGGAAGCCTTCGGGCTTGAATGGAAATTTTTTGAAGAGGAAATCGGCCACAGCGGCCCCCAGAATGGCATCGCCCAGGTATTCCAGGCGTTCGTTGGACTCCTTGTAGCCCGTCCCGTTCTCTTTCGCGATGGAACTGTGCACCGTGGCAAGACGGTAAAGCTCGAGATTGGATGGTGTGAACCCGGCTATATTTTCAATAGCCGCCACCAGCTTTTTATCGGTTGTTGATTTTCCTTTCGGAATTTTAAGGATTTTCCAAACCAAGCGTTTCTATCAATTGATTTACAGGCTGCTAATTTAGTAAATATCGGTGATGGCCTGCAAGCGGAGGGGGAATTCGGTTCAGGAGCCAGAATCCAGGAGCCAGGAGCCAGTAGCTTGTTCTCGGCATTCAGTAGCCAGTAGTCAGTAGCCAGTAGCCAATTTTCAGTGGGAGGAACCGGAGTCCAAGGGTTAGAATTTCGAAAGCTAAAATTGGGGAGTTAGGAGCTTGTTCTCGGCGTTCTTAGTAGCCAGTATTCAGTAGTCAGTAGCCAATTTTCAGTGGGAGTAACCGGAGTCAGGAGTTAGGATTTCGAAAGCTAAAATTGGGGAGTTAGGAGCTTGTTCTTGGCATTCTTAGTAGCCAGTATTCAGTGGGAGGAACCGGAGTCCGAGGTTAGAATTCCGAAAGGCTAAAATTGGGGAGTTAGGAGCTTGTTCTCGGCGTTCTTAGTAGCCAGTATTCAGTAGCCAGTAGCGAATATTCAGAGGGAGGAACTGGAGTTAGGAGTTAGGATTTCGAAAGCTAAAAATCGGGGAGTTAGGATCTTGTTCTTGACATTCTTAGTAGCCAGTATTCAGTTGCCAATATTCAGTAGGAGGAATTGGGGTCCAGGAGTTAGAATTCCGAAAGCTAAAATCGGGGAGTTAGGAGTTAGTTGAGAGTTGAGAGATAGGGAGTGGATTAGTGCGTGAAGGTACTAGCGTGAAAGAGATGACATGAGAAATAGGAGACAAGGCGTAAGCTGGCATCACAGTAATAATATACATTTTCCTAACACACCAGTAACGAGTCATTCATAGGCTGGCTTGATACTGACTTCTGGACGCTGGATTCCGACTCCCGAAGTCCAAAAATAAAGACCTCGGCTCCTGAAGTCCGAGAAATAAAACTCTGGCCACTGAAAGGCCGAGCTACTGAAGTCCGAGAATAAAGACTCTGACTATTGAAAGTCCGAGGAATAAGACTCTGGCTACTGAAGTCCGAGTAATAAGACTCTGGCTACCGAAGTCCGAGAATAAGGCTGGCTACCGAAGCCCGAGAATAAGACATTTGGCTACTGAGTTTCGAGAATAAACACTCTGGCTACTGAAGTCCGAGAATAAGACTCTGGCTACCGAAGTCCAAAATAAAGACCTTCGGCTCCTGAAGTCCGAGAAATAAAATCTGGCTACTGAACGGCCAAGCTACTGAAGTCCGAGAATAAAGACTCTGACTATTGAAAGTCCGAGGAATAAGACTCTGGCTACTGAAGTCCGAGTAATAAGACTCTGGCTACCGAAGTCCGAGAATAAGACTCTGGCTACTGAATACTGGCTACTGGCTACTGAATGCCGAGAACAAGCTACTGGCTCCTGGCTCCTGGATTCTGGCTCTTGAATACCAACTCCCCAAAATGCTACTCTACTTTCTTGAGAATTACCGAGAAATTGTGTCCTCCAAAGCCAAAGGTGTTGCTGAGTGCAATCTTTACCTCGCGCTGTTGGGCCTTGTTGAAGGTGAGGTTCAGCTTGCTGTCCAGGTCATCGTCGTCGGTGAAGTGGTTGATGGTGGGGGGGATCACCGATTGGTTGATGGCCAGCAGACAGGCGATGCTTTCGATGGCACCGGCTGCGCCCAACAGGTGTCCGGTCATGGACTTGGTGGAGCTGATGTTCATTTTGTAGGCATGGTCGCCGAATACTTTCTGGATGGCGCGAATTTCGCCGATGTCGCCCAGGGGTGTGGAGGTGCCGTGGGTGTTGACGTAGTCGATTTGGTCGGGTGTTATGCCCGCGTCTTCCATGGCATATTGCATCACTTTGGTGATGCCGGCGCCTTCGGGATGGGGCGCGGTGATGTGATAGGCATCGGCCGACATGCCGCCGCCGAGGATTTCGCCATAGATTTTGGCGCCACGGCGCTTGGCGTGTTCGTATTCTTCCAGGATCAGGGCACCGGCACCTTCGCCCAGCACGAAGCCGTCGCGGTCCTTGTCATAGGGGCGGGAGGCGGTTTGGGGTGAGTCGTTGCGTTCTGAAAGGGCGCGCATGGCGTTGAAACCGCCTACACCGGCCTCGCACACAGCTGCTTCTGAGCCCCCGGAGACAATAATATCTGCTTTGCCCAGACGCAGGTAGGTGAAGGCATCGTAGATCGCATTGGTAGAGGAGGCACACGCCGAGACGGTGACGAAGTTGGGGCCGCGGAAGCCGTATTTAATGGAAATGTGACCTGCGCTGAGGTCGGGAATCATTTTGGGAATAAAGAAGGGGTTGAAACGAGGTGTGCCATCGCCTTTGGCGTAGGTCTTCATTTCTTCCTGAAAGGTTAATAACCCCCCGATACCCGAGCCCCAAATGACGCCTACGCGGTCGAGGTCTATACCGGCTATCGGGAGGTTGGAATCCTTTATGGCCTCATCCACCGCCACCATGGCATATTGCGAGAAGGGGTCCATTTTGCGGGCCTCTTTTCGATCCATGAAGTTGCCGATATCGAAGTTCTTTATTTCGCAGGCGAACTTGGTCTTGAAGTGTGTGGCATCGAAACGTGTAATAGGAGCGCATCCACTCTTACCGGCTTTTAATCCTTCCCAGTATTCTTGTAAGGTATTTCCGATGGGAGTGAGTGCACCTAGTCCTGTAACGACTACTCGTTTCAATGTCATGTTTAGCGGGGTGTGTTTGTACAGAGGCAGTTACCAATTATTTCTTCACGTTTTGCTCCAGGTAAGAAATCGCCTGGCCAACCGTTGAAATATTTTCAGCCTGATCGTCTGGAATAGAGATATTAAATTCCTTTTCGAACTCCATGATAAGTTCTACGGTGTCAAGAGAGTCTGCGCCAAGATCGTTGGTAAAGCTCGCTTCGGGAGTAACTTCAGATTCTTCAACACCAAGTTTCTCGATGATGATCTGTTTTACTTTTTGTGCAATTTCAGACATGTTTTTACGGTTTAGTGATTTAAAAATCTGTGCAAATAAAGAGATTTGCGGCAATATTGTCAAACTTTTTTGATCTTGCCTCTTTGGTGTCAAAACCCACTTCCTGGCCCTGGAAATGAAGAAAAGCAAATTACTGATCGACTATGAATTTGACTTCGAACTGCTCGGACTGAGTGCTTCGGCCAAGGGCTATAAGCTGGCCTGGGAGTTGAACCAAGTGCTTGGCATTCAACTGGTGAAACAGCCCGATTTAGTGGTTGGATTCAAAAATAACGAGGAAAAGTGCTTTTCCTACTATGCCCACGAAACCCAGCTCAATCGATTGAAAATGTTCAAAAACCGGCCTTCCGAGGGGGATCCCGGAAAGTATTTCCTAATCCCTGAATTTCCTCATTACGATTTTATAATTTTGGCTGCCATGGAAGAACAGTACGCTCATCAGCACTTGATTCAATTGATCAAACCGATCGCGTCCATCCAGTTAGTTGCCCCCATCCCGTTAGAAGGTCTCAAATCCAAATCGAATTTCATCTTCTGATCGTCATGCGCGCTGCTTCCAATCGACACCATTCACCTATGAAATACCTTTAAACCTTATGCTAGAAAAAGAATCGTTCAACAAAACGAAAATTGTTGCCACCGTCGGCCCTGCCTCTAACTCCAAGGAAATGCTCCGTGCGCTGATCAAAGAAGGCGTGGACGTTTTTCGTCTGAACTTCTCCCACGGAACCCACGAAGACCACCTCAAAGTCATCAACAACGTGCGCGAGCTCAATGCTGAGCTGGGCTCCCAGATCAGCCTGCTCCAGGACCTCCAGGGCCCCAAGATCCGTGTCAACGAAATGGAACCCGGCATCGTCATTGAAGGCGGCCAAACCCTGATCATCACCACGCGCGAGCTGCTGGGCAACCGGGAGATCGTGAGCACCTCTTATAAGACCCTCAACAAAGACGTGAAGGTCGGCGACATGATCCTCATCGACGACGGCAAGATCGAGCTGAAAGTGAAGGAAGTCCGCGGCGAAGACGTAGTCACCGAGGTGGTATACGGCGGCCCGCTCAAATCCCGCAAGGGGATCAACCTCCCCTTTACCAAGGTGTCGGCCCCGTCGCTGACCGAAAAAGACCTGAAAGACCTCATGTTTGGCCTGGCCAACGATGTGGACTGGATTGCGCTTTCGTTTGTGCGGAAGGCTGAGGACATCCATCAAATGCGGGAAATCATGCGCAAGCATGGCTCGGAGGCCCGTATCGTGGCCAAAATTGAAAAGCCCGAAGCCCTCAGCAACATCGACGAGATCATCGAAGCCACCGACGGAGTGATGGTAGCCCGCGGCGACCTCGGCGTAGAGATCTGGATGGAAGAAGTGCCGATGGTACAGAAGATGCTGGTAGAAAAATGTAACAAGGCGGGCAAACCCGTGATCGTAGCCACCCAGATGATGGAGAGCATGATCGAGAACCCGCGCCCCACCCGCGCAGAAACCAACGACGTGGCCAACGCCGTGATGGATGGCGCAGACGCCCTGATGCTTTCGGCCGAAACCGCCTCGGGAAGATATCCCCTGGAAGTGATCCGCAGCATGGTGCGCACCATTGCCTCCGTAGAAAAGAACGCTGCGATCTACTACCGTTTCCGCGAAGTAGACAAGAAGTCACCCAACTATATCCACGACAACTTTGTGCTGGCGGCGTGTAAGCTGGCAAAAGACGTGGGCGCCAAAGCCATCGTGGGCATGACGCAATCGGGGTACACCGCGTACCAGTCGTCGGCCTACCGTCCCAACGCCAACATTTTCGTGTTCACGCCGAACAAGGCGTTGTTGAACAAGATCAACCTGGTGTGGGGTGCGCAAGCGTACTATTATGACAAGACCAACTCTACCGACGAGACCATCGCCGACGTGGAGGCTACCCTCAAGGCGGCGGGTCATGTGAAGTCGGGCGATATCTTTATCGTGCTGGCCAGCATGCCGATCCAGGAGAAGGCACGGACGAATACGTTGAAGATCAATACGGTTAAATAATTGGAGGAATTTTCTCCCGAGGATTTATAGAATAAATGCCGTAGCCCGCCAAGGCTACGGCATTTTTTTTCAACATCGTCAGGTATTATTGGCGCGAATATTCGAATTTAAGACATGAATAAAATCTGGCTCATTCTGATAAGCGCGTTCATCCTGTTGGGAATCGCGGACATGTTTTATGCTTTCGATAACGCCATTCTTTCACTGGGCTGGCTGTTAGCAAAGATTGCAGCGACCTGGATGATGCTGACACACGGTACGTTTGTGAACCACCGCTACATCAATCTCGCCTATGGCATTGGGGCCGCTATCGGAGTCGGCCTATTGTTCAAGATACTGCACTATGAAGGAGCCGACGAAATCCTGATCGTTTCTTTACCCGCCATGCCGGTTTTGTATTTCATACATTTTCTGTCAAAGAAGCAAAAGCAAGTTCTGGATGTGTTGAAGGTATTGACGGTTTCGCTTCACTTCATCATCGCTTTGCTGGTGATGATGCACTGGATGGATCGCGATATGTGGGTGGCATACCTGCCCGATTATTTTTTCTGGTTCACGTTTGCCTATTATATCGTGTTGGGAATACAGCGAAAGAACCTGTACGTCTAACCGGACTACCGTTTCGGTTCCACCATAATGATCTCTTCACGGTCAACCACAACAGCCCCTGCGGGATCGCCTTTTCTTTTTCTTACAAATTTTCGCGGCACGACCACCACGGGGCACAACGTGTCGGTTTTTCTTTTCGAATGATATGCTGCTAACTGTGCGGCCCGTTCAATGACATCTTTTGGGAAATTTTTTCCGGATTGGTGTTTGATGAGCACGTGCGATCCGGCCACGTCTTTGGCGTGGAGCCATAGATCTTCTTTGTAGCCATACTTCAGCGTGAGTTCGTCGTTGGCCTGGGCGTTGCGGCCCACCCAGATGCGGTAGCCGTTGTATTCGGTTTCGTGGTAGGGCAGGGGTTTCGGCTGTTTTTCTTTTTCCTTGCTCCATCCTAAACCCTCGGCGAAAGGGCGCAGGCTCTTTACCGTTGTGATGGCTTCGGCTTCGAGAAGTTGTTTCTGCAGGCCTTCGCGCTCTTGTTGTTTTTGTTCGAGGATCTGCTGCAGCCGCTGCATTTCCAGCTGTTGCTTTTTCGACTTCTTGTAGAATACCTCTGCATTTTTTTGGGGCGAGAGGTCTTTCTTCAGTTTGATTTCCGTGGGATGATCCTCCTGGTAAAAGTTAGGAAGCGTGACACGCTCCGTGCCGGGTTTGATGGTGTGGAGGTGGGCCATGATGAGGTCGGCCCAGGTTTTGTAATTGTTGTCGCCTTGCAGTTCGTCCAGTTTCTCCCTTGTCTTGGTGTAATAATTTCCGGTGGCCTGCAATTTTGCTTTCAGCGTGGAGAGCAGGGCCGTTTTTTCGCGCCCCAGGGTGTCCTGCTGTGAGTAGGTAAGGAAGAAATCGTTGATGGCGGCAACGGGGTCGCGAAAGGTCTTGGTGATCTTTCCGGTGACGAGGAGGGAGAGCACGATCTTTCCGTCGGCTTCGGTAAGGTAATAGGAGGGATCGTTCAAATCCTGCAACAGGTTTTGGATGGCGGCCCATTTTTCGTCAATGGTCTTCGCGTTAAATCCCTGTTCGTTCAGATAGCGCCACACCCATTTTCCAAAAGTGAAATAAATCGTGGGCAAATCGTGCTGATGCTGGGCGAAGTTCTCGTACGACCAATCGATCGGGCGATGAAGCTGCTCCAGTGTTAGTGTTTCATCTTCCAGGATGTTATTCTTAAAAAGCTCGTCGATAGCATCGTCTTTAAATAAGATGATATTGGACCGGTTGCCGTGCAGTTTGAACAACAACGTGATGTTGTTGCCGAACCCCATAGCAAAGCTCCTCTCATTTTCAAACACAAAAATGCGCTCCACGCGCTGGCCGATCAGGTTGGCAAACAGATCGGCGCTGTTCTTCCGCGCACGGTGGAAGGTGTCCGGAAAGGAAAGACACGAAAACGACGACAGGAGGCTGGCTTTTACAAAGAATGGATCGCCCCGGGTCTCAAAACGAATGATCAGCTCGTCTTTGTTCTGGCTAAAACATTCCGACACCACAGCGCCCTTCAGCCGTGTATCCAGCGAAAGCGTCAGTGGACGAAGAAAGAAATAATTGTTGTGCACAGCCGAAAGTTAACGGTTCGCCGGGTAACCGCAGTGTCTCTTCAAAAAGGAATGGGATTTCAGTTCACGTCCACCTGCAGTCCGTCGTAGGCGAGGTGCACATTTTGGGGAAGTTTTTTTTCCACCGCGCCATGGAGGCCAAGCTTGTGGCTGATGTGGGTGAGATAGGCTTTGGCCGGTTTGATGCGTTCGATCATGGCCAGCGCTTCGCTTAGGTTGAAGTGGGAGACGTGCGATTCGATCTGCAGTGCATTCAGCACCAATATTTCGGTGCCTTTCAGGCGGCCCAACGTTTCTTCCGGAATGACATTGGCGTCGGTGATGTAGCTGAAGTTTCCAAAACGGAAGCCCAGCACAGGCAGGCGCAAGTGGAGAACGGGGAGGGGCGTCACGGGGACACCATTCACTTCGAAGGGCCGCTCATCGATTTGGTTGAGTGTTATACGCGGGAGACCGGGGTAGGCGTCTTTCGCAAAGGCATAGGCGAACTCCATTTTAAGCTGGTCCAAGACCTCCCGCCTCCCATACACGGGCATGTCGCTGTTCTGCATGAAGTTGTAGGCCCTCACGTCGTCCAGCCCGGCAGTGTGGTCGCGGTGGGCGTGGGTGAAGAGCACGGCGGCGAGACGCTGCACGTTTTCGCGGAGCATTTGTTGGCGGAAATCGGGGCCGGTGTCTACGACAAAGCTTTGGCCGGAGATCTCAACGTGAATGGAGGTGCGGAGGCGTTTGTTCCTGAAATCCAGTGATTGGCATACTTCACAGCGGCAGCCGATGACGGGCACTCCCTGCGATGTACCGGTGCCGAGGAACGTTATTTTCAAGCGGCTTCGGTGTGATGCAGTTCTTCGTAAAGCTTCTGGCTTTTTTCGGTGAAACGCGTGCCGTCCAGCGTCACGTGTTTCATGATTTCGAGGAGGGCGTTGATTTTGCCTTCCGTGGTGTAGAACTTATTAATGATGATGATCTTCTGCTCCTTCAATACGCAGTAACCCGACTTGAACGTACCCTTTTCGTACCGCAGGGTATAGTCCGATTCTGCGATCATGTCCTCGAATTTGAGTAAAAATTGGTTGGTGTACTTGATCATGCTGTGCTATTTCTGGCGGCAAGATACGAAGAAACAGGGGAAAGTCCGAACGTTTTAGGCCCCCGGATTTCTTTGGATGCACGGTTCCACCGTACCTTGCAGGCTTGGAGCACGTTAAGAAACTGATCGTGGTTGTGGGCCCTACAGCCGTAGGCAAAACGGCCGTGGCCATCGCACTCGCAAAACATTTTCGGACTGAGGTCGTTTCGGCCGATTCGCGCCAGATCTTCAGGGAGTTAAACATCGGCACGGCCAAACCCACAGGGGCAGAGTTGGCGCAGGTGCCCCATCATTTTATCAACAGCCATTCCATCCAGGAAGCCTATGACGCCGCGCAATACGGACACGATGCGCTGGAAGTGATCCATCGATTATTTGAACGGCACAACGAGGTGATCCTCTGCGGTGGCTCGGGGCTCTATGTGAAAGCCGTGTGCGAAGGATTCGACGACATCCCGGAGGTCCCTGCACAGATCCGGGAAGAACTTTCGGCCACCTATGAACGCGACGGCATTGAAGGCCTGCAGGCGCTGATGATGGAACACGACCCACAGCTCTATGCCACCATCGACCAAAAAAATCCCCACCGCCTCATGCGTGCGCTGGAGGTGAAGTTGGGCACGGGCCTGTCCATTGCATCGTTCCGGAAAAAAAACACGATACAGCATCCGTTCACCATCGTGAAAATAGGCCTGACCTTGCCCCGGGAAACCTTGTACGAGCGCATCGACCGGCGTATGGATCTCATGGTCGAGGCCGGATTGTTCGCGGAAGCGGAAGCGTTGTATCCGCTGCGGGCGATCAATGCCTTGCAAACCGTGGGCTACCAGGAGATCTTCGATTTTATGGAAGGCAAGTACGATCGCGAGGAGGCCGTTCGTTTGTTGAAGCGAAACTCGCGGCGTTATGCCAAGCGCCAGCTCACCTGGTTCACGCGTGACCTGCAGGTGCAGTGGTTTGGCCCGGCCGAGGTTGAAAAAATAATAGAAGTCGTCAAGAATGCGTAAATCGTATACCCGAACCCCGTCGCCAACGGCATGAGCGAAAAGAAAGTATTGATCATCACGTATTACTGGCCGCCCAGCGGTGGAAGCGGCGTGCAGCGGTGGCTGAAGTTCGTCAAGTACCTGCCCGGTTTAGGATGGACGCCCTACGTGTTCACACCCGAGAATCCTTCGTTCGACATCCGCGACGAATCGCTGGCCGCAAATATTCCGAAGCAGGCCGAGGTCATCCGGTTTCCCATTTGGGAACCTTATGATGCTTTCTTCAAGCTTTCGTCGTTGTTGGGAAAAAAGAAATCGGCAAAGCCAACGGACCTGGTGTCGGGTAAGAAGATGTCGACCTTTCAGAAGGTGAGCACATGGATCCGCGGCAACCTGCTCATCCCAGACCCGCGTGTGTTTTGGGTGAGACCGTCCGTCAAGTTCCTCGACGGCTTTCTTCGCGAGAAGCAGATCACTACGATCGTCACCACGGGGCCGCCACACAGCATGCACCTCATCGGCTATCGCCTCAAGAAAAGAAATCCCGCGCTGCGGTGGATCGCCGACTTTCGCGATCCGTGGAGCGAGTGGGGTTTGCAGGAAAGTTTGAAGGTGGGACCGCGCGCCCTAAACCAGCACCGGAAATGGGAGGGGCGCGTGTTGAAGCTCGCCGACATCGTGACAACGATCACCCCTTTTTACGTACGAAGATTCGAAGCCCTTTCGGGACGCCCCGTGAACTTGCTGACCAACGGCTATGACGAAGATGACTTTGCGTCGCTGACGATCCGGCGGCCGGATAAATTTGTGATCCGCCATGCAGGCATCGTCAACGAGAAATGCGACCCGCGGCCGTTTATGCGGGCGGTGGAGGATATTGCCAAGAGGGACCCGGAGTTCCGCGCGCACGTGGTGGTTGATTTTGTGGGCGAAGTGCACCCGCAGTTCAGGGCTTTTGTGATGGCCTCTGAAATACTTTCTTCCCTCACCATTTTCACGCCGAGTGTTCCCCACAAAGTGCTGATCGGCAAGTATGGCGACGCGGCCCTGTTGCTCCTGGTGCTCACGGGCTACAAGGATGCAGAAGGCTACATGCCGGGTAAGCTGTTCGAATACCTGGCCACCGGTCTTCCCATCATTGCCACCGGCCCCGAAGATGGCGACGCGGCACACCTGCTGAACGAGACCGGTGCCGGCGATATGATCGACGGCGAAAGCGGTGACGTCATCCAGGCGAAAGTCGCCTTTCACTATGCGCAATGGAAAGATGCAACGGCTTCCCGCAAGACGCATTCCGGTACGGACTACTCCCGTCGCCAGATCACGAAGAAACTGACGGAATTGCTATGAGGCTGGCTATACATTCTATGAAATTCTGTAAATCACTTTCTTGTCATTCTGAAGTATTGAAAAATTGATCAGCAAAGGTTTCATCAAGAGCTCCCTTATCTACACGCTGGCCGGCACGCTGCCGTTGGCGAGTGGTTTTATTTTGCTGCCGTTTTATATTAACCAGTTGTCCACCGAGCTTTACGGAGCCTTGACGGTGTATCTCGTCTTTTCTTTGCTCGTGCAGATACTGGTGACGTTCAGTTTCGATACATCCATTTACATTCACTATCACGAGTTGAAGGGCGACCAACGGAAACTATCACGTTTTATTAGCTCGGCTTTTGTATTCATGTTATTGGCGGGGTTGGGGGTAGGGTTGCTCTTGACGATTTCGGGGGACCTCGTTTTTAGAGTGGTGTTGTCCAATAAAAATGTTTCTTTCTATCCGTTTGGATTAATTTCTGTTGGGGTTGGCATATTTCAAGCTATTTTCAAAGTACACAGCAGCCTGCTGCAAAGCCGTGAAAAACCCGAACTGTTTTTTGTGTCGAACTTGCTTTCTTTTTCGCTCATCGCTTCGTTTACGATCATCGGCTTGATGCTTTATCCCGGCTCCCTTGTCGGACCGTTGACCGGCCGGCTCCTGGCATCGCTCATACCGGGCCTGTGGGCGCTTTCAAGAATATTCAGGGAATTTGGTTTTCACTACGATTTCTCCTGGTTGAAAACATCCTTCAGCTTTAATGCCTATACGTTCCTGTATCAGCTTCAGCAGTGGGTGATTAATCAGTTCGATCGTATCCTCATGCTTTTCTTTTTATTGCTGGGCGATGTGGGCGTTTATGATTTTGCTATAAAATGTTTGATCCCGATAGAGCTGTTAATGAATAGCTTGCACAATTCGTTTTATCCAACCGTGGTCAGCACATTGATAGCTCAAAAGGAAAAGGGTTCCGTGCCGGAGGTCAACCGATACTATCACGGATTGACCGCCGTGGTGATGTTGCTCGTGTGTGGCAGCATCCTGGCGCTTCCTTGGGGTATCGAAATGTTCGCGCGAAAGGCATCCTACCAACAAGCCAATGCCTATATTCCTTACCTCGCGCTAATCTACTTGTTCAGGACGATGCGTTTGTTCTTCTCCGTACCGTATGGTATTTTAAAATACTCGAAACCTTTGCCCGTGATCTATCTGGTCGTTTCCGCGGTAAAGATTCTGGGGATGATCGCTTTGATCCGTTACTTCCAGGTATATGGTGTTATTGTTGCATCACTCATCAGCATCATGGTTGAGGTTGTTCTTTTGCGGACGAATATGCGTCAGTTTGTATTTCGCTTCAACTTTTTTAAAATCGTGATGGCCCCCCTCATCATGTTTGTCATGGTCGTTTTCCTGGAGCCTACCGTGGGGAGGAGTTATCCCAATACGGTTCACCTGCTTTATGTACTAAGTTGTGGAGGCCTGCTCTGGTGGGCTTACCGGAAAGAATTAAAGCTCATAAATCCCCTCCAGGCAAAGCGATAAGGACAGAAATTTGTAACATTGCCTGGGAATAGCCTATTTTCAAACGTAAATGATCCCCGTCACGAAACCCTTTTTGCCACCGATCCAGGAATACGAGCAGTATCTGCAAGATATCTGGAAACGCAACTGGCTTACCAACAACGGACCGCTCGTCAACGAGCTGGAACTTCGGCTGAAAGATTTCCTGGGGCTGAAGCACCTGCTGTATGTCACCAACGGCACCATTGCCATTCAACTTGCGATCAAGGCGCTGAACCTGAAAGGGGAGATCATCACGACACCCTTTTCGTATGTGGCGACCACCAGCAGTATCGTTTGGGAAGGCTGCACCCCGGTGTTTGTCGACATCGATCCCGTGACGTGCAACATCGACCCCGCGAAGATCGAAGCCGCCATCACCCCGCGCACATCCGCCATCCTGGCGACGCACGTGTATGGAAATCCTTGTGAGGTGGAAATCATAGACGAGATTGCGAAAAGAAGAAACCTCAAAGTAATCTACGATGGCGCGCATGCCTTTGGTGTGAAATACAAAGGACGATCGGTGTTTGAGTACGGTGATATCAGCACCTGCAGTTTTCATGCGACCAAGCTCTATCACACCATCGAAGGTGGCGCGGTGGTGACGCGCGACCCCGAGCTTTTGAAACGGATGGCCTACTTGCGCAATTTTGGTCACGACGGCCCCGAACGTTTTGCAGACCTCGGCATCAATGGAAAGAATTCCGAGTTCCACGCGGCGATGGGTTTGGTCAACCTGAAATATGTCGACCAGATCATCGAAACACGTCGCAAGCTCTCGGAACACTACAATAAATTTCTGGGAACCTTCCAGGGCACCCGCCCGGTGGTGCCCGACCATGTCACGTATAACTATGCATATTACCCGGTGATCTTCAACTCCGAAGAATTATTGCTGCGCGTCGTGGATACGCTTCAGCAGAACTGGGTAACGCCACGCCGCTATTTCTTCCCGTCGCTGGAAGATCTCCCTTACGTAGAGAAAAAGGCGACGTGTGAAGTGACGTATTCCGTAGCAAAGCGCGTGCTCTGCCTCCCCTTGTACGACACGTTGTCGCCGGAAGAGATCGATATGATTTTCAGGATCATTTTACGGGTTCAAAACAATTGATGTAGCATGGTCGTTGCCGGTGCCAAAGGTTTTGCAAAGGAAGTGCTGGAGATCCTGGCCCAATGCAACGACCTGGAGAACCTCTATTTTTTTGATGACCTGTCAAGCCACGTTCCTGAAAAATTAGTAAACCGCTTCCCCGTGCTACGTACGCTGGAGGACGTAAAAAAAGTTTTCCAACAAACCGGCGACAAACGCTTCACCCTGGGGCTGGGCAATCCTGTGTTTCGCCATCGGCTTTGTCAAAGATTTTTGGAAGCAGGAGGGAAGCTAACCTCTACCGTGAGTCCCAACACCGACATCGGGCGTTTTGAAAATACGATTGGCGACGGATGTAACATTCTTTCGGGAACGGTCATTACCAGTCATGTCACCCTTGGCGCCGGATGTTTGATCAACCCGGGTTGCATTCTGTCGCACGACAGTGTTCTTGGCGATTTTGTTGAATTGTCGCCGGGCGTTCGGATAACGGGCAATTGTACGATTGGGAGCTACTCCGTATTGGGAACGAATGCTGTTATCCTTCCAAAGGTACGCATCGGTCAGAATGTGGTGGTTGGCGCCGGGGCAGTGATCACGAAAGACGTGCCGGACAACTGCGTGATCGCCGGCGTTCCCGGTGTGATCCGGAGAACATTGTCACCGCTCGACCTGGCAAACCTCTTCGCGTAGCATGAACCTTCACATCGTTCCCGACAGCAGTTTTATAAATGCTTTCTACGACAACCTCAAGGAGACCGGTGCGCTGGAAAACAACCGGATCGTGGTGCGCACAAATGCAAAACGCCTCCAGGTGATCCGCTACGAGTTGCCGTTTGCCAAACTGAACTCTGCTTCGTTTGCAGAAATCGTCGGGGATACTTTTCAGTATGACCAGGTGTTCATCCACTACTTTACACCACTGCTGTATCGCTGGGTGGCCAAAAACAAATTCAGGGCGCTGCATTGGATGGTGTGGGGAGGTGATCTCTATAACCTGAGAGAATTGGAAAAACTTTGTTATGGACCGGCAACATGGCAACGGTATGTCAACCCCGATTGGTCGTTAACAAAATTTCTTTACGAACTAAAGGTCAGACTAACGCAAACGCCTTATCGCCGCCAAGCTTTTTCGAAAATAAAGAACGTGCTCACCTGGATGGAAGAGGAGTATCGCTTTGCGAAGGACCATCTGCCGCTGTCGGCAGATTTCCGTTTCTTCTTTTATGAGAACAACCAGGCCTATCATAAAATCGATGAACTGGTCGCCGGCGAAAAGGAAGATCATGAAACGCCGGTTTACATCCTTGGCAATTCAGGTTCGCCGGCCAACAATCACCTGGAGGTTGTAAATTACCTCGAGGAAAAAGGAGTGAAGGCGCATTTGCTGATCCCGGTCTCTTATGGTGATGCGCGTTATATAAAATTTCTAAAAAAGAATCTCCATTATACTCAGGGTACGCTGGAATTTGTTGAGCGCTACATGAAGTTCGAGGAATACCTGTCGCTGCTTTCTAAAACCGACGGACTCATCATGAACACCATTCGCCCCCAGGGGTATGGAAACATTTTGATGATGATGTATATGAACAAGCCCGTTTTCTTCCACGATAAAAACATATCCCTTCCAGATCTAACCCGGTTGAAGATTCAGTGGCATGCCTTGGCCGAGGTATCGTCCGGAAAGGTACGGGACAGCGGTTCGAACAAGGCCCGTATTGCGAGCGTCTTTGCCCATGAGCGGATCCTGGTCCTTTATAAGGAATTATTTGGTAATTAAAGGGAAAAAGGCACATCGCGGAGCGGGCCGGTCAGGGGTTGGTCACAAATATTTATCTTTGCTCTGAAGCCCAGTTTTAATCAACCCATGTTGCTTGTCTTCTTTTCCTCCTGTTATGAATAAGTATTTGGTGGCCCTTTGCGCCCTTTTTTCTTCCCTTGCCGGGTTGGGTCAGACGGATGATGCAGGTTCTGGTCGGGCGCTGCGTTTTGACGGCATCAATGACTATGTTGACTTCGGCAATATTTACGACAATCTTGCCCTGCCCGTAACCCTTTCCGTATGGGTCTATACGGATCCTTCCATCACGACACTGGTTCCCATTTTCGACAGCCAGGACGGTTCCTCGGTCTACAACGGTGTGGCAGTGGTTACGTCTCACCAACACGTGGGCATGACCTATGGAGATGGTTTGGGAGGCAATAACCCGGCGTATCGAAGATCCAAGGCGGCGCTCATGAGCGATCCCACAGGAAAGTGGATGCATATCGCTGTGGTGTTCAGAGCGAAAACCAATATGGATATTTATGTGAACGGGGTCAATATGGGAGGGAGCTACGAAGGAGATTCGAATGCACCTATGAACTCCAATTCTCCTGCAGAAGTAGCCAAACTGGGGTATTGGTTTAGCAACGGGGCATACTACCGGTTCAAGGGAATGATGGATGAGTTCCGTGTCTGGAACCGTGCGCTCTCGGAAACGGAAATTCGCGACACGATGTGTAAAAAACTTCAGGGCAACGAAACGGGCCTCATCGGTTATTGGAACTTTGATGAAACTACGGGAAGCACCGTATTCGATAAATCACCAAAAGGGTTCAACGGAGCGTTGATCGGGTCTCCTGAACGCGTTTATTCATCGGCTCCGATCGGCGATGCAAGCACGTATTTTTATCCAGCATCCTGGACGGGCAACTCCGTTACGCTGACCTATGGTACCGACAAGCTGAAGGTCAGCAATGTTTCTGGATTCCCTTCGGGCGTTCAGGTATACGCCGTAAACAGCCTTCCATCCCAAACCGGGGGATTGGCCGCAGGGGAATACGACAAACCGTATATGGGCGTTTTCGCGGCCACCATGAATAGCGGTGTCACTTTTGACGCGACCTATACCGACAATAATGTCACGGTCTGTGCCAGGCAGCGCACAGACAACAGCGTTGACACCTGGATCGATCAACCCCTGACGGCTATCCTTCAGCGCACAGAATTAATGAAGTACCAATGCTGTGTTGCTTTAGACGTGGACTTGGGAGCGGATCACCACTTGTGTGATAATGGTTCCTATACGCTGCAAGCACCTGCGCAATTCAATGGAATGGATTTTCTATGGAGCACAGGCGCGACTACGTCATCGATTACCGTGAGCACATCCGGTGAATACTGGCTTAAAGTCGGCGATTGCAACCTCAGTAGCGACACCGTGGCAGTAGACTTCCAGCATTCACCAGCGCCTTTTTCGCTTGGTCAGGATGCAAGTCTCTGCACCATGAACGCACGTTTTTTGAATCCTTTCATGGTCCCCCCCGCAGACTATGACTTCACCTGGCAAGACGGCTCGAAAAATCAGGGGATGCTCGTCAATACTTTTGGGCAATATTGGTTGAAGGTGAAAAATAGTTGTGGAAGCTTTGCCGATACAGTGACGTTCTCCAAAATCTCGGAAGCAACCATCAACGTCGATTTGGGTACCGACAAACAGATCTGTAATCAAACCAGCGCCACGCTCTCCTTACCCGCCGATCTGGCTAACAAAGCCATCCTGTGGAGCACAGGAAGTACCTCGCCGTCGATCGTGGTCACACAATCCAAAAGTTATTTCGTAAAAGTTTCAGGTGCATGTCAATCCGATGCCGATACAGTGGCCGTTGCCTTCATGAAGCCGCCTCCCGTTTTTTCACTGGGCGATGACGAGGTGATCTGTAATTTTAAACCGCGCAAACTGAGCCCTTTAAAAGATCCAAGGGGCTTTCAATTTGAATGGCAAGACGGCTCCATCGACTCCACTTTTGCTGTTCGCGACTTCGGTGAATACTGGGTGAAGGTTTCCAACGCCTGCGGAACGACCTCCGACAAGATCAGGATCAGCAAGCTGAACGTCGACACAGACAAGATCCCTAACGTGATCACACCCGGCAACGATTTGCTCAACGAGAACTTTGTGGTGGAGACAAACTTGTTGGGCTCGCGTTTCACCGTGTTTAACCGCTGGGGAGAACGGGTGTATGACAACCCCAACTACCAAAACAACTGGAATGGCGGCGCACTTCCCAGTGGCGTCTACTTCTACATACTTAAAAACGATTGCATCGGTAACGTCAAGGGGAATGTTTCGCTGGTGAAAGCCGATTGATTAATCCCCCAAGGAGCGGTCCCCTGATTTTTAATCCTTAAATTTCCGCCTCAAACTACCCGCATGGACATTACTAAATTCAGGACCGTGCTCGTCCTGGCACCCCACACCGACGACGGCGAACTGGGAGCCGGCGGCACCATCGCCAAACTGATCGAAGCCGGTGCAGACGTCTACTACGCCGCCTTCTCCACCGCCGAACAGTCCGTACCCGAAGGATTCCCCAAAGACATCCTGAAAACAGAAGTAAAGAACGCCACCTTCCGGCTCGGCATCAAAAGCGAAAACCTCATCATCTACAACTACGAGGTGCGCAAGCTCAACTACGTGCGCCAGGAGATCCTCGAAGGACTGATCCAACTCCGGAAACGTATAAACCCCGACCTGGTCCTGCTACCCTCCCTAAACGACATCCACCAGGACCACAGCACCGTAGCACAGGAAGGCCTGCGCGCCTTCAAGCAACGCACCATCTTAGGCTACGAACTGATCTGGAACAACCTAACCTTCAGCACCAGCTGCTTTGTGCAACTGAAGGAAGAACACATCCGCCGCAAATGCGACGCGTTGAAGGCCTACGAGTCCCAGCAGCACCGCGATTACATTTCCGAGCAATTTGTTTTTTCTTTGGCGAAGGCCCGTGGGGTGCAGATTGGGAGCGAGTACGCGGAAGCTTTTGAGGTGATACGGCTGATATTTTAAGCTGCCATTATTCGGCGCCACCCCGCCGTTGTTGGTGTTCTTCACCAACAACATTGGATGGCGAATATCAATGAATGGAGGGTAGGCCTAATGGAGGTCAGGCATTGTTGACCCATTATAGTGACACGCCGCCGAATGAGTTGTTGGTGAAGAACACCAACAACGGTGGCGAGTGTCCACCATTGTTAGGTAGCACGATTCACCGGTGGCATCCTAAACCAGCCCCAATCCATGTCCCAACGGCCCAGTTGTTGGTGTCCCACCAACAACTTTTATTCAGCATCCACCACATAATTAAATAACACGATCCACAACATACCCACCCCAAATCAGCACCACTCCATCCGGCAGGAACAAGGGCGTTCCGCCAATTTCATGGGGATCACACCGAATGAAGTTGTTGGTGGGACACCAACAACGGTGGTGGAGATATTGGAATGTGGAGTTGTTTGATTGAGGGAGGCAACTATAGACAGCCACCTGACCGACAAGGAGCGGCGACGGAGCAATTCGCCCTATTCATTGGGGAAACACACCGAAAGAAGTTGTTGGTGGGACACCAACAACGGTGGTGGCGATGTTGGAGTGTGGAGTTGTTTGATGGTGGGAACCAATTATAGGCAGCCACTGACCGATAAGGAGGGCGATGGCCTAATCAGCTATTTATGGGGGGAGTACACCGAGTGGAGTTGTTGGTGAAGAACACCAACAACGGCGGGGGAACGTCAACAACGGCGGAGAAATCAACGGCGGACCTAATCCAATTTCTTCAATGCCTCCAACAACACAATCTGATTGTGTTCCGCGCTTAGCTCCTGTGCAGCTTTTTGCGTATTCATTTTGAACCGCGTAACATCCTCCGCTGTCAACGCCTTCAGCGCGTTTGCCATACCTTGTGCCGTGAAGTCCTCAGAGACCACTCCAATGTCATAACGCTTCACAATTTGCGTGATCTCCCTTAACGGACCCGCTACGGTACCCAGGCGTGCCTGAATGCCATCGAAAAGCTTGTTGGGCAGGCCGTTCTCATAGTTGAAATTTACCGGTGGAATGAGAATGACGCCCATGTCGTAGTGGGCGTGAAGGGTGGGTACGATCTCGCTGCCTTTCAGCGCCGGAAGTACCTTGATGTTGCCCATGGCGGCGGCGCGGGCTTTGAAGGTTTCGAAGTATTCTTTGGTTTGGGGTGAGGCATGGCCGGGCAACAGGTAGATGAGGTCGAGCGTGAAGCGATCGTCCAGGGCTTCCATCATGTCCAGCATCAGGTCGGGGCGGCGCGAGATGTTGAAGATGCCGTGGTGGACGAGCTTGATGGGATATTGGTCGACCGTCTTTGGCGTATGCTGCACATACGGCGAAGCGTTGGTGATGATGACGGGCTTTACGCCGAAATGTTTTTCATACTCGGTGGCCAGTCCCTGGTTGATCGTGGACATGCCCGCTGTCAGCGGAATGTATTTCCGGCACAGCGCGGTGTTGAAGCGTTGGAAGAAAATGCGCCAGTACAGGCGATCCTCAAAATGGCGGGGAGCGTATTCGTGTGCATCAAAAAAAACCTTGCTGTGTTTTCCGGCGATGTCAAACGCCATGGGGAGTGCCTCGATGTCGTTGGCCACGATGATGTCGAATTTGCGTTCGCGAAGTGGGGCGACGTCGGTTTTGTAGTTGTGCAGCAGCGCGTAGGCAATGCGGTTGATGCCCAGGAGGAGAAAAATGGAGGTGACGGCTTTCCTGAAAAAAGTGAGGTTGGTTTTTTTTAGGATGTAGAGTTCGCGCGCCGGGTCGGGATAGGCATCGAAACAGGCGGCGGTGACGCGATAGTTGTCTTTTAGAAAATTGATCTGCCGGGTGACGCGGGCGTCGTTCTTCAGATCGTTGAAACAAAGAACCAAAAGGGACTTCATGGAGAGAAATTTCGTAAAGATAGAATGCCGCGGAGTTTGGCAACGCCCCGGGGCGGTGTATTAATTTTATTTTGCGCGTCCTGGATTTTCCTTGACAAAGGCTTCCCAGCTTTTGGCTTTTGATTTGGTTTCTCCTTTTTGAAAATGGTGACACAAGGCCACGGCCAGGGCATCGGTGGCATCCAATAGCTTGGGGAGCTCTTTGATGGCAAACTGGGCCATGAGCATCCGCGCCACTTGCTCTTTGGATGCGTTGCCATTGCCGGTTACGGATTGCTTGACCTTCTTGGGTGCATACTCCACGATGGGGATTTCGCGCGAAAGAGAAGCGGCAATGGCCACGCCTTGCGCGCGTCCAAGCTTGAGCATGGACTGCACATTCTTGCCAAAGAAAGGAGCCTCCAGCGCCACTTCGTCGGGATGAAACTCTTCGATGAGGCTAATGACGCGCTCGAAGATCTTCTTGAGCCGCAGCTCGTGTCCCGCGTATTTGCTGAGGTGGATCACCCCAAACTGAAGCAGGTCTACCTTGGGCTTGCGCACCAGGATGAGCCCATAACCCATCACGTTTGTGCCCGGATCGAGACCGAGGATGATCTTTTCTTTTGCCATATTTACCACGGCCCAAGATAGGTAGCGTTTGTAAATTTGTGAAATTGCACGCATGACCGCCGTCATCGTCCTTTTTTTTGCTCTTTATTTCATCCTGGTGATCGTGCTGTTCGCCGGCTGGAAGAAAGCCGTGGCCCAAAAGCCAGGCGCCCCTTCAAGGTTGCGGGCGACGGTGGTGGTGCCGGCGCGCCATGAAGCGCGCAACATCGCCCGGTTGCTGGGCGACCTGAAGCGACAGACCCACCCCTTGTATGAAGTCATCGTGGTCGACGATCATTCCGAGGATGACACCGCAGACATCGTCCGGCAGCATCTCCCGGAACATCAACACCTGCGCCTGGTGAGCAGTGCAGGCACCGGTAAAAAAGCGGCCTTGACACGGGGTGTTCAGTTGGCGCAGGGAGAAGTGATCATCACGACGGATGCCGACTGTCGCGTGCCCGCGGAGTGGATCGCGACGCTATTGGCTTACTTTGAGAAGGATACGGTGCAGATGGTCTTTGGTGGTGTGGCGATAACGGGAGAGGGTTATTTTTCATCCCTTCAATCCCTGGAGTTTGCCAGCCTCATCGGTTCCGGAGCGGGCACGATGGCGTTGGGCGTCCCCACCATGTGCAACGGGGCCAACCTGGCGTTCCGTAAAGATGCGTTTGAGGCGGTGGGCGGCTATGTGGGAAATTTGCATATCCCTTCGGGTGACGACGAGTTCCTGCTGCGAAAGATCGCGCAACACTTTCCCGGAGGAATTGCTTTTTCCGGCGACGAACGCACCGTAGTGACCACAGCGTCCAGCCCAACCCTGCGTGATTTCATCCACCAACGGATTCGCTGGGCAGGGAAGTGGCGGCATCACCAATCGTTTGTTAGCAAGGCTTTGGCCCTTTTTGTCGCGACCTTTCAGGCGTTGGTCTTTCTATTGCCGGTAATGGTAGTCATGCAGCGCATCGATGCCGGTCTTGCCCTGGGATTGTGGGTGGGCAAAGCGGTGCTGGAATACTTTTTTTTGAGAAGCGTATCAGATATTCTCCGGCTATCCTGGAATTGGCCCGCTTTTCTTTCGTTGCAACTCTTGTATCCACTTTATATTTTGCTAATCGGTGTCTTTTCGAACTTTCATACGTTTGAGTGGAAGGGGAGAAAACTAAAGTCGCTCACGATCAGTCATAACGAGGTAAAACATTTTTAGGAGCGGCAAAAACGTTGTGTTCAATTCGCTTTTCAGATTAACTTTACCGTAACATGACAGAACAAACCCTCAAAGCTAAATTTGAAATCAAAGAACTCGAGCTGAATGCTTTGCTCGAGATCACGCAGGCCATTAACAGTAATCTATCGGAAGAATCCCTCTACAAGATCTATAACTTCACCCTCCGTTCGAACCTCAACATCCAGAAGCTCGCGCTTTTTGTTTTGGACGATGAATGGAGCTGCAAAGTAAGCTTCGGCACCAAGAAACATTTTCACAAGGCCAACCTGTTGCCGGCTTTCAAAACCATACAAGACATTACGCACCTGCGCGAGTTCGAACAATGCGACTTCACCGTGTTCGACATCATCATCCCCGTCACACACAAGAGCACCACGCTCGCCCTGGTGTTTGTCGGCGGTCTGGAGATGGACGATCAGAGCTATGAGAACGAAGACGGCATCAAGTTCATCCAGGCGCTCAGCAACATCATCATCGTTGCCATCGAAAATAAAAAATTGGTGCGCAAGCAACTGGAACAGGAATCGTTCCGCAAGGAGCTCGAGATCGCCAGCGACGTGCAGCAATTTCTCTTCCCCGACAAACTGCCCAACACAGACCGGCTGAAGGTGGAAGCCAGCTACCTGCCACACGACATGGTGGGTGGTGACTACTACGACTATATTCCCATCAACAAAAATCAATTCCTCATCTGCGTGGCCGACGTCAGTGGCAAAGGCATACCCGCCGCGTTGATGATGTCGAACTTCCAGGCCTCGTTGCGCACGTTGTTGCGGCAAACCCCCAACCTGACCGATATCATCGAAGCGTTGAACTTCCAGGTATTGGAAAATACGAAAGGTGAAAAGTTCATCACCTTCTTTGCGGCCATCTACGATCTCCGGTTGAAGACCATGGTCTATGTGAATGCCGGCCACAATCCGCCGATCCTGATCGACAAGAAGAACGGCTTGCGTTTATTGGAAGACGGCTCGACCGTACTCGGTGCCATGCACCCCTTGCCGTTTCTCAACGAAGGGTTCGTGACCGACCTGGACGACTTCCTGCTGTTCTGCTACACCGACGGCCTCACGGAAACGCGAAGCGAAGCGGGTGTTGAATTTGGGGTGGAAGCTCTGCTGGACTATTTCCAAGAAGAGCTGACCTACACCAAAGAGTTGAAGACCATTCACCAGGACATCATCGTGGCCCTCGACAATTTCAAAGGCAAAAACGGCTACAACGACGACATCACCATCCTTTCGTGCCGGGTAGGGGGATAATTTTTTTGTTGCACGGTAGGCAGACTACCGGTCATGGTCGGTCATTTTATATCGGGATTTGATCTATGCTTCACCGGACACCTTCCCTTTTGCCTTTCCTATATCCTTCGCTCACCTGGAGAATAGAAAATGCGTCGCGGGAATTATACCTGACCTTCGATGACGGACCGGTTCCGGGCCCTACAGAATTTGTATTAGACACGCTGGCCGGACACAACGCCAAGGCTACTTTTTTTTGTATCGGCGATAACGTCAGAAAACATCCCGACATTTTTAAGCAGGTGATTGCAAAAGAACACGCGGTGGCCAACCACACGTTCAATCACATGAACGGATGGAAGACAAACCGCAGCGACTATGTCCAAAACATAAAACAGTGCCAGGAGGAAATGGCGCGGCACACCGAAGTGAGCCCCCTCTTTCGTCCTCCTTATGGACGGATCACCCGAAGTCAAATAAAAGCCCTGCCCGATTTTCAGATCATCATGTGGGACGTGCTCTCCGTGGACTACGACCGCCACCTCAGCGCAGAGCGTTGTCTGAAGAACACCATCAACGCGATACGCCCTGGTTCTATCATCGTTTTTCACGACAGCCTCAAAGCCGAGCGGAACATGACCTATGCCTTGCCGCGCGTGCTGGATCATTTTACAAATCAAGGTTTTCAATTTAAACCCCTCGCATGACCCGGCGCGTACTGATAGCACCGCTGGACTGGGGTCTCGGTCATGCCACCCGGTGCATTCCATTGATCCGCGAATTGCTACGACGCGATTGCCATGTGCTTATCGCCGGCAGTGGCGATTCCCGATTGCTTCTGGAAAAGGAATTCCCACAACTGACCTTCCTGTCATTGCCCGGATATCACCCCTCATACCCGGCGACGCGCGGGATGGCCTGGAGCATGGCCCGGCAACTTTCAAAGTTCAGACGCGCCATCCGTGAAGAGCACGCGTGCGTGGAGCGCTATGCCAAGGAATACGCCCTCGACCTGGTTATTTCCGACAACCGCTATGGCTGCTGGACGGCGGCGGTGCCCAGTATATTCATCACGCATCAAAGCAACATCCTCATGCCAAAACGCTTTGGCTGGATGGCCCCGTGGATACGCCGGATCAACCACGGGTTCATCCGGAAATTCACGGCCTGTTGGATTCCCGACTTTCCCGGCGATCACGCCCTGGCGGGAGACCTGATCTCCTTTGGCAATCACCGGGCGAACGATAACGTCCGCTACATCGGCCCGCAATCAAGATTCATCCCAACGCATAAGACGAAGGCCGTATATGACATGGTCTGTGTGTTCTCCGGGCCTGAGCCTCAACGCACGGTGTTTGAGAACATCGTGGTGCCGCAGGTGAAGGCTTCGGGTCTGAAATATTTTGTGGTGCGGGGACTTCCTGCCGCTGCGGAGGAACAATCCAATGATAATTGTGTTAACTTCCTTTCCGGGTCAGCGCTACAAACCGTGTTGGAACAGGCGTCGTGTGTGATTGCCCGGAGCGGGTTCAGCACCGTGATGGATCTGAGCGCCCTGCAGAAGCGGGCGATCTTTGTCCCCACTCCCGGGCAGACGGAACAGGAATACCTGGCGGCGCGCCTCATGAAACAGGGCGTGGCCTTCATGCAGGAACAACACCGGTTCAACCTGGCCGTCGCGTTGGAGGAATCTAAAAAGTATGAGGGCTTCACGCAGTCCCCCGCAGACCCTGCGTTGCTGGCCGGTGCGTTGGATAACGTATTTGAAACGTTGGATAAACCCCAAATGCAAAAAGAACGTATGGATGGGAAGTAATTTGATGTCGTTTGTTGCGTTTGCTTGTTTGCTACACCCTTGTCTAAAAAAAATATGAAAAGCCTCTTAAGAAGTTTTATCTATGCTTTTCACGGGATCTGGTCGGGTATTTCCGGCGAGCGCAATCTCAAGGCCCAGATCGTCGTGGCGTTGTTGGTGATTGGTGCGGGGTTTTATGTCGGCATCACGTCCGAGGAATGGTGCATTGTGATCCTCTGCATTGGGGTGGTCATCGGGTTGGAGATGATGAACTCGGCCATCGAGTCCCTGGTGGACCTGATCACCCTGGAGCGAAACCCGCTGGCGGGCAAGATCAAAGACATCGCCGCCGGCGCGGTGCTGGTGGTGTCGTGTATGGCCGTGGTGATCGGCATCATCATCTTCCGGAAATATTTGTTGTAACGCTTGCCTCCACCGGAAGCCCGTCAATTTCTTACCCACACATCGCGGGCATCCTCCCGGAGAACTTGTACTTTTGAGGCATGAATTTTTACGTCGACACACACGCCCATATCTATCACGAGGATTTTATAAAAGACTACGCCGACATGCTGCACCGGTGCGAGGAACAGCAGATCGGCAAGATCTTCATGCCCAACGTCGACCACGCGTCCATCGACCGCATGATGGAACTCGAGAGCCGCTCACCCCAAACCTGCGTGGCCATGATGGGCCTGCACCCGTGCTCGGTGAAAAAGGATTTTGAACGCGAGCTCTACATCGTGGAAAACTGGCTCTCAAAACGAAAATTTGCAGCGGTAGGGGAGATCGGCACCGACTTGTACTGGGATAAGACCTTCTGGGACCAGCAAGTGGAGGCTTTCCACGTACAGATCGAATGGGCAAAACGATACGCACTCCCCATCGTGATCCACTGTCGCGAAAGCCTGGACGAGACCATCGCGCTGGTGGAGAAGGTTCAGGATGGACGCCTCTCGGGAATCTTTCATTGCTACGGCGGCACCGTGGAGCAGGCGGAGCGCATCACCAAGTTGGGATTTTACCTAGGCATCGGCGGCGTAGCCACATTTAAAAACGGTGGACTGGACCCTGTGCTGGAAGCCGTGAGCCTCGATCATATGGTTTTGGAAACGGATAGTCCTTATCTTGCCCCCGTGCCGCACCGGGGCAAGCGCAACGAGCCGTCGTATATACCCCTGGTGGCGGATAAGATTGCCACCGTAAAAAAATGTCCCTTGGAAGACGTTCGATCCATGACCACCCGTAACGCCCTCGCGTTGTTCAACCTTTCCGTATGATGAACCTCAACACCGTCAGCATCAACACCGCGCTGCCGGGCAAGTCGCGCGCCCGCATCCTGATCATCTACACCGGCGGCACCTTCGGCATGACCTACGACCGCGACGGCGTGCTCGTGCCCTTCGACTTCCCCTACATCCTCGAACAATTGCCGACGCTGAAGAACCTCGCCCTCGAGATCACCGCCGTCTCGTTCGAACACCCCATCGACTCCTCCAACGTCAACACCGAGCACTGGCGCCTCATCGGCAGCATCATCCAGGATCAATACACGAACCACGACGGCTTCGTGGTCCTGCACGGCACCGACACCATGGCCTACACAGCATCGGCCCTCAGCTTCATGCTTGAGGGGCTGAGCAAGCCCGTGGTCTTCACCGGCGCCCAGCTCCCCATCAGCGAACCCCGCTCGGACGCCCGCGAAAATCTCATCACCGCCCTCGACATTGCCTCGGCCCGCCAGGAAGGACTTCCCCTCGTGCCCGAAGTATGTATCTATTTCGATTATGCCCTGCTGCGCGGCAACCGCTCCAAAAAAGTGGAGAGCATGCAATTCGACGCTTTCGACTCCGGTAACTATCCACCCCTGGCCAAGGCCGGCGTGAAGATCGATTATAATTTTTCCGTGATCCGCTCCACGCCCCGGTCCACCAGCCTCGAGTTGCGCGACACCTTCGAAACCAACGTGGCCATCCTCAAGCTTTTCCCAGGCATCAACCGCCAGGTGGTCAACGCCATACTGACCATCCCAGGTCTGAAAGCGGTCGTGGTGGAAACGTATGGATCGGGTAATGCGCCCACGCTGCCGTGGCTTATCGAAGAGTTGCAGATCGCTATTGAGCGGGGTATAATTTTACTGAATGTTTCGCAATGCCCGGGCGGCCGTGTGCTGCAGGGCCGCTACGAAACCAGCAAGCGCCTTCAGCAAATCGGCGTCATCAGCGGCGCCGACATGACCACCGAGGCTGCCGTATCGAAATTGATGCTTTTAATCGGCCAATACGGCCCCGAACGCACCCGCGAGCTGATTGGCCTCTCCCTGGCCGGAGAATTGACCTCGTGAGGTTTGGAAACTGCGGCGGACCGGTCCGCGAAATCCCAGGAGTGCCCACTCGACGAAGGAAGGCATTTTTGTTTGAAGGGTTTCGCCGGGTGCTTCACTCGGATCTACAAAATATCCAGATCACGTGCACTATAGTAACTGGGCACGAGTGGCCTGAAGCTGGTCTTGCTTCTGAGTTTTGAAATGTCCATGATACCTTCAAAGGGATTAGCCAATGGCCCTTCTGCGGGGTTGAATGTATCACCTGCCAGTCCAAAAGAATCAACCAGTTCATATAAGCTAATCGGTGCATCATCGGCCACATTAAATATTTCACCATTTAGTCCGTCGGTATGAAGCAGTATCGTTAAAGCCTGGGCAACGTCTAAATGATGTACCATGTGCATTCTATACCCGGAGTGACGTTTCCATTTTTTCAGTACAGGTATGATCTCCTCTATATGAGGATCCTTATCACCATAAACAAAACCCAGACGCAGTACACGTACATCAAGGCCTGTTCTTTTATGAAGCGCAAGGAGTTCATTCTCTGCTGCAATTTTGCTGGACGAGTATGCCCGGGGGTCATTCATGTCGAGCGAGTCATCTTCCTTTGAAGGCCGTGGGTTGTCTGGGCGATATACATTGCCGGTGCTCGTGAAAATAAATCTTTTGACACCGGCGTCAACGGATGCATTGGCAAGGGCTACGGTTCCTGCATGATTGGTCTTTATAATGCCTTCGTTGTCGGTAAAGCTTCGGAAGAATGCAGCGATATGTATAACCGCGTCAATATCTTTTACAGCGGGAGGCAACGTATCCGGGCTGTTTAAATCCCCGACAACAACCTTGGCGCCGAGTTCAGCCCATGCCGATGCTTTTACAGCATCGCGCACTAAGATAGTAACGTCATAGCCTTTCGCTAAAATGCGTGAAACAAATCTGCTGCCTACTTTTCCGGTAGCGCCTGTTACTAAAACTCTCATACTTTTTTATTTAAAATTTATGATACAAAGTTCCTCATAGTATGGCGTTCCACGCTAACGAGAATCAAACCATAAAGTATGATTTTCAAACTTTCTGTTTCCGGAGAGATTGGGGAGTAACACCGGTTACCCGTTTAAAGTAGTTGTTGAAATAGGTTGGATATTCAAAACCCAGGCCATGGGCAATGTCTGCCACACTCCAATCCGTATAGAGTAAAAGGGCCTTCGCTTCTAGGGCAATACGTTCTGCTATATGCACAGAGGTTGGTTTGCCGGTAACATCCTTTACGGAGCGGTTAAGGTAGTTTGGATGTACCGAAAGGCTTCCCGCGAAGTCCTGTGCCGTCCTTAGCCTGAGCGGCTGTTCTGTGTTATCGATGGGGAATTGCCTTTCTAATAATTCCATAAACAACCAGGCGATTCTTGTGGCCGCGTTTTTGTATTGCGGTCCGTTTTTTGGCGGTTGAATTCTTAGTGCCTCGTGAATAATGAGGGCTAAACAATTCTTGAGCAATTCGTCCTTATGATGATAATTACTGCTGTATACGGTGAGCATCTTTTGAAAAAGCCCGGTCATAAATGCAGCCTGTTCTTTGTCAAGCTGAATTAGGGGTGTTCCATCTGATCTGAATAATGGGGAATTTTGCAAGATCCCTGTGCGCTCTCTGCTGGCCATAAAAGCTTCGGTAAAAAGACACGCATAGCCTTTTCTTTTGGAACTGCGCACAACAGCATGAGATATATTGGGATTGATAAAAAACAAAACGGTACCCGTTATTTCTAATAACGTATCACCATAGTAAAGGGTCATGTTGCCGGTTATCAAACCCATTTTATAAAAATCGCGCCTGCCCTGAACGACGGCGGGCCGGCCATTAGCAGATAGATTTGTTGCTTCAGGTAATGCGTGTATCTTAAAACCTTTCAGCTTCAGATCCTTTGTAATTGATTCCGGAACGTTGGATACGCTTCGTGTTGCCATTTGGCAAAAGTATGAAAATCAATCTATTTTCAGCTCAAAAAAAACGCTGTGCAATTTCTTGCACAGCGTGACAGGATCTTTTATTTGGGGTAACTACGATTTACCTATCCGGTAGTAGTACGACACGTTGATGGAATAATCAGCGAATGCAGCATCACCCTGCACATGAACCTTTTGTGATTCGTCCGTGATCACAGAGTTTTGCAGGTCTTGACTTGCTATGTCGGCGGCACTCTGAATGCGGTTTCTTACCATGTTAAAGGGCACGAACAAGCTTACACTGTGCTTTCCGTTGCGGTAGGAAACGCCAGGCTCGACGGCGATAACATAGCCGGGTCTGCGATAGGCAACCTGTCCACCAAATGCATCATAGGCAGGAATGCCTTCAAATCTTGCGGCAGCAGATAACGTCAGGTTTTTGCTCTTTCCAACAGCAGTCATCAACCCTGCCCGTACAAAGTACTGATCCGGTGAAGCATAAACATTGTAGCCCGTCAACGTTCCAAGGACATTTCCATTCTGATCCTTTACGACGGTGGGCGCTGACTTGAAAGAGCCATTGGATTCTCTGGGGTTGAATAAGTAATATCCCGTACCAAAACCGTAGATACCTTTATAGATTTGTTTGAATCCTTGGAACTCCACGGAAACACCAATTCCACCATCGCCGGGCTGAATGGCCTGGTCCATCACTTGATTTTGTGTGATCACCTCCTTTGTAACAGGATCCAATGCAATGGCATCATCGGTTTTCGAATGACTTCCACTGTTCAGCTTCACGCCAAGTCCAACCATCAGATTTCCTTTTTGATGTGTTGCAGGATCAAATACCCAGTAGTTCGCCGTTAGCCGGATGTCTGCGAGTCCCTGAGCATACACACTGTAACGGGTTCCTTCTAATGTCTGACCGGTAGCGGGATCTTTTTTGGTTGCTAATACCTGCGAACGTTCATTGTGAACATAGGGAATCACAACGTTCACCTGAAAACGGTCACTGATCGCATAGGAAATGCTGAGATCGATAGCGTGTGAATAAATATTGACAGCATTTCCTTTTTCATTTCCATTCTCGTCGAAGCCACCGCCTGTATGTTGGCGTTGCTTTTGTTCCTCTGTGCCTACATAATGTCTGAAGGAATGGAAATAGCGATAGTTTGTTCCGATCTGAAATTGACCCTTGGGAAGGGTATAACCACTCGATGACAAGGGGTTGATTCCGCCCATCTGGCGAACCGCAACACAACCCTGAGCAAAAACGCCAGCGCTTTGGCATATGAAAAACAAGAGAATTGAAATAGGTATATATTTTTTCATTGGAGTAAGATTTTGTGTTAGTAAAGACGACAGCAACTACAATCGCACCCATAGGATCAAACCCTTGGATAAGGCCAATTGAAATTTACCGTCATATAAAAAGAATAGACCTTTTCGCAGCGAAAAGGTGAGGGAGATGGCTAGCCTCGTGGAGGAGGGGAGAGTACAGGATAATTGCGCTGGAGTAGCGAATACTCTTTTTCAACAAAGGAGAGTAGAATACACCAACCTGTACCGGCGGATATCGCCGTTGATCCTGAAGAAGTGTAGTCCTTAAATAGTTTTGCGAACAAAGCTATGGTATGTTGTGCGCTTACGGGTAAGTTGTTGGCCAGGTTGGTATAGGTGTTAAGTACATTGACCAGTTTCTTCTTATGATGATCCTTGATACACACCATAAACAGCGTGTCATTTTCAAGGCGCTGCTTTACAAGGCTATAGTACTCGCCCTGGTATTCAAATTCGCCGTCCACCCTTTCGTAGCCCGGTTGTTGTAAGGGGTAAGGAAGCGAGATTGGAACGGAGAAAACCACGAGGTCGTTTGACGAATAATTGTCTGCGTCCAGGCGAACCAGAAGGTCTTTCTGCGCCCGGGAATTTGCCACCCAATACACCAGATAGTATCCGCCTATGTTGAACAGGAAGATCGAAAGGAAGAATATGGTAAAGGCCTTTTTCAGCGGTTTAGGGTTCTTGAATATACTAGTTACGAATAATCCATGGAAGGCCGCAAAAAAGGCCGGGAATCTCCGGCCGTTTGCTGTATTTATTGAAAGAATTTTAAAATCAGCCACCAAAATCGTCAAATCTTATATTGTCTTTCTGACGGCCACATCAATAAAATTGGCGTCATCAGAGGCGCCGACATAACCCACAGAGGCCCCCCGCCTCGAAATTGATGCTTTTAATAGCCCAATACCGCACCGACCGCACCCGCGAGCTGATCGGCCGATCCCTGGCCGGAGAAATGACCTCGTGAGGTTTGGAAACTGTGTTTTTTATTGATTTCTTTGCGTCCCGTTTCCAGGAAAAAACATCGAAAACACCAAAATGGAGAGGTGTCCGAGTGGTTGAAGGAGCACGCCTGGAAAGTGTGTATACTCGAAAGGGTATCGCGGGTTCGAATCCCGCCCTCTCCGCCAATCCAATAAATGCCCGCCCGACAAAGGAGGGCATTTTTGTTTGAAAGGATTTTGCCGAGTGCCTCACTCGGCAAAATCCTTTCAAACAAAAATGAAGTGAGCGCAGCGAACGGGGCATTTATTGGATTGAAGCCCACCCCTCACCGGGATCACTGCAAGTAATCCCGCCCTCTCCGCCAATCCAATCAAACAAAAATGAAGTGAGCGCAGCGAACGGGGCATTTATTGGATTGAAGCCCACCCCTTACCGGATCACTGCAAGTAATCCCGCCCTCTCCGCATAGTTGATTACAAACCGAATTAAAACCTCAAAATTTAAATGATTTTGGTTTTTTTTATTGCCCCACCCTATCATTTAAACACAAATACTTTCAATTCCCAGGTGATAAATTCGGGGATACCACGGCTTTTGGAAATTGGTATCACCCTGTCCAATTTCAGAAAAATTGTAAACATATGTTTGAAAAATGGCAGGATCATCAGAAATCCATTTTATGGATACAAGACGCTGGTCCCAATTTGCCCCTGCGGACATTATAATTTGAAAATAGCTCGCCAATGAAGTAGGTATTCGTTTTTCCTTTCCGTTTCTGTAAGCGAGACCACTGTCCTTCTATCATCCCTTATCTTTTTCCATGCGTATGGTAGTAACGCCCTACTTGATGAATAATCATAGTCAGGGGGAAAACCATCCGAGATAAGTTCGTTAGGCAACTTTATGTCCGGCGATAAATCGATTGCTCTGGGTAATTTAAACCGAGGGAAACCTTGACGGATGTTATCACGAATTGCTGCAAAGTTATTCATGCTTGGCTGGCAGGTATTAGGAATCGCATAATGGTCGCTTCCAATTTTTTTAAGTTGATAATCGGCATCAAGATTCGTCAAATCTCGATGATGGTGGTATAGCAACCATTTCACGAGAATATTAAATTCCTGGGTGAAATTTTCATAATGGTCGATCAGAAATTTCAATTTTTTACCAACTGCCTGAATGATTGGGCCTGAAAGGGTGTCGTAACGCTCCTTTCCGTGGGGCTCCGAGTACACCTTTTTGAGTCTTTCAAAGATTTCACTTATAAGTTGCAAGTCCAGCTTAGAGAAATCAGATGGCGAGGTGGGATGTGGAAAGCAACGTTCTAGAATCAGGTCCATTAGCTGGGCCAAGGATGAAAGCTCAGTTCGTGAGATAAATATTTTCCATTCAGCTGGCAAGGAGTTTGGGTTTGACACATATTCATATAAAACAAGGTTCACAATCTCCACCCAATCTTTCTTCTTGCCGTATTTAAGCGCTGCTCCCGCCATTTTCGTCGTCCCAACAACTTCTAAGTAACGTTGGGAAACGTCATCCAAATTTAGCTGGTCAAGAAGAATTGATAGATAGTAGTCGGTATTTCGATTTGAAACGATGGACTCGTGACAATGCTGCTGTATAAAACGACTATTCGGATAGAGCGCGCCGATGATAGGAAGCCATTCCTCTTGTTGTTGTTCCTGAAGGTTTTCGGTGAAATTAAAAATGGAAGTTGCAATCGGGTTGAAAGTCTCGGGATTATGAGTTAAATACCTAGAAACCCGTGCCGTTAGTAGTTTCTTAAGACTGAAAGTGCTATGCAACTCAAGCAAAGCATCAAAAAGTGGTATGTCGATGAGCGCGGTTAGAAAACCTAAAGATTGTGATTTGTCAAGCGTGAGGATTTGCTGTTCATGTATGTTCCTGTCAATATTTGCGACGATATCCTTTTTAAGTTTCAAAGCTATTGCTCCGTCTGGGACCAAGTGGTCAATCCAAATGGCCGCCTCTTTGGTGCCGCTCATTATCCGAAGTTTAATACAGATTTCGATAAAAGATTCTGCTTGATCATCAGTGAGTTTGGCGAACTTCGTTACGACCGATGGTTTAATTAGACCACTTCTATATTTTTGTTCATCCTTTTCATGACCAATTAGGCTGGTGTTGAATTTCGTGTACCACGCTATCTTTGACATCAAGTCAATGATGTCAATATTTGCTTGCTCTTCCATCACAGCCAAAAGTGTTGAATGATCCGCTTCCTGCTGGATTCGACTCTTGAGTTCTAAAAGCAAGGCTTCCGGCGACGATTTAATCCTTCCATAATACCGTTTTAATGGATCGAGGATATCTTCAAGTTCTTCCCGTAACATCTCATCGACGCTCTTGTTGGGTTCATTACGGCGAGCTATGATCCGAAGGAGATAGCTAGAATTTTCACTTTCGCTAATGTAACGTTGAAGCGAAATATCGTTAAGATCAATGTTGCGGTTCCATTCAGCCAAGATTGAATTGGCTTCCGGTCTCGTCCACAGCGAAAGGTTCATTGTGGAAGTCACCTTGATGTCCGGCATCTTGGATCTGCTAATTAGAATGAGCTTGACGCCCCACCCAATCAGTAAATCATGTTTTTGAGTGAGGAAGCCTTTTACCTCGTTATTAGATTCCAAGTCATCGACTACAAGCACGATTTTATTGAAACCCTTATTGAGCCTGTTCAGAAGCGCGTCTTTGTAAGCGGACCGATGGTCGTTAAGTGTTTGATTTGCCGCTCCCGGATTATTGACAGAGTCGTGATCCGCCATAAATTCTGAGATTGAACTAAAAAAAATGGACTGGGAATGATAAGTTTTAGGATTCTCGAGCAACCGATAAATCTCTGTCGAATTGCAAAAAATAAAATAGTCATTTGATGTGGGTGCATACTCCTGAACAAACAGGTATACCAGCTCGGTTTTTCCTGTTCCGGGGCTACCACTGATAACGATCGAATTCCACGTTCCAGAGGTTTCACGTCGCACATCTTGCAATCGACTCTGCATCAACGAAAACGGTATTTGCAGTATTGGCAATTCTAGGTTACCGAAGATTCTTTGATGTGAAAGTCGTTCAAAGAAAATATTTCTGTTTAAGGTGTATAAAGCTGCAGGTAGTTGGTTCTCTTCAGGAATTATTTTATCACCAGGGTCTATACTAACTTCCGTATTTTCTCTACGTATGTCTTTAGCAGCATATAGTTCAACCGTGAGCTGAAATTCGCTAAAGATATTTCTGAAAACACTACTAATTGCATTTAGGACATCGTCGATCTGACTTACAGTACAAATAGTGTAATTAGGTACCTTCACCCAAATTCTTATATTCTTTTCGAGCTTGTCATGTGACAAAATCTGAAACAGTGCAGTTGATTGCGGAACTCTAACATTTAATAGTGCGATTTGTTGGCTGAGAGTAGCGGCGATTTCGGTTGGAGCAACAAAATTGGGAATGCCTCCACTAATTTCGTAAGTGTTAAAGAACAGAATCGGCAGAGTGTCTATTGAGGGGCATCGAGTTTCCAAAATTAAAGAATCCAAATTAATCCTCGCGAATTTTCTTTTGTTGGAAGTGCCATCGCTGAAAAACTCGTTCGAAAATTTGTCCCCGCCTTTCGGCACGGCCAGCAGGGTTCGCCAGCTATTCAAGGCATCTTTAGCCAATGCAACAAGTTTTCTTTTATGCATGGGACTCACTGCAAGATTTTTTGCAACTTTTTCTAGTATTTCGGAGGTCGATGTATTGGCGTCCTTTTGTCGCGAAACGAGCAAATTTGCCAGGTATCCTAACATCCCAGTCCCTATGCCAACAATCGCCGCATAGATATTACGGGTCTCATTAGAAATATTGAGATTTTCTTTTTTGAGCCAAAATTGGGCGAGAAAACCAATCGCGCCTGAAGCTACAAGGAAGACGATGATGATGGCCTCTGTTCCGTAATAAACGAAAAAATGTTTTATGCGGTTTAACATCGTGATGGTTGCTTAACGGGCTAGTTGGAAAATGTGAATTATAACAGAAAGTACCTGGAGTTCTTAGAAAGCATCCACTCGCTAGGGAATATCCTGTGAATGGATGAGCTTCATGAATATAGTAAAGACGTTACAGATTGACAAAAGAAATAATTCCTTTGTAGGCGCCTGGGACAACAACTCTCTGTCATGTCATCGGTACATTTAGCAAAGGTTTCTGTCTTCCTTCCACAACCACCTAGTTGTCAAGCCTTGTTTATCTATAACGATCCTTAATTGCTGAAAATACTATAGGATGGGGCCGATGAATTTTTCGCCTCCACTTGGAGATGTCAATCCCAGGGAATCGCAAAGTTGCGTCCAATGCTGCCAGTCAGGACATCGACTAGAAAATAACCGCGATACTTTTTTTCGTCACGAAATAGAACCGTACCTCTCACGCGCCATTTGATTGAATTGAATTCAGCCAATTCACGGACACTCGCATAAACTTGTTCTTTCTTCTCACTATTAACCCAAACCAGTTGCAAGCTTGATGGGTATGCTTTATTCCGAGGTCCGCCATCCTTCAACGACTTAATTGCCATCTTTTTCGACACAATGATAGCATCCAGAGAATCTGGAATAATGACGAACCCACAGAAATATTTTTGAGGTGCAAATTTTCCGGAACGATCCAGTGTAATTGCAATTGGAAATCGATGACCAGAAAAACCCGGGTGTGAAAAGTCATAGAAAAAAGTGCAAAAGTCTGGATCCCAGTCTGGTTGTTTTGAAAAGCTGACTTTCTGCTGGGTATTATTTCCTTCCTTAATGTAGTAACTTTTGTCGGCTCGGAATCGCACGTATCTGGTAAAAACACCTTTGTCAATGATTGTGGTTAAAAGGCTGTCGGCATTTTCTTTGTATTCGCCATAAACGTTTTGTTTCGATTGCGCTACGGTGATTACGCTGGACAACAGCAAAACCTTGATAATGAAAATTTGCTTCATACGATGGAGAAAGTTATGCAGGACTTTGAAATGCTCTTTGGAGAATATAAGCTATCAGCGTTAATTTCAGCATTTTCATCTCCCTGGTTTACATTTCTTGGTTTAGGCCTAAATACTGCTCATGCTGTCTTTTGTCCAGTTTTTCAATAGCATTCAATAACATATGGTTAATATCCTGCAAGGCCATATTCAGTGAGCGCCAATGCGGGTGGCTTTGAGACCTAATTATTTGCTGTGTGAACGTGTTTAGCGAAGATAGAACTTACGGCGTAGATATCGACCGCCATTCCGCCAACATTTGTTGTGGCTTGTGAGAATCACACCATATTGGTGATAAATCGGTGATTCTATATTTGAGTGTGCGTTAGTTGTGGTGGAGATCAATAAATTCCAAAGTGGGTGGTTTTCCTGAAAGGTCACCACATCTTCCGCCGTATTATAACTTTTCCGGGCTTTTTTGGGCAAGTGCAACGAATATCCACCGCGGTCTGCGATTCTACTAGCATTCGAAAACTCTATTTTTTGTAAGCCCACGAGTGGAGGTTGAGACGTGATTAGCGACCCGGAATCGCCAATATGCCTACGGCTGAGCTATTCGTTGTCAGGTCTTGTATTTCTAAGTATTCAGGCAGGTTCGTGCTTTCAGCGCAGCATAAACGACTAAGCCGATTCCTCACGCTTCTGCTCCTGAAATAAGCGACGTTATCCACTGACCTCCGATTTTTTTAGGTGACAATCTTCTCACTTGTGTCGATTGTGTATAGTAAATTCCACAAGGACGCAGGGGAAGAAAACGATCATTTTGCTTCTGTCCTTTCAGCGGTGGAGATCGCGGCTTCGGTGGGTTCGACATGATGGCCAAATTTGTTCGCATACTCCTGGGTGAACTCTGCGCCGAACAGGATGATGAGCGCGGCATACGACACCCATAACATGATCAGGATCACCGTGCCCGCCGCGCCATAAGCCGACCCCGGATTGCTTTGACCGAAATAGACACCCAAGGCAAATTTTGCCACAACAAACAAAACCGCCGTCAGAAAGGCGCCGACCCACACGTCGCGCCAGCGCACTTTCGCATCGGGAAGGAATTTAAAGATGGCGGCGAAGAGAAGGGTGATCACGCCCAGCGACACCAGGATATCGAGGATCTTGAAGACAAATTTCAGCGAGTCCGAAAAATGTCCGGTCATCCAATCGCTCACCGCACTAAGCGCGGCAGACATCACCAGGGAGACGAGCATCAGAAACCCGACGACCAAAATCAATCCGAAAGAGAAAAGCCGGTCTTTGATGAGCTTGAGTATTTTTCCTTTTGGTTTAGGCTTCACTTCCCACATCCGGTTGAGCACCTGCTGCAGTTGATAGAACACCCCTGTTGCGCCGAAGAGCAACGTGGCGATGCTTAAAACCGTGGATAAGATGGTTCCTTTTTGATTGCTGGCATTCGCGATAATAGACTCAATGTCCTTGGCCGTGTCCTGGCCAACCATGGAACTGATTTGCCCGCTGATTTGGTGGGTGACGGCCTCGGCTCCGAAGACGAGCCCGGCCAAATTTATGATGATGACCAAAAGTCCCGGCAAAGAGAAAATGGTGTAATAAGCGATGATCACGCTGTTGTCGAACGGGTCACGCTCGAGCCACGCGCGAAATGTCTCCTTCAGGAGCGGCCAGAAGGATTGAAAGAATTTACCCATATAACTACTCATAGGCTAGCGGCTTAGCGTTACCGGAAAGCCATGACGAAATGAGTGCCAGATCTAATGGACATCAGGATATGCCCAGGAGTTTATTAGGAGCTTCACTGTAGAACGCAATGCCCATGGCTGACGGCAATTTTCAGCATAATAGGAAGGCTTAGCATGGACTTGCTATGGCACCGGCGGACTCACAACGAAATTCGGTCAACCCATTTCTGATTCTTGGATTCGCGAGGATTAGAATCACGAGGCACGGCGTTTCCGTTTCCTCATTGCGCATTAGGTTGGGATGAAATTTGTAGCCAGGCATCCGGGTCTTGAACTATGACGATTTATCTTCCCTTACTTGCCGGCATCCTGGGAACCACGGCCATGACGATCTTCACGGAGGTTTCCTTTCGCCTGTTGAAATTACCGTTTCACGTGGTGAGAATTCTTGCCAACATGATGCGATTTGAACCGACAACTGTGACTGACAGGCCACCGCTGGTTACATATGCCATGGCGAACCTGCTTCACTATGGCATTGGGGTTGGGTTTGCGTTCGGTTATCACTGGCTGGTTGCAAAGGGGATTATCGGGCCAAATATTTTATACGCATTTCTTTTTGGTGCATTCGTCGGCACTTTGGGCATAATAGGGTGGAGGATCTTTTTTTTCGTGCATCCGTCGCCGCCCGCCCTATCGCTCAAACGCTATTTGCCGGTGATTTGGCTTGGACACTTGTTGCTGGCGGTCGTGATGTTTTACATGTATCGGTCCTTTGAGGAGAAACCACCGGCCGTTTCCAACACGATTCCCCTGTGTGCTCAGCACTCGACCGGAATCCAGGAAAACTCAAGGCACAAAAGAATTCTTTTCAACCTGCCCATTGATTTACCTCAATCAAGTTCAAAGCGTGTAACCGGCAAGCCTTGGGGAGATTAATTCCGGATTCGCTTCACCTGTAGGCGAATATCCTCATGAACTGCGCACCACCAATACTTCATACACGCCATTCCCGCCAGTCTAAAGCAACACAGTTTGGCATTGTTTTAACACTTAATCTTGAAAAACTTCTTATGCAACGCGATGGAACAAAACCCAGTTTATGGCAGGACGGTACAAGCTTTACCGCCTCCGAAGTCTTTTCACGCCCTGAAGGATATGATGTGGTGATTGTCGGTGGTGGCATGACCGGAGTGGTGACCGCCCTTGAGTTGCAAAAACAAGGCAAGAATTGCTTGCTGGCGGAGGCTCACACGCTTGCGTTTGGCACCACAGGTGGCACCACTGCGCACCTGAACACGCTGTTGGACACACCCTACACCACGATCACAAAAAACTTTGGGAGCGACGTATCGCGAAGTGTGGCATCGGCCGCGGCTGACGCGATAAAAAATATTGAGGAGAACATCAGAAACTTCACCATTTCATGCGAGTTTGAACGCACGGACGCGTTCCTTTTTTCGCAAGACGAAAAAGAATCCAAAGAACTCGACGATATCCTGGAAGCCTGCAAAGATGCAGGTCTGGATGTGAGTTTCACAAATGAGCTGCCCATCCCGACATCTTTCGACAAGTGTATGCGCGCGGTGGACCAGGCGAAATTTCATCCTCTGCGATATCTTTTTGCGCTGGCCGGCGAATTTGAAAAATCCGGTGGCCATATCCTCGAAAATTGCCGGGTAGAGAACATTAAAGAAGTTGATGAAGAAGTGTTGGTGGAGACCTCTCGCGGAAACATCACAGCAAAAAAAGTGATCTATGCCACGCACATTCCTCCGGGCATTAACATTCTGCACCTGCGTTGCGCACCCTGGCGCAGCTATGCCGTGGCGTTGAAGCTCGCCGGCGATCGGTATCCGAAGGGTTTGATTTACGATATGAAAGATCCCTATCATTACTACCGCTCGCAGGTCATCGACGGCGAGGAGTTTCTGATCGTCGGTGGCAAGGACCATAAGACCGGCGACACGGAAAATACAAACGCATCGTTTTTGTCTTTGCGTGCTCATGTTGAAGGTGTCTTTGCTGTATCCAAGGTCACACATCAATGGTCGTCGCAATATTTTGAGCCCACCGACGGACTACCCTACATTGGCGTGATGCCAGGCAATGCCGGGAATGTTTATGTCGCTACCGGGTTTGGTGGCAATGGGATGATTTATAGTCATGTTGCCGCCAAGGAATTGACCGGCCTTATCGTGTTTGGCGCGAGTTTGTATGATAACCTGTTTTCTCCTGGGCGGATCAAACCGATCGCCGGGTTCACGAATTTTGTTGAACACAATGCAGACGTCGTCCGCCATTTTGTGGGGAAACTTTTTGGCGAGGAACATGTAGAACAGTTTTCGGCTATGGCGCCCGGCGAGGGTAAAGTAGTGACGATTGAAGGGGAGTCGGTGGCGTTGTCGAAGGACTTGAATGGTGCCCTTCACGCAGTTTCTTCCGTTTGCACGCACATGAAGTGCCACGTGGTTTGGAACGTCGCCGAGTTGAGTTGGGATTGCCCGTGTCATGGAGCGCGCTATTCTGCGGAAGGGAAGGTTCTGACCGGTCCTGCGACGAGTGATCTGGCGCCTGTGGAATTGGTCAAGCTTGCGGAATCGCATTAACGGTTTAATGAGTCGCTATGCGGGAAATGGCCGAAGTGGTTTGAGACTTTTCAGGAATATCAAAAGGGTTGTCATGTAAACGCTCCATGCGTCTCCTGATCGTCTACCAACAGCGCCCTAATGACAGGCCAGGCCTTTTCAGCAATAATTTCATAGCCCTTGCCGGTGGGGTGAATGCCATCGCGTAGATTCAACTGCGGAACACCTGCCACGCCCTCCAGAAAAAACGGCACAAACTCCGCCTGATGACGCTCCGCCAATTTTCGGAAGATGCCTTTGAACTCGTCTATTTTTAAAGAGGGAACAAACTGCGGAATCTCCATTCCCATGATAGCAAGTTTGCAGTGGGGATGTTTTAGCCTGACCCGCTTCAAGATGTTGTCCAGGTTGAGATAGATGGCCGAGTTAGGCAGACCGCGGATGGCGTCATTGATGCCGAGTTCCATGACAAACGCATCGATCGGCGCATTGATCCAGTAACTCAACCGGTCGAGTGCTCCCGAAGAGGTGTCGCCACTCAAGCCCGCATTCACCACTTGGTAGGGCAGGTTCTCGCTCCTGATTTTTTGTTGGATCAACGCCGGAAACGATTGCGTACCCGGTGACGCCAGTCCATATCCCGCTGTAAGGCTATCACCCAAAAACAAAATCTTGCGCATTTCTCTCGAACGGTTAGGCTTGTCTAGGATACATGACGATGGCGGTGTTGTTGTTGATGTATTTCATTAACAGCCGCGGGACTTTTTCCATGCTGTTATTATACGAAATGGTTTGGGGTCTTGCCTGCACGGCAATGAAAACATCGTGTGGTTCCATGTTTTTAACAATAGTAAGCAGGTTTGTCCATTGATGAAAGGGCTGAAACACGGGTTCATGCGAAGTATTGCCTTTTTCCATGATGGCGCAGAACTGCTGGTAGGATCGCTCCACGCTAAAGATTGTCAGCGAAGCGCCCATCGATTTTGCTAACTGCAGGATGGTTTCAACGAGACCGGGAAAACCCTTTTCCTTTTCAACGTGCTCCGGGAGGGCGAGTGTTATTTTTTTTGCGGTGTTCAGCGGCTGCAAAATTCTGGCGATCATAATCTGAACGGTAGCTTGCCGCGCCGCCACGAACCCAATGAGAAAGGGAATGACGAACGTGAGCACGCCGAAGACGATGCTTTTGTTCTTGTTCTTCTTAAAATCGTTCATGTCCATTTCAAGGCCAGCCATGAACATGATGTAAAGCAACCCCACCGTGCCAAAGAGAATGATGCTGGCGTCTCTCTCCAGAATGTGCAGGCCGTTGGGCCCCAAGGCCACGCCGATGAGAATAAGGCCGACCACGCCTGGAATCTTTAGCCGCGACAACAGGAGGGGCGTGACCAGGATACTCAGCAGGACAAGGGCAAATACCAGGACCGGATTTGTGAAAGGAATTTTTAAGTCTTCGCTTGACATTTGGAAATGAATGCTACCTGTCGGTTACGGAATGGGTTTCGCGCAGTGGACCACGATATAGGCGAACAAAACAACGGTCATGGAGTATAGCCAACAAACCGACTTTTAATCGGTTGACAAAGGTATAGCTCCATGACCAGTGTCTTGCATCCCCGCAGGGAACTGTGCACCACCGACAGTGTAAAAAGCATGCCGGATTCGCGATGCGAAGTTTGGGTATTATAAGCGCTCTTGAGATTCAACTGTTTTTTAGAACAATCGGCTTCAGGAGCTTCCAGCAACGGTAAACTTGGTGAGCCAAAGCGTGTGGTTTTCGAGGGGGATTGAAAGGCGGCGCAATGCCGGTAAAATAAGTGGGTAAACTGTGCATATAAGTTCACGACCTCGGAACAAATACCCTCAACCTTCACAGCGCGAAACGGCCATCGCACGTCCTCAGCCGCGATGGTAAGGGAATTGCAGCGATCCGTTCTCATGATAGACGATCACATTCTTTTACTCATACGAGAGCAAGAGCAGTCTCCACCGCGGCAACCGGAATCGCGGGCGTGTCTGCGCAGCGAGAACTTTCTTTCGTTTCCCATCCAATCGCACAGCTACCGGCGCAGGCTGGAGCAATTGGATTCGTTTCAGTATCTCCAAAGGATCAGGCTTCTTTTCACCGGCCGTCGTTTCGACGGGAACTGATCGTTGGCGAAAGTCGCCAACCCTTTTCTCTTAAATCCTAAAAATTAAAAGATAGATGCTTATGAAAGAAAATTTGAATTATGCCCTGGTTACCGGAGGTACAAGCGGCATTGGTTATGAGCTTGCCAAGCTGCTTGCGCAAAATGGCTACAGTCTGGTGATTGTCGCCCGCGACGACAGTAATTTGTGGAGCGTTTCCGAATCGCTGCAAAAACAGTATGGAATCGACGTTGTCACGATCTCGAAAGATCTTTTTGACCCTGAAAACGCTTTTGATCTTTACCAGGAAATCCAGGACAAGAATATCCACATCGACATCCTGGTGAACGATGCGGGCCAAGGACAATACGGAGAGTTTGCCAGCACCGATCTGCGGCGCGAACTCGACATCATCAACTTGAATATTTCAAGCGTCGTGATCCTCACCAAATTATTTCTCCGCGACATGATCTCCCGGAAGCACGGAAAGATCCTGAATTTGTCGTCGATTGCGAGCAAGACTCCCGGACCGTGGCAGTCGGTGTATCACGCGACGAAGGCGTTTGTACAATCGTTCACCGAGGCTGTGCGCAGCGAGGTGAAGGACTCGGGTGTCACCATCACCGCGCTGCTTCCCGGCGCCACCGACACTGACTTTTTCTATAAGGCCGACATGCTGGATTCCAAAGTGGTGCAGGAAGGCGATCTATATAAAGCCGCCGACGTGGCGCGCGACGGCTACAAGGCCATGATGGACGGCGACGACATGGTGGTGTCCGGATTTATGAACAAAGTGCAGGTTGCCCTGAGCAACGTGATCCCGGATTCGGCGCTGGCCGATAAACTTAAAAAACAACAGGCTCCTGTAAATACAGACCAGTCTTAAAAAAACAAAAAATGAAAGCAGCTAGAATACACGGTCCCCGCAAGGTGACCTACGACACCGTCGACGATCCCATCATCCAGGAGAACAGGGACGTTATTTTGAAAGTGACCGCCACCGCGATCTGCGGTTCGGACTTGCACATCTACTCGGGCGGATTTCCGCAACCCCGGCCCATGACGCTGGGTCACGAGTTCATGGGCATCGTGGAAGAAGTTGGTTCGGGCGTAAAGAATTTGAAACGGGGCGACCGCGTGGTGGTTCCTTTTCCGATTGCCTGTGGCACATGTTTCTTTTGTAATCATGAACTGCCCGGCCAATGCGAAAACAGCAACCCTGAGAACTATGGACCGGAGGGAGGGTTGGTGACGGAAAAAGGCGGTGCCTTGTTCGGATACACCGATCTCTACGGCGGCTACGACGGCGGACAAGCAGAGTATGTTCGTGTTCCCTATGCAGATTTTGGCCCGCGCATCGTCCCGGACAATCTCACCGACGAACAAGTACTGTTCCTGACCGATATATTTCCCACCGGCTATAGCGGCATCGATTGGGGCAAAGTGAAAGGCGGCGAAACGGTGGCGATCTTCGGCTCCGGACCCGTCGGCATCATGGCTGCAAAAAGCGCATGGCTTCGCGGCGCTGCCCGCGTGATCGTGGTGGACACGTTACCCTATCGACTGGCCAAGGCAAAAGCAACCGCAGGTTGCGACACCATTCTGTGGGAGAACGACGCGAAGGAAGTGGTGGAACAGATCCGCGCCATGACACAAGGAAGAGGTGCCGATGTGTGCGTCGAAGCCGTTGGATTCGAACCCGACCGGACTTTACTGGACCGCGCAAAAGCCGTCATCAACTTAGAGAAAGGTTCGCCGAAAGTGTTGGAAGCCTGCATGAGCGCAGTTCGCCGCGGCGGCATCGTCTCTGTGCTCGGCGTGTACCCGACCACCTACGACAACTTTCCTATCGGTCAATTCTTCGACAAAGGGATCACCATGAGAGGCGGACAAGCCCCGGCCCACAAGTACATCGACACGTTGCTGAAGTATGTGGTGGAGGGAAAAGTAAAATTAGAGGATATCATTACGCACCGCCTGCCCCTTTCGGATGTGGCGCATGCCTACAAGATCTTCAAAGAAAAGGAAGAGGATTGTGTGAAAGTTGTGTTGGATCCCTGGAAGTAACTGTGTTGGAGAGCATAGGCAGGAAGGCCCGCACCTCATTGAGATGCGGGCCTTCTTCATGTGCAAGAAGACGAAACCGGACCCTGCCCAGTTTGTGGACTGCTTCCGTGGGCGAGTCAATCGGCATACCTCAATAAGTATTGCCTTAACTCTTCAAACGTAGCAGATTTGCACACAACTTCATCCGCGCCTTGTTTTTTGAAAATGGCAACCTGGCGCTCGCTGGTGAGCCCCGAAAAAACGATGAATGTGGTGTGACTGCAGTCCAAGGTGTTCTTGATGTCGGTCAGGCACTCCGGCATGGCCAGGGGGCGCATGAAACCGTCGATGAAGATGAGTTCGGGCAGGTAAGGATAACGGGTCATGGTGCTGAGAAAATCCTTGCAGTTATTTTCTACAATACAGCGAGCCATGGGCAAGGTTTCGGATACGATCTCGCAAAAAAAAGTAGTGTCGTCGACGTCATCGTCAAGGATGAGAATATTCATGTGTCACACGGTTGTTCTTAATGAGTGAAATTGTAAGATATGGAGGGCCTAGAGGCGGTGGACGATCTTTTCGAGATCGATTCCTTTTCCGAGCACAGGTTTGAAAAGATCGCCTTCGCGCTTGATCCGTTCGATGGCGTTGAAGATGGTGAAGTCTTTCATGGTCAGGCCTTTTTTCACCTCGTGCCAATGCAAGGGCATAGACACCGTTGCGCCCGGTTTGGGTCGCAACGAGTAGGGCGCGGCGAGCGTGGCCTTGGGGCGGTTCTGCAGGAAGTCGACATACATCTTCCCGCTTCGGTTGGAGACCATTCTTTCAATGCTGGTATATTTTGGAATTTGCCGGTGCACGAGCGTGGCCACCACGCGGGCAAATTCCTTGGATTGTTCGTATGTATATTTTGCTCCAAGCGGAATGTAGATGTGCAAACCCGTGGACCCGCTGGTTTTGCAATAGGAGGCCGCGCCAAGCTCGTCGAGAATGCCCTTTGTCACCTGGGCGGCTTCAATGACCTGATCAAAGGAATTTTTGTCCGGATCCAAATCGATGATGCACCAGTCGGGATGGTCGGGCGTTTGGATCCGGCTGCTCCAGGGGTTGAGTTCTATACAGCCCAGCGAAGCCATGAGCAGCACAGCCGCTTCGTCTTCGGACACCATGAAGTGTTTATCTATGGGTTCGTGGTTGCTGTGATAGCGATAGGTCTTCACCCAGTCGGGCACTTTGCCGGTGACGTCCTTCTGATAAAAGCTCTTGCCGTTGATGCCATCGGGATAGCGATTGAGGGACTGTGGCCGGTCTTTGAGATAGGGGAGGATGAAGGGAGCAACCTGGTAATAATAGTTGATCATGTCGCGCTTGGTGACGTGCTCGTCGGGCCAGTAGATTTTGCTCAGGTTGGTGAACTTCATTTCGTGGCCGTTCACGTCTCGCACCTGCGTCTCGTCGGTGGTATTGAGCAGCGTCTTGCGGTCGCGCTCGGTGCCCGCTTGAATGAGTTTGCCATTCACCAATGCTTTTTGTTTTTTGAGAAGCTCGGGCGCCGGCGCTTCTTTCTCCAGCACGATCTGTGCGGGATCTTTGTCTGCGCGCATGCCTTTGAAAGATGGATGACGCATAACACCGTCGCTGGTGATCTCGGCAAACGTTACTTCGCAGACCAACTCAGGCTTGAGCCAGGTGACCGTAGCCTTTGGAGGATTGGGCCGGAACCGCGACGGCTTGTTCACATCGGGCGCTTCGTCGAAAGGCGTTTCTTTTATGACCCGCGATTTGAAAAGCTTCATCATCTCGTGCTGCCTGTTGTTGGTGAACCCCGTGCCGACTTTGCCCGTATAGTGCAATTTTTTTCCATCATAGACGCCCACCAAAAGCGAACTGAACGTCTTGGAAGAATCTTCATTCTGCGTATAGCCACCGATCACAACTTCCTGGCGTTTACCGATCTTGATCTTGAGCCAATCCGAAGACCGCTTCCCAACCTGATAAGGACTGTTTGCTTTTTTGGCAACGATGCCTTCGAGCCCCATCTGGCGGGCAATGGCATGGAACTCGATGCCCGTGGCTTCAAAGGTCTCACTGAGCCGCAGGAGGTCGGTTGGTTCGAAGACTAGTTTTAGAATTTCTCTCCGGGTAGTGAGCGGCAGGCTCGTGAGGTCGTTCCCGTCGAACCATAAGATGTCGAAAATGTAATAGACCAAGGTGCCGTCTGCCTCGCTTCGCCAGTTTTGGAGCGCGCCAAAGTCGGAAAGACCTTTGTCGTTCACGACCACGATCTCGCCGTCAAGCACCACATCCATATTCCACAGGGACAAAGCCTGATGGATCGGATAGAATTTTTCGTTAAAAGATTTGTCGTTCCGGGATCTGAGTTCCGTCTCGCCTTCGCGAAGAAAAGCGAGCGCGCGATAACCATCCCACTTCACTTCATAGAGCCAACCCTCGTGATGAAAAGGTTTGTCGATCAGCGTGGCCAGCATGGGGAGCGCCTGCGTGGGAAATTTCTTATCCGGTGCCTCTTTTAACAACGCGCTAAGCTGCCGGCTTTTTACTGCGACTTTTTTTTTAGCGTTGGCCTTGACCTTTTCCGGAGCGGTGACACTTTTCTTTTTGGACTTCTGCCCATAGATGTTATCCGGCGACCCAGCAATACTTTCCAGCGTCTTGCGCGAGATAACCGATTTATCTTTCAACAGAATGTCGGCCGTGCTGGCATGTTTATCGTCCAATTTCATGAGCAGCCAACCGTTCTCACCCCTTCCGCGGGCCTGGACAAGGGCAAATTCTCCCTTTAATTTTTTGCCGTGCAAAATGAATTTGATCTTCCCCGCATGGAGCTGGTGGCGTAAATTTTTGTCTTGCTCGTCTTTGTCGTTCGATTCGGTTTCGGCTGGTTCATAGAACCCTTCATCCCAAACCATCACGGTTCCGGCCCCATAGTTTCCTTCGGGAATGATCCCTTCGAACGTTCGGTAGTCGAACGGGTGGTCTTCCACCATCATGGCTAAACGCTTCACCCCGCTGTCCATGGAGGGACCTTTGGGCACCGCCCAACTTTTTAGCACGCCCTCCATCTCCAACCGGAAGTCGTAGTGAAGGTGTGAGGCGGCGTGTTTCTGAACAACAAACCGCAGTTTGTCATGCATCGGTTTTCCGCCTGCAGGTTCGGTTGTTTTTTGGAAGGAGCGTTTGGCCTTGTACTTTGTTAGACTCATGCTGAAGGCAGTTTTAAAATGCGCGCTGGCACGACCCAGGTTCGTGCTAGTCCACGCTATAGCCAAAGGCAAAAGGGATGCCGGGCAGAATAGCCGCCACCCTCCACGTTTACAGGGAGCGGTGAACAAGGAGTGAGGAATAACCGAAGGGTTAGTGAATTAATATCCACAAACAGCATTCCATTCCAGAAGTTTGTGATCGGGCGGTGGATCCGCTTGGGGAAGCAGCCGGATCACTTTACAAAGATAGGATTAGGGTGGCGTTTTTTGCTGATTTACAGCATAGTGAAGGGAATATTTGCATCCATGACGCCGTGGCGCGCACCGCAGTTTCTCTCTTTCTCAATGGCCAGCAACTTGTTCTCCTCGGGCATCATTAAAAGAAAAAGGAGGGTAACGTAATTTCAAAGGGCTCCCTGAAATCACATACCCTCCCTATCTAAAAACTAACTTATTTTAAGATGAGCGATAACGCTACGCGTCTGTTTTGCGCTCTTCCGGCTGCGGTCGCATTGGTGGCGATGGGCTGTTCCTCCCCAAATCCCTTTGCATCAATTCTATTTTCGTCGGCGCCTTTGGTGACCAGGTAGGCTTTTACAGCATCCACCCGTGCCTGCGACAATTTCATGTTGGTTGCGTTTGACCCATTGGAGTCAGTGTGACCATCCATTTTGAGCGTGTAGTCCTTGTATTCCGCCAAAATGCTCACCACTTCATCCAGCATCGGGTAAGACGATGGTTTGAGGATCGCTTTGCCGGTTTCAAAAGAAATGCCTCGTGTAGCAAAGTTCAATCGTTTGGCGACCTCTTCGTTCACGACAGGGCATCCATTGTTGGCAACATCGCCGGGGGAAGTAGGACATCTGTCGACCGCATCGGCCACGCCGTCACCATCGCTATCTGAAGGACAACCGGTAGCGTCAACTTTAATACCTTTTTCTGTATCGGGACATTTGTCTTGTGAATCTTGTACACCGTCGCCATCGCCGTCGGCACAACCTTCAAAGATGTCGAGGCCGGCAATGTTGGGGCACTTGTCTTTGGAATCTTCTATGCCGTCGTTGTCGCTGTCAGGACAACCGGCAAAACGAGCGATCCCTGGCACGTCCGGACATTTGTCGTCGATGTCGGCAACGCTGTCATGATCTTTGTCAGGACATCCGTTGAGATCGGGGTTCCCTTCTAACGTCGGACACTTGTCCAAATAGTCGGCCACACCATCTTTATCCGTGTCTATAGGACATCCATTCGAATCTACCGACGCAGCCTTAGGCGTGTCGGCGCATTTGTCTTTTCTATCGGGCACGCCGTCACCATCGGTATCTTTTGGTTTTTTGAAATTAAAAATCAGACCCGCGCTGTGCTGCATATAGAGATCGTTGCCACCCTTCGTCACGCCATCCCAACCATCATACAAAGGAGCATTGATGGTGTTGGCTACCTCAAGTCCCACGCGATCGTTGAATTGAAAAAGGATGCCTACACCGGCAGCAACGTTGCCCTTGATCTGACCATCGGTGATCTTGGCGCTGCTTGCGTCGGTGTACTGCTTCGAGTCGATCCATGTGCCACCAATGCCGGCGACTAAAAACGGCGCAATGGCTGCGCTTTCTTTGAAAATGTAGCCGTTGTTGAATTTATATTTCAATTTCAAATTGACCACCCAAAAGTCCGCATCCACGCCCTGTGAGTGTTCGTCGTTTTGATAGCGCACCTGATTGAAAGAAATTTTTTCAACCAGGTTGAAAGAGGGGTTCAGATACTGTTGAAAGGAGAGGGCCCCGCCTAATTTTTGATCTTTGAAATTGTAGAATTGGTGGTTGTTCCCATTCAGGTCGCCGTCATACTCGGAGGCGGTCATGTGGAAACCAATGGCACCGCTTTGCCCATAACCGCAATGCCATAAAGACATCAGGATGGGGATAAGTAGTAGTCTGATTTTTTTCATAATATATTTTTTTTAGGTGATGGGATGAGACGACGACCTAAAAATTGTTGTCAGGGATGAATTTCCACGGTTTCACTCAACCGTCAGATTGTTAAATACATTGAAGACTCCCGGGGTGCTCCAGGCAATTCTGCCCGCTTGATCTTTCTCGTAACTTGAGCGCGCCACGCCACGCAGCACCACCACACCCGCAAAAACAATAACATGCATCGCGCGTTCGTCAATGCATGAATGAAGTCGCAAGGCGGTTTCTATCTCCCGTTTTTCCAACTCGTCAATAAAAAATTCATCTCTGATGATCACAATTTTTTGATTTGGTTCTCTATCCCGTACAAAGCTCATCCATTTACAGCGCTTATAGTTTACACAAGAAGTACAATATGTTACATCTATTCCAGCGCGCGTATATTCCGACTGTGTACTTTGTTCCCTATAAACGGAAAAAACTGACTCACTTTTCACAGGAGGAATCAACAGGAGAGTGGTTTGCCATTGAAAGAACATGGGTGCAAAATTGTGGTCAACTAAAGCATGAAGCTGTTCATTAAGTATATGGTTAGCTTACGATGTGAAATGATCGTTAAATCGGAACTGAAGAAACTCGGGCTATCGGAGCAGTCCATCGAATTAGGAATGGTTGAGATCCTGGAAACGCCGGCCACAGAACAACTTGAAAAACTCAAACACAACCTGTCGAAATTTGGGCTCGAATTGTTGGATGACAAAAAGAGCATCCTGATCAGCCGCATTAAAAGCGCTATTATAGACATGGTGCATTACCACGATGCGCTGCCCGTGATGAACTATTCCGACTACCTCGCGGAGAAACTGGGCTATGACTACAAGTATCTGTCGAATATGTTTTCGGAGGTAAAGGGCATCACGCTGCAGAAGTATATCATCTTGCACAAGATCGAGAAGGTGAAAGAGCTGTTGCTCTATCAGCAACTGAATCTGACGGAGATCGCCGACAAGCTTCACTATAGCAGCGTAGCGCATTTATCGAACCAGTTCAAGAAGATTACTGGACTTTCTCCATCCTTCTATAAGAAGATGAAAGAAAAACGCACAAACAACCTGGAGAACATTTAAGTGCGATTTGATTCAAAAAAACCATGCCATAAGTGTAAGTTCTTTTTTTTCAGATGTAACATCCGGACGCATGGAACCCTCACCTTTGTGTATATAAATAGTGGAGATAGAATGCATCATGGAAGACTTGGACATAGAAGCAGGGAGAAAATTTATCGTGGTTGAGATACTTGAGTATATCCCCAACTCAGTCGTCATTAAAACGATTATAAAAAAAGGTACGGGAAACGTCAGCGCCATCTCCTTCGACTCCGGTGAGGCCTTGGCACCCAAGATGTCGCCCTTCGACACGCTCATCCAGATCCTTGAAGGTACTGGCGAGATCGTGATCAATGGCGAGTTGAGTACTTTGATCACCGGGCAGTCCATCATCATCCCGGCGCATTCCCTTAATTCCATACGCGCCAATCACCGGTTTAAAATGATCTCGACAACCATTAAAAGCGGCTACGAAGATGTTGACGTGTAATGGTAATGACCCGTTCCGATATGCACGTTGCCTTTTTTCATCCGGGAACTTTAACGTCTGCGAATTGGTGGGTGAATCAGATCTTTTAACGCCTTGAAAACTTTATCGAAGGATCTCCGGTGAAAGGCACTCGCCAGGTCAATTCAATGGTATCGACAGAAGTTTGAACGCGTTCAGTACAACGACGGAAAGATATTTAATCATGATGTGTTTTAACATGGTAGATCATGGTAAAATAAAAAAAGGACCTCCAACACGAAGGTCCTTTTTCAAAGTGTTAATCCTTAGGATCCATCGGTTTGCCTTCGCCGTCGAAGCGATAAGTTTTTGTTTTGTTGCCGTCTTTAAACTCAATGGCGTAGCCATCGTTATTCTTAGAGCGGTAGATGGTTCCTTTTTCCCAGCCCTTGTATTGGGTGCCTTGCAGGGTGGTACGCAAATTTGCGGGAACTTCCGAAGATTGGATCTTCGACATGTTCTTCGTGTAGTTTTGCGATTGATCGTCCCTGCTGGACGAAGTCGAGCTTTGGGTCTTGGAAGATTTGTCGTGCGTCGCGGTGCTGTCCTGCGATTGTGCATAAAGTGACGTGGCGCCTAAAAACAGTGCGCTCGCGAAAAACAGGGTGATTTTTTTCATGATAATGTGATGTTATGTTTTAGTTTACTTGGAAATGGCAATGCAATAGCAATGCGTTGGATGTACTTTGTAATGACGGGAAATGTTTTCCGCGAACACTATACTCCGGCCTCGTCAGCGGCTTCAATGTTCACAACGGATTCGGCAACTTCGGTAAGCGTGGCGTCGGCGTTCTTCTCTTCGTCGAGCGTTTCCTCGAAAAGCGACACGGCCTCATCGAGACCCAGCGTCTGGGCAAAGGTCCGAAGCGTGCCATAGGAGGCGATCTCATAGTGCTCCACTTTTTGAGCGGCCGAGATGATGGCGGCATCGCGCATAACCCCTTCTTCGGTGTCTTTCATAAGTTCCTCGCCCTCTTTAATGAGTCCTGCCATAGCCTCGCATTTTTTGGTCGTGGCTTCCTTGCCGAGTATTTCAAAGACCTGTTCGGCGCGGGTAACGTGATTTTCAGTTTCGGCCAAATGATTCTCCAATGCTTCGGCCAACTCGGGCGATGATGCATTCTCGATCATTTTAGGAAGTGCATCCATAAGCGCCTTTTCGGCCCAATAGATATCCTTCAGTTCGTTCTCAAACAATTTGCCCAGCTTTGAAGCAAGTTCATTTGAGCCGGAAGGGTTATTGCTGTTTCTCATAGTTTAATATTTGTTTCATGTCCCATTGACTAAAAAGGTGCCAGAACAGAAACGCCTCTCGGGATGCCTAAAGGGCGATTGTAAAAGATCGCTTGTAGAATAGATACGCGTTACTGGCGGCCTTTAGCAACAACCACACGACACGACCATTTTACATACTTGCCGATAGCTCGCTGGCGATGCGCAGAGAAAGCAGACGTTAGTTTTTGATTTTGGCACGAAATTCAACTATGAATCAGTAAACTCTCCCAAATGGACAAAACGACGATTATTGGAGTTGGCGCCAGTGTGCTGACCTCAACTTCCCTTATTCCACAACTTTCTAAGTTGATCAGGGAAAAGAAGGCCGACGATATTTCAGTAACCATGTTATTGGTATTGTTTGGCGGCCTTGGCCTCTGGATTTATTATGGGATATTGAAAGACGACTTGATCATTATCATCTCCAACACATTTGCGTTGATTGTCAACCTGGCCACCGTGGTGCTCACCTTTGTCTATAAGAGGTGACTCAACTAATCCGACCGAAAGTGTCCCTAAGGCCACCATTGGCGATTAAATTATCGAATTGCATTACAACCTTTACCCCATTATGCTAATCAGAAAAGAAGACCTACCTATGGTCACGAAGTTGGGGTCTCGCCGTTGCGCCCTGTTCGCGCACTGCGCCATATGGATATTCCGGGAGGTTGACCAGTTAGTTTCGTAAGCAGCAATTACCATCCTTTAAAACCCTCAAACCAATGATCATGTTTGAAGGTTTTCAGCCGGAATAAAATGATAAATGTCACCCCAATACTTCAGGGGCATCTACTGTGATTTAGCGTCGGTAGTCCTCGCAGGAATCACACCCTGGTTCTTTCCTCCTATCAATCGGCCGTTTGGCCGGCACGAGAAACACGGGTCACCGAAATTAAAACACACTAAAAATAAATGAGCCCTGGTATTGACTTGGTAAAAATGTTCGCGCTCGTAGGCTGAGGTGACGTAACAAACAAACATCAAATTTGGCCGAGGCATTTGGGGAGCGACAGGATTATACCCATTGCTCGCAGATATCTTATTTACAATAACTTACAAGAACAACGCAAATTCAGGTCACCGAATAGGTCGCATTTCTTTTGAGATGTTTTGATTGACTTTGTGATCCTTAAGTTTATCCAGAGATACTCAAGAATTGATAAAGTTCAGTCTAGCGATGAAATAAAATCCCTGACCACTCAATTGCCCTGCCAAGTGAAACATTGCTTTTTTACTGTATCTTTCGTTACTTCTAACCCACCGACTATACTATGAACAGAGTGTTTTTGCTTTTTTTATCTTGCCTGGCTACGTGCTTTGCATTTGCACAGGGCGAAATAAATCAACCACGTCGCTTTGATCTTCGCATAAATGCAGGAAGTACTTTTACACTCGTGAAGGATTTCAACAACACGATGATTTACGGAAAAAACATGATGATACCGGGATTCATCGATCCTTCCAATGCGCAGTCGGTATCTATCTCCGCGGCCAGGTCCACCGCGCGGTCGCTTTTGGGGTGGCATGTCGAAGCCGAACTGTTTTACAGACTACCGCAAAACTTCAGTTTATCGGTGGGCGCGGGGCTCAAGAAGGTGCGCTTCGATACCAACTCAAGATTTACGTATTTCGACAACGGACAATCGAAGACCTACAACCTGGATGCCTTCGACCGTGGATTTGGAGAGACCAGCCTGCTGTACCTTTCCGTCACACCGGTCAATATCTCTAAAGGATTGTTCGAAAATCGGCTTTTACTACAAGCTGGCCCGACATTTAACTTCCTGCTGAGCCACGATGTCGAGAATGTGCTGGTGATCTACCATTCCGCAGATTCGCAAGCCAACAGAACTCCGGACGAAGCATACTTCGACACCATCGGTAACATGCGAAACCTGATCTGGGGATGTAATCTCAGTGCATCCTACAAAATTATCGCGCCCCTGTCTGTCAAAGTTTCAGCACAGTATTATGTCAACTCGATGTACGAAGACAAGTCAGGCGGCTTTGATGTCGAAAAGATCCGGGCGCTCACCATCCAGGCAGGCGTATCGGTAGCTCCGTTTGCTTTCTAAGACTGAAAATTCCAAGATTCTATAGATTCCCAATATTCCACTAAGGGATAGTTTCATTCATAGTACGGTATTGAAAGGTAAAATATATTTCAGTGTGGCTCAGTCCTTAAAAGAATCTCACACACAACAACTGTTGGTGACACGCCGTGAAAAAGAGTATTACATTTAATAGCCGAAGGTCTTACCAATGCAGAAATAGCGGCGAAGCTTTTTATCAGTATCCCGCGGTAAATAGCCATCGAAAAAGCATGCTAGAAAAGTTTGAGGTAAGGAACACGCTACCCTTATCAGTAAAGCCATAATGATGGGCTTGATATAGCACCGCGATCCAATCCCGGAGCACATTTGATTCAGACGAAGTAGATTGCGGTGGTGCAATCGTTAAGTGGATTGCGACAAGATTATACCCTTGCTTGCAAATATCTCAAATACAATATCGTGTTGCAAGAAAAAAAGGCTTGATTTAAATTATGTTGTAAAAACCCAGTATCTTCCTTGCAGATATAGATCAGATTCCAAATTTATACTAACATTAGTCCTGTCATACTCGTTACTATCTTGTAAAACATAACCACTGGCCGAAACGCAAAAAAATCAAGCATGACAACCAATGATTCTTCAATATTTCTTGACACAACTTTCAAGAGCCCTGTAGAAAAAATATGGGAAGCCTGGACAAACCCAAATTTAATAATTAAATGGTTTGGTTCCGATCTGAAAGGAAAAGGCTTGAGTGCTAAGCTTGATGTGCGACTAGGAGGTTACTTTGAAATAACATTTCAAGACTCCGATCTGACAGAGCATACGTGCAGTGGAATTTATGACGAGGTACAAGTTTTAAATAAATTAACTTTTAGCTGGCGATGGAAAAGCGAACCCGGTGTTGAGTCTTTTGTCGTTTTGTCGCTAACTCCAGAGGGCAAATCAACGAGAATGCAGTTCCAGCATAAGAATCTTAGCAGTGGTTCAAAGCACGACTATGCAAAGGGATGGCAAAATACATTTTCAAAACTTGAACGCCTGTTAGAGGCGAGTTCTTAAATTTAAATCAAGGAATTGAATTCTTCGAGGTGATAAATTCGGTGATCCTAAGGATGATGGCATAGAGCACTCTGATAATCAATAACTTACCAGATGGGTGGGTGTTCCGACCTCTCCGCCAATCCAATCAAACAAAAATAGAGCGAGCGCAGCGAACGAGGGCATTTCGCCCGCTGGTGACCACAACATTCCGTTCTGCCGACATAAGGCAATGCGATCCGCAGACATCTCATGGCAAACGGTTTTGTTTTTATAAAACGATCCGCAAAAGAAACACGATGCTTCTGAATTCCGCTCTCAACCGCCAAGTCAATCTAATGGGTGTAAGGTTTCAGGTAAAAGCTCACGATAAGCATAGGGGTTGCTTGCGCTTAAGCTACGGTATGGGTAGGCAAAAAATTGGCAACACCGCAGTATCCGAATTTTGCGGGGTCATCACATCCAAGGTCAGAACAATGTCGCCAAAATTCCCTTCGAAAATGATATCTTTCGTGTCTAAAAA
>DATDAV010000223.1:0-10375 GCA_036525235.1 Chryseolinea sp. | reverse complement strand
ATTTTCGTTAAAGGTTTTTCAAGGCACGAACTATACAGTCACCGGGACGAAGGTTACACCAATTGCTGGCTTTGTCAATGGTACGCTTCGGGTTGGCGTGCAGGTGAACGACGGACAGGATGATAGTCAGCTATATGAATTACAGATTAAGGTTGCGCCTATTTCAGCGACACCCAGGATAAACGGACAAAAGGAATTGATCGTGCTGGAAGATTATTCGATTACTATTTACTTGTCAGATCTCATCGTGTCAGACGAAGATAATCCCAACTATCCACAGGGCTTTAATCTTTCGGTACAGAATGACAGCCAGGGTACCTACACGGCGAGTGGAAATACAGTGACACCCGCTCTCAATCTTAGCGGGTTCATTGAGGTTGGAGTGACGGTAAGCGATGGCGTAAACACCAGTGACGAATTCAGACTGGCCATTCTTGTCTCTCCTGTAAATGACGCTCCCGTGGTGACACTATTGGAAAGTTCCGCGATTCCTTTCGAACCGGGGAAAGAACCTGTGGAACTCTTTAAGGGTGTGACGCTTGCCGACGTGGATAACGTATACCTGAGCATGGCAGAAATTGGTTTCCGTGAAACAAACCATAGCCCTAAAAATGACGAGCTGCTGTATGAATATGAGAATCCTAAAATAAGAGCCATTCAGGACTCTGCGGGAGTTTTGTTTCTGATTGGCAACGCGAGTGTTGAGGAGTATCAAGCGGCACTGCGCACGATAAAATATAATTACCACATTACGGAAGTTAATGGCGAGCTCGAAACCATATTGTCCGGATCAAGAACTATATATGTTAACGTGAGCGACGGGCAGCGCATAAGTTTGACGTCAGAACGAATAGTTGAAATCGAAGGGAAAATCGAAATCGACATTCCAAATGCTTTTACGCCAAATGGTGACAACGCGAACGACACATGGCATGTTCAACTGTTGAACAAAGACAGGCTTGATCAAGCCGTTATAAAAGTGTACAACAAGCGCGGATTGCTCCTCTATGAGGCCAACGGATTCGAGCGGGATTGGGATGCGACATTTAACGGTGAACGTTTACCCGTAGACACCTATTTTTATACAATCGACATTAAACTACCATATGGGCGACAGACCTATACTGGAGTTGTGACTATACTGCATTGAGATGTTTCTCAGTTGCCCAATGGGAGGGCAGGTAATTTTTTGAGCAATCAAAGTCCCCGAGGACGGTTCATTCTGGTTTACTCTCCATTTCGCTCAAGGCTTTCAGGATCACGCTTTCCTTGGCGGTCTCTACAGGAGCATTGTAGTATTTCCAGAACGCTTCGTTGTAGGGTTTGGCTTGTCCCTCCACGCTCCGGTTCATGTTCATCGTTTGATCGGGTCCGTGCGGTTCGTGGGGGATCACGTTGTTCACGAAAAGTTCTTTCATGAACGATTGCTTGAGAATGATCGCATGGGTGGTTTTATTAAAGAGATTGTACGAATCTTCTTCGCGCTGATATTTCAGATACATCTTGCCTTCAAATTCCCTGAACTCAAAGAGCATGGTAAACGAAGTCTCCTGCTGACCGTAGGGATCGGGGAGGTTGAGGTAGCGGCGGTAAAACTCGCCGTTCACCATGCGCTCGCGCAATTCGATGCGCAGGATAGCATAGGTTTCGGTGTTGATATACAGCACGGCTGTTTCCGAGGCGCTCTTGCGGCCGGAGATCTTATAGACAAGGCTTCGGTCGTAGCGCATGACGCTATCGATAGCGAACTTCCAGCCTTTCACATCGATCGGTCCGAAGCGGTGTTTCACATAATTGTCTTCCATGAGATCGATAATGGAATTCTGCCGGTCGTAGTCGCCGTTGATGGCATGGCGCCGGTTGAAGCTTTTTCTCACTTCCATCACATCCACGGCTTCATAACCGGGATTGTAATCTTTATAATAAAACTTGACGGCCGCCTCGAGCAGCTCTACCGGCTGCCCGTTTTCCATTTGCAAGTCCCTGAAAAAACCTTCGATCGAAAAGGGCTCCATGGGATAATTTTGAGGGATATGGCTAACTGCTTTTTTTACAATCTCCTTCGCCGAAAGCTCCTTGTCTGTGGGGCGCACCACGATCTCGGCAAGCTGGATGCTGCTCGGTTTTAATTTTAACGCGGCCTCCTTATCCAACCACGAGCCGATCGCCACAGCCAAACGTTCATACCCGATGGCGGACAAGACAAGCGTATCCGATTTCAAATCGGGTGAAAGGTAAAGAAGAAACCTGCCGTCCTCGTTCGACATCGTGCCCTGGGGTTGTCCCTTTACAAAAACAGATGCATAGGCAACAGGCTCGCCACTTTGGCTGTCGGTGACAACGCCCTTGAGACTGAGATACTTTTCCTGGCCGTATGCCGTGAGGGCGAGGAAACAGAATGCAAATAAATAAGGCTTCATCGGGTGGGTTTTAGGGGAGACGCCGTAACGTTTGATTTGTTACAATTTACAGCGTCAGAATGATTTCTTTTACAATTGAAGCGGGCATTCTAAGAAATTTGGGGTTAAAAAAGCCTGGTCAATTTTAACAGCCCGGGTACTTGGAGCTTTACAATTTTGAGAGGGTTGAAATAAAATCAATTCACCAAGGATTGCATGTAGTTAAGGTTTCCCCAGAGTAAGGTATGGAACGCAACCCTTCGCGATAGATTTGTTATATTTATTGTAAATCTCCGAGTAGCAACCAAAAAAACAAAAAATGACAAGCTCTGTCAGAAACTTCTTCTATCTGTTGACCCTGTCAGGTCTTTTTTCTTGTGGAGGCAACAGAAATGCTGCGCAATTGCAGAGTGAAATAAAACTCCTGGATCTTGCGCAAGGTGAAATAGCGCTATGCGGATCGGGCGCCGGCCAATTTGGCAAAGTCTCGTTTAGTCAGGCGTGCTCCGAAAAAGTAAAGGATGATTTCAATCTTGCTACGGCGTTGCTTCATTCTTTTGAGTACACGGAAGCGGAGAAAGTATTTGCAAAGGTTATTGACGCCGACCCCGAATGCGTTATGGGCTATTGGGGAGCGGCCATGTGCAATTTTCACCCGTTGTGGGAAAGGCCGGGAGAAGCTGATCTGAAGAAGGGCTCAAAGATCATTGCCCTTGGCAGATCGGTGGTAAAAGATAAGGCTTCGCGCGAGGCCGAATATTTGGAGGCGATCGCCACGATCTATGATCATTGGGATTCACTGGATCACCAAACCCGTGTGTTGAAATTTGAAAACGCATCGTTGGCTATATATGAAAAGTATCCAAACGAAACCGAGGCGGCTATATTCTATGCCTTGGCGTTGCGTGCCGCCGCAGATCCGAGAGACAAGTCATTCGTCAAGCAAAAAAAAGCGGGCGATATTCTGGAAGCAATTTTTGTAAATCAACCCGACCATCCGGGGATAGCTCATTACATCATTCATACGTATGACTATCCTGAACTGGCTGAACTGGCCTTGCCAGCAGCGAGAAAGTATGCCGCTATCGCTGCGGCGTCTGCACATGCGCAGCATATGCCTTCGCATATTTTTACCCGGCTGGGCCTTTGGGGCGAGTCGGTAGCATCAAACTTAAATTCCGCGTCGGCGGCGCAATGCTATGCCGAGAAAATGAAAATGAATGGGCATTGGGATGAGGAGCTTCACGGGCTTGATTATTTGATGTATGCCTATCTTCAGCAAGGCGATGACACGAAAGCGAACGAGCAATTCGATTATTTTAAGTCCGTTAAGGCGATTGTTCCGGAAGCCGGAAAGGGCGCATTTTCATTGGCAGCCATACCCGCGCGATACGCACTCGAACGACGCGACTGGAAGGCTGCAGCGGCGCTTGAATTAAGTCCGGTAATTTCCAACTGGGATCGTTACTCCTGGGAACGATCAAACGTAATGTTTGCGAAATTACTGGGATCCGTTCATGTGAAAAATATAGCCGCAGCGAAGGATCAATTAAAAACGCTGCAGAGCAGCTACGAGGCGTTGGTGAATGCAAAGGAAAACTACAAATCAAATTTTCTGGCCATTCAGATCAAGGCATCCGAAGCCTGGATCAAATTTGCCGAAGGGAATGCAACTGCCGCGGTTCCTTTAATGACGGCGGCGGCTGACATGGAAGATCAGACCGAGAAGCATCCCGTTTCGCCTGGTGAAATTGTTCCGGCAAGGGAATTACTAGGCGATCTTTTTATGGCTATGAATGAACCGGCAAAGGCACTGGAGGCATATGAAGCCGATCTGACGCGGCACCCCGGTCGTTTTAATGGACTCTATGGGGCAGCACAGGCAGCGGAAAAACTAAAAGACAGGAAGAAAGCGACTGAATACTATTTGCAACTGAAGAACCTGACAAAGGATTCGAACTGTAGCCGACCGGAGATTTTGACAATGGACGCGTTTCTCAAGAGCAACTCGTAAGTAAAGGATCTGATTGAATTCAGCGATGGATTTGACACACCTATTGTTCTGAATTTTTCTCTTCTCCAAACCGGAAAAATTATACTCCAGCGCGGAGTGGCAGCAAAGACAAAAGTAGCCATCACCCTAACGCTGGATAAAAATCTGCCCGTCGGAAAGTACTCCGTCATGCCGTAGGATTACATCTTGTGTGCTGTTCGAAAGGTTGTTAAAAAACGGCATGGCTCACATCCCTAGTGCATGCGCGAACACTTTCGTCCTGAAACGGACACCCATGATTATTTCGTTATCAGGAATCTTCCTTTTCATGAGAATCAGTAATATTCTTTGTTGGCAGGTTATTTGTGTTCCGACACCTCCAACAGACTTCATTCAAACCACTCCACCAATTCTTAAGTCTAATCCTATGATTAAAAGAACATCCATTACTACGTGCCTGTTATTTGCTGCGGTGATTGCTTTTGCACAAATCACATTTCCGTCGGGCGGCCCGAATCGGAAAGCATCTGTGTCACAACGAATCGGAAACACCGATGTGCGAATCGACTATGATCGTCCGGTCGTTAATGGTCGTGAAGGAAAAATTTGGGGCGGCGTGGTCCATTACGGTTTTGCCGATCTGCATTACGGTACCAGCAAAGCGGCCCCGTGGCGTGCCGGTGCCAATGAGAACACCACCTTTACTTTTAGTACTGACGTCTTTATTGAAGGTAAGCCACTGAAAGCTGGAAAGTATGGATTTTTCATTGCGATGGGACCCGAAAAGGCAACGATTATCTTTTCAAATGTCAGCACCGCCTGGGGAAGTTTTTATTATGACAGCAAAGACGATGCGCTTCGCGTGGAGGTGTCGGTGGCCAAGCTTAACGAAAGTGTCGAAAGACTCATTTACGTCTTTAGCGACGAGACCGACGACGCAGCCATAGTCTCTTTGCAATGGGAGAAAATGAAGATACCCTTTAAGGTTTCTGTAGACCTCGAAAAAGAGCAGATCGCAGCATTCAGAAGAGAATTCAATTCCGGTATTTTTTATCGCTACTGGCAAAACATGCAGATGGCTGCTAACTATTGTCTGATGCACAATATCAATATCGATGAAGCGACTGGCTGGGCTGAGCGATCCATCAATACTTACTTTGGTGAAAAGAATTTTGCCACGCTTTCCACCTATGCCGGTCTGCTGGAGAAAAAAGGGATGAAGCAAAAGGCTGATTCCGTCATGAAGAAAGCTTATCCGCTGGCTACGACCCTACAGCTCTATTCGTATGGTAGAACCCTTGAAAATCAAAAGCGTACCGCAGAGGCGATCGCCATCTATAAAATGAATTACGAAAAGAATGCGGACGATCTTTACGCCTGCATGGGCATTACGCGTGGTTATGCGCTGCAAGGCAACACCAAGGAAGCATTAAAGTATGCGAACAAAACGTTGCCGTATGCAAAGGATACGTATTATAAAGCCTATTCCGAAGAAGTAGTGGCAAAACTTACGGAAGGGAAACCGCTTTAACGAGGGGGTTCTCAAAGAAAAAGTCATCCGCCTAAGGTGGATGACTTTTTTGTTTTCGCGTGGTGGAAGCCCACCGAATGGTCAATGATTCACGACAAATTGGAATTCACCCGTAGCTTACTTTCGCTTCGCAATCCATTCACCTTCAGCAACTGGTTAACGGTTTCCAGAAGTTCAAGCGATGCTTCGACTTCTTCCTTACGAACCGCGACGCTTTCAATGTTAAATCCGAACGGGATCGAGCGTTCCTGGCAATATTGGATAAGGTCTTTTGCAATTTCAGTGGCGATCTCCACTGAGCGTACCGCCGGGTTACTGCATACTTTCAATTCCAGCTTGATATCCTCGGGAACGTGGATGCCCAACCACTCCATAAAATCCAGCGTCTTCAGCGATCCGCAAATCGTTAATGTAAAAATGACGGTGGGTAGCTCCCGGTTCCGAGCCTGGCATGTGTTTGCCAACGCATCCAGCGTCTGCTTTGCGTATTGGACGTTAAAGATGCACTGGGAAATGAAATAAGAGACACCACAGTTTACTTTGTCCATCATCCTTACGTCTTCGTCCTTGAGAATAGCATGACGTTCGGGGATCGTGACGGCGCCAATCACCGAGTGGGCTTCATGGTCCTGTCGCCAGATCTCGTAAGCTTCCGCGAGCGTGGTCTTGGGTACAAAGTCGGGTGAAGGCAAACCGACAAACACGGGATAGAAACCATTACTTTTCAGTCCATTCAACCATTCGGCAAGCTCCTCTTTGCTGAACATACTCGCCGGGCGATAGATAATTTTGGGGATGGTCAGCGCATGTAAATACTGGCTTGTGTATGTGAAGGGATCCAGTGCACTGGAGAAGGGGAACGGCCGTTCTTCATTTGTTCGTGTCGACTCGTCCTGTACGTCATAGACGATCAGCGCATCAATATCGAGGCCGCGGAGTGTATTCAAACTTTTCTCGGCGATCGAAGCTAATTTTTCAACGGGGGTTTGCGCTTTTGGGGGTGTTATTCCGTAGAGTAAAATTCCTGATTTCCTCTTTTTGATCTTGTCTAGAAACATGAGTAGGCTAGGGTAAAAATCAAAAATAAGAAATAATTGAATTCCATCTCATGGATGATTCTCAAGGTAAGCCTAATGGCTGTTAGCTTTCTGTTGGCTCCGGGCAAGGAATGGTCAAGAGAGAAGACGGATGTTTTAAGTAATTCTTGACTCTGAATACAGGTCATATGCAGCGACCAGCGATTCTCTACCGGTCGATGATTTGTAAGTTTCATACGTGCCTATTTCGTCGCGGTGCTCCGCATAAACCGGTCGATATTTTGAATCGTATTCGTCCCAAATGATCAGTATGTAATGATAGCCGATCTTACTCAGCCTGCCATTTTCCAGCCAGAGATTAAAAACTTCTTCATCAAGTGATTTTGGGAAACCCGACCCATCAAACATAGTAGAAAGTATTTGTAGGCGTGAAATTTAGGCAAAGTCCGTCCATTTGGCAATGAGAAAACCTGTTGCACACTAAGTAATAACAGTGGCATGCGACGGGAGACTTTGATTGGTGCGACCGACCCTTCGGAGTGTGCCCAACCGCCGCGTCCATCCCTTTTTTCATGTGTCACACCATAGCGACGTCTCCCGGCTCAGGGATTTTGCGCCAAACTCTCCAAAATTACCTGCCTTTGCATCGTAGTTACAAGCTGCGGAGGCCTGCCATGGGTTCCTTTGTTGAAAAATTAATAAACAACTTAGTTATGAAAAAGACTCTCATGCTTCTCTACGGGATCATTGCCTACGCAATTTTCTTTGGGACATTCCTTTATGCCGTCGGCTTCGTTAGTTCATGGTTCGTGCCGAAGCATATCGACAGCCCGCCGCAGTCGTCGTTGGGCTTTGCGCTGCTGGTCAACGCCGGGCTTCTTTCCCTGTTCGCCATCCAGCATAGTGTCATGGCGCGGCCCGCATTCAAGCGCTGGTGGACACAATTTGTTCCGACGCCGATCGAGCGGAGCACCTATGTATTGCTGGCCAGCTTGTGCCTGATCCTGCTGTTCTGGCAATGGCAGCCCATGGGCGGCGTCATCTGGACGGTGGAATCTGAAGGGGCGGCCACCTTTCTGAAATCACTTTCCATGCTGGGCTTCGGCATTGTTTTGGTCAGCACATTTCTGATCAATCACTTCGACCTGTTCGGGTTGCGCCAGGTGTGGTTAAATTTCAGGGGTGAAAAATATACGGACCTGCCGTTCCGGACACCCTTCTTTTATAAGTATGTGCGCCATCCCCTGTACCTGGGATTTATGATCGCCTTCTGGGCAACACCCGTCATGACGGCCGCACATTTGTTCTTTGCTATCATGACCACAGGCTATATGCTGACGGCCATCCAGTTCGAGGAACGCGACCTGATCGCGCACTTCGGCGTGAAGTACAAAGAATACAAACGTTCCGCCCCGATGCTGATCCCTTTCACAAAAGCATCAAAAGATAAAAAGGCAGACCGGGAAGCGTCGGAAGTGACGGTTTAAATTTTTGGCTGAATCCTTATCTCCTGGTAATTTTCATGACCGACGGGCAGGACATGAAACATTATCAGGAGATTATTTTTTGGGTGGATGTCATCATGGAGAATTCGGTGGGTGTGACGCCGAATTGTTTTTTAAAGCACTTGGTGAAATACGATTGGTCATTGAACCCCACGGCATAGCCGATCTGTGTGATGATGTCCACTTTCTGCCGGATCATTTCGGCGGCGCGTTTCAGGCGGATGTCCTTGATAAAATCGTTGGGTGAGAGACCGGTGAGGGCTTTGAGTTTCCGGAACAATTGTGTTCGGCTGAGGTTCATTTCTTCGGCCATCTGTTCGACCGTGAATGTGTAGTCGCCCAGGTAGGCGTCGACGATGGTCCGGGCCTTGTCGAGAAATTTGTCATCGAGGGAGGCTTCGCGCGTGGGGGCGGGGGAGACCAGGAGCCTTTCGCGAAACTTCAGGGCTAGTTTTTTTCTTTGACTGATCAGGTTGTCGATGCGAACCAATAGTTCGTCCGGTGAAAAGGGTTTGGTGAGATAATCGTCGGCCCCGGTTTTCAGGCCATCGATGCGGGATTGCGGTTCATTTTTTGCCGTGAGTAAAATAACAGGTATGTGACTGGTGCGTTCATCGTCCTTCATTTTTTTGGTGAACGCTATGCCATCCATCTTTGGCATCATCAGATCGCTGAGCACCAGGCTGGGAACATATTTTAAGGCCAGTGGCAACGCCTCTTCTCCATCGCTGGCCGACAAGACTGCGTAATTATTATTTTGTAATGTGGCGGCCATAAACTCCCTCAGATCCGTGTTGTCTTCGATAACCAATATGGAGTCTTTGTTGTGGAGAAGGGATTGCGAGGTGGTGCGGTTACCGTCCGTGTCAACCGTTTGGTGGCCGATATAAAAAGGTGAGAGCACATCACTGTCGTCCACCACCACGCTGGCATCGAAGGCCTCTTTGCGCACCGGGATCATCGCCGTGAGGGAGGTGCCCTGGCCAGGCTCGCTTTGCAGGGAGATGGTGCCGTTGTAAAGCTTGATCAATTCTTTTACGAGCGGAAGACCCAGTCCCGTGCCTTGTTGCTGCGAGGCAGCCTGCTTGGTCTGATAGAAAGCGGAAAACACATGCTCCTGTTCTTCCTTGGGAATTCCTGTGCCGGTGTCGGTCACGACAATAGAAAGATCCCGGTTGTCAACAAGGTCGGCCGAAATGCTCACCGTTCCACCGGCGGGTGTGTATTTAAATGCATTCGACACGAGGTTGGTGACAATCTTTTCAGTTTTGTCCTGGTCGAACCAATAGGGCTTGTCGTCGAGGTTGATGTTTCTGATGAATTCAATTTGTTTATACTGCGCCAGCGATTCAAAGGACTCGGTTATAGCCAACAGGAATTGTTTGAGTTCGCCCTGGCGGATGTGCAGGTCCATCTTTCCCGACTCGAGCTTGGAGAGGTCGAGGAGCTGGTTTACCAGGTCTAGCAGACGGTTGGCGTTTCTTCTGATCAAGACCAGATTCTTTTTTCCGCTTGCCGGCAATTTCTTTTTCAACTCATTTTCCAGCGGGGCGAGGATCAACGTGAGCGGCGTGCGGAACTCGTGCGAGATGTTGGCAAAGAAGTCGGTTTTGAATTTGTCGACCTCTTTCAGCTTGTCGTTGAGCAGTTGCTGGATGTCGAGCAGCTGTTTTGTTTTTTGCGTGCGCGACCGTTGCAGGCGGTAAATCAAGACCGCGATCGTAAGGGCAAGCACCACACCGCCGATCAGCACGTTTCTCCAGATCTGGTGGATCCGTTTTTCCTGTTCCAGCAATTTGATGGTCTGGTCCTTTTCTTCGGTTTCGCGTCGTGTTTCGAGCGCTGCAATTTGCCGGGCGTTTTCCAAACCATACAGACTGTCTTTCAGACTGAAATATTTTCGCAGGTAG
>DATDAV010000222.1:0-6976 GCA_036525235.1 Chryseolinea sp. | reverse complement strand
CCACGCCCATCAGCGAGCCTATTCAAAAACGATTCATCACCCGCCACCGCCTGAAAAAGAAAGACCCCACGGCAGCATCCAGCGAAGCGGTGGAGCCCATCATCTATTACCTGGACCGCGGCACACCCGAGCCCATCCGCTCCGCGCTGCTCGATGGCGCCCGCTGGTGGAACCAGGCCTTTGAGGCAGCCGGATATACCAATGCCTTCCAGGTGGAGCTGATGCCCGAAGACGCCGACCCCATGGACGTACGCTATAATGTGATCAACTGGGTGCACCGTTCCACCCGCGGCTGGTCGTATGGAGCCTCGGTGATCGACCCCCGCACGGGTGAGATCATCAAAGGACATGTCACCTTGGGATCGCTGCGCGTGCGCCAGGACTTCCTCATTGCCGAAGGCCTGCTGGCCCCTTATGAAGAGGGCAAGCCCGTGTCGAAAGAAATGGAAACCATGGCCTTAGCGCGCCTCCGCCAGCTCGCCGCCCACGAAGTGGGACACACGCTGGGATTGGCCCATGCCTATTCGTCCAGCAGCGAGAACCTGGCGTCGGTGATGGACTATCCCCATCCCTATGCCGCCCTGGTCAATGGCAAAGTTGATCTGAGCCATGCCTACGACGACAAGATCGGCGCGTGGGACAAAGTATCCATCACCTATGGCTACCAGGACTTTCCTTCCGGCACGGCCGCGGAACCTGCCCTGAACACTATCCTCCAACAAGCACTGAAAGCCGGACTCACGTTTTTATCAGACCAGGACGCTCGCCCGCTGGGTGGATCACATCCTTACGCCCACTTGTGGGACAACGGTAAAGACCCCGCCGATGAGTTGAGCCGCGTATTGGACATCCGCTCCGCGGTGTTGAAGAACTTTGGGCAGAACAACATCAAGCCGGGGGCGCCCATGGCCACGTTGGAAGAAGTGTTGGTGCCCATGTACTTCTTCCACCGCTACCAGACCGAGGCGTGTGCGAAGCTGGTGGGGGGCCTAAACTACCGGTATGCCCTCCGTGGCGACGGCCAACCGGTGACGGAAATGGTCTCGCCCGCCGAGCAAGCCAAGGCCCTCGATGTATTATTGAAAACGATTGCACCTGCATCGCTGATGTTTCCCGACAAATTACTCCAGATCATACCTCCCCGTCCCTTGGGGTATACGCGCCACCGCGAAGTGATCAAGATTCGAACCGAACTCACCTTCGACGCCCTGGGCGCCGCGGAGAGCGCCTCCCAAATGACGCTAAGTTTGCTCCTGCACCCGGCACGCGCCGGCCGGTTGGTAGAGTACCATGCCCGTGACCCCAGGCAACCGTCGCTGGAGGAGGTGATCGATAAAGTGATCCTGGCCACCATCAAGGCCCCGCGCAAAAACGGCTACGAAGGCGCGCTCCAAATCACGGTAAACGACGTCCTTTTGACCAATTTGATCCAATTGGCCCTCGACAACAATGCCTCCGCACAGGTGCGGGCCATCGCCTATTTAAAGCTCGAACAGATCAAAGCGTGGATGACACCACGCTTCCAGTCTGTGGTAGAGGAGGACTGGAAAGCGCACTATACGTATGCTATAGCCCAGATTCAAAAATTCCAGGAAAATCCCGATGAGTATAAAAAAGATATCCCCCTGGTAGCGCCTCCCGGCCAACCCATTGGAATGGAGGAAATTGGTTTTTGCGGTCGTTTTTGACAAATCCGGCGAATAAAAAGGCATTTTATGGTTCTTTTTTAAAGAAGCCCGGCATGTAGGTTTTCATGTTTTTTTGAGTGGAATTTAAGACGGGGGCTGGCGAAGTTGCATGAACGGAATTGGAGCTTCCCTTATGTTACACCGAACGACCTTAGTCGTCTTGTTACTGTTGCTGGTGCCTGCTTTCTGTTTTGCTCAAAGAAGCGAAACGGATAGCCTGGAAAGCCTTGTCAAAAATATTCCCTCGGACACCACGAAGGTGTGGCTCCTCAATAAACTGGTAACCGGTCTCCGTGAGCGCGACAACAACAAGGCTATGGAATACGGCCGCCAGGCCCACGACCTGGCCCTCGTGCTCAACTATGAACGGGGACTGGGACAAGCTCTGGAGAACCTGGGTTGGATCCACTATCGCAAAGGCGACTATTCGCGCGCCTTCGAACTCTCTACCAACGCCCTCGCTATTGCAGAAAAATTCAATGACGGATCAGCCATCGCGCGCTGCCTCAACAACGTGGCGGCCATCAGCTATGAACAAAAACTATTCCTGGTGGCCATCGCCAACTTCAAGAAGGCCTACGAAGTAAGTAAAAACATCGGCGACAGCGTGGCGATGTCGCGAAGCACGAACAACGTGGCGTTTAGTTTCCTGGGGATGGAGAGTTATGACTCTGCGCGGGTATACGCCGAACGTGCGCTGAAAATAAGCCACGGCAAAGACAAACTTTTCCTGGTCGGATTTTCGTATCGCACCCTGGGCGACATTGACGTGCACGACAAACAATACGAGAACGCGCTCAATAAATTTCACCACGTGATCAACATTGCCGACGAACTGGGCAACGTGTTCCTGAAAGTGTCAACCCTGCACCGCATTGGCAAGGCCTATTATCTGCTGGGCGATCCCGACCGGGCGCTTTCCTTCCTGTTGCAAAATATTTCCCTGGCCAACGAAAACCAATTCAAAAACGAGATGGAACGCTCGCTGAAACTGGTGTCGGAGATCTATGCCTCAAAAAAGGAGATTGGCAAGGCATTCGACTATCAAACCCAATACCTGGCCGTTCACGATTCATTATATAACCAACGCAACGGCGAACAAATGGCCCTGATGCAGGCCCGCTTTGATTCGGAAATGAAGGAAGCCAAGATCGAGTTGTTGTTAAAAGATTCGTTGTTGAAAAAAGAAGAGCTACATGTGCAACGCAGCCTGATCTATTTTTCCGTGGGGTCATTTGTGCTGATGGCCATCCTGGCGTTCGTGCTGCTCTACAACAACCGCGTAAAGAAACGGGCCAACGATCAACTGGCCGCCAAGAACCTGGAGATCGAGCACCAGGCGCAGCAACTGCGCAACGTGAACATCACAAAAGACAAACTGTTCTCCATCATCAGCCACGACCTGCGAAGCCCCTTGGCCAGCCTTCGCGGCCTGATGGATATTATGAGCATCGAAGAATTGACGCGTGAAGAGTTTCTGACCACCACCGGCAAGCTGCGTCAAAACCTCGACTCCGTGCGCGAAGACCTCGACAACTTGTTGTTCTGGGCACAGTCGCAATTGAATGGACTTCAAAGCAATCCTACGTTCCTGAAGGTGCGCCCGCTGGTAGAAGAAAAGATCCAGCTCTACGAGGAGATCGCGCGACAGAAAGAGATCACAGTAGTGAACGAGATCGACGAATCCCTGTCCGTACTGGTAGACCGGAATCACATCAGCCTCATCATCCGCAACCTGCTGGCCAACGCCTTGAAGTTCAGCAAACCCGGCGGCCTCATCATCGTGCGCGAGAAGTTGAGAGGCGACCTGGTCGAGATCTCCATCACCGACTCCGGCGTGGGTATGACGTCGGGCGACCTTCGGAAACTGTTCAATGTGGAAACACACTTCTCCAACCCGGGCACGTTTCAGGAAAAAGGTGCCGGCATCGGCTTGTTGCTGACCAAGGAGTTCATAGAAAAAAATGGTGGATCCATTTGGGCCACCAGCGAGCTGGGCAAAGGATCCACCTTCACATTCACCGTTCGACAAGACACCAACCTCGTGAACGAAGAAGAAGTCGTTTAACGGCAAACGTCAGTAATTCAACACAGCAAATCAGCCTTTCAGTTTTTTCAGTTCAGCCTCATACGCAGGAGTGTTTGCTTTCTGGTTTTCAGGAACGTTCTTGATGGCCAACTCCCAGTTTTTGATCGCGCTCTTCTTATCGCCCACGGCCGTGAAGCCGCGCGCTAGTCCCACGTACGTGGTAAACGTGTCGTCGGGATGCAGTTGGCGGTTGAGTTTGAACACGTCCATCGCTTTTTGATTTTTACCGGAAGCCAGCAAGGCCCGTCCATATTGGTGCACGGACTGTACGGTGGCAGTAGGCTGCTTAATGGCCTTGTCCATGATCACATCTGCATCAGCATCCTTGCCCATCGCTTGCAACACCTGGGCTTTTGTTTGAAGGGAATTAAAATCTTCGTTGCCGATAAAGTTTCCGCTGATCGCATTGTCGGCCCAACGCAGAGCTTCCTCGAGATTCACTTTGTTCTGGGCGCAGAACTGTGCGGCGGCCATCCAGGGCTGGTTGGTGAAACCGACGGTGGTGCCTTCCAATTGACCGCGAAGTTTGTTCACATAGATGTCGTTGACATTGGGCACTTCGATCTTGAATGGGATCCGGCGGTTTTCCCATTGCAGATAGGCCGTGGCCGAGGTTTGCTGGCGATCGTCGAAGCCGTAGGTAAGCCATTCGGTGTAGGGAGCATCCACCGGAGTGGTCTTCACGCGCAGGGCGTCTTCTTTGGCGTTGTAGAAGTAGCTGCCCCAGCTGGTAGAGTTGTTGGAAAAGATCCAGGTCCAGGGGCCTTCTTTCTCAACGTCGAGAAATACGCCATAGGTGCCGGCCTTGAGGGGTTGGCCTTCGATCTTCACGTCGTTCGAGAAGGTGATCGTGGTGTTTTCGTTAGAACCTGCACGCCACGGAGCGGCCTTGGACGTGCCATAGCCCTGATCGATAAAACCATAGTGCACCAGCTCACCCCAGATGTGACCTTTGCGGTCTTCTCCGTTGGGGCCATGAACATCGGGACTGTTGTAGGTAATGGAAACTGAGGCGGGGCCGATCCATTGTGTAACGGTACTTTTTTGGTTGCCGCCGCTGGGCGGCAACGCCATTTGGGCGAATAGCGGCAAGCTCAGGCACAAGCTGCACGCCAGAAATAAAAATTTTCTCATAATGAGTTATTGGTTAGGGTTGAAGTAAAGATAAACGAATAGCCTTCACTTTGGGTGTCACCCGTCCCGAGGTATTTTGATCAGACCGAGTGAAACGCACGCTCCGGTACCAGTACTTGTAAAGCACCGGGCATGATCCGGATGTCGAACCGGTCGTGCTCACCACACGGTTCGCCGTCGACGTGATACGCCACGGGATGTTTGGTTTTGAGGAGGATCGCCGGTGCCTCGAGGATCTGGCAAATGGCGGAGCTTTTCAACTGGCCGGTAAACATGGCATAGATAAAATCAATGCGATAGGCCGGCACTTTTTTCATGATGTTAACATGCAGCAGTCCGTCGCGCACGGACGCCGCCGGCGCCACCCGCGCGTTGTTGCCATACTGCGACGAGTTGGCGAACGCGATAATAAATGCTCGCTCGTGGATCGTTTTTCCATTCAACTCCATCTCCACCTCGAAGGGCTTGAACTTCATAAATTCACGAATGGTGATGGAAGCGTAACCCGCGAGGCCGCGCCGGGTGTGATTCGCAAAAAGATTGGCGATGTGTCCATCAAAACCGATACCCGACACGTTGAGCGACAGCTTGCCGTTCACCTGAAAAGTATCCATGCCCAACACGCGGCTCGAGAAAATCTGGTCAATGGCCGTGTGGGTCTTCACCGAGATGCCCAGGTGTCGCCCCAGGCCATTGCCCGAACCCCGGGGAATGATGCCCATAGGGAGTGGGGTGTTGATCAGGCCTTGCGCCACTTCGTTCAACGTGCCGTCGCCGCCCACCGCCACAACAAAGGCATAGTCTTTCCCCACTGCGTCGCGGGAGAGTTCCGTGGCATGACCGCGGTCGCGGGTGAACTCGATGGTACACTCCACATCGTTCTTGATACAGGTGTCGATGATGCGGCCTTCCAGTTTGGGTTGGTAGCCGGTGCCGGCATATTTGTTTACGATAAACAGGGCCTTTTTCATGCGGTGGATTTTCGCCTTCAACGTTACTCATTTTTTTGAAGTTCTCCACCGGTCCTTTTGGGTACATATCCCTTGAAGGCCAGGATCTTCGACCAGCGCTTTGCGGATCTTCCATCGTTTGAAATGAAAAATGGCACCCGGTACCAGACCGCGTGCCATTATTGATGACGTGTTGTGGAAGTCTACTTCTTGACTTTCTCCTGGATGTATTTCACAGCCTGGCCAAAGGTTTGCATCTTCTCAGCGTCGTCGTCCGGGATGCGGATGTCGAACGTTTGCTCGAATTCCATGACGATCTCTGCATAATCCAGCGAATCGATGCCAAGATCTTTTACGAAGTTGGCTTCGGGGGTGATTTCCGATTCTGCGATACCCAGCTTTTCCGTCAATATTTTTGTCACTTTCTGCGGGATGTCTTGCATAGCGATAAAACTGTTTCGGTAAATGTATTAAATCCGCTTTTGCCCTCCAAGTGGGTTTGGGATGGATGAGGAAGTTTCGGGGTGTTTGCTGTGGTGAAAAGAGTGGGTGCGAGGGAATCTTTGTTAGTGAAGGGAATATTAAGCGCGGGGGGAAAACCCTCTTGTTGGTGTCCCACCAACAAGAAGCGGCCGGGGAACACAATAAGTGTCGGGGATTAAAACCGCATGAAAAACTCAGTGCCCTTGCCCACGGTGGATTTTACGGTCAGGGTGCCCTGGTGGACGCGCATGATCTGGCGGGAGAGGCTGAGGCCGATGCCGGAGCCCGATTTCTTGGTGGTGAAGAAGGGGATGAAGATCTTCTCCATGGCTTCGGGGTCGATGCCCGTGCCGTTGTCTTTTACGGCAATGACGGCGCGCGACTTCTCGTTTACAAACACTTTGATCTCGATCTTTTTCTCTTCCTGGTCCTCGAACGCCTGGATGGCATTGCGGATCAGATTGATCAACACCTGCTCGATCATGTTCTTGTCGGCTGAGAGCGTGAGGTCTTCGGGATAGACCGATATGGAGAGTTGGATGCCGCGGTCGTTCAGGTCGCGGCGGTGCAGCATGGCCAGTTCCTCCAGCAACGTGCGGATGTCTATTTGGACAGGCCGGGGCTTGGGGATA
>DATDAV010000221.1:0-29446 GCA_036525235.1 Chryseolinea sp. | reverse complement strand
TGTGGGTAAAATATTGAACGCCCAAAAAAATGACTAATGCAGTGTTTAGCACGCACAATACCTTAAAGAAGGTCGCCTTCATACATTTCGATTGATTGAATGTCTACTAGATGGAGAGTAGCAGCGTACAATAAAATTCTTCCAACTTTACTCATTCAGGCTGCTAAACCTCAGATGACATAAAGAAAAGAAATAGTTTTTATACGGCAAAGAAAAAAAATTAGTTGACCGTTAATATTCTTGAGAAGGGCTACCACAGCCCTGAATGTTTAACGATATGTGATCAATGCTCAACGGAACGAAGCAAGACGAGGGACCGGCGACAATGGAGTGTCGCAAACTGCCTGATTATTGACGCAGTCAGCCCCAGCGTTAAAATTTTGAAGTGTGTAGGTTTATGGTGTCATTATAACAGTTATAGTGGCACTGCGGCTTTAACAACCGGAAATGAAAGTATATATATTATTTTGCCTTATGTTATTATCGGGAATAGCAAGCGGCCAGCAAAAGGAAATCCAATTATACAACGGCCCCGCTCCAGGCTCGGAGAACTGGACATGGAAGGAAGGCATCAACGACAAAAATAGCGTCAAGGTGATGACCGTTTACAATGTCGTCCATCCTACACTGACCGTCCTTTTGCCAGATCCCGCTGTGGCTAATGGCACATCGGTTATTGTTTGCCCCGGCGGGGGATTTCATTTTCTGGCCATCAACCACGAAGGAAACAACGCGGCGAAGTTGCTGACCAAAATGGGCATCACAGTTTTTATCTTGAAGTACAGGCTGGTTCACATTCTCAGCGACAATCCATTTGACGACATGCTCCAAGCCGAGGACAAAAAGGGCTGGGACGCCGAGGCCGAACCCATCATCCCGCTGGCCGTTGCCGACGGGCGGCAAGCGATTGCCTATGTTAGAAAGCACGCGGCCGAATATAAACTGGCGTCCAACCGTATCGGTATCTTGGGATTTTCGGCAGGAGGAATGGTGGCGGCATCCACCGCCTTTGCGTATACGGCCGACAATCGTCCCGATTTTGTTGCCCCTGTTTATGCCGATATGCCGGAATCACGTCAATCCCCGCTGCAGCCCGACGCGCCGCCGATGTTCTTGGCATGTGCCACCGACGATGACTTTGGATTTGCTCCACACGCCATAAGCCTGTACAATAAATGGTATGCCGCCAAACGTCCGGTCGAAATGCACCTCTTTTCCAAAGGTGGTCACGGGTTTGGGGTGGGCACTCCGGACAACACTTCATTTGGGTGGGTTGACCAATTTGGAAGGTGGCTGACGACGGAGGGATTAATGAAAAAGAAGTGAAGCATCCCGTTGGCACGAACTATCACACTTTGACGAGACTGGAAGGTGCAACACCGTGCAACTTCTTGAATGCGAACGAGAAATGAGACAAGTCTTCAAAGCCCACCTGGAGATAGACGTCGGATGGTCGTTGTCCTTTCTTGTCGATGAGGAAATAGGCTTCCTGTAGTCGTTTTTCTAAAAGCCATCGTCCCGGCGATGTGTTGAATACTTTTTCGAAATCCCGCTTGAAGGTGGTGATGCTTCTGCCGGAAAGGTAGGCGAAGCGCTCCAGGCTGACGTTGAACCGATAGTTTTGATTCATGAACAATTCCAGGTCCAGTTTGCCCGGATCGCTAAAATCGAATAGGATGTTTTTCAAATCGGGATTTGTTTTTAAGAGGATCAATACGATCTCTTTGTTCTTTAAGGATAGGATGTCGTCGTATGCTTTTGTCTTCAGCTTTCGGTAGGGAGTTAGGGATTGAATGTAGCTTTCCAACCAGGGATTCGGATCAAGCTTGATAATGGCATTTTTGTTTGGCGTAGTGTCTGCCGACCAGTTGTATTCCTTGCTGAAGCTTCGTAGAAAGTTCTGATCAAAGAAGAGGGCTGTCGATTCAAATTTTCCGTTTTCGGGTGGTCTTTTGATATAGCGGGCCAGGTGATTTCTTTTTGCGAGGCAATAGTCGCCAGGGTTTAGGTGGTAGGCATTGTTTCTGTCATAGACCGTCATGGTGCCGGCGATCATGTGGATAAAGATGTGATCGGGGATGAATTGTTCGGGGGAGATCTCCGGGTTGATGTGACAGGGATAGACGTTTGTGGGTGAATCCATAATTTTCGATTGGAGCCGGGTGCTACGGCATGGCAACAGTAACCTTTGATTGTGGGTTCCCTTGGCATTTTGCGGGGGGCTTCTTTAAGGCAAAAAAAGTTGAACCGCAAAGACGCTAAGGGCGCAAAGTCAGCGCAAAGTCAGCGCAAAGTTTTTACTTCGGGTTTGTTAGAAGAAGTGGCCGACGGGATTGTCTGTCGGCCACTTCTTAGCATTAGCTACATAAACTTCAGGTAAGCATTTTTTATGGAGTTTATGTATTCTTGGTCGGGTAGACTTTCCCGGGCTTTTATGCGCGCTTTGAAATCGTCGTTTCCTACGGTGTATCGGAGGGTGTCAGTTCCGTCGGTGGCGGCTTTGTAGATGACGTCTGCCACCTCTTCGGCGGAGACCAGGCGCATGCCGCGGAGGGTGTCGAATAGTTTTCCGGTGACTGATTTAAAGTGGTCGTAGTCTGCGATGGGAGTTTGCTCGCCAAATTTGTCGCCGCTCACTTTGCCAAAGTTGGTGGTGGCGCCGCCTGGTTCTACGATCTTGACCGCGATGTTCAATGCCGAGAGTTCGAAGGATAGAGCTTCCGAGAAGCCTTCCAGTGCAAACTTAGAGGCGCAATAAAGCGAGATCAGGGGCAGCGTGAATCGACCCGCTCCCGAGCTGATGTTGATGATCGTTCCTACTTTTCTTGCCCTGAAGTGCGGCAATATCGCGCGGATGGTGTCCATTACTCCAAAGACATTCACGGCAAATTGTGCCTGCACATTTTTTTGAGGAGTGCCCTCAAACGTGCCGAACTCTCCGTATCCCGCATTGTTCACCAAGGCATCGATGCTTCCAAACTTTTCAATGCCGGCTTGGATGGCCGCGGCGATCGTATCGGGTTGCTCTACGTCCAACCGTGTCACAAACACATTTTTCAGGGCCGTCAGCTCCTGCTCATTTTCTGGGCGACGCATCGTCGCGATGACGTTCCAATCATTCTGCGCAAAAAGTTTTGCTGCGGCTTTACCCAAACCGGATGAGGCCCCGGTGATCAAGATCGTTTTCTTCATGCTCGTTGTTTTTGATCAAAATTCCGGAATAGATCGGGAGGCCGTTTTGTTCACGAGACCAATTTGCTTTGTTGACGAGACCGGTTGGACTTGTAGGTACGGGGTGGTTGTTTTATCTTACGCTGGCCTGGCCAAAGGCTGAGGCAAGATATTAGCCGCGACTTCACCGCTAAGAAAGTACAATGATCCCCGTAAATTTCAGAGGCATCACGACCATGGCCACAATGGCTGCCCTCGGGATGATCATTATTGTCAAAATGAACGCAAGAGAAAGAGAAGACTATCCCAGGGCAACCGGGAAAATAATCTACCTGGATAAGCACCTCGACAATTCTCGGGTTCAGGATACCGGCAATTACAGATACCTGAGATTACGAGGGCACCCTCATCCGTTCCGAATCGCTCTTGACAAGCAAGGAGATTCCTTCAGTCCGACCTATGAGCAGATCGACAATTTAAAGCCTGGCGACATCGTCTCGGTTTTTTATTATGAACATGACTATATGAAAAAGGAAGAACTAAGATACGTTCTGTTTATCGACAAAGACGGCATTCCTTTTTTTGAAGTTGGCGACCCAAAGCGCCCCGCTGCCATGGCGATCATCGGGGTGTCTGGTGCGTTGATCGTTATCGCTATCTTATTGTGGAGGTTGAAAAAAATAGAATTTTAAAAACTCACATCCCTGAATACAATTAGCATTGTCGCAAAGACACCCGTTTATTGACGGATCATGCCGCGGCAGTGAGCGATTGAATGAAGTAGTTTTATCCTATCATCCAACATAGCCCCCCATGACAAAGAAAACAACTACCAAGAGCAGCGACACCACTGCAGCCAAACCCAAGAGTGTGCCCGCCAAAGCCAAATTCAAGACCACCCTGTTAACCGCCGGAAAAACAGCAACCGGAATAAAGATCCCACCCGAAATAGTGGAAGGCCTCGGCGCTGGGAAAAAGCCCGCCGTGAAAGTAACGATCAATGGATTTACTTACCGGAGCACCGTGGCCGTCATGAACGGAGATTTTATGGTGGGCGTGAGTGCAGAAAATCGTGAGGGCGCTGGGGTTAAAGGTGGAGACAAGATTGAGGTGTTGCTTGAACTTGACGCCGAGCCACGCGTTGTAGAAGTCCCCAAAGAATTTCAAAAAGCATTGAATGCCAATACGAAGGCAAAACAGAATTTTGAAAAGCTCTCTAACAGTAACAAGAAGCGTTATGTCATACCCATCAACGACGCCAAGACAGACGAGACGCGCCAACGAAGAATAACGGCTTCTATTGAGGCTTTATTGAAATAGATTTGAGAAGCGGATGGACGCGGTTCGCTACAGCAGGTCGCCAAGGTTGAACACGATGTACAGGACCATGCCGATGGCGCCTCTGTGTTCATAGATGTCGGGGTGCTTTTCGCGGTTTTTCAGGATCCAGGAACGCCCCCATAAGATCAGGGAGGTCAATACTACGGTGATCAGTAAGGTCAGCCACAACATAGTTTTAAGGGATTAGCAATGTGAAGATAGTGAAAAATTTCTTCAGCAACAGCACCGCAATACGCTCATTTTAGAACTCTCCCGATCCCAAACTGGTTGCCGGTCTCTACGGCTTTCTTTCCGTTAAAGTGTATCTCCACCACCTTTTCGCTCATGACAGGATTGCCTTTTTCATCTTTCAATGTCGTCAACGTCTTTCGCGTCTTCACGTCGATGATCTCGCCGGTGGAAGGGTAGGCGTGTTTGCCGTCCAGGCTGAAGGTGATCCATCCCGGCTGATCCCTCACTTCCAGGCTGGCTACCTGTTTTGGAGGCATCACGGTATTGTCAAAAATATGCAACCGCTGATTGAAGGCGTCGCAGAGCCATACTTCTTTTTCATCGGGTGTTAGTCCAATGCCGTGACTGGGGCACCCGTGGCGTTTTACCGGGCCTTTCTGAAAACCCTGCACCTCGACGTGATAAAGTTTATTCCCCGTCGTCATGTCGCCGATCTCGAAGCCAAGCAATTCGTTGACGTTTACATAACAACGTGTCTGCGAGCCGTTGATCGTGAACGGGCGGACGCTGTTGGCAAAGGGGCCCACTTGCTTGATCACGGCGTGCGTGCGGGTATCGGCAACACCGAGTGTCGGCGTGCGAAGACCTGCCAGATAAACCTTGGTGCCGTCGGGACCATACAGCGTGTTATGCGCGCCAGAGTTTGTTGTGATCTGTTTGATGACGTCTCCTGTTTCTGCGTCCACCACATTCCAATTTTCCTTTTCCAGGGTGGGGAGGTAAATGATCTTTCCGTCGGGGGAGATGGAGAGACGGTCGCAGCCGCCTTCATATTTTTTCTCCCACACCACTTTTTCGGTGGCAAGGTCAATGCGTTGCAGTGCCTCGAGGGTTGTGACGTAAATGCTATTGGTGGCGAGGCTTACAGCAACGCCTTTGACATTGGAGGGTGTCCCATCCGCTTTTAGTCCGCCGGTGGGAATGCGTTTTACAAGACGGTAATTGTCCGCTTTGTCGTAGACCAGGATTCCGTGTCCACCATATTCGAGGTAGTCACGGATGCCGGGGACAGCCACGTACAAGTATTGACTTACTTTGGCAGAAGCCTCAGACGGTGGCGCCGTGTTTCTATGGATCACCGGCGACCATGCTGCCGCCACCACGACGACTATTCCGAGCAAGGCAAAGAGGATTGTTCTGGATCTTGAATTCATGATACTAAAGTTATACACTAACCCGTGACGACAACCCGGTTTTTGATGAGCGGGATTTTTCTAAAAACGGTATCGCAATTGACCCCTTTTATTGCCGCATTCGCACCCTGCATATTTGAGGACGCTAAACTAGGTTTGTAAAAAAGAACGACACCATGAAGAAAGTTATCTCAAAGGATGGCACCGCCATCGCCTACGATCAAACCGGATCGGGACCGGTCCTGATTCTGGTGGACGGCGCCTTCTGCAGCCGGACCTTCGGCCCCATGCCTAAACTTGCCCCGCTGCTGGCACCCCATTTCACCGTGATCGCCTACGACAGAAGGGGACGGGGCGATAGCACCGATACAAAACCCTATGCGGTTGCGCGCGAGATCGAAGACCTGGAGGCACTGATCAACGAAGCCGGTGGCTCAGCATTCGTCATGGGCATGTCGTCCGGCGCCGTGCTCGCGCTGCGTGCCGCTGCCGCAGGACTCAACATAACAAAGCTGGCCCTTTATGAACCACCCTTTGTGACGGACCGAAAAAACGGTCATCACCCCCCCGCAGATCACACGGCGCATCTGACACAATTGATCGCATCCGGCCAAAGAAGCGAAGCGGCGAAATATTATCTGGTAAGCGTCATCGGCATGCCCTCGATATTTTATTATGTGATGCGCCTGTTCCCCATGTGGTCAAAAATGAAGGCCATCGCACCCTCACTTCCTTACGACTCCGCGGTGATGGGAGACTTCGGATTCCCTGCTGAACTCATATCCTCTGTCATGATCCCTACACTGGCAAGCGCCGGAGAAAAAAGTCCGGCATTGCTTCGTAACGCGGTTGAAGCTGTAGCCAAAACACTCCCGAACGCACAGCGGCGTATGTTGGCCGGACAAACGCACAATGTGTCGGTGAAGGTACTGGCACCGGTGTTGAGTGATTTTTTAGGGGTGAGTTTTGAAGGGGGGATTGTGAGGCTGGTAGTTGTGGGGCTAGGGGAAAATAGGAGCCAGGAGCCAGAATCCAGGAGCCAGGAGGAGTAGCCAGTAGTCAGTAGCCAGTAGTCTTTGATTTTTTGCTTTCTTCTGTTTGTTGTTTTGCGGCTTAAAGGGTTTGCTGTGTTAAATTAGTTATTTTGGGTTTGGTGAGGGTGCTGTGCGGCATCTTTGGGCAGGCTAAACCAATTTATTAAGAGCGATGATCAGGAGAAATTTTTTGAGACAGTTTTCATTTTTGACGGGTGCGGGGTTTGCCGACTTCAAGGTGATCGCGTCCATCACGAAAAACACAAACGACAGGGAGTTTTGGTTGCGGACGTTGTTGCAGGTTGCTTCGCCTGTCCTCACGGCGCTTAGTGAGAATCAATTGAAACAACGCATGCCGGTGGAAGCACAGCCCGGTGCGTTGGCCGACCGGAAGAAAGTGACTTATCTTGAGGCGCTGGGGCGGACGCTTGCGGGGCTCGCGCCTTGGTTGGAGCTTTCGGAGGGGAGCGGTGCCGAAGTGGAGTTGCGGAAAAAGTATGTCGCGCTTTCTATTGCTGCTATCAAAAATGCCGTGACGCCCACCTCGGCAGATTACATGAATTTTACAGAAGGCGCGCAGCCTCTTGTTGATGCGGCCTTCCTGGCTCATGCTTTGCTTCGTGCACCCAAAGCTTTGTGGGGTAACCTTGACGCGACAACACGAGAGCATGTTTTCACCGCGCTTCGCTCCACCCGCGTGATCAAGCCGTACAATAGCAACTGGTTATTATTTGCCGCCATCGTGGAAGCTGCCTTGCTTAAGTTTTCGGGGGAGTGTGAGATGAGTAAAATCGAGTACGGCATAGAGCAACACCAGTTGTGGTACAAGGGCGACGGTGTGTATGGTGATGGTCCGGATTTGCATTTTGATTATTATAACAGCTATGTCATTCACCCCATGTTGCTGGACGTTACCAAAACCGTGGTGGAAGAAACGGGGAAGATGACGGACCTGTCGGTGTTGTTTATAAAGCGGGCGAAGCGTTATGCGGAGATCCAGGAGCGATTGATCTCGCCGGAAGGAACCTTTCCGCCGGTGGGAAGGTCTATCGCTTATCGCTGTGGCGCCTTTCAACTGCTGGCTCAGATGGCGTTGCAAAAGCAGCTTCCGGAAAGCCTGAAACCTGTGCAGGTGCGGAGTGCTTTGACGGCGGTTATTAAACGAACCTTGCTGGCTCCTCAAACTTTTGATGACAAGGGTTGGCTGACGATTGGTTTGGCGGGACATCAGCCTGGGGTGGGAGAGTCTTATATTTCTACTGGGAGTCTATACTTGTGTTCAACGGCGTTCCTGCCGTTGGGGCTTGGGGCTGAAGATGAGTTTTGGAAGGGGGAGGCGATGGATTGGACGAGCCGGAAGGCGTTTGGCGGGAAGGAGTTTCGGATTGATAAGGCTTTGTGAGGGCCGACTTGGGGTATGCTTTATTATGCGGCTTTTCTAGGCCTTGTACTGGTTGTATGGCTTTGACTAGTTGGTGAAATAGTATCGCAACGAGTTTAATACGAAATCGTGACGGTGGGGAGTGCAGTAACCGTTTACTGTGACGTTTGCCTTTTTAAAATTGGTGGCGATAGTGATACTTCTTCTGCAGCCGTTGAGTTTGGCATGCCCGTGAACAGATAGCTTGGGAGACACCTGGACACAAAGATCTCGCGGCCAGTTGCCTAGGATAACGGGTTATTTCAATAAGCAAGCAATGGACAGGCTCTTAACCAACAGTTATTCTATAAAAAATTTAAAGACAATTAAATGGTGACTTAAATGATTGATTTACAAATAATTAACTAAATATCCTCTAAACTTAACTTTAGTTAAATTAATCACTGGCTAAGAGCTAATTTGGTTCTTGCTTCATTTCAAGGTAAATTCACTTACAAATTGTAAAGCAAAATGGATTCAAACAAGCCTGAAATTGTCGAAAGATTAGATATACTAATCTCCTTAATGATACCAAGGTTTAATAAAGACAAATATCAACTAAAGGGCTTGCCTCTTGACGTCTTAGAACTATGCGATGCAGAAAAAACAGTTGAGAATATGGTGAAGACCCTGAAAAAGTCAAGGCCCTTAATCAACAACGCTTTGAGCAAGCTTAGGTCTCAAGGTCTTATAAAAAGTATCTCAAAAAACTCAAAAACCTACTATATAAGATTGTTATGAATGAGATTGAACTTCTAACGCTGCTTAACGAAAACGTCAAAAAGCTGCTTGGTGTGACGGCTGTTCAAGGAATGGACGACACAAAGAAAATAAAAACACTTCAGGGGATGGGCTTTAATTCACGAGAGATCCATGAAATTACAGGAATACCGATTCCAACTGTAAAGGCAAAATGGGCCAAAAAAAGTAATAAAACAGAAAAGTAATGTTTAGTTCCAACGAATCTATTAATAACGAAATCCTATCTGAAATACGAAGGACAAACAAGCTTCTTGCTTTAATAGCAACTCAAGGGAGGACTCAGGCAGAGAAGATCATTGTCTTGAGCCAATTAGGATTAACTCCAAAAGAGATTTCTGACATAGTAGGAGTGTCAGCTAATCTTGTGAGTGTTACCATTCACAAAGAAAAGAAGAGGAAAGCCAAGAAGACGTGATCGGACAATGGCATCGACACAACTAAACCCCAAGATTTTAGAAAAACTTTCTAAAAAAATGAATTTAGAAAAAAGTACTGTTCGTCAAGCTATCTCGAAGTTAAAACAAAAGAACGCCAAATGCACTCTCAACGCAGTAGCTCAGATTTATGCTATGGCGAATGGCTTAACGGTAATGCAGCAACTATCACAAGCTGATAAGATCACGTTGCCTCACATTGAACAGTCCAAAGAAAAAATTAAAGTTGTGGTTAAGCCAAAAAAACAAAGCAAAGGAGAGAAGATTAGAGTATTAATAAATTATGATAGCGAAGACTATTTTATCAAGGGACACATTAAAGAGTTAAACCGGGCTTATACTTATAAATGCTACACTGGAGCTTATATTCTATCCAGGAAGATTATCGAAAATCTAATTATTGATATCCTTCAAAAGCAGTATCCTTCCTGTGAAAGCTTAGAGAATAAGGCTCTTTACTGGGACATTAACCAGAGGCGTTTTAAAGACTTTAGCATTATCATTAAAAACCTACTTGATAAAAAAGATGATTTCGGGCCGTCTAAGAGTAAGGCAATAGAGAGATTGTATCAATTAGCAAAGAAATACAAAGAGGGAGCCAACGATAAGACCCACTCCTGGTATCATTTAGTTTTGAATGCTACGGAATTTGACGAGCTCCAGCTTGAAGACATGATTGAACTTATTAAGAAGATTGAAAATTAGGTATCGTGAAGATAAAACAATCTAAATCAGATAATGAGCTTCTCCAAGAGATCAGCAACAAGCTAAGTGAACTTATTGCGATAAGTGGAATTGCGAATAAAAATAAAGAGGACCAAATTATATACTTGGCTAATCAAGGATATAGTAACGTGGATATTTCTAGGCTAATAGGAATTCCAAAAGGGACAGTAGATGTCATCAGAGCAAAAAGCTCAAAGAATAAGAGAAAATAGCCCTATGGGATAAAAAAGGAATAACTCATTTTACGGTAAACTCTTCTAAATTTTAAAACCATATGAACAATCAAATCACTAGTCAAGACTTAAATACCGAGCTATTGCAAAAACTTTTAATCATTGAGTTAGCTAAAGCAGGAGTCCCCCAAAACAACATTGCGAGAATAGTTGGTGTTGCTTCAGTCAAAGTGAACTCTATTCTCAAATATTTTAAGAATAAAAAATAGTGGCAAACTTGAAAGCTAAGAAGGAGGATGCTAGGGATCCAATATCTAAAAGATTAGATGCTCTTATTCGCTTACTCATAGATTTGAATCGTGAAGAAAAAGCTGTTATGAATGATGGGGTTGCGTCTCGTCTTTTAAAATCCACTGGACTATCTCCAACGGAAATAGCAACTATACTCGGAAAGGGGTCTGCTACTGATGTGGCGCAGTATTTGTATGGCAAGAAGAAGAAAAAGTAACTATGTCAACGACAGTTTCTGATGTTAGCGGTAATAGGAATGATAAGATAGTGAATGCCGCGAAGGTCCTAGGTAGATCATCACAGAGGATTGAATTGTTCCTGAAGGTGTACAGTGGCAAAAAGGTAAAATCAGTCTCTGAATTGATGAGTCTGACCGGGTATACTCAGGTGAGAGTCCTCCAGTTAGCAAAGGGCCTTGCTTCCGAAGACATTATTTCTCAAATTAAAACAAAGGGTGAAGGAACGTCGTATAAAAAAATTGACTTCTATAATACTCATAGGAACACAATTGTTCGACTCGCTAGGAACAAGGACAAATTGGAAAAGATTCCCACAAAAATAAATCCAACATACAGCGGGAAAGGCGTTACTGTCAAAATTGAGCACTTACCCATCACAAAAAAATTAATAAATGCAATAGAATTAACTATTGATGATCTCAGTTCCTTCAAAAAAATTAGCAAGTTTAAAACAACAAAAATAAATATCGAAAAGCTTTCGGAAACTGATTTTAAAAATGGCATAAAAAAAATTATTGGAGAGTCTGGTATTTTTAAAGATTGGGGCGGAGAGGTAAATGATTTATTGACCACCAAAATTCTTTATAAAAACAAACGGATCAGAACGGCATTTGCATTTAAAGGGCCTGGAAAAAAAGGAAAACTAACGCCCGCAAGAATGGGCAAAAATGGCGATCAGATTCCGCGCTTGTTTAGTAGTCCGGCGGAACTTTTTGTAATTCAGTATTGGGATCAAATTGATCAGTCTGTTATCGAGCTGGTCCAAACTTTTGCGAAGCTGAAATCAGTGATGGAGGGAAAGAAAATTTATTATTGTATTATTGATGGGTACGAGACCAAGCGAATAGTCGAAGCATATAAGTCCTTTTTTCCTAAAAAGTCGATCTCTTAAATTGCTGTTTCACGCAATATTATAGTCATGGATCATGTATTCATAGATACGTCACTTTTTGAATCTGAAAATTTCATGGTCATTGCTAGAGTTGGATTTGTTGATCGAAGACGAACAACCAAATTTATTTGATTTTAATATTGACGAAATTGATTCGAATGAGTTGGTGAATTTCTGACCACTCCGGGCTGAGCCAAATGCGTGGTTGACCCCTTGTTGCTACGAAGCTTAGCTATTGAGCTGCCGAGAAGCGTGAGGGAAGTGTGGCCCGAACAATGAGTCTTGATGCGGGAATGGCAACTGGTTTCATCATTAAATAAACCTTTTAAGTATTGACTAAGTGCCCCAACCACTCAACTAAGATAAGCCTCCGGTGAACAAGTAATGCACTTGCCCCAATATGAAATTTCCCTATCTTACGCCTATGAAAAGAATTCTTTATTACTCTGTAGTAGCCCTTGCCGTTGTATCCTGCAAACAGCAAGATGCCCCAAAAGAAAAGAAATACGTGGAAGTAGCCGAAATCGACACCTCCATAAAACCCGGCAACAACTTCTTCCGCTACGTCAACGGAACCTGGTATGACACCGTAAAAATTGCCGCCGATCAGTCGGGGGTGGGCTCCTACAGCTTTCTAAATATTCCCCAAAAACTACTCCTTCAAAATATCTTGGAAGAGGCATCAAAAGCCACCGGCGCGGAAGGAACCATCGAGCAAAAAGTGGGAGACTTTTATGCGTCCGGAATGGATACGACAGGCATCAACCAGCGGGGATTTGACCCCATCAAACCCATGCTGGCCCGAATAGATGCTATTCGCGATCGATCCATGCTGATGGCCTTTGTAGGCGACGAACTAAAAGTGGGCGACTACTCCATCATCAGTTTCGATATCTCCCCCGACAATGAAAACAGCAGCATCAACATTGCCCATTTCAGTCAGGCGGGGATCGGGTTGCCGGACCGGGATTATTATTTTAAAACCGACTCGTCATCGCTTGCCATTCAGAATGCCTATAAAAAATATATTGCCACCCTGTTTCAATTGACCGGCGATAGCGAAGCATCCAAGAATGCCGACATTGTTTATGACATCGAAAAACAATTGGCTTCATCGCACAAAACAAGAATCGAACGCAGGGATGTGAAGGCCAACTACCATAACCTGCCCGTGGCGGGGATCAATAAAAAACAAGCCAATATCGGATGGGTGGGCTTGCTCAAGAATATGGGCCTGGATACCGACACCGTTGATATCTCGCAACCCGCGTATTTCGACAAATTGAACGCCATGCTCACCTCGGTTCCCATCGATCATTGGAAGATCTATTTGAAGGCAAGCTCCATGACATCGTATGATAAGATTTTGAGCAAACCTTTTGAAAAGGCATCCTTTGAGTATAACAAAGCGCTGTCCGGACAATCCACAGAAAAGCCACGCGCACAAGTCATCGCCGATGCAGTTGACAGACAGTTGGGCTTTGCACTGTCGCAATTGTATGTTAAAAAATACTTTAACGAGGATGCGAAAAAGAGGGCCCTGGAGTTGGTGAACAACCTTACAAAGGCATTCGAGAACCGGATCAATCAACTGGACTGGATGAGTGACAGCACGAAACTGAAGGCCAAGGAAAAACTGAATGCCATCACCAAGAAGATTGGCTATCCCGATGTGTGGCGGGAGTATAAAGTCAAAATAGACAGAAGTAAGTTTTTTGAAAATGTAGTGGCACTCAGACAAGATGAATATCAGTATCAAATCGGAAAATTAAATAAACCTCCTTACAAACAGGATTGGGAAACAACGCCTCCCACTGTCACGGCCTACTACAATCCTTCCTTCAATGAGATTGTTTTCCCGGCGGGGATTTTACAATATCCTTATTTTGATTTGTATGCCGACGATGCCATCAACTACGGCGGGATTGGGATGGTGATTGGCCATGAACTGACGCACGCTTTTGACGACCAGGGCGCACAATTTGACAAGGATGGCAATGTGAAAAACTGGTGGACGCCTACGGACTACGAAAAGTTCAAGGCAAAAACACAGCAAGTGATTGACTTGTACAGCACATTTACGGTGCTCGACAGTGTTCATGTCAAAGGGGGATTAACGGTGGGAGAAAACACGGCCGACAATGGCGGCGTTGCCATAGCCTATGATGCGTTTAAGCTGACCAAGCAGGGACAGGATACCACGAAAATCGATGGATTCACGCCAGACCAACGCTTCTTTTTATCCGTCGCCCGCATCTGGCGCGTGAAGACCCGGGACGAATTTCTGCGCACGTATATCAATACAAATCCGCATTCACCGGCCATGTGGCGCGTGAATGGGCCGCTGATGAATTTTGGTCCTTTTTATAAAGCGTTTAATGTGCAGCCTGGAGAGAAGAACTACAAGGCTGATAGCGAGCGCATAAAAATTTGGTAAGCGTAAGCGGCGAGCCCCAATCCAGGGCTCGCCGTCCACGCAAGTTCAATAGGCTTCTTACTCACTCCAAGGAGGTTTAATGCCATTCGTGCGGGCATAAGCAACGAGTTGTCCCAAGTGTTCGTTCGAATGCCCTAGCATGATCAGGATGGCCGTCATGTTGGTGTATTCGCCTGGAAAAGGAAACACAACCTTGTTGCCAAGTGCTGCATCCTGGGTGTTCTTAATGGCCGTGGTCGCCACTTCATACGAGCGTTTCAGTTCGGCGGCAATAGCTTCTTTTGTTTTCAAATCTTTCTCCAGCGTTTCCATGTTCACGCCATCCGGAATCTTTGCGCCCAGCTTGGAGGCAAAGAAATAATTTGCCGAGATGATGTGCGCAAAAACCTGTGATACGTTGCGCACTCCGGTACCGGGAGACCAGGAATACTTGTCGGCCGGAATGGCCTGCGCCAATTGCATGACATGTCCGGAAACAAAAGCGATGGATCCTGCAGATTCCTTTTGGAATTGACCTTGGCAAAAGGCTTGCATCGAAAAAAATAGAGCTGCAATGGTGGCTGCAGTGGTGGATAGTTTTTTCATATGTGTTAGGGTTTTAATGATGGAAGTTAGGAAAGTTATAGCACCGCCCCCGATTGGAGTGTATTAAAATGTATTGACTCGGAACTGGGCCACGACCAGGCTGTGTGGTGGTGGAAGATAGCGTGTGGCGACTAATCGAAATAAAATTCCCGCTTGATCTCTGGGTTCACCCAAACAGGGGAGGGTCGAAACCCTAAAAGCATTTTTTTCGTATACTTTGGTATTCTATGTATATAGAAATTAGAGTATACTTATTATATTGAATATCAATATGATACCAAAAAACCTGACAGCAGCGTCCACCAAACTCATTATTCTGGGCATTCTCCGCCAAGGCAATAGCTATGGCTACCTGATCATCAAAAAAATCAAGGAATTATCTGGTGGCAAGATGAAGTATTCTGATGGAATGCTCTATCCCGTGCTGCACAACCTGGAGAAGGAGGGACTCATTCAATCGGAATGGGTGATGCAGGACGATGCACGACCGAGGAAGTATTATGCCATCACCGAAAATGGTAAAAAAGAACTCGTCGCAGAAAGAGAACATTGGGTGCATGTCAACTCCGTGCTGGAAGCCATCTGGCAATTGAAACCAACCAAATGACCTTGTCTATGTTTGACCTTGAGAAGGAGATAAAACAATGGCTCAAGTCCTTTAGAAAGCACCGGGCTTTTGATCATGGGTCCGTTCGGGAAATGGAGCTGCACCTGCGTGATCACATCGAGGATCTGATGGCGAGCGGCCACAGCGAGCAGGAAGCCTTTAAACTTGCCGTAGCAGAATTTGGCGACATCAACAGCATGGCGGGCGAGGAGTTCCTGAACCTGAAACGAAAAACAACCTGGCGGTCCGTCATCCATGCGGCGATGGTAAAGAATTATTACTTCACGGCCATCCGGCATTTCTTGAGACATCGAAATTACTTTCTGATCAACCTCTCCGGGCTCACCATTGGGATGGCCTGTTTTATCATGATCTCGTTGTACGTTGTCAATGAGTTGAGCTATGACCGTTTCCATTCCAATGTAAATAACATCTACCGGGTCAACACAAAGTTCACGAATCCAAACGGGGCGGGCGACCGTGCCGTGAGCCATTCACCCTTGGCTAGAACGATGCTGAATACTTATCCTGAAGTTGAAAGCGCAACCCGCGTTTTGCGCATCGGCACATTGCGCATTGGAACGATTGATTCGGGGCGGGAACATTACAGCGAGGACGGAATTCTTTACACGGACTCGAGCTTTTTTGATGTCTTCGATTTTAAGCTGGTGAAAGGAGATCCGAAGACTGCGCTGGTGAAGCCGGCTTCGTTGGTACTGACAGAAACGTATGCAAAAAAATACTTTGGCGATGAAGATCCTATCGGCAAACAGATCGCGGTCGAAGACGACAATCGCTTTTTTTATGTGGTGACCGGCGTGGTGGCGGATGTTCCGGCCAATTCGCACATCCAGTTCGACATGCTCATTTCCTTGAGCACCAGCGAACTTTGGAATGATGACCGGTGGATTGCCAGCTCGGGTGTTCATACCTATTTGGAGCTCAGACGCGATGCCGACGCAAAAGCGTTGGAGAAAAAAATGCAGGATGTCGTTTACAAGTATCTGGGGCCGGAGATAGAGCACTATTCGGGTCTCACCATGGCACAATGGGAGAAGGCGGGAGGCTATACCGGATATTACCTGATCGCATTAAAAAATATTCATCTTTACTCCACCAGTACAGAGGAGCTTGAGCCCGGCGGCAGAATTTCTTACCTCGTCATTTATGCGCTCGTTGCCCTCATCATCTTATTCATTGCCATCTTCAATTTCGTGAATATGGCCACGGCACAGTCGGCCCTAAGAGCAAAAGAAGTCGGTGTAAGAAAGGTTGTGGGGTCTACGCGGGGAGGATTGGTTTTCCAGTTCCTCCTGGAGTCGGTCATTGTCTCCTTGCTCGCGGCCATCGTGGCAGGCATTTTAGTAACGTTACTCAGCCCCATGTTCACCGGCTTGCTGGGCAAACAGCTTGCCTTCGGTATCGCTTCCCACTACGTGGGACTGTTGTCGCTATTGACGCTGGCCGTTGTTGTTGGGCTTCTGGCGGGCGCGTATCCTGCTTTCGTACTTTCCGCTATTTTACCGATAGACGTGCTGAAGGGCACACTCCACAAAGGCACAAGAGCCGGATGGGTACGGAACTTCCTGGTCGTGGCGCAGTTCACCGCATCGATGGTCATCATCATCGGGACAATGGTGGTGTATCAACAGCTTGATTTTATGCTCACCCGAAATCTGGGCTTTAACAAGGATAACATCCTCGTGATCCAACGACCCGATGTTTTGAAGGAAGGCCAGGAGACTTTCAAAAATGGCCTGCTTGCAAATCCCAACATCAGCGTGGTGGCGCATTCAAACACACTTCCCGGAAAAGCCTATCCCGAAAGGTCATACCGACCCAAAGACCATGATGAAAGCTTTGTGTTCAAGTTTAATCATGTGAGCCATACGTTCCGGGACGTGATGGGGTTGGAGATGGTGACCGGCAGATTTTTTTCGAAAGAACATCGCCTGGATTCAAACGCGGTCGTGATCAACGAAGCAGCCGCGAAAGCCTTTGGTTTTGAGAATCCCATCGGGCAACAGTTGACTTCGCCCTGGCACCAGGGTGAATTCCTGACGATCATTGGCGTGGTGAAGGATTTTAATTTTGAGTCACTTCACAAGCCAATAGCACCCATCGCAATGGAGCTCATGCCAGAAAACTCAAACCAGGGCGGCTTCATCACCGTCAGGATCGGCAGCGATGAAAACATGCGAAAAACAGTTCAGTATATTGAAAGCACATGGGCCCGACATTCGAATGGGAAACTTTTTGAGGCTTTCTTCTTTGATAACGACTACGAAAAACTTTACCAGTCCGAAATTGCCACAGGGAAAGTATTGGTCGTGTTTGCGTCGCTCTCCATTTTCATCGCTTGCCTGGGTCTTGTGGCGCTGCTTGCGTATACGGTTGCCCTGCGGAAAAAAGAAATTGGGGTGCGCAAAATCCTGGGCGCCGGGATGGGGAGCCTGGTCAATCTGCTCTCCGCTGACGTAGCGAAACTGATCACGATTGCCGCTTTAGTGGCATGGCCATTGGCTTATCTGGGTACCCGCTACTGGCTTCAGAATTTTGTCGATCAAATCGAGATCAAGGCTTGGTTGTATCTCTCGGCTACCGGTGTGGTTGTATTGATTTGTGGGGTGGCCGTCAGCTTCCAGGTGGTGAAGGCGGCTATGGAGAATCCTGTGCATTCGCTTAGACAGGAGTAAAGGATGACCACCGGGCTGGTTAAGGCCGCAAAAAAAATCATCCGTTCAAAAAGTGAACGGATGAAATTTGACGTGGGCTCCTAACCTGCAACGACAATCAAAATCTATCTCACTTCAATACCAGTGTCTGCCGGTGCACACGTCCGTCGGAGCCCGTGGCGCTGATGATGTATAAGCCCTTTGGCGCCTGCGACAGATCGGGTTGAATGGTAACGGGCGCCGTCACGTCTTTTTGGTAAATGGTTTTGCCAAAAAAGTCGGTTATCGTGAGTCGTGTCAACAGCTTGGCGCCATTGGTGCCGACCTCGATGATGGGGTTTCCCGACGCGGGGTTGGGGAACGCCGATAGGCTGGTGATTTGCGTCACGCTACCATCGATCATAAAGCGCAGCGTCGTGCCGCGCTGGGGTGTCGCAACATCGACGACGGTGGTCAGGGGAGCGGTGAACTTCTGTTGCCATAGCGTCTTGCCGCCTGCGTCCTGCAGGGCGATGATAAAGGGCACCTTCACATCTTTCTCGGTGGCCACGGTGAGTTGAATCTTCTGGTCGAGCGACGTCATTTGCAGTTTCAGCTCTTCAATGCCTGCGGGAACCAGTTCCTTGTCGAGCACGACAAAGTCCTGAAACACTTTATTGGTTTCCATCGCCATAGTGGTGATGAAGGACTGTTTGTCGTCTGCCGGAAAGGTAGCCTGAAACGGTTTGTTGTAGGTCTTGCTCCACACTTCCTGGCCGGGCTTGTCAAACAGGGCGGCGCGGAACAGCGGATCGATACACGGTGGTGTGCACGGTGTGGGCAGGGTCCAGTCAACATCTATGCCGGTCCAGCACCAATCGCGTTCGCGGGCGTAGGCATGGATGTCTACACGTTCGACTACCGTCGGCAACAGCCCGCACTCGCGGGAATCGCTATAGGCAAACAAGGCATAGACCGGTGTGCCGATGACGGGGCCGGTAGACAAGACGATGTACAGTTTACATTGGTAGACGCGTTGGTCGCCTCCAGGATGTATCCGCGTTCCCGTGGGCAGCGTGGTCGTCGTAAACGTCGTGCCATTGTAGGCATACCACTGCGGAAAAAAGGAGCCGTCGTTCACGACGCCCCACAATTTGCCGGCATATGGTTCGAGCGTCGTTTCGGCATAGCGCAAACCCGATGGTATGGACACCTCGACTTGTGTTGTGCCGTCGAACGAGTTTAGAAGGCCACCCTGTTCAAGTATGGGGTCAACCGGCCTGGGCTTAAAGGTGGGTATATAAAGACGGTCGTTGTAGACTTCCATGTCGTATCCACCCGGCTCGCCAATGAAGTCGGGGTGGCTGGAATCGACGTCGAAGGCAACATCAACACCATCGAAACTGATGACCTGGCGGTCGGCGAGGTAATGGTAGTAACGCATATACATCTTGCCCTGGAACAGTTCCTTGTCGCTGACAACTTCCGAGCCCCATGGCCGGACGCAACTGTACAAGAAGGACAAAGACATGCGCGAAAAACTGGTACCATCGTATTTTATCCAATGGGTTATCGGGTTGGCGTCACCAATGGTAGAGTCCAGTGAAATCGCTTCGATGTAAAGCACGTCGCGGTAGGCGAAGGGGGTGTGTCCGATCAGTCTTATCGTCTCCCGGGGAAGAATCTCTTCGGGAATGTCGATGGGCGTAACGGTGGTGCCGTCGTAGCGCATCAAGTCGGCCGTGCCCGTGGACGCGGTGCGATCGGGCATGAAGTAAAGCATGTTCTTGAGCTCTTCGAACTGCGTGTCCGGGTAGAGCTTGTAACCCGCCGGCAGGGGAATGGCTCCGACGGTACCGTTGTATTTGTGGAGCGAAAAGCGGTTGTGCGCCGCATTCTGGAGCACGAGCATAAGGTTGTTTTGATACACCACCATTTCGGATTCCGTGGGCTGCAAGCCTGCAGGCAACGTTACGGGGCTAAACTGGCCGCTAACACGGCCGGCGATACAAAGGGCGAACAGGAGAACGCTCCAGGGAGCGCAAAGCGAGGGTCGATTTTTTTTCATATAACTGTATTTGGGGGTTTCGGAGTAGCATATGAATGTCGTTGGTTTTTTTTGGTGAGGAATAATAGTTTCGTTTCATTTCCTATGCATTTTGATACTTGGGCGCATTTGGAAGGGTAAGAAGTAAAGAAAATTAAGGGTAAGCCACCGGGATACCTACCCAATTGATTTTTAACCCAAATAGAACGAGAAAACTAGTTGCCGCCATCAACATGACACTGACGGGTTTTGCGACCACACAGCAATGATCGCAGACGCTGAAATACATCAACATTACACTGAGCTATTAAGAAGCGCAGGCGCCGTTTTATACAGGAGAATAGTTATTGGCCAACGGTCGTGAAAAAATAATGAGTAAAAACCTTTCCCGGAAGAAAGGCTTTTACTCATTATTTTAAACCTCAGGAGATAGCGTATCGTGAAGCCGGTTTACCGGTTTGGGTAGCGCCAAACAGTTGTGTCCTTGCGTCTTCATACGTGCGATAAAGTGTTTCATCCTCTACCGACGGCCAGGTAGCTGCTTCTTTCAAGTCAAGGCCTGCCAGAGAGGCATCCACGCAGTTCTCAATGGTCATTACAGTGGCCGGGTCAAGTGCTGAAATGGGGACTCCGCCAACATCCCAAATTTCTGTTGCCGTACTGGAGGGGAGGACTAATTGAATATGTACACCCGTATTTTTGAATTCTTGCTGAAGGCCGCTGGTGAAGTAAACAACAAACCCTTTTGTGCCGCTGTAAACTGCGCTTATGGGAAGCGTATGATAACCAAGCACCGATGCGATATTGATCAAAACTCCATTATCTCTGTTTTTGAATCCGGGAAGTACGGCGTTTGATAAGGTAGTCAATGCCGTGATATTGACGTTGATCATGGCCATCTGTTTCTCGATCGACGTATTGATGAAGGTATTTAGCGTTGACGTTCCAGCATTGTTGATGAGCGTCGTGATTTCAGTGTCACTGGCAAGGTCGTTTGCGACTCGTTTTAAATCTTCTCCGACCCCCAGATCAGCTACGATATTGGTTACCGTAACCCCGAATTCCTTGCGAATTTTTGTCGCCAGTGCTTCCAGGCGGTCCCCTCGGCGTGCGACAAGTTTCAGATCATAACCGCGTTTGGCCAGACGTTCTGCATACACGGATCCCAGTCCTGACGACGCTCCTGTTACCACAGCAGTGCCCATTTTTTTACTTTCTTGCATTTTGATCATTAAGTTATTTATGAATAGTACAGTTTACAGTTTCGTGTAAGAACGATGGCTGCGGATATATCAATTTCTTACCCCCAGACATTCAAAAGATTGCCGTTGCTTCAATATTGGGCACCGTCGGTGATTTGATTTGGCAAATTTACTTACTTGCAAGTAAGTAACAACTAAAAATCAAAAATTTATATTTTATCACGTTTTTAGCCCTTTTGGGCAACCTTCAGGAAGGAGATGCCGTATTTTTCAAACGGGCAGCGAATGTTTACTTGCTTGTAAGTATCTTTGGTAAAAAAAGTGAATGGAACTTACGGGAACGACAAAGGAGAAGATAGTCGAACTGGGGCGGCGTTATGCTCAGCAGTTGGGCTATAATTCTATGCATTATAGTCAGATCGCCGATGCGCTCATGATTAAGCGAGCGGCCATTCACAGTTATTTTCCAGGCAAGGAGGATTTGGGCATTGCCATCATTCAGAAGGACAAATCAGATTTCCTGACGATGCGCGAACGGTTCGCCAAAAGTACACCCACGAAGAAGATCGATGCGTTGCTTAAAAACTATCAGCAATATTTTGCGGACGGAAACAAGTTATGTGTTATTGGAACATTTGGATCTGCCTACACGGACATTCCTGAAAAGATCAAAGCGGAAGCAGCCGACTATCTGAATTTGATTGCCGATTGGCTTACGGACGTTTTACAGGAAGGGCTTGATAGCGGCGAATTTAATTTTGAGGGCTCCCCAGAAGAAATGGCGAATCTTTGGATTGCTACGCTGCCGGGCACACTACAGATCGGCAGAATAAAGGGCGAAGTCTATTTTAAGAAAATTCAGAAGAGCTTAAAGAAAGGTTTGAAGACAAAGTAACATCAAAACCTCCCGGAAGGGGTGGAGGGAGAGGAGATTTTTTTTCGACCGACATGGAAATTGACAATTGATTTTAAACCTAATAAAAATGGGAAAATTAGTGGCAACCATGAATATGACCCTTGACGGGTTTTGCGATCACACAGCAATGATCGCAGACGTTGAATTACATCAACATTACACTGAGTTATTAAGAAGCGCAGGCGCCATTTTATATGGAAGGATAACCTACCAACTGATGGAAGGCTATTGGCCAACGGTCGTGAAAAAACCTACCGGCACGAAAGCAACGGATGAATTTGCGGTAGCCATACAGGATATTCCCAAAATTGTTTTTTCCCGCACGCTGAAGAATGTTGGATGGGAAAATGCAAAATTGGCCGAGAGCGGCTTGAAGGAAGAAGTTTTAGAACTCAAGCAACAAGCAGGCAAAGACATCTTAGTCGGCAGTCCGAGTTTAATTGCGGCATTAGCGAAACTTGATTTATTTGATGAATACCAACTCTGTGTTCACCCTGTGATAGCAGGGAGCGGTTTGCCATTATTTAGAAACATAAGTGAAAGAATTGTTCTCAAGCTTGTAAAATCAAAGGCTTTCAAGTCCTCCGGTTCGATGACGCTTTATTATGAGCCCGCAAAATAAATGAGATGAAGTGGCCAAGGCCTTGTTGTCAAATTTCATCCTATGGTGGCACCGGCATTTTTTTTCAACTGTTGCGGGTAGGCCAATTAAACTTCTTGAATAAATAATTTCCCATCGCGCACCACACGTCTCGCAATAACATTCCGGTCGTCGTCCCCCATCAAGGTTTCATAAACATCTTTCCACCACACATCGGAATAAAAATACCAGGCATGAGAGGGTTTGCCTTTTTGGACCTCAAGATTCACACCCAAGGCTTTGTAGTAGTCACCACAATGGACATTGACCGCTTTTTGGGGTACGTCCGATGGCAATCCGATGCGGCCAACGCGGTTTTTGAAGCCGGCGCGTTTTGCATTGGAAATTGCCAGCACGGCATCGTGAGGATTGTAGTAGTTGGTGAGACGGTTACAGTGGCGATAGACAGATTCTCCCCGTGTGGCGCTCAGTGAGTCGCTCGAAACATCACCCCCGAATAGAATCAGTTGACTTAACGTCCAGTTCACTTCTGCCGTGGACTTGGTGGTGTCTGAATCGTTGAACGACTCCTGGATAATATATGCGCCGGAGGAGTGAGCCATGGCATGGACGTTCAGGATACATCCGCGACCCTGTTGTTTGGCAAGCAATGTAATCCCTGACTTCACCAGGGCCATGGCTGTCATCTTCGCGTCGTGACGATCGTCCAGATACAATAACGGCATTCCGTTACTCGGCCAATCAAAACTAACCAGCTCACCGGCATAGCCTTGTTGTAGAAGATTTGATTTGATATGTTTATGACGATCCAGGACTTCTCCCACGGTATAGTCCGTGCCGTGTACAAAGATTACAACGTCCCGTAACTCAGCGGCTGACGTCAATGAACTTAGGAAGTCCTTCTCTGAAACGATGTGATCGGGCGTGGGATCGCTTTCCGCGTCCCCGAGCATTAGGTAGTTAACTTTGCCAGGCACTGAGCCAAAACTCTCGCCTTTCCGATTGCGGGCGCAAATAATGTAGTTGCTCATGGTATTTCGGGAATAGCAGCACAAACGGTCTCTCCAACAGCTAAGGAAATGTAATCAACGCTCGGGAGAAAATCAATCGCGTTGCTGGATAATTTTTTCTCAGGCCTATTTTCCAAAGAAGCAGTCGAACAAGGAGTAACGGGGTCTGAAAAGAACCCCGCTACTACATGTAACATGCTACCCTTATTACGCCATAAAGTAAATGAGTTCATTTCTTGATGAAACGCTGATCATAAACTCTGTCTCCTTGCCGGACCTGAAAAATATAAAGACCGGCAGACAGATTACTTATATCCAGCACACTTTCCCCGGTCGACATTGTTCTCTTGAATAGTTTTCTTCCAAAGGCATCGGTAATCGTTACCTCCGTGGGAACATCGTCATTCAGATCCTGCCAGTCGATATTCAGTATGTCGCTAGCCGGGTTGGGGTACAATCGAATATTCGACCCGGCATTCTCGCCACCAAACTTCCGGCCGCCGGGTTTCTTCGTTACCACGAAGGCATCCGACATCGGACTGTAGCATCCGTGATGATTAACCTGCACCGTATAGCTTCCCAATGAACGTACTTTAAGGATTTGGTCTGTTGCGCCTTTCATGGCTTCACCGTTCTTGAACCATTGATTGTCCGTTGCGCTGCTCGATCGCAAGGAAAGATTTTCCGAATGCGTTAGGGTTGTGATCAATGGCTTATCGATGTCCATGCAAGAACGTTGATACTTGGCAATGAAGACATCATTATTGGCAACTCCCGTTCGAAGTGCACTGCCCGTGTAAGGATCAAAATTTACGGTTTCGCCAAAAAGTCCCGCCAGGTAATAACCGCTGCGCGTCATCGCGGCGGCGATCGATACACTATATCCCGAGGGTCCTCCCAGCGCCTTGGCCCAGTCGAAACTTCCGTCATGCAAGGAGTAGTGCGCCGAAAATGCCTCAGTCCGGGTATTCGAGCGACCGGCTTCATTTACGCCGGGATCGAAATCAACGCTGCCGCCAAACAATCCGCTAACATAAATTCCAGAGGGATCGGCAAGAATATTTCGTGGAAAGGCGAAGCCGGTGGCTGGCAAACTCTGTGCCCAACGATATTTGCCGTCGGATAAACTATACTTTCCGATGAGGGCGTTGTTGAACTCATACGAACCGATCATACTGGTCCCCGCATCCGGGTCTGCATCGATTACACCATAGAAATCACCACCGATATACAGACTGTTGCCGAAGCGACACATACTATAAATACTGCCGGTGCCAACGCTTTTGGCGTATCTGAAATTACCCGTGCCCAAATCGTACCGGCCGAAGAAACCTCCAAAGCCGTAAAGAATATATTCACCAGCCCTGGGATCAAAATCACCACTGTCTCCATAATGGCCATGAATGTACACCCCGCTGTCATCCACCAGCAGGCCCCATGAAGTGTCGTTGCCGGCGCCACCCATAGAACGGGCCCACAGATAATTTCCACGGGTTGTATACTTGGCCAGAAACACATCATCTTGTCCTTGCGAGGTGAGGGTGGAGATTCCAACTCCCGGATTAAAATCTACGGGTCCGCTGTAGTGCCCCGTTACGTAAACTCCGGACTTGTCAACACCAATCGAGGAGCTGCTCCACGAGGCAGCATCCGTCAGCTTTCGCGCCCACGCCAATGAACCATCGTTCAAATTGTATTTTGCGAAAAAACCATCATTGACAGCGGACTGACCTTCATTACTAAAAATGGTGCTGGCGGGTCCCGGATCAACATCGGTATCACCCCAGAATTGTGCCGTTAAATAAAGTCCATGATCATCCACCGCTATCGACACTTCATTGTCATAATACGGGCCGCCAATGGAACGTGCCCAAACCACATTGCCGTTGGCATCGAGGCGGGCAAAGAAGATATCAAAATCACCCTGACTGGTCAGCGTGGTCGACCCGAATGACAGTGTTCCGTTGAAATGCCCGGCAACATAAATATTGCCATGGTCGTCGCTGGTCATGGTTTGAACTTCTTCTTCGCCCCAATCGCCATACTGATTTACCCAGATGTTTGGAGACGCCATGGCAGGATGAGGCGTGGTGTGTACGGCAATGGTTGTGGAATTCGGCGATGTCAGGTTGTTTGTAATGGCCCTGAGTCTGTAGAAATAATCGGTGTTGGGAGCGAGGCCCGTCACGGTAGATCGAATAACGCCGAGGTTCCAAAACGAAATGATCTTATTCTCATAACCCGGCACAAACGATGAAAAGTCAGCTGCGGTCGAGATATCGAGATGATATTCATAGGTATTTTCTAATCCCATCCACTTCGCCTCAAAGCCTGTATTGCCGACAAAGTCTGCCGGCAACGACGTGGGAGGATTGAGTTGGATGTTCTGAAAGACAATCAACGTGTTGAAGATCTCATGCGATAGCATCAAATCTGATTTTCCATCACCATCCAGATCTGCGACGGAAATTCCGAGCGATCCATCTCCCACCAGAAGGGTAGTGGGCATCGAAAAAGAGAACCCGCCGGGCGTGCTATTGTTTTTATAAATGAGAAGGCTTCCACCGCCACTGCGAATCAGGAGATCTTGTTTTCCGTCTCCATCCACGTCGCCGGCTGTCGGATTCCAGTTGCCGGAAGGCGCGAGCACATCCTGTCGCACGAACGACGAGGTATTAATTTCGCCTGGCGTACTGGTATTCCTGAATAAAAAAAGTGAATCATTCGCCGATATGGCAATATCCTTTTTGTCGTCTCCGTCAAAGTCGGCAACGGCCATGATCGCCGGATAACCACCGGTGTGAAAATTTACCTTTTCGGCAAAGGAACCCGCATCCAGGGCGCCTGGTGTGCTGATGTTCTTGAGGATTGAAAATTGTCCGTCGCCTCCGCTGCTCACCAGGATATCGGGTTTGGCATCGCTATCCACGTCCTCCAGCATCACACACCAAACGCCACCGTTGCCGGCTGGGATGCTAACCCGTGGAGCAAATGAATCCGCAGTGATCGATCCCACCACGGCCGTGTTTCGATAAACCGATACCAGGCCTACTCCAAAATTATTAGCATTGGCAGTGACAACATCTAATCTTCCATCACCATCCAGGTCGCGAATGGAAACAAAAAGCGGGCCCGGATCCGATTCAAAATCAACGGTAGCTTCAAAGGCTATAGAACCCGGTGAACTTGTATTCCGGAGAACTGAAATGGAGCTGCCATTTCCATTGGTCACCACCAAATCCTGCATTCCGTCTCCATCCAAATCCCCAAGCGCAAGGGAATAAGGGTTCAGTCCGGTAGGAAAGCTTACCATGGGGGCAAAGGATTCCCAAGACAGCGTTCCCGTGGTGCTTGTATTTCTTAAAACCGAAACGGTATTCCCGGCTTCATCTACCGCCAGCAAATCCGTTTTTCCATCACCGTCTACATCGCCCACGATTCCCCACCGGGTTTGCATTCCCGCATAAAAATCAGTTCGGTTGGAGAACGTACCGCTGCTGCCGGAAAAGGTAACAACGAACGGCTTGCTCGAATAGGCGGTCAGTCCGTTTACCGTAACGGTTATCGGTTTGAAGGTTGCACCCCATGGCGTGGTCACGTCAAGTTGTGTTGTCGATGCGGCTACCACGGTTGCCCGGGTGGCGCCAAAGTAAACGATGTTGTCGGCCGGAGTGGAGCTGAAATTTTCTCCGGTGATGCTCACCGCCGTTCCTGCAGGCCCGCTCGCCGGCGAGAATGTAGCAACAACAGGAGCTTGGGCAATTGCCGATGTAGTACCCATCGACAGAAAGAAAAGAAGACACCGTGTTCTGTTTTTCATACGCGTGATGGTTAGGTAGTGGATAGGTCAAAATGCTATTCGTTTCATTCTGCGGTCCGCAAAATGATGTAGGCTCTAAAGACAATTCAAGATTGGTATGAATTTTAAGAATGACTACAACGGATCTCTCAAACGCTAACAATTTTTAAAGACGCTCTTGGTAAGAATTCACTTCATTGAAATCCTTCTGGACGAAATCAATGCAAGGTGCACAGGTGTTTAGCGGCACAATTTCAACGCTGCAGCAACGTCAATAAGGATTTGATTGTTGTTTTTCAGAAATGGAGAAACGGGTAAATTTTTTTGATGGCATTCCGAAGTTAAGCGGTGGGCATATGACTTCCAAATTTTTAGTAGGAGTAAAGGAGTATGAGAGTTTAAACAACGTCTTTAGAGCTTTGCTGTTGTTGTGCGCTGGAAGGAGAGGAGTGAATTTTTGTCGATGAGTGTTTAGACATTATAAAAAAAGAACATATGAGAAATTGTAAAGTGCGTCCACGGCAATTGTTGTTTTGCTGGAATTTTTTCATCTAACGAATCCTCAACCGACTACCGACATTCCAAAATCAATGTCACGATACAATCATCATGAATGAAGACTCCGGATCTCCGATTTTGAATAGGGGGCTATTTCGTTGTCTTCCCTACCGGTTCTTTCGAGAACTCCACAGCAGTAAAACACTCGGGTACGTGCGAATCCCAAACGCCGTGCGGGCTCATGGCCCAGCCGCCGGAATCATGTGCGGGCGCCGGCTCTTTGTAAGTATTGAATCTTGAGAAATCCATCCGCCACACGTCGCCATGGTGGGGTGGTAACGACCGGCCGCTACTCCATGTAGCGAAACCTGACCACGGCAACGCAAGCTCCACAGTCCACCCGCGGTCGCGGTCTTTGTCGTTGTTGATCGTGCCGTCGACATGTACGGCTTTCAGGAGACCCGGGTAATCCCAGTTCCAAAACCCAATGCGTCGGCCACGTGGATGTGACTTATACCCCACACCGTTGAAAGGTTTGACGCCTTCGCGTGTACGGTCGAATTCGGGAAGATTGGAGTACCCGTTTTTCTGAAACGTCTCCTCCCAAAAGAACAGTACTTCGTAGATCGTGCCGTAGGCGTTGATCTCAAACTCATAGTATCCATCCGGCCCGGCGATGAACATCTCTACATCGTTGTCGCGGTAAATCGGCGCGTCGCGCTCCAGGAGTGTAGCCTTAACGTTGGGTTCTTCGATCCAGTAGCCGATGTACAGGTATTTTTCATCCCACAGCACGGCGGCCTTTGTGTCCAGGTACGTAGGTGTCCCCTTGATCAGGTCGACGAAGCGCGGCGACCGGGCGGCGTCTTTCCAGGCGGCTTCATCCAGTTTGCCATCGATGGCGAGCGTTGCCGTGATCTGGTGGGCTGTATAGTGAACAACATCCTTTTCCTGGCACGGCAGCACCTCCGGATTTTGAGTGTTGGTGGCAACACCGGGGGATTCGTTTATGCCGGGGATAAAGCAAGAGATAATGAGGGCGGCGAATAAGACTCCTTTGTAGATCATCTTCTCAAACTACAGAAAAGGAAATCGCGATTGCTTTGGTTTTGGCTATAAATACAGCGGCGAGGTATGAGCGGCAATTTTTTATGATAGTCAAACGGTTGGCTTAGTTGGGAGATCTATTTCATTTAGACCGGCTGGGGCAGCGGCACTCTTTGTGGGCAGGCTTGGCTCCCGA
>DATDAV010000220.1:0-1182 GCA_036525235.1 Chryseolinea sp. | reverse complement strand
TTTCACCGCGAAACAGTTCGAAGGTTTTGGCATCATCATCCGTCACCAGCCATCGCCAGCTTACAAATACATTTCCTTTTCCATCCGGAACAGCTACCAGCCCACGATCGAGATATTCCATCTGTCTTTTAGGCAAACGATAAGGACTGGCACACACAGAAACGATCACAAAAAACGCCAGCAAATATTTTTGATACGCAGCCATATTTTTACCATTCTATTTTATAAAACACAATGCCCTGTCTCGGCACAAAGGTGTGCACGGTCAACACGCCCTTTTCCGGTTTCATTTTTTTCATACTTGTTTTCTGCAACTGACCAGCCTTTTCCAATTGCCTGATCTGATCAGCAGTCGGTTGTTGTGGCGAGCCCATACTTTTCCAGACTTCATATGAATTGCTGTTCGCTGAATCGATGCGATATTCATTTACAGTAAGCTCTTTATTGGGCACACCTTTTACAAAAAGATCTACGCCCTCATCATCGCCGCGAACATCTTCGTCGTGATAGTTCCAGATCATGACCGTGGCGTTCTTTTTATCTTTTGCAGCAATAGCGCCGATATCGGTGCGCTGTTTCCTGATACCACTGTCGCGCACGGCAAATAATTCGTACTGGCGACTGCTTTCAGAATGCACGCGCTTTCCTCCCATCATACCATACATGCGAAATACATTCAGCACGGGTTTATCAACCCCATTCGTTGCCAGGTCGCGGAAGCCATAGAACCAGGGCTGGTCTTCAAATTCGAATGACCAGCTCACCGCCCCCATGAAATTGACTTTGAAATGATCGGCCAGTAAATATTTTCGTGCGAATGATGCTGCTGTATATGAAGAATACATGGTGCCATTGCGATACGCATTTTCGGGATTGGTGGCCATACCACAGGCCGCACATCCTTCGGGATCGGATTCGCCGATCACTATCGGAAGATCTTTGAATTGCGGTGTGTTGGCAACAATTTCAAAACCTGCAGATATATCGCGCAGTTGATTGGCGATGCCCATGCGCACATGTCCCTGCACCACACGCGGCGCACCTTTGGCGTGAAAGCCGATATAATCGAGCGGCGCACCGATCTTGCCGGTAGCGTAGTTGGTATCGCTGGCGCAATGTTTCAAAAATGTTTTCAGGAATTTCGAGGCCACATCCCAGGAAGGACCTGTGCTATGCGGGCCG
>DATDAV010000219.1:0-1044 GCA_036525235.1 Chryseolinea sp. | reverse complement strand
CCTGCACCGTTGCCGGAAATCAGATTGGTTTGCCCTGATTTGGCCTCTGATCCGAATGGCTTTTGGGATGACGGAAGACAACTTCGAGAAATTTCTGCGGTGACAGTCGCGGGAATTTTGTTCTCGGGGGCGATGCCTGTTTTTCCTCCCGCCAGGATGGCGAATCAAAAACGCACCAACTTCCGGGTTGGGTCGCCACGACGGCCCCCGAACGGCCGCCAAAAAACTCCCATTTAACCGCGGCGATTGGCCGGATTGTGCGGCTTTTGAGTCTGTTGGCAACAGGCCTCCAGTTCCTGGAACGCCAAAGTAATGTCATTGGCGTGCGTGGAATGCCTTTCTGTTCCTCGGAGGGCGATTGCCGTCCAACCCACTTCACCCTCCTGCGTGGCTTCGATCCAGCGTATGTTCCAGCCGTCGATTTTCAGTTTTTCGAGGATGGTTTCCCAGTGCTTTGCCACCCCTGAATTGAATCTGGATTTCATTGCAGGATGCAACTGGGAATTTTACTGGTAAAGTCGGGTGTAAAATTTCAGGCATTGCCCAGACATGGTGAAATTGCTATCCATGCCCGCTTATGTCCAAAGCAGAACTCGTTGCCGTCATTCAGAAATCCCTCGGTAAGGATACCACCATCGCCCAAGCCGAGCGTACTCTCTCGGCGGTGATCGACGGTATTAAGGCCGGAGTGAAGAAAACGAAAAGTGTTCAGTTGATTGGTTTTGGAACTTTCAAAGTCGCCAGCCGCAAGGCTCGTGTGGGTGTAAATCCGAAGACTGGCGAAAAAATCAAGATCAAGGCCAGCAAGACCGTGAGATTTGTGGCCGGCAAGGCTTTCAAAGGAAGTCTGTAAGATTCCCAAATCCCATGAACCTGAATATCTCGTCCGCTGCGCTTCGTTCGTTGATTTCCCTGACAGAAAAACGGGAAAAATTGTTAGAGGAACTCACCGTCGTTGAGGGCCAAATAGCCGCGGCTGTTGGAGGACTACCTCCTGTCGACGATAAACCTACTCCTAACAAAGTCAGCCAGGGAAAAATCATC
>DATDAV010000218.1:0-35012 GCA_036525235.1 Chryseolinea sp. | reverse complement strand
CGATTGGCCACAGTCAGAATATGGCGCCGGGATATATTTCTATTCGCTGAAAGGGAAATGCCAGTCCGAGATGAAGGGCCTCGTGCAACTCATACATTAAATTTATCTTACCGCAGCGACAAGATACAAGTGCTTGCGTTGTCTTCGTGCCCTGAGATCCATTCACTACTCATATCGCAACGTCCGTACAGGGTTTGCCCTGGATGCACGCGCTACCTGGAAGCTAATGGAAAGCAACGCCAGCAAAACCGTGAGGCACACGGGCACCAGCGCCATCCACCACGAAAGGTCGACCCGGTAGGCATAGCTCTTCAACCATTGTTGCATCAACAAATATCCCAGTGGAATGGCCACGACATTGGCGATGACAATGAGACGAACGTAATCGCGTGTCAGCAACACCATGATCTCGCGAAGGGAAGCACCTAGCACCTTTCGAACACCGATCTCCTTTGTGCGTTGGGTCACCATGAAGGCGGACAGTCCAAACAGGCCAAGACACGAAATAAAGATCAGCACCTGCGAGCCGCTCACCAGGGCCGCATTCATTTTCTGGTCCGATTCATAGAGGCGCATCAGGCGCTCGTCCAGGAATTGGTAGGTCAGGGGTTCATTACCCATTACCGCTTTGTAGGTTTTTTCGATGCGGCTAACCATTTCCTTAGGATGTTCTCCATCGGTCTTCACGTATAAAAAACTACCGTATGGCGTGAGTCCCATCACCAGGGGCGCCACTTTCTGTTTCAAAGAAAACAAGTTGACATCCTTTACCACGCCGATCACCTGGCCCTTCTTGCCATAGTTGAAACCTTCGATCTTGCGACCCAGCGCTCCTTGTGGCGTCTTATCCCAGCCGTAGGCTTTGACCGCCGCTTCGTTCACCAGGTAAGCGGCTTTGTAGTCGGCTTCGTTCGTGGGGTCGAAGTTTCTTCCCTGGATCACTTCAAGCCCCAACACACGCAGGTAGTCTTTATCGAAATGCAATCGCGATACCGTGCTGGATTTCATCTCGCCGTTGGCCCGTTCCACATAATGTTCATCCACCATGTCGGAATAGCCCGGCACATAATCGCACACGGCTGCACCGGATACACCTGTTACCGCCAAGAGTTTTTCCTTCAACACCAGCAGGTCCTTCATATACGCATCCGGGATCGTGATGATCATGACATTCTCCTTGTTGAAACCCAGATCCTTCTGACTCAGGTAACGCATTTGCGCACTCACCACCAGAACGGCCACGATCATGATCGCCGAAATAGCAAACTGCGTCATCAAAAGTGTCTTTCTGAAATGCGCCTTCCCCGGACCGCCGCTAAACTTGCTTTTCAATATTTGTATGGGGTTGATCCAGGATAGATAGAACGCCGGATAAAATCCCGAGAGCAATGACAAGGTCACCACCACACCCGTCGCCGTCATCAAAAATTCACCTTGACGGAAAATGCTCATGTCGAGCTTATACTCCATCAACTGATTGAAGCGAGGAATCAACAGGTAAAAGATTCCAGCGCCGATCGCCGCTGCGATGAACGTGATGAGGACTGCTTCGATCATGAATTGCTTCTGGATCTGGTGACGTAGGGCGCCAATTACTTTTCTCACACCGATCTCCTTAAAGCGATGTGCCGATGCCGCAATGGCGAGATTTGTATAGTTTATGCCTGAAGAAAAAAGAAAGAACAGCGCCAGTACGGAGAAAGCATAAATATACCCGGCGCTGCCGCCGGGAGAAAGTTCATACATTTTGTCGGAATGAAGATGAATGTCCGTCAAAGGCTGAATGAACACAGACACTTTTGCGCCAAACGCCTCCGCAACCTTTTTAATATTTTCGTTGGCGTCAATGAAGTCGCCTATTCGCTTTTGTAGTGTATGGGGATCCGTCCCCGCGTTGACGCGAATGTAGGTGTAAGCGTGTGAGTCATCCCACACATTGTCGTTGCCCCGGCCTTGCCAGCCGACCATTGCTTCCGGACGCCAATGACTGCTGTAGGGTATGTCATCCACCACTCCGCCCACAGCAAATTCTTGTTTGTCGATGCGGATCATGGTTTGCAAAAGGTCGGACCGCCGCAAATAATCCGGACCAAAAATCTTTGTTGCCAGGGTATGCGATAGCACGACGCGGTCCGGTTGGTGCAAAGCCGCTGCATTACCGGCGAGAAAACGGAATGTGATCACCTTGAAGATCGTGGAGTCGGCTATAAATATGTTTTGCTGATAGAAAGACTTATCCTGGTAGCTAACAGAAGAGTTGCCCGTGGTATATGACCAGGTCATAAAACGGGCCATGTCTTTGATCTCGGGAAGGGCTTCTTTCAATGCCAGCCCGACCGCGGGCGGAATGGGTGCGAATTGTGTTTCTTTTGTATCGATTACGGTACTGCAACTCACGCGATATACCAAAGACGAATCGTCCACATAACGGTCGTAAGAAAGTTCTGTATAGACGTAGGCGATCAACAACAATGAGCACCCTATCCCCAAGGCCAGCCCAAAGGTGTTGACCACGAGAAATTGTTTGTCGCGCTTCATGCTCCGAACAGCGCTCTTCAAGTAATGGCCGAAAAGCATCCGGGAAGGCACTTGAGAAACCCCGTACTTTCTTCTCCGAAGAATGTAGGGTCTGAAAAAAGAAAACACATCCAGCACAAAATGAAACCGTGCCGACCGGGCGCCGTTGTCGCGGAGGCGTTCATAGAATCGTTCGTGCAGGTCGCCTTGAAGGTCGTGAAGCAAATGCGGGGCGCAAAACCATGCAAAGAAGCGATCCGCCCAAACCGGTGGTTTATGTTCCATAGCTTACCTTATATATTTTTGAAAACAACTTTTGGCATCAGGTTCCACAGGGCGTCACGCTGGGTTTTGCTTCGCAGCAAAGCCTTTTTCCCAGCGGCAGAGATCGTGAAGATACGTTTGCTCCGCCCGCCCCGCTCCTGGGTGGCGCCGCCGAGCTTGGAATCTACATACCCCTTTTCTTCCAGGCGATTTAAAGCAGAATGCACCACCGCAAAGATGACGTCGCGCTTGGTGACGCGTTTGATCTCTTTTGCGATGGCAATGCTATAGGCCTCTTCCTGCAAGATGCCCACGGTGAGCAACACCAGTTCTTCAAATTCGCCGAGGTTTGTTCCCTTCATGAAACGTTTATTTGTTAACTAAATGTATAGCTAATAAACGCGAATGTCAACGATTCTATTTTATTTGTTATGCAAACAATGATGAAATGCCCTCTCCCGAGGGGCAGGAAGGCGATAAATTTATTAGTCCCACCCGCCCCCCAAGGCCTTATACAAAGCAATCAGCGAATGAAACTGTTCCTTGCGCGTATCGGCCAGCGCCAATTCAGCTTCCAGCACGCCGCGCTGGGCCGCCACCACCTCGAGGTAGTTGGCATAGCCGGTTTTGAAAAGATCGCGCGACGTGGCTACGGCATTCTGCAGGACAGCAACCTCCTGTTCCTTCAGGTCGGAGGTGGCCTTCAAATTTTCAATCCGGTTCATGTTGCTCACTACCTCGCTGTAGCCATTGAAGACCGTGCGACGATATTGATGAAACGCCTCGTTTTGAAATGCCGTGGCCGCCTTATAATCGGCGCGAATGTTATTGCGATCAAACAACGGCGCCGTTAGCCCGCCCAAAACATTGTAAGCCATAGAACCCGGCGTATTAAAAAAGTAGGCCGAACTAAACGACTGTAAACCCACCGAGGAAGTGATGGTAAGCGATGGGAAGAATGCGGCATAGGCGGCTTTCACATCGGCGTGCGAAGCCAGCAACGCCAACTCCGCCTGCTGAATATCCGGACGCCGTCTTAGCATTTGCGCCGGGATACCGACAGTGACTTCCGACGGAAGCGCATGAGTCAATATAGGTTGGCCTCTTTCCACGGGGTTGCCCGTGCTTCCACGCAAAACATTCAGTGCGTTTTCGGCGTCTACGATCTCTTGCCGTACACGATATTCCAGGCCTTGCGTATTGATCAGTTGCGCGGTGAATTGTTGCACGGCAAGTTCGTTGGCGCGGCCGGCCTGCTTTTGGACCAGGATCACCTCCACGGCTTTTTGCTGAAGCCGGATGTTTTCGTGGATGATCTGCAGCTCGTTGTCGAGTGCGAGCAGTTCATAGTATAGCACCGCCACCTCGGCGACCAGCGAGGTCGTGACCCAGTGCTTTCCTTTTTCGCTTGCCAGCAGACGCGTAAAGGCGGCCTTCTTGCGATTTCGGAGTTTTTTCCAGAGGTCGATCTCCCACGAGCTTTGCAAGCCAGCATAATATTCCGGGAGGTGTTCGGGTATGCGTTTGTCTTCCGTGATGTTGTCGGAAAAATTGGTATCAAAATTTCCTACGCCGTCCATCGTATGATCGCCAAACTTGCGTTGACCCCGCGCGACGGAAAGATTTACAGAAGGAAAGAGCGCTCCCTTTCGCAGCATGACGCCGGCGCGTGTCATTTCGATGTGTTGCAAAGCGATCTGCACATCGGGATTGCTTTCGATGGCTTCACCGATGAGGCGGATCAAATGGGGATCTCTGAAAAATACATTCCATGGCGTTTGGCCCGAACTGGCGGTGTCGGCAACAGCACCAAAAGATTCCGGCACCTTTACGGCCTGTGGGAGCACGGGCTTTGTCATTTTACAACCCGTGCAGAGCGCCACTACAAAAACAAAAACACTATAGGTCGATCGCTTAAAAGCCATAGTCGAATCTCAATTTTAATTTACGATATGTAAATGCGCACTCAACTTCACTGAGGGCTTGCGTCGTTCGGCCCAACTCGCGAAGATCACATAGAGACCCGGAACGAGAATGACGCCGAATACCGTTCCGATGATCATGCCCCCGGCGGCCGCGGTGCCGATCGAGCGATTTCCTAACGCGCCGGCACCCGTCGCCATGCACAAGGGTATAAGTCCCGCCACAAAAGCAAACGAAGTCATCAGGATGGGACGCAACCGGGATGCTGCACCCTCCACGGCGGCTTTCAGCACCGTCAGTCCTTCTTTCTGGCGTTGAATGGCAAACTCCACCACGAGAATAGCATTCTTGCCCAGCAGTCCGATCAACATGACCAGCGCGACCTGCGCGTAGATATTGTTCTGCAATCCCGCCACGGTCAGGAAAAAGAACGCACCGAAAATTCCCGTCGGCAAAGAGAGGATCACCGGCAAAGGCAACAGGAAACTTTCGTATTGGGCCGACAACAATAAGTAAACGAACAACAGACAAATCATAAAAATGAAGATCGCCTGGTTGCCGGAGAGGATCTCTTCGCGCGTCATCCCCGACCACTCGTAGGTGAATCCGCGGGGCAGGGTTTGGCTGGCCACTTGTTTAATGGCGTCAATGGCGTCGCCGCTGCTATAGCCGGGTTTTGCCTCACCGTTCACCATGGCCGCGGTGAACATGTTGTAGCGCGTTAACTGCTCGGGGCCATACACGCGCTCTAAATGAACAAAAGCGGAATAGGGAACCATCTCGCCTTTGTCGTTCTTCACGTGCAATGCGAGAAGATCTTCCGGGTTAGCCCGGTAATGCGCATCGGCCTGTACCATCACTTTATACATTTGACCAAAGCGAATAAAGTTGGTGGCATATAAACTGCCGATGAGGGTTTGCAGGTTACTCATGGCTTTGTCGATGGTCACGCCTTTTTGCGCGGCCGTCTCCTGGTCGACGTGGATCATGTATTGCGGGAAGCTGGGATCAAAACTGGTGAAGGCGTCGCCAATCTCCGGCCGCGCTTTTAAGGCACGAATGAAATCTTCGGTCACCGCTGCCGTTCGCTGAAGGTCGCCCGTTCCCGTCCTGTCCAGCACGCGAAGCTCGAACCCGCTCGCATTGCCAAAGCCCGGCACCGTGGGCGGCGGGAAGAATTGAATGCTGGCATCTGCAATGTTCTTGGTCCGCTCCTCCAGTTCCTGGATGATCTCCGGGAGCGACGCCTCACGCTCATCCCAGGCCTTCAGGTTGATCATGCCCATACCATACGAGGACCCCGCGCCATCCGTCATCAAGCTGAACCCCGCCAGCGTCGATACCGATTCCACGGACGCCATACCTTTTGTTGCCAATTGCACTTCATCCATCACACGTTCCGTCCGCTCAACGGTTGCGCCAGACGGGGTGGTGATGTTCACGTAGATCATGCCTTGATCTTCAGTGGGGATGAAGCCGGAGGGCAGTATTGTATTGATGCCCCACGTCGCCACGATAAAAAAGAGCAGCAATACCAGGGTCACGATCCGGCGGCCGGCCAGCGCAGTGATCAATGACTGATATTTATTCGCCACCGTTCCATATCCATGGTTGAACGTCACGAAGAAACGTTGTAGTAAATTTTTACCGTGGTTGTGCTCGTCTGCCTTCTTTAGCATGATCGCGCACAATGCTGGCGTGAGTGTTAACGCATTGATCCCCGAAATGACGATGGCAATGGCCAGCGTCAGCGAGAACTGGCGATAAAAAATTCCCACCGGCCCCGACATGAACGCCACCGGCACAAAAACGGCCGACATCACCAATGTGATGGCCACAATGGCGCCGCTGATATCTTTCATCGCCGCGATCGCCGCTTGCTTTGGAGGCAAGCCCTCTTCCATCTTCACGTGCACAGCTTCCACCACTACAATGGCGTTGTCAACCACAATGCCGATGGCCAGCACCAGCGCAAACAGCGTTAACAGGTTAATCGAGAATCCCAGCATCTGCATAAAAAAGAACGTGCCGATGAGCGACACGGGCACCGCCAACGCCGGAATGAGTGTGGAACGAAAGTCCTGCAAAAAGATAAACACCACCAACGACACCAAGAGGAAAGCTTCCATCAACGTGCGCACCACCTCGTGGATCGATGCATCCAGGAAGCGCGACACGTCATAGCTGATGGTGTATTTCATGCCCGGCGGAAACGAAGTGGCTTGAAGCTCTTCCATCCGTCGCTTCACATTCGAGATCACTTCACGCGCGTTGGAACCCGGGCGTTGTTTCAGCAGGATAGCGGCCGAAGGCTTGCCGTCGAGCTTGGAGAGAATGCCATAGTCCATGGAGCCAAACTCGATGTCGGCGATGTCTTTCAGTTTCAGCATGGCGCCCTCTTCGGTGGCACGGATCACGATGTTGCCATACTGCACGGGTTCGTTGAACTTACCCGTGTAGCGCAGCACGTATTGGAGCATTTGTTTGTAGCGGTCGGAGCTCTCCCCGGCTTTGCCCGGGGCGGCCTCTACATTCTGGGCGCGCAAGGCCTGGATGACCTCGTCGGCGGAGACTTCGTAGATGGCCATGCGATCCGGTTTGAGCCACACGCGCATGGAATATTCGCGGGCACCCATGATGTCGGCGAAGCCTACGCCATCGATGCGTTTTAGTTCGGCGAGTACGTTGATGTCGGCGAAGTTGTAGATGAAGTTTTCGTCCACGGTGTTGTCGTCGCTGGTGAGGTTGAGGTAGAGCAGCATGCTGTTCACCTCTTTTTCAACGACCACCCCAGCCTTGATCACTTCCTCCGGCATTTCATCCAACACGGTGGACACACGGTTCTGTACGTTCACGGCCGCCAGATCGGGATCGGTCCCTACCTGGAAATACACTTGTATGATGCTGGTGCCATCGTTGCTGGACACAGACGTCATGTAGGTCATGCCAGGCACGCCGTTCACCGCCCGTTCGATGGGGGTGACCACGGCTTTGGCACACACTTCGGCGTTGGCGCCGACATAGCTGGTGGTGACCGTCACGGCGGGAGGCACGATGTCGGGAAATTGTGTGACGGGTAGCTCAACCCAGGCCAGCACGCCCAGCAGCGTGATGAGTAAGGATATGACCAGTGAAAGCACAGGTCTTTCTATAAAGGTGCGAAACATCTTTAGCGTTCTGTTTTAAAAAAGGATTTTGACGAAATACAAAAAGGCCTCACCTTAAATCTTGGCGACAGCCACGGGCTTTTGTTCCGTGATGAGAATGAGACTGTCCAACGGCAGATAGGCCGGGATGATGCTCATGCCATTGCGGATGTTCTGGATGCCTTCGTAAACCACTTTATCACCGGGCTTCAACCCCGTCTCCACGATATAGAAATGGGAGAAGCGCAGCTTGGGTGTGAAGCTTTGCATCTTCACCGTATTCTTGCTGTCGACCACGAACACGTAGGTTTTGTCCTGGATCTCCAGGGTTGCCTTCTGTGGTACGAAGAGGGCGTTCTGTACGGTGTTGGTCAACCTAACCCTGCCGCTGGCACCGTGTTTGATGAGCTTTTGCGGGTTGGGGAATTTGGCGCGGAACGCAATATTGCCCGTGCTGGCTTCAAACTCACCCTCCATGGTTTCGATCTTTCCTTTGTGCGCATACAAGGTGCCGTCGGCGAGGATCAATTCCACTTCGTCGTTCTCCTTCTTGTGGTCCAGTTTCTTTTTGATGTATTCGAGGTATTCCTTTTCCGAGACGTTGAAATAGGAATAAAATGCATCGACGTCGGAAACCGTGGTGAGCAGCGACCCTTCGTCGATGAGGCTTCCCATCTTGAACGGCAACCGGTCGATCACGCCATCGAAGGGAGCCTTGATCTGCGTATGCGACAATCGGATTTCAGCGTTGGATAAGGATGAACGCGCCTCTTCGGTCTTGGCCCGCACGGCGGCCAGCTTGGCCTGCGCCATTTCGAGCTCGGTCCGGGAGATGATGTCTTTCTCCACCAGCAATTTCACCTGGTGCAGCTCCAGTTCGATGGCCTTGGCGTCGGCTTCGATGCCGCGCAGGTTTGCTTTGGCCTGCGTGTATTCGGCTTTATATTCCTGGTCGTTGATGCGGAAGAGCAACTGTCCCTTTTTTACTTCCTGACCCTCGTCAACGTAAATGTAGTCCAGGTAGCCCTGCACACGGGCGCGAATCTCTACGTTGCGGAAGGCGTTGATGTCGGCAACATACTCGCGGTGCAGCACGGTGTCTTTGGCGATCAGTTGGGTTACCGGCAGTTTTTGTTGTGCGTCTGTTTTGCGTTCGGGGCTGCAGGCAGCGATCCACACACAAAAAAATAAAATAAAAATCGTGTTGTTTTTCATAAGGCCCAATCGTATTAATGAGATAGCCACGCTCAATTTTTGAGCGCGTTAAAGTGTAATAGGCGTTTCATTTCATTCGCGGGAATGAAATGAAGATCATCGTTTCTACCTGACGCGAGGCGTAGCGCATCAAGAAAAAAAGGCGAATGACCAAAAACCGCTATTACGAATACTTGGGCGGTGGTGTAGTCTTTTCTAAAGTAGGATCGTTGAGAGCAAAAGGATTACGCGGTGCTTTCTTGCGTTCTGCAAAAGCCGCTACTCTAGAAACCGGGGAAAGGGCGGGCAAGATATAATGCTCCTTTTCAATGAGGTCATCTTCATCATCATGCGGATCGGTGTCGGCGTCGTTCACATCGAAGAAGGCTTCCATGATCACTTCCAGCAAGGAAGAATCCGAATGGACTTGCACCTCCGTATGGCGCGACAGAGACTCCTGCACCGTGGGAAAAAAGATCGTGTTGATCAAGGCCAGCAGACACAAATACAACACGCCCGCCGATAGCCTACCGGGGCGTTGTGTGGTACCTGTTGTTCTTCTGAATAAGTTCATCGATCGTTAAGCTCTATGGTAAATATATCCCAAAGGAAGCGCTTAATGAAAAATATTGCGGATAGTTTTTGGATTTGCAGCACATGAAAATGATGCTAACGATTGCAATCGGACTGTTCGGAGAATAAATCTTAAGCTTGATAACAACCTGCGTACATATACACAGGACCGGCCATATCTTCTTTGACGCGCTCATCCGAAATCTGAATCACAAAAATATCTTGGTGACATCCGTTCTATTGACATCACGAAAAATAGAACTCCGTATTTACCCGGATCGATAAAAAATTAAGCCAACCACCGACCGCGCCATTAAAATGGCATGGGGGTTTTCAAAAAACTTATGTTGCGAAAAATAATTGCACTTGCGTTAGACTATTGATACAACTCCAAAATCCGCTTTCGCTGACTTTCGATGGTGTCTTTCATTTTCGCTAGCCGGCCTTTCAATCCCGAGATCGTGATTCGCGCGCGGTGCAGTTGATCGGTGCGACGGCGCAGGTTGGTTTGAAGATAACTGATCATGTTCAGCAGCTCTGTTTTGCCGAAATCTTCCAGATTTTCTTTTTTGTCTTTCATGGGGAGTCTGGTTTAAGATATTACATCAACGCGTATACTGAAAAAACATTTTACTATTTGAATGAAATAACATGGTTCTTATAGTCGATCTGTAAATGGTAGTACGTCATCAGGTCCGAGCCCAAAATGCCGGCAATGCGTATGCCCTCCTTTTCCATGAAGGGCTTCGAAAACTCGATCATATCGCGACTCTTAAAGTGATGGGACCTCACCGTCAGGGAGCCCAGCTCCAGCACACAAGGGGTCACGCGATTTGCGGTAGTCGTACCGTTGAGGTCGGTGATGCACACTTCATTGTACACTTCATCTTGCCTCGTTTGGAAACCGAAATACTCCGCTTCGCCTTCATTCAAAAGAGAAATAGAGGCGCCCGTATCCACAATGAAATGAGCGGTCTTCCCGTTGAGTTTCGCTTTGATGAGCGGTATACCTCCATGTGTACGAAATGGCACGTGACGGGGTTCTTCATTTTCGTACAGTGGGCGAACAGGCGAACACGATAGCCCGAGTATGAACGGTATAAATAACAACAGGCAACCCTCTCTCCACGATCGTTGTTTTCTGCGTTGCCGGTGAATTTTCGCGTACATCATGATTCGAACAAGAAGAAGTTAGCCGTATCTGCCGAAGTATTGGATTATCGGATCTCATTCGCCAAACGAAGCCTGTAGCCTACTACAAATGCTGGTCCATTTATTCGAGTGAGGTTTTGATCCCGGCGTTAGACGCCTCACGTTGCGTTCAGGTTCCAGAGGATATTGGTTTGAGGTCTTTAATAACCCGATTGTTTTTTGCCAGGGTGCATCTTGTAAGGTAGTACTGTAGTTTGTCTAAAAAGTAACGTCGATGAGCCGAAAAATTATGATCTTCGCTCTATGTCGCCTGCCCAAAAACTGAAGGAACAGGAGAACCTGTTCGACGTCGCCGTCAGCCATTCCCTCGTGCTGCGCAGCCGCCTGGCGTGGCACCTCATTTTTTGGGTAAGCTTCCTGCTTTACGAGGGCTTCATTTGGGGTATGGTCGATGGGAAGTACACCGAGCGGCTGATGATCTCGCTGCTGGAATTGCCCGTGAAGATCATGGCCACCTATTTCACGTTGTATGTCCTCATCGATAAGCTGCTGATCAACCGTCGGTATGGTTCATTTCTGCTCGGACTGATCGCTTCGATGGCCGCTTTCGGACTATTGTTCCGGATCCTGTCCTACTTCATCGTCTATCCCCTCTACTATCCCGAAGGCCAGGCCCTGCCACTTTTCTTCCTGCCTAAAATCCTGATCTATATCGGCACCATGTATGCATTGGTGGCGATCGTGGCCTCGTTTCATTTGTTGAAGCATTGGTATAACCACCAGCGCACCGCCCAGGTACTCGAACAAACCGCACAACAATTAGAGAAGGAAAAGCTGGAAGCAGAATTGAAGCTGTTGAAGTCGCAGATCAACCCTCACTTTTTGTTCAACACGCTCAACAACCTGTATGCCCTTACGCTGAACGATCCGGCGAAGGCTCCGGAAATGGTACACAAGCTTTCGGAGTTGATGAGCTACATGCTGTACGACAGCAACCAGGCCGAAGTGCCGCTGCTGAAAGAAGTGCAGCACCTTCAAAATTATATCGCCCTGGAGACCATGCGCTACACGGAACGTCTCGACGTATCGCTGAACCTGTATGACCACCTGGACGACATCGACATTGCCCCCCTCCTGATCCTTCCGTTTGTGGAGAACAGTTTTAAACACGGGGTGCACAACCAGATCGCGCAAAGCTGGGTTAGGGTGGATATTCTCTTGCAGGAAAATATGCTGGTGGTCAAAGTCGAGAACAGCACCGGTCCGACACCCGAGGCCCCGGGCCAACGCCCCTTCCCCGGCATCGGATTGCAGAATGTGAAAAAGCGGCTGGCCCTGATCTACCCGGGACGGCACACGTTGCAGATCCACGCCGAAGCGGAAACGTTTCTCGTGGTGATGAAGATCGAACTTTCGGAAGTCCCCGTACGTAAACCAACAGGAGTCAACGCTTATCCCGCATACACATGATCAAGTGCCTCGTTGTCGACGACGAACCCCTGGCCCGTCAGCTGCTCGAGTCCTATGTGACCAAAGTGAGTGGCCTCAGCCTCGTGAAGAGCTGCGAGAATGCCATTGAAGCGTTCACGCTGCTGCAAAATACAAAAGTGGACCTCATCCTGCTCGACATCCAACTGCCGCAGGTAACGGGCATCGACCTGCTGAAGTCTTTAAAGGACAGACCGCGCGTGATCCTCACCACGGCATACCGCCAATATGCTTTCGATGCGTATGACCTCGACGTTGTCGATTATCTGCTGAAGCCCATTTCGTTCGATCGCTTCTTGCGGGGCATCAGCAAAGTGTTTGAGCTCAAACCCGTGGCCCCGGCGGAAGTGCAAAACGACTCATCCTTGTTGCGATCCTATGATGAAGCGTATCTCTATTTCAAGGAAGATCGCGAGATGGTAAAAGTATATTTGAAAGACATCCTCTATATCGAGAGCCTGCGCGACTATGTGCGGGTGAAGACGGCCGCCCGGCAGATCATCACGTATCAAAAAATAAGTTACCTGGAACAAACTTTGCCGGAGAAGAAATTCACGCGCATCCACCGATCATTTATTGTGCCGATCGATAAGATCTCATCCTTTACACCTACCGGTGTAAAGATCGGTACGATTGACATTCCCATCGGGCGTAATTATAAAAATGAAGCCTTGAGGGCTTTGAACCGCAATAACGTATTGATGAAACAGCAGTAGGTTGTGGCTGGCGTCTTCACCGCGGAAGGCGAAGACAGGACGTGCGTTTCGCGCCAGACCATGTGAAGCCTGATCAAATTGTGCCTATAGCACGTTTTGATTCCGGCATTTATACCCCAGACTAAAGCCGGGATTATTCAGATTGGAAAGACTTTGCCCGCACTCGGGAGGGGTCACGGCTGACTAGCGCGATGAGATGGAATCGGCCTTCAGGGTATTTTGTGAATCGGAATTGATCTTCTTTAGGTTCTTCTTGATGTTCTCTTTCACGGCCCGGGGCTTGTAGCGCTTGGCGCCGGGATGGGGACAATCCCAATCTTCCACGGTGACATCCTGGATGTATTTTACGTTGGGGTCGCGCATGCGCTGACGCTGCAGATCGGCATCCGCCTCGCGTTCTGCCTTGGCCGAGAGATATTGAGCCGACGGCCGGTAGTGCTTTTGAAGTTTGGCTGTCTTTACCCGCGGGCAAGGTATTAAACCGCCGTGGCAAGACATCAGCGTAACCATCAATACAAGTATAATCGCACGTAGAAACAACATGGCATGGTTCATTTTGGGTTCAAAAGGATTCAAGTCGATACACCAACTACCGTAGACGGGGTCTTTCCCGTGCCCTTAGAAAACAACCTTCTATCTATAAAGGTTTGGAGCCGGGATTTATTGTGAATAGAAATTTATTATTTTTTTTTGAATTTCCCTCATGGGAGAGAAGACCTTCGCTAAAGGGAAATTACAGGGGATTTGCGGCATAATGGCGCAATCCGATAAGGTCTGCTGGCAACGGCTTCTGGTTCCAACGGGCGTGCATGATCAGCGCGGCGCCTAAGGCCGTGGCTTGCGGGACAGAAGCAGCAAAGACCTCCACCCCCGGAAATAGGGTCGCCAACAAGTGCATATAAATGCTGTTTTTGCTAAAGCCGCCATCGACAAAAATGCGCTTCACATCCGTTCCTTGCATGACGATCCGGGTCGACATGCGCTGGCGCGCCACAATGTTCATGATCAGGGCATGATAGGCCGTGGCGCTGTTCTCAAAGGCTTCCAGATCGATTTCTTCGAAGGAGGAATGCTGTAAGGTATCGCGCTGGCTCTGCTCCTCCCAGCCCCTGTTTTTAAGCCGATCGATGATCTTCTGGTCATGCGCGACCGCTGTGATCCGCTCGATAGGCTCACCATAATGGTCCGACAAGCGCTTGATTTGTTGCTCGTGTTCATAGCCGGCAAACAGGCGCGAGGCTTTCACGGGCTGGCCTTGGTAGGTCAGGTAGCACAAACCGTCGTGTTGCAGCTCGTCGGTCGTGAGGGGAGTGTTGTTGAACGGGTTCAGGCTGATGCACCACGTGCCGGTAGACAGCAGAATGAACGGTTCGTGAAAGTTTTTGAGATAGGGGATAAGGGCCGCGGAGCTGTCGTGGAGACCGACGCCCACGGGAATGGTCTTTTCGTTGCTCCGGACCATGACCACATCGGTGCTCTTTTTTAACGGTGGAAATTTCAAGTCGATGCCCTCGCGGGTTACCCATTCGTGATACCGGTTCTGCTCAAAGTCCCACAGGTTGGTGTGGCATCCAATACTGGTGATTTCCGAACAAGGTTCGTGTGTGATGACGAAGCTAAGGTATTGTGGGAGATGCAAGGCATACTTCAAGGCCTTGAACTGCGCGGGCCGCTCTTCCTTGAGGCGATAGAGCTGCATGCCGGAGTTCAGGCTGCCCAACACGGGGGACGCTGTTCGGGCGGAGAAAACCGTTTCTCCTCCATACGTTTTATAAAAGCGTTGTTGTAAGGTCTGTGGATATTCTTTCAGGTAGTTGTACAACGGCAAAAATGGTTCAAGACTTTCATCGAGATAAACAAAGCTTGCACCATATCCCGAAATGTTGATGGCACGAACGTCGTAGCGTTCGTCGTGCATCACTTTTTGATACGCGTCGCGCATCCATTGGGTGAGACCGTGCACGTCTTCGCAGATCATCCCGTCTTCGTCCGTTGTCTCGGGCAGGTGTGTAGTCTCTTCCGCAACCAAGGTATACGACTCGTCAAACAACAATATCTTTTTATTGGTCTTGCCAATATCGAATATCAAAATGACGGGCAGGGCGTGCATCAAAGTCCGGTGGCAATGGTTTTGAGGCCGCGTTGTTTCACCAGTTGTTCGCGCACTTGCTGGTCGCGGAAAAGTTGGATGGGATCGAGCGCTCCACCCGTTCGCATCCGGGCTTCGGCTACCAATGGCCTGACATCGGTGCGGAATGCGTTTTGTAAAATTTCCTGGGCGCGCACGACGTCGTTATTTTGTTGGGCCGATTGCAAAGCGGCGCGATCCACCAGCAGTGCCTGCGCATAGGTGATCAAAATCGCTTCCACCGACTGCAACAGGTCTTCCAATGGGTCTTTCACATTGTGGGAGGCGTCGATCATCCAACCCAGGTCGGTCGTGTGATCCATGCCGCGGGCGTCCATGCCTTCTACCAGCTCGTTGAAAATGAGGAACAGTTGATACGGTTTGATGCTGCCCACAGTGAGATCGTCGTCGCCGTATTTGGAGTCGTTGAAGTGGAAGCCTCCGAGTTTGCCCTCCATGAGCAGTAAGGCCACGATCTGTTCGATGTTGGCGTTGGGCAGGTGGTGACCCAGGTCCACCAGCGTGTAGGCTTTGGGGCCCAGCTTGGTGGCGTATAATAAAGATTGCCCCCAATCACCGACGGTGGTCGAATAGAAATTGGGTTCGAATGCTTTGTACTCGACAAACATTTTCCAGGAAGCTGGCAGCGCGGCATACACTTCCTGTAAACTTTCCAAGGTATTCTGGAAGGCCTGCCTGAAATTGAGCTGGCCGGGGAAACACGATCCGTCCGACAGCCATACCGTTAGCGACTGCGACCCCAGGGCGACACCGTGTTCGATCACCTCCAGGTTGTGTTCCACGGCTTGCCGGCGCACGGCTTTGTCGACGTGTTGCATGGAACCGAATTTATAACTCAGCTTTTGTCCGGGTTGGTCCTGGAAGGTGTTGGAGTTCATGGCATCGAAACGGATGCCGTGTTGTGCGGCCAGCGCTTTTATGGCGGCGCCGTTCTTTGGTATGTCCCAGGGAATGTGCAGTGAGATGGCGCCGCTGGAACGATTCAGCTGATGGAGCAGGCCGATGTCTTCGATCTTTTCTTCGAGGCTTCGCGGTTCGCCGCCGCCGGCAAATCGTGCAAAGCGAGTGCCACCCGTGCCCAGTGCCCAACTCGGTATGGCCACCTGGAAATCGGCCAGCTTCTTCACGATGGTTTCGACATGGGGCAGATCGGCTGCGAGGGCTGCGAATTTTCTTTTGTGCGCTGCGCTTACGGCTTCGTTGTGTTGATCGATCTTATATTTTTCCAGTTGCATTTCTTTTCCTCGTTAAGAAAATAAAAAAATCCTTTCCCTTGTTATCGCATGAACCCTGCCGACACGCCGCCATCGACGTTGAGAGCGTTGCCGGTGGATTTATTGAGCAAGCCGCCCACAAAGGCAAAGCAGGCGTTGGCAATGTCTTCGGGCAATATGATTTCGTTCAACAGGGTGCGCTTGGCGTAGAATGCCGGGAGCTCCTCCACTTTCACACCATAGGCTTTGGCGCGACCTTCTGCCCAGGCACCGGCCCAGATCTTGCTGTCGGCAATGACGGCATCGGGGTTGATCACGTTGACGCGAATTTTGTCGGCACCCAACTCGGCGGCATTCAGCCGGCTCAAGTGCAGTTGCGCGGCCTTCGCCGAACCGTAGCCCGCATTGTTCGGACCTGACACCAGCGCGTTTTTGCTGACGATGTTCAAGACGTCGCCGCCCAGCGCTTGTTTGCGCATCACGTTCACGCCGGCTTGGGTGACGAGAAACTGTCCTTTCACCAAAACGTCGTATAACAAATCCCAATCTTTTTCCGTGTGTTCTTCCAGTGGTTTGGAGATAGAGAGGCCGGCGTTGTTCACAATAATATCCACCCCACCAAAGGCAAGGGCGGCGGTGTGCATCGACTTCTCCAATTGCGCGGCGTTGGTTACGTCCAGCAGTGTGGGAGCAAAAGCGTCTTTGCCGTATTGCTTGGTAAATTCTTCCTCGGCAGATTTGAGTCGATCGGGATCATTGTCGCTGATGATGACACAGGCGCCTTCGTCGGCAAATTTTTTGGCGATGGCTTTGCCAATGCCTCCTGCACTGCCGGTGACCAGGGCCACGCGTCCCGACAACGCTTTGGGTTTGGGCATGCGTTGCAGCTTTGCTTCTTCCAGCAACCAGTACTCAATGTTGAAAGCTTCCTGGCGCGGCAGCGAGGTGTATTCGGAGACGGCCTCGGCGCCTTTCATCACGTTGATGGCGTTGATGTAGAACTCGGCTGCCACGCGGGCGGTTTGTTTGTCTTTGGCAAACGTGAACATGCCCACGCCGGGATAGAGAATGACCACAGGATTGGGATCCCGCATGGCGGGGCTGTTGGGGTGTTTGCAGGTTTCGTAGTATACTTTATAGAGCTCGCGGTATTTCTCGAACGCGGGAGCCAGTTTTTCTTTCAGTTCTTTTACGTCGGTCAGCGACTCGTCCGGCTTCAGTTCCAGGACCAGGGGGCTGATCTTGGTGCGGAGAAAGTGATCGGGGCAGCTGGTGCCCATGGGCGCCAGTTTAGGTAGGTCGTTGCTGTTGATAAATTCCAGCACCCGGTCGTCGTCGGTGAAATGGCCGATCATGCGGGTGTGGCTGGAGCAGAAACCGCGCAGCAGCGGGGCCAGGGTGGATGCTTGTTGCCGGCGAGCCTCCGGGGCCAGGCTTTTGAGCTTGGGGCCGCCAAAGACGGGGTGTTTCTTTCCGTAGTTTTCTTCCAGGTATTCGGCGCAGCGTTCCACCACTTCCAGGGTGTTGACATAGCTTTCGTAGGCGGTGTCTCCCCATGTGAAAAGACCATGCGAACCCAGCATAATGCCCCGGATACCGGGGTTTTCTTCCAGGCATTGGCGCAATTTCAGTCCCAGGTCAAAGCCGGGGCGTTGCCATTCCACCCAGCCGATAGTGCCGCTAAACAATTCCTGGGTGATGCGTTTGCCGTCTCTCGCCGCAGCGATGGCGATGGCGGCGTCGGGGTGCAGGTGGTCGATGTGTTTGAAGGGCAGGAAACCGTGCAAGGGCGTATCGATGGAGGGGGCCTTGGAGGCAAGGTCGTAGATGCAGTGGTTGAACAATTCGACCATTTCATCTTCATAGCGGATGCCGCGATAGACATTGGTGAGGCTGCGAAGACGGTCTACGTAGAGGGCGGCCAGGCCGCTGCGTTTCAGGGTGCCGATGTCACCGCCGGATCCCTTTACCCACATCACTTCCGTTTCTTGCCCGGTGAGCGGATCTTTGGCCGTGGCCTTGCAGGAGGTGTTGCCCCCGCCATAGTTGGTGAGCCGGAGATCGGCGCCCAGCAAGTTTGAACGATAGATGAGCAAGCCCACTTCATCGCCGGCCAGCGACTTTGCTTTTTCTTCATCCCACAAATAACTGACATGCTTGAAGCTCCCGGATGTCAACGCCGCGTTTTTACTTTTTTCTAAAGCCATGCTCTGTAAGGTTTGAAATATTTTTTAAGATCACTCTTTAACAACGATTTATCATTCGTTCCTTCCCGCTCGAAAGGCACCTATTGCCCCGGCGCCGTCTGAACGTAAAATGCACGCCAAAATACTTGCACGCGCCCGCTTTACTGTCCTGCACCATCATGACGAAATTATGTTGTTCTATTGTTACCTTGTATTTTTAATTTAAAGATTTATTCTCGACTTTTTAGCAACCTTGTTTCCTAATAAACATGAAAGCGCCTTCTTTTTATAGCCATGTTATCATCGATGAGTATTCTTCCACACCGAAGTACATTCAATTGGCCAACTCGATCCTGAAAGCCATCCAGGATGACTTCATCAAAAAAAACGACATCCTCCCCTCTATCAACGACCTCAGCTTCGAACTGGAGATCTCGCGCGACACGGCCGAGAAAAGCTACCGCTATCTGAAAAGCATCGGGGTGCTGGGCTCCGTTCCCGGCAAAGGCTATTTCATCAAAAGCACGGACGTTGGCAATACAAAAAAAATCTTTCTGCTTTTCAATAAGCTGAGCGAACACAAGAAGATCATTTACGACGCCTTCGCCTCCACCCTCGGCGACCTGGCGACCATCGACTTCTATATCTACAACAATGATTTTGCTTTGTTTAAAAAACTGCTGGCCAACAAAAAAGACGACTATGCCTACTATGTCATCATCGCCCATTTTCTGGAAGGCAACGAAAACGCGTACGAGATCATCAACTCTATCCCGAAAGAAAAACTGATCTTGTTAGACAAACTGGTGCCCGGCGTGAAAGACGAATTTGGGGCCGTCTATGAAAATTTTGAGAAAGATATTTACCAGGCACTCGAAGATGCGCTGGAACGGCTTAGCAAATATCACACGATCAAAATCATTTTCCCGGAGTACACCTATCACCCGGAAGAAATCCTGAAAGGTTTTCGTCGCTTCTGTCATCAATATGCATTTGCCAGCAAGGTGGTGCACAACATTGAAGACGAACCTATCGGCAAGGGGGAAGTATACATCAACCTGATGGAGAAGGACCTGGTGATCCTGATCGAAAAAATTCTGGCCATGAAACTCACGGTCGGCGAAGATGTAGGGGTGATCTCGTACAACGAAATTCCTTTAAAGAAATTCATCCTCAATGGCATCACCACCATCTCTACCGACTTCCAACAAATGGGTGAACGCGCCGCGCAGCTGATCCTGGAAAACTCCAAGGCGCATATTGAGATACCCTTCAGCATCACGCTCCGGGCATCGCTTTGATTTAAAAAAAGTGTTAAACTTTCTTAGGAGGCAGTTCGAACGCTTTGGCGTCGTGCTCAAAATTTCCTTTGTGCGAGCCGTCGCAAAAAGGTTTGTTGGCCGAACGGCCGCAACGGCACAGCGACACGACGGTGCGGCCCTGAAGGCCATACGCATTGCCCTGGACGTCAACAATTTCAAAGTCGCCTTCTACTTTTACAGAGCCGTTGCTGTTTATGGTAAGTTTGGTGGTTGCCATGATGTGGTTTACGAATATGGGTGCAAAGATAGAAATACCGCGATCACGCCGAAATGTGTTTACGCCTTCCGCGTTCTTTTTGTCAGAACCTGGATGCGTTCTTCAAACTGGGGCCTAAGGGTGTTGATGAAGGCAGTCGGTTCGGGATGCGTGTTTATGATCCCATACCACTCGCTGGCTTTCAGCTCGTGCAGGGCCCGCATCATTTCGTCGCGCTTTTTGTGGAGATAGGCCACCATGGCATCCGGGTCGACCAGCGTTTGGGGTTGATATGGCACGTGACTCATGGCGTTGCCGCTGAGGATGTGCTGGTGGAGGGCGCTCAGCTCTTGCAAGTCGCCGGCATCGTACAAGGAATTTAGTTGGGCGGTCATGGTCGTGGCGCGTTCAGAGAGCGCAGGGTCGCCATTTACAAATTTATCGGGATGGACGCGTACGACGGCTTCTTTGTACAACCGCTTTAATTCTTCCTCTGCTTTTTCGTCCGAAGGGAGCATTTTTTTAGAAGAGCTGACCTTCTTGAGTCCTTTGGGTTCTTTATAGTTCTTTCCTTTCTTTTTCTGTTCGCGCCGTTTCTCCTTTTTTTCGTTTTTCAGACGCTTATACAACGTGGTCAATTCTCTCAGCCTTGCAATTTGAGGCTGTAACGCTACCCGAACCTGCGTCTCGAAGGCATTGATGCGCGTCTCGATGCCGCCAAGCTCCGCCTCCAAGGCAGCAATCTCGCCTTCGATGGCGCGGATGGTCCCGGCCGATGGATTGGGATGGTGTGCAGGATGATTCATGCGGGAAGCAAAGATACAACCTTTCGAATGCCCGGCACAAAAACGAAAGGCCGGCGAATGCTACATCCACCGGCCCCGCTACATTGCTAACCCTAGCGCTGTAATATTTTTCGGGAAATTTATTCGTATCGCAAAGACTTCACCGGATTGGCGCGCGCCGACCGCAGCGTGTGATAGCTGATGGTGAACAACGCAATGACCAGTGCAATCATCCCGCCCAACAGGAACACGAGCGGATTAATGCTGATGCGAAAAGCAAAATTTTGCAGCCATCCATACAACAGCCAATACGTGAGCGGGCTGGCCACCATGAACGATACCACCACCAGGATCGCAAAATTCCGGGACAACAGCACCGTGATCTGTGTCTCTGTAGCGCCCAACACCTTCCGGATGCCGATCTCTTTTGTTTTCTTTTCCGTGATGATCGCCGCCAGCCCAAACAATCCCATACACGAAATCAATATCGCCAACGACGCCATGATGGCTACCACAGAACTCATTTGTTGATCGGAGCGGTAGAGGTTGGCAAAGTGTTCGTCCAGGAAGGTATATTCAAAAGGAAAGCTGGTGATCTGTTTTTCCCACAGGTTTTTTACCAGGGCGACAGTCTGTTCCACATGCGCGCCACTGATTTTGATCGACATTTCGCTGTAGCCCCAGTCGGGGTGCACCACCATCGAGAGCGTGTTGATCTTGTGGTGCAGGGAGTTAAAATTAAAATCTTCCACCACACCAATGATAGTACCCAGCGAATCGTTGTGATACCAGCCGTGGCCGGCCGGCGTGCCCACGGCCTCTTTCAAGTTCAGCTCCTTCGCCAACGATTCATTGATGACAAATGCTTTACCGGCGTCGCCGGCAATCTCCTTTGAAAAGTCCCGGCCGTCTTTCAGTTTAATGCCATACACTTTCAGGTATTCGTAGTCGACGTTAACATTGGAGGGTGTGATGTCCACGATGCCGGTGTCGGCTTTTACTTTAAATCCCCACTGGTGAAAATTATTGCCCAGCCGTTGACCGGACGCGGTGACGCCCAGTATGGAAGAATTTTTTTGCAACTCCGTCCTTAACGTCTCGAATTTTTTATTCACTTCGTTGTTCATGCTCACCAACATCATCTGATCCTTATCGAATCCAATATCTTTGTTCTTCATGAAATACAATTGCTGGAGCACCACCAGCGTGCTCACGATCATGGACAGGGCCAACCCAAACTGCACCACCACCAGACCGCTCCTAAAAACAGACTTGCCATCCACTTTGCTGCCGCCCTTCAACACACGTGAGAGGCTGAACGACGTCATGTAGAATGCCGGGTAGATGCCGGTGATCAGTCCCAGCCCCAGGGTGATCGCGATTAATACCACGACCTCCATCTCTTTCCCGAACAGCGACCACAAGCTGAGTTGGCGGCCGATCAAATCGTTAAGAAGCGGAACAAACAACAAGTTGAGCAGGAGCGCAAGCACCAGTGCTACCATGGCCAACAAAACCGATTCGAAGATAAACTGCGAGAAGAGCTGAAACTTTTTCGCACCCACCGTCTTGCGAACGCCGATCTCCTTCCAGCGATGTGACGCCCGCGCTGTGGTGAGGTTCATAAAATTTACACCGGCGATGAGCAGGATGAACAACCCGATGACAAAGAATACGTCGAGATACTTGCCATTGAATTTACGATAGTTATTATAATCGTGCTCGATGTCGGTAGAGGCCAGGTGAACATCCTCAAGGCGTTGGAGAAAAAGTGTGTAATTCTTTATGGCGTCTTTGTCCATGTGGCGAATCAGGAAGTCGGGAAACTTGGCTTCCAGGGCCTTGATGTTTGTTTGGGGGTCGAGTACGAGATAGGTGTTGAGAAAATTGGACCCCCACCGGTCATTGAACTCGCGATCTTTGCTGGTGTGGAAGGTGATCGAAAGGAGGGCATCGAACCGGAGGTGAGAGTTTTCGGGAACATTTTTTAATATGCCAGTGATCTTGAATTCCTGCTCGGCCACAGTCAGCGTATTGTTCATGGCGCTTTCCACCGAAGGAAAAAACTTCAACGCATTTTCCTCCGTCAGCAGGAGTGCATTGGGTTCATCCAGGCAGGTGGCCCTGTCGCCGGCCAGTAAAGCATAGTCGAAAATATCGAGAAAGGTGCTGTCCACGGCCCGTACATCCTTTACAAGCAATTTGGTCTCCCCTTTTTTGAACACGGTGCTGCCCTGGTCATAGAAGCGTGTGAAACTCTTGATCTCCGGGAAATCGGCCACCAGGTTTGGCCCCATGCCGGGCATGGAAAGCGCTACCTTTTGCAGGTTGGTGCCGCTGAAGTTTTGCACTTCATCCAACCGGTAGATCACATCTTTTTTTGCATGAAAGCCATCGAAGCTTCTTTCATCCTTGATAAAAAGATAAATGACCATGCACGCCGCCAGGCCAATGGCCAGACTGAAAATATTGATGAACGCGTACAGCGGGCTATGCCGGATGTTACGCAAGGCAACGGAGAGATAGTTTTTGATCATAGGACCAGGGTTATGGGGGGAATACTTTGCGGGAAAAGAATAGTTACAGGAAGTTAAGACTATTTCAGAGCGCTTTCCAGGGAGTAGCGCTCGTTTTACAAAAAATTAACATACCCATCCCGCCCTTTTCCGCAGATGCCGTATATTGAACTATGGTAACCCTGCAAGAAGTAGAGGCTTGGGCGCTGGCCCTCCCGGAAGCCGAGCAACAGCCGCACTTTGAAAAGGCTTCGTTCCGGGTAAAGAAAAAGATCTTTGCTACATTGGATACAGTAAAGAAAAAAGCTGTCGTCAAATTGTCGGCCGTCGATCAATCCGTTTTCTCGAAGTATGATCCCGCCGTCATTTATCCCGTGCCGGGCGCGTGGGGCAGGCAGGGTTGGACGGCCATCGAGCTCAATAAAGTTCGCAAGACGATGTTTAAGGATGCGTTGTATACGTCCTATGCCAACGTTGCGCCTAAAGCCTTGGCGGAACAAGTGAACAAGGGGCGTTCGGTATAGCTATTTTTTAACGGGGTTTCCAACGAATCGTCGTTTGACCGGGTCTATTGTTCAGCATGAAAAAAATAATTCCCCTCTTTATTCTATTCACCGGCCTCTTCACACAATGCGAAGATCATGATGCCACACCATCGCCGGAAAAAAAATCGCGCGCCGAGAAGATGTCTTATGGAGAACACTCCTATCGCGTCTTGGGCTACAGTGGCAACGGGCAGATCGAAACCATACGACTGGGACTGATCGACCAGGGCGACTCGATGGAAACAGCATACTCCGTTGTTTATGACCATGAACAGATAGCGAAGATCGTTCGCGACGATCGTTCTGAAAGGTATGAGTTCATCTACAAGGAATCGCGGCTAACAGAGACACTGGAATATAGCGGCGACCAGGTGACTCAAATGCATTTCTTCGACTATGATGACCTGGACCGGGTGAAGACCTGGATCGTATTGCAGGGTTCGGCGGAAGCCGGGTTCACGCCGGCGATCAAACGGGGATATGAATATGATGCCCGGGGGAATGCTGTGAAGATGGAGTATTACGGGTATCAACGCGACGTGCTGGATTTTGTACGCGTCTCCACGACGACGTATGAGAATTTTGACGATAAGAAAAATTCGGCGGCGTTGTTTTTGAATTTTTATCATCCCTATCATGTGCTCTTTCAGAATAATCCGGCTACGTGGCGGGTGAAGAATGAGAATGGCTCGGAAGGGGCAACGCATTATGAGTATGTGTATAATGACGAAGGATATGTGACGCACCAGCGGGAGGCGTCGGGGGCGTTGGAGGTGCGGTTTTATTTTTCGGAGGATTGATATTTTATAATAGATGATGGCTGTTATCGTCTAAGCGGTCCCACGCCTTGGTCAGGGCTAAAGCCCTTTGTTGGTTGTTATGCGATACCCCAGCCTAAAGGCTGGGGTTATTAAATCCATTTAGTTGGAACAACGTTTTTTTACTCGTTGACAACCCTTCGAGGGTGTTAATTCAAGGCCCTGTTTCACCTAGGCCTTGATTCGTTTATCTGTTTTACTTGAAGTATTTATAGAGCTCCCGGTCCTCTCCTCTCCACTGTGCAATTTTTGCCAGCGAAGTAATGAGCGGCTCCTGAAACCATCCTGGTAATCCTTGAAGATACGTTTCGCTATAGCCCAATAGTAAGGCCATGTGCCAGGGGTTTTTGGTCATATCGTTTTTGAGCAGACCGTCGTTGATCAGGCCGTAGGCGACCCGGAGCGTTTTTTCGAGGCCTGAGGCAGGTGTGGTCTTTACTAGCAGCACCGATTTTTCATTTCGTGCATTCTTGAAAAAATGCATATTCTCGCGGTCGGCAAGCGTCGATTGCCCTTTGTTGATTATGATTTCGCTTCCGTTGTGGCCAATCTTAACCTGGCCTTCAACGACGGTAAATTCTTCCGTAAAGGTTTTATGATAATGCCAGTCGTTGCCACCATGCGGTTCGAGTTCAACTTGTACCAATTCATAGGCGCCATTCGTTTCGTTGCCTGTTTTTACGAACGAAGCGGAGTAGTTGCCCTCGGTATTGTAGATGGTCCGCTCCAGGTTGGTCCCTACGCTGTTGTCCAAAGGGGGGAGAAAGGCTGCAAAGAGCACGATGGCCAGATAGCCCGCCGAGACCAAAAACAAGACAAATCCAAAAATGGAATAGAGCAGCTTTGCCACCAGCAAGCCCTTTACGCGCCAGATTTTAACGATACCCACCGGGTAAAATAGCAGGGACAACAAAAACCTCCATTTTTCCGTTTTTAGTAGCATTTCGGCTTTTTTCACAGGGTTGCCTGCAGGAACGATCAAGTCTTTCATATGATTTAAAATTTTATCAAAGGTCTTTGATGCCCGCCTGCCAGCGTTAGGATAAACGGATTTTGATTTAGGAAAAATGGATAAAATCGACACCGCCCACTGGAACAATTACTTTAGCCATGCAGAAGTTGCCATACTTCACGCCAGCGAAAGATATTCCGAGACCTTGAGCTCCTTTAAAGAACCGGGGCTGGCTTCAGGAAAAGTACACGCCGTGGCAACACCCGGCATGGTACTCACGGAGTTTTGCCTGCAAGCCAATAATCCTTTTCAGCTATTGGATACGGAACCCAAAGAAGCTGCCGAGTCCGTATTTGTTTTAAATGGTGATGTCGAGTCTCACTTTTCATACTTGAAGAACCCGGTCCATTTCAATAGTCAACATCACAACCTGCAGTACAGCACGCAGTTTGCCGGCAATCACATTATTCATTCGGGCAATTTTCATGCGCTCACCATAACGTATGATCTTCCTTATTTGAACGCTCTTCTGCAGTGCAATGAAAATGGATCGCTGGAGGCATTAAGTAAAAACCTCTATAAAAAAGAAAATTTCCTGGCAGCTAACCACTCGGTGGGTTGGGACAGACGAATCGCAGAGGTGATTCAATCGGTGCGGCAGTGTCAATTTCAAGGACCTACACGGTATATTTTTCTCGAGAGCAAAATGCTGGAGCTGTTTGTTTTACAAATGGAGCATTTGCATTCGCTGCAAACATCCTCCGGAAAGGAGCAATGGAGGAAGGAAGACAAGGAAAAAATGCTCGCCGTGAAGGAATATATTGAGCGTGCGTATTTAGAGCCGTTAACGCTGAAGGAGCTAACCTATGCTTTTGGACTCAATGAGTTTAAGCTGAAGAAAGGCTACAAACATTTCTTTAACACGACTGTCTTCGGACATATACTTCAGCTTAGAATGCAAAAGGCACAAGACCTTTTGAGCGAACACCAGATGACGATTTCGGAAGTAGCGCAATTCGTGGGTTATAACAATACCGGCAGTTTCTCTTATGAATATAAAAAGCGATTTGGCTATAGTCCGAGTCAGGTCAAAAGCTCATCCTCCCTCGTCTCGCTGTACTGATCACTATTTCAAGGCCGGTTAAGTTCCCAGCCTCTGCCACCGACGACAGTTCCTCCTTCGCGTCAATTTTCATTGAGCGTCTTCGCTGGGTTAGCCTGGGCTGAGAACAGCGCCTGGGTGCCTACGATGGCCAGAGCGAATAGAAGGGCTGCTGTTCCTGTGAGGGGGAATATCCAAATGGGGATGTCGATGCGGTAGGAGTACCGTTGCAGGAATTCGTTGAGCATCCACCAGGCAAGGGGACAGGATAGTGCGAAGGCAAGAACGACCAGCTTTGAAAAATCCTTCGACAATAAAGCCACGATGCTGGACACCGAGGCGCCCAACACCTTGCGAATGCCGATCTCTTTGGTGCGCTGCTCGGCAATGAACGAGGCCAGTCCGAAAAGTCCCAGGCCGGTCACCGCGAGGGCCAGCAGGGCAAATAAGTTTGCCAGCTTGCCGGTGAGGGTGATGTCGGTAAATTTCTTTTGGAATTCGGCATCTACAAATTTGAACTCGAACGGATAGGCGGGACTATAATTTTTGAAGACGGCCTCGACACCTTTTAAAGAGGCTTCCAGGTCTTTCGTTTTGTCGAGCCGAACGGTGATGACGTTGAACCAGTTCGGTTGAAATTCGACGAACATCGGGCCAACACCTTCGTAGGCTGAGCCCGTTACCGTGTTCTCTACGACTCCAATCAATTTGCGCTTGCGGTTGTTCCCTAAGTCGAGCTCTTGTCCGATGGGATCTTTCAAGCCCATCATCTCCAGCGCGGCCTGATTGATGACGATCGATGCGGTGTCGCCGGGAAAGTCTTCGGAGAAATCGCGCCCCATGAGTACTTTGATGCCCATGGTTTTAGAAAAATCGTACTCGGTGGCGAGGTCGGTAAAAATAAGTTTTTGGTCGGCAGCTTGCCCGGGCCAACCCAGGAAGCTCCACGAATTTGGATCGGTGATCGCAAAATTGGATCGGGTCACGCCCGCGACCACTCCCGATTGCAGGAGCGACTGTTTGAACGGCTGAAAGCTTTTCCGCAGGTCGGCGTTCGCCTCGATCGTGATGAGGCTCTCGCGATCATATCCGATATCGCGCCCTTTTACGTGTTGGATCTGCCGGTACACCACCAGGGTTCCCAGGATCAGTAAAATAGAGAATCCAAACTGCAACGTCACCAACACCTTGCGCGGCGTGCCACTGCTTTTGCCGACTTGCGCCTTCCCCTTCAATACCATGGCCGGTTGGAACGAAGAGAGATAAAAAGCCGGGTAGCTTCCGGCGACGATGCCCGTGAAGAAAATGATCGTGCCCGCAAAGATCCAAAACGGCGCCTGATCATAGGCGATGGACAAATCCTTTTGCACCAACCCGTTGTAGGCCGGCAACAACAATTCGGCCAGCAACACCGAGATCACAAAAGCGATCAACGAAATGGCAAACGACTCGGCCAAAAATTGGAACACCAGATCTTGACGCCGCGAGCCCACGCTTTTGCGAATGCCTACTTCTCTTGCGCGCCGTTCCGAACGGGCTGTGGCCAAATTCATAAAATTAATACAGGCGATCAACAGGATGAAGATCGCGATCAGCGAAAACATTTGAACGTATTCCATGCGCCCGCCTGCCGTTTTGCCGTTCTCAAAGCGGTCGTACAGCCTCCACTCCAACATCGGATATAAAAAGAACGTGTGCTTCACGTCGCTTTTCAAATTCCGATCTCCCAAGTCGCCGATAACTTGCTCCACACCTGCACGCGACTCCGGGTCACGCAGTTCCACATATATAGGAAAAGAATAATTGCCCCAATTGCTGCGTACATTGTTCCTGTCAGGCGAGCTGTTCTCATACAGTCTCCAGGGCAGCAGGCAATCCAGTTGGATGGAGGAATTTACCGGGATGTTTTTGAGCACGCCGGTCACTTTTTGTTGATATTTATTGTCCACCAACACCAATTGATTGATGGGATCGGCATCGCCAAACAGCGCTGTGGCCACCGTTTCGGAGATCACCAGCGAGCCTTCGTCCAACAACACCTTGTCGCGGTTGCCCTTCAACAGCGGAAATTCGAACATCTTGAGGTATTCCGGTGTCACATGGCGACCTCGCTTGCGAATGGACTTTTCGCCCACACTCAGCAGGTGATCCGAACCCCAATCGGCCAACGCCGTGTTTGCCACGCGTGGATCGGATGCCTTAATGCCTTCATAAGCAGCGGCCGGCGCAGCGCCCCAAGTGTGGATGGTGCCATCGTAATTCACATTGGCCATGACCTGGTAGATGCGGTCTGCCTTGGGATGAAAGCGGTCGTAGGAGGTTTCGTCGAATACCCACAGCAGGATGAGGATGGTGCTGGTCAGGCCAATGGAGAGGCCGGCAATGTTGATGGCGGCATAGACCTTGTTTTTGCGCAGGCTGCGCAGCGTGACGAGGATGTAGTTTCGGATCATGGGCGCGGGAGTTTGTATAGCTACCGGCTTTTTCCAAAAGGTGACAGATTTCCTGAAATATTTTATTACTGGTCAAATTCGTCCGCATAGACGACCGTGCCCGTTTCATTTTTCAATCGCACAAAATCCACCGCCCCCGGCGTGTTGAAGGTAAACGTGAGCCCTACGATCTTCCCATAGTCCTGCTCATACTTTATGTGTTCCACTGCCACATCATTTAAAAAGATGGTGGCGTCCCGGTTGTGATTTTCAATTCGCAGGGTCTGCCATTCCTTCAGCAAGTCCGTTCCCAACGCAGAAAGATCATGGTCGTTGCCTCCTTTATAAACCTCTCCCATTCCCACGCCGAGGTTGCTCACACATCCCTTTATGGTGATGGGCACAAAACAAATTCCTTCTTCGCACACGATCATGATCTCGGCATCCGGGCAAGCCTGGCTCAACAAACTGTCGCTCCGCAGGCGGGTTTCCAACACAAAGTTGTTGCTGGTCACATTTTCAAAATCACGGCTATTGTAGTAGCGATAAATGAAATTTTTCTGGACGTCGATTCCAGCCGCCTTCAGATCATCCAGACTGGTTTGCAGAAGCCCGTCGCGCTTCAAACGGGTGCGATCCAGGTATAGGGGATGCGTGTCCAATGGGTCGTAGCGCAGCGCGGCAAACCATCCATCACTTTTGATGTGCACACGGGCGGTGGCTACAACCGAATCGTTTACCATGAGCCGTGCGTGATGGAACCCCGGTGTATAATAGATAGCAGTGAAGTGATTTTTCTTTGGATCGATCCGCGTTCGGTCGCGGGGATTCCACGACTGCTGGATGAAAAAGCTATCGGCTTCAATATTGCTCACGTCATAGTTGAAGATGATCGTGTTGGGCACACCGTGGGTGACGGTCTCTTCGGCTCGAAAGGGAATGACGGCCGGCAGCTTTAATTTCTTTTTTCCCAGTCCAAATCCCAGGATGGCGATCACGCCGGCGGCCACGATGGCCAGGCCCAGTGCCAGGTAGAACCGCACGCTCATTTTTTGTTTCACCGCCCGCGGTTCGGAGGGAAAAGCATTGACGTCGTTTCCGGCGTTTGCTTTTTTGAACGACTGCCAGTCGGCAAAATCCAGGGCGCTGGCCAGGGCATCCAATGTGGTGGGATGGGGCTCCTGGGCGAAGTCGTCTTTCCACAGGCGTTTCAGGGTGGAGACGCTGAGACGCACTTTTGATTTTTGTTCGATGTGATCGGCCAGGTATTCCAGGTCGCGCTGCTTCACTTTGCCGTCGCCGTTGCCCAGCATCAGTTTTTTTTCAACGAGTGTCCGGTAGAGAACAATATAGTCTTTTTCGGAGGCGGGCATCTGGGTGGTTTTTTGAATGAACGGGAATTGACTGCGAAAAGATCGCAAATTGGCCCCGAATCCTCCACACCAAACCTGGAATATTGCACGTATACATCCACCAAAAAAATCATTGCATGAAATTCACTGCTTGCTTGTTCCTCTTGCTGGGATGCCTAACGTCCATCCAAGGCCAGGACATTCCCTACGGAGACAACCCCAAGACCGGAAAGTATGTACAGTCCGGCGACGCCCGGATTTATTATGAGGTCTATGGCGATGGCCCGCCACTCCTCTTGCTGCACGGTGGCTACTATGGCTACATCAGCGAATACGGACAGTATTTCCCCGACCTCATCAAAAATTTTAAAGTGATCGCCGTCGCCACGCGCGGACACGGGCGGTCTGAAATCGGTCACACGCCCATGACGCATCGCCTGTTTGCGCAAGACGCGGTGACGGTTTTGAAAAATGAAAAGATCGACAAAGCACTCGTCATGGGTTTTAGCGACGGCGCCGTGACGGGCAATATCCTGGCGGCCGAATATCCCCAGCATGTGATCAAACTCGTGAGCATGGCCGGTGCGCTCAACGTCACCAATCAACACCCCAGTGCATTGCAGCACACGTGGAACATCAGCGGCAAAAATGAAGAACAAAATCTTCCCGATTTTTTAAAAGACCGTAAAAAGATCATGCCCGAACCACAACGCTTCGCCGAATGGGTAGACATGCTGAAGAACGCCTGGCTGGAACCGGTCTCGCTGTCGGAAGAAAAAGCCGCCACCATAAAATGTCCCGTCCTCATCGTGGCCGGCGACCGGGATGACTACACGCGCACCGACGGGTTCGTGGCGATGTACAAACTTCTTCCCAACGCGCAGTTGCTCCTGCTGCCCAACAGCGACCACGTGTCGCTCATCCTAAACCCGCCCATGCTCCGGGATTTTATCATCCCTTTTTTGAAAGCACCCTAATAATGCACAGTATATATCCCTGAAAACTGGTATCCATCTTCAACTTAAAATCATTCCCCCATGAAAATTCAGATTCTTTCCACGCTTCTCTTTGTAGGGTTAACCACCGTTTCATCGTTTGGTCAAACTAAAAATAGCAAGCTCAGCGCGTCCGAAAAGGACTATGACCTAAAAAATGCCACCCTGGCACCATACGCCGAAGGCGGCACGAGCGGCGTGCAACTGACCACCCCAAACCAGCGGAGTGGCGCCGCCTGGCTGAAAGGCAAAACGTTTACGGAGGGCGTCATCGAGTTCGACGTCATGGGCGCGAACAACCCCGGCGCCAGCTTTGTGGGCATCGCCTTCCACGCTCAGAACGACAGCACCTATGACTGCATCTATTTCCGTCCTTTCAATTTCGTGGCTGCAAAACAAGAAAACCGCGATCACATGGTCCAGTACATCAGCATGCCGGAATACGATTGGCAGACGTTGCGTGAAAAACGGACCGGCGAATTTGAAAAGGAAATAAAGAACGCACCCAGCCCCGACAAATGGTTCCACGCCCGCATCGAGGTGAAGGGCGACGCGATCAAGGTGTTTGTCAACCACGATCCAACGCCATCCCTGGTGGTAAATAAATTGAATACCCATCATAGCGGAAAAATCGGGTTGTGGGTGGGATCCAACTCGTTTGGCCGGTTCGCCAACCTGAAATTCTAGAACACACATCGCACGCCATCGAAACGTGATAAGTCAAAAACTTATCACGTTTTTAATTTTTACCTGGGTAAATACTTTATAGCTTTCGTTCGTCGTTTAAATTTTGACGGTTTTACTTTGACGACACCGCCAAAAAAACGAAACTTAAGTATCCAAACACTCCCGTGGAACTGTCTCTAGCCATCAGGTTGATTGAAAAAGGAATACCTCCGTCTTCCGGCAGCCAGACTTGGATGGACCTTGGTGCAGGGAAGGGCCTGTTCACCAACGCCCTCGCCTCCCTGCTCCCGCCCCACAGCACAGTCTATGCCATCGACAAAGATCCCGCAGCCCTGCGCAGCCTCGTGCTCAGCAACGCTGTGATCACCCTGAAGAAATTGCAAAAGGATTTTATCAGCTACGACCTCGACGCCATCGTGGCGAACGGCGTGCTCATGGCCAATGCGCTGCATTATGTATCCAACAAGATCGTGTTCCTGCGCCAACTGAAAAAGCATTTTACTCCGGGCAGCAGACTCATCGTGGTGGAATACGACACGGACCGGGCCAATGCATGGGTACCCTACCCCATCCGTTATGCGTCGCTGCAACCGCTGCTGGAGCAAAGTGGTTTCCACGCGGTGGTGAAAATGGACGAAACGCCCTCCATCTTCAACAACAACCTGATCTACTCCGCGGTGGCCGTGTACGGCGACGATCGCTAAAATCAAATCTTCACGACAATCTTTCCCACAAACGATGCGCTCTCCATATGGCGGAAGGCCTCTTGTGTTTTTTCTATCGGATAAATCGTATCGATCACGGGCTTCAGTTTGGTGCTGTCGACAGCGCGCACCATGTTCTCCAGGCTTTCGCGGCTACCCACCGACAAGCCTTGCACACGCAGGCAGGCGTTGACCATTCTAAAAAAATCGATGGGCAAAGTTGTGCCCGTGATAAAACCAACCAGTCCAACATAGCCATGCATGCGAAGCGACAGCAAGGACTTCCCGATGGTTTCCGCACCCCCCACATCCAGCGTGGCATTCACACCTTCGCCACCGGTCAGGCGCAGCACTTCCTCGTTCCAGGCGGGGTTGGTTTTATAGTTGATCACCTCGTCGGCACCTAGCACTTTCAGTTTTTCCAGTTTGGCGTCGGCGCTGGAAGTGGCGATGACGCGCGCGCCCAGGGCTTTTGCAAACTGCAGGGCGAAAATGGAAACGCCACCCGTTCCCTGTGTGAGCACCGTGTGGCCGGCGGTGACCTGGCCCTGCTCGATCAACCCAGTCCAGGCTGTGAGCGCGGCGATGGGAAGCGTCGAAGCCTCCACCGTAGTGAGGGAAGCGGGAATGTGCACCAGCCCATCCTCGGGAAAGACGGCGTATTCCGCGAGCGCACCCTGCGTTGCCTGACCAGCCTGACTTTGCGCCATGGCCACCGTCCGCTTGCCGGCCAGCCATCGCTGGTAGTAGTGCACCATCACCCGGTCGCCTTTTTTGAACCGTGTGACGGCACTTCCCACCTGTTCAACGACCCCGGCACCATCCGAAACCGGGATGCGGGGAAGCGCCAACGCGGGATTGTACAATCCTTTGGTCACGGCAAGGTCGATATAGTTCAGGGAGACGGCCTCTACTTTGATGAGCACCTCGCCGGGCCCCGGCTCCGGTGTCCTGGCTTCTACCAGCTGTAGATTTTCGAGACCGAATTTCGTTAGATGAATCGCTTTCATAAAAATGTGTTGTTTTATGAAGCAAAACTGGGCCGGCCTCCGTTCATCATCAAGTATGCACTTTTTGGTAACCTGCGCACCAAAAGGATAGTAATACTGAGTACCAGCGACAAAAAAATGCCACTATTTTGAAATTTTCCAGAAACAGCCGGGGTTTCGAAAGCATGACCAGGCCAATATGATAACACACAAAAATCTCCCCAGCATGAAAACAGAGGTAAAAGAAATGATGGAGCAGTGTTCCGTAGACTATGCCTTTCAGCGGATCGGCGGCAAATACAAGGGGCGCATCCTTTGGCACCTGAGTCAAAAGACCCGCCGCTATGGAGAGCTTCGAAAGGGCCTCATCGGCGTCACTCCGAAAATGTTAACGCAGGCCTTGCGTGAGCTGGAAGACGACGGCCTCATCACGCGACACGAATACGCCGAACTCCCCCCGCGCGTGGAATATACCCTAGCGCCCGACGGACACGATCTGGTCCCCTTCATTGCCCTGCTGAGTGGATGGGCAAAAGAGCAGATGCGAAAACGCGGCGTGCCCATCCTCACAAAACATGCGGAAGATATGGACTATTGCGTTTAACTGATTTTTGATTTCGCCGGGAGATGCATCAGGCATCTCCCGGTGAAAAATCCTCATTCATATTTTAACGCGTTTACCGGATTCATCCGCGCCGTTTTCAGGCTGTGAAAGGCCACCGTAAAGAACGAAAAGACCAACGCCATCAGGGCAACCACCACAAACGTGAACACGTTCAGCGAAGTTTGATAGGCAAAGTTGCCCATCCACTCCTGGATCACGTAATAGGCCAGCGGCACGATGATGACGGCCGCGATGAGGATCAGGTACATCACATCTTTGTACAACAGGAAAATAATATGCGGCACCGAGGCGCCATGCACCTTGCGGACGCCGATCTCCTTGGTGCGTTGCGTGGCCGTGAAGGCCGACAAGCCCAACAATCCCAGCAACGAAATGAACATGCAGATGTAGGCCAGGTTGGACAGCAACGTATGCTGGACTTCGTCTTCCTTGTATTGCGCGTTGAAGCGTTCGTCGAGGAAGAAATATTC
>DATDAV010000217.1:0-117042 GCA_036525235.1 Chryseolinea sp. | reverse complement strand
AAGACTATGTCGTGCAACCGGTTGAAGACGTGAGCCCGCCCAAATGGCACTTGGGGCACACCACGTGGTTTTTTGAAACCCTTTTGTTGAAGGCCTACCGGGAGGGCTACCAGGAGTTTAATGCGAACTTCAATTTTGTTTTCAATAGTTATTATGAAAGTCTTGGGGCACGCGTGGTCCGGACCCAACGCGGAAACCTGAGCCGGCCCACAGTGGCGGAAATTTATCAATACCGTCAGCACGTCGATGCCGCCATGATGGCCTGGATGAATGAGCCCCTGCCCACGGCGGTGATCGACCTGATCACGCTGGGTTGTCACCACGAACAACAACACCAGGAATTGTTGTGGACCGACATTAAATACATCCTCGGCCACAATCCTTTGTTACCCGCATACACCGAAAACCACACGCTGGAATTTTGCGATGCGCAACCTCACGCATCGGATCCTTTTATTGTGATCGACGAAAGCATGCACATGATCGGTCATGCCGGGGATTCGTTTTGTTATGACAATGAATTAAACCGTCATAAAGTATTTCTTCCGTCCTTCAATATTGCCCCTGCCCTCGTCACGCACGCGGCCTACCTGGAGTTTATGGAAGACGGCGGCTACACCCATTTTGCGCACTGGCATGCTGAGGGCTGGGATTGGGTGAGGGCCAACGGCATTGTCGCCCCGCTCTATTGGTACAAACAGGACGGAGCCTGGTACCGCTACACCCTGCGGGGACTGCTTTCGCTCGACCTAAACCAACCGGTCACGCACATCAGCTATTACGAAGCCGCAGCATTTGCCGCGTGGGCCGGCAAGCGCCTGCCCACAGAATTTGAATGGGAAGCCGCGGCGCCCAATTTTGCCTGGGGCGACCGTTGGGAATGGACCGAAAGTGCCTACCTCCCCTACCCCGGTTTTGCGCGGGCACCCGGCGCCGTGGGAGAATACAACGGCAAGTTTATGGTGAACCAAAAGGTTTTACGTGGCGCCTCCGCGTTCACCTCGCCCGACCACAGCCGCATATCGTATCGAAATTTCTTTCATCCGCACCAGCGCTGGCAGCTCACCGGCATCCGGCTGGCGCATTAACCCTGAACAGACGTTATGACTATACCTTTTTTAACAGATCACTACACGCGGTTGAAGAACCGGCAGGCAGCACGGGAAGAGTTCTACGAAGATGTTATTCACGGCCTTACGGCATCCTCCAAGTCGCTTAGCGCCAAGTATTTTTACGATGCCGAGGGCGACAAGCTCTTTCAGCGCATCATGCAGTGCCCGGAATATTACCTGACCCACTGTGAGCAGGAAATATTCGAGCATCAGACGCAGGATATCGCCACCCTGATCTGCCACCATGCAACCGACTTTGACCTGGTAGAACTCGGCCCTGGCGACACGGCAAAATCGAGCTATCTTCTGGGCGAACTGCAGGCCCGGGGTGTCGACTACACCTATTTCCCCATCGATATCTCCGAGAGCATCATCCAAACCCTGGAGAAGACGCTGCCCCTCAAATTCCCGGGCATGCGCGTGGAAGGATTGCAAGGCGACTACCTCGACATGTTGAAGGAAGCCAAGCTGCGGTCGAATAAACGCAAGGTGGTGTTGTTCATGGGGGCCAGTATCGGCAACGTGCCTCCGGAGGAAGCACTGGGGTTTTGCAAAGCGCTGCGGAAGCAATTGTCGCCAGGCGATTTGTTATTGGTGGGATTTGATTTGAAGAAACATCCACAGGTGATTCTGGATGCCTATAACGACCCGGAGGGCATCACCCGGGCGTTCAACCTAAACCTGCTGAAACGCATCAACCGCGAATTAGGCGCCGACTTTAACCTGGAACATTTTGTACACTATCCTACCTACGATCCCGCGACCGGCTCGTGTAAGAGCTACCTGGTCAGCCAGCGCGAGCAACGGGTACACATCGGGCCGCACGCCATCCGCTTTACACAAGGCGAGCCGATCTTTATGGAGATCTCGCAGAAATATTCGCTGACGGAAATTCAACAACTGGCTGAGCGCTCGGGGTTTAAGAGCCTGGAGCAATTCCAAGACAGCCGGAAGTGGTTTGTGGACGTGATGTGGAAATGCATTTAACAGCCGAGGCACCAAGCCGACGCATAGATTTCCCAATGGGCGCTTTGCGTTGACTTTGCGCCCTTTGCGTCTCTGCGGTTAAAAATTCTGAACTGCGAGCCCCTTTTTTACACGCCACCCCTTACCTTTAGTTCGCACTTCAGAAATCGTATGGACGACGCTAAACGACATGCCGGCGAATGGTCGGCACGCTATGTACAAGACGGCATGGTGGTAGGCTTGGGCACGGGCACCACGGTGTTCTATGCTATTCAAAAGATTGGCGACCTTATAAAACAGGGACTCACCATCCGGGCCGTGGCCAGCTCGGAACGCTCCGAAAAACTCGCCCGCGACCTGAACATTCCCATCGTTCCCTTCACCTCCATCGATAGCATCGATGTTTACATCGACGGCGCCGATGAAGCCGATCGTCAAGGCCACCTCATCAAAGGCGGAGGCGGCGCCCACACCCGTGAAAAAATCCTGGCCTACAACAGCAAGAAATTTATTGTCATCGTCGATTCCTCCAAGCTGGTGGAACGCCTCGGCAAATTTCCTTTGCCCGTAGAGATTCTGCCCTTTGCTGCAGAGCTCACACTAAAGCATATCAAAGCACTCGGCTGCGAGCCACGACTTCGGCGCAATGGAAATCAACAGTATATTAGCGAGAACGGAAATTTCACCGCCGATTGCCAGTTCAACACAATCGAAGACCCCGTGCACCTGGACGCTGCTATCCGGAGCATTCCCGGTGTGGTGGCTACCGGCCTATTTGCCAACACGATGGTGACGATCGTGATCGCGGGCTACGCCGATGGCACCGTGAAAGAAATTAAGCCGCGCGAATAGGCTGGCGGGGCCCATCAAAACGGTGACAACTCCACAGCTGAACGCAAACCAGAACTAAATATATTTCCAACCCATAAATCACCTTTACACGTATGCAAACGAACATTGGAATCAAGCCGGAGAACCTGGCCAGCGTAGCCAAGGAATTGTCCAAATTGCTAGCCGACGTATTTGTGCTCTACACAAAAACCCGCCGCGCACACTGGAACGTAGAAGGCCCCGACTTTCACAGCCAACACCTCTTCTTCGAAGCCCAGTACAACCAACTGGACGAAGTCATGGACGGCGTTGCCGAACGCATCCGCTCTCTGGGCCACTACGCCCCCTCCACCCTCAAAGATTTCTTGCAACTGACCCACCTCACCGAACAGGTCCGTGAGAAAAACGACTCCCAAGGCTTTTTGCGCGAGCTCCTCACCGATCACGAAACCATCATCATCACACTCCGCGAAAACATCAACCGCTTTGCCAATGAATACGGCGACGCCGGCACGAGCGACTATATCACGGGCCTCATGGAGGAACATGAGAAAATGGCTTGGATGCTGCGGTCGCATTTGAAATAGATAGATTTTGTTTGACTGTTGTTGGTGCTGGTCGCCAACAACAGTTACCTACCCATTGAATAGACGTCATTTCCGAACATCATGAAAACCGTGAGACGATCGTTATGGTCCTACATGACACGCGTGCTGTGGGGCTTGCCCTGTTTCAGTAATTTATTTTTTTTCACGCGCCGTGGTCATACTGCTCGGCACTCAAAAATCTAAAACTTTATTACTCGATTTCCCGAACACTGTTACGGTGTCTCTACAAGTAATCCTTTGGATACAGCGTGAAAATTTAAGACGTTCCCTTCTCTCAGGGCGGAAGGGACAACGGCAATGATGGCTTACGGTTCATTCCGCAAAGCAGCCGCCTGCGTAGTGATCGTCCGCCGACCAGCCAAATAGCAACTCAGCAACGCGAAGAACGGCGCCGCCAAAATATCCACGGTATAGTGGGCGTGCTGGAACAACATGCAAATGGCCATGAGGACCGTATCGGCCGCCAGGAAAATTCTGAGGTTGCGACCCGTAGCCGTCAGGTAAAGCAGGAACATGGCAGACACGTGCCCGGAGAAAAACAGGTCTTTTGTGATGATATTCTCGTTGTAGATGAGGTAACCCACAAACGGGTCCTCCAGCAATACCAAACCGGGGTGTGGCTCTAATGGGATAAAATACAATGTGGCCATCCGCATCAGCGTCAACAGGATATAGGCTTGCATGCCAGTAAGTAAAACCTCAGGTTCTTTTATGATCGTCGTGCCCACGGCCAGGATCACACCGACATAGAGCAAGGCGAAAATATACACCGACATGTCATGCGGCGGGATCCAGTCCAGCACAGCGTCGCCGATAAGGTGGCCGGGACGTTCCTGGATGAATTGAAAGAAGTGATCGGCGAAGGCGGCCAGCAGGATGCCGAAGAGAATGGTCAGGATGAAATGGATTCTGAAAGCGGCCGATCCCCATGCATATTTCCAGTTCTTTTTCACATCTATGATATCTAATCTACTAATGGAAATTTCAAGCCTGCAAAGGTAAGGATTTCCGGAATTTATAGTTTTGATTCATACAGGTTGTTGGCAATCCGTTCCAACAGCGCATCCGGCAAGACTTTAGAAAAGCCTACGCTCAGGGCATTCATCCACCCAGGAATTACTTCCGCCCGGCCGGCAAACATGGCCTTCACTCCGCGGCGCGCTACGTCTTCGGCCTTCATTTCAAATTTCTGTGCCGTTTCCTGCATCGCCTGCATGTTGGCTTGCGCAATGAAGTTCGTAGCCATAGGCCCAGGACTCAAACAGGTGACCGATACCGGCCCTTTCCGAAGCTCGTAACGCAGCGACCGGGTAAAGGACCGCACAAAGGCTTTGCTTGCGGCGTATAGCGACATCGTTGGAACTGGCTGATAGGCTGACGTGCTACATACGTTGAGAACATAGGCCTTGGGTTGCTTTTGGAGCAGCGGCAGTATGCGGTGTGTGAGCGATACCATGCCTTGCACATTGAGATCGAGCATGGGAAGCTGGCTGCTCAGGGGTAACGTATGAAAATATCCCCAACAGGCATAGCCCGCATTGTTGATCAGCACGGTAGGTTGGAAGGAGGCGCCTTGACACCAGTCGTAGATGGTTTGGGATGCTTCGTTTTGGGCCAGGTCGAGGGCGAGCGTGTGAACCTTCACTTTGAACCGGCTCGAAATCTCGGCCGCCAGGGTCCCGAGCAACGGGGCCGACCGGGCCACTAACAAAGTTTCGTATCCGCGGGAGGCCATCTCCAGGGCCAACGCTTTTCCCAGGCCTTTGCTGGCGCCCGTAATGATCGCTTGTTTCATTCCCGGCTACCTCACCATGTTTTGAAAATGTTGATAGATCAGCGTGGGGCTCTTCTCGTTCTTGATGGCATAGGCGCCGCTGATGATGGGCACGTACATGACCTGGCGGCGGCTCTGCTCCCCCATGACAGTCGATTGGGCCACGCGGTGCCAAAGCCGGCCGTCGTGAACGGTGAGATCGCCTGCCCTGGTTTGCAATCCGACCTCGTTTTTGTCGGGGCGGTGGTCGAGGAAGTATGGTTTTTTAAAGAGCACGCCAAAGATGGTTTGCTTATGTGTTCCCGGCAATATACGCAATCCGCCTTGCCCAGGCTTGGCGTCGGTCAGGTGAATGCCCACGTTTAGCATGGGCATGATCTTCTTGCCATAAAAGACGTCGCGCAGGCAGTCGGTATGCCAGCCCATCCGTATGAATTTGCTGAGTTCGGTGTTGATGTAGTGATTAATGACCAGTCCGTCCTTTTCATTGTGGCCCACCCTCGGATTTTCGGCGTCGTCGCCCAGCAGGGGAAACAGGGATTCGAGGCGGGGGTCTTGAAGGAATTCGTTCAGGAGTGGGCTCTGCTGCGAACTGAAAGGGAAGCGTTGGATGAATTTGCGTCCGTCGACGTCGGTCCCGTATTTGATGGGAACGCCGTTGATCTTTTCCACTTGCCGTTCCACAAGTTTGTCTTCGATCATACGGATCTCTGTCCGGATATCGCTCACCGTTTCGCGGGAGATAAAATTGCTGAAATGCAAGAATCCATGTTTGGCAAAAAATTCCAGGGGATCACTCCCCAGGGGGTCTGAAAATTCAAATCGCGGATAATTTTCCATAGTTCAAAGCACCGTGGTGGTAGAATAGTTTCATTTCGAACACCATCCGTCCATAAGACACTCGTCGTTGCCCGCCGGCCGGCTAGTCGTTTGGGGGGTACTTTTCCTAAAACGTATTTTTTGAATAGAAACGTAACATTAATATAACTATATTTTATTCAATCCTTCAAATACCCGTGACATGGGATCGCTAAATTTACGGGTTTTGCCTTGCCCGTCCGTTCGCCCGGTATTTGAGGTAGTAGAACGAATTCCGGCGCTCAAAGTTTCCCTCACAAGGGGTCTTGATCGATGATACTTTACGGGACCAAACCGCATGGGTCACTAAAATCCATCCGCCCACCAAGAACACCCGTCCCGTGTAGAGAGTCCTTCCGGTGAGCTGAAAAAATATTCCTTTCGCGTGCCCGGAGAACCGCTTAAAAAAGTTTTGTCTACACCCGCCAGAGCTTCATGGTTTGTCTGAATATTTCAGTACACGATTGAAAATTTCCAGACAAACATTCCGTTTCGTCGAGGGTTAGAAAAAAGAACACCGGAATGGCACCGGTGTGTACATGAATCCCCTGGCAGAAACCGGAAAAGAAAAAAAACTGTGACTACTTCACGATAAATGCCGAAATTTGTGTACCCTCTCAACTACCCCCTGCCCCCATGAAAGTGAGTGGATTTACATTTGTCCGTAACGCGATACGATATGACTATCCCGTCGTCGAAGCTATACAGTCCATCCTGCCCCTGTGCACGGAGATGGTGGTCGCCGTAGGCAACTCCGACGACGACACATTGCAATTGATCCGCTCTATTCCTTCCGACAAGATCCGGATCATCGAAACCGTGTGGGACGACAACGTGCGGGATAATGGCCGCGTGCTCGCCCTCGAGACCGACAAGGCCTTCCGCGCCATCGACCCTACCGCCGACTGGGCATTCTACATCCAGGCCGACGAAGTGATGCATGAAAAATACATCGACACCGTGCGCGAAAACATGCAACGCTACAAAGACGATCACGACGTCGAAGGGTTGCTTTTTGACTATGTACATTTTTATGGTTCCTATGACTATGTGGGCACCTCCTACCGGTGGTACCGCCGCGAGGTGCGTGTGATCCGCAACCGGAAAGACATCTTCTCTTACCGCGATGCCCAGGGCTTCCGCATCTTGCCCAACCGGAAGCTGAAGGTGAAACACATCCCCGCGTCCATCTTTCACTACGGCTATGTTCGCGAGCCCAAAGCCATGCAAAACAAACAGGTATCGTTCAACCGCTATTGGCACAGCGACGAGTGGATCGACCAGAACATCCCCCGCACCAGCGAGTTCGACTACTCGGAGATCGACCGCCTCGAAAAATTCCAGGACACCCATCCCCAAGTGATGCTCCGCCGCATCGCCAACCTGACCTGGGATTTTGAGTTCGACGAAAGTCGTGTCCGCCTCAGCCTGAAAGACCGCGTCAAGGAATGGGTGGAGAAGACGACCGGACGCCGCCTGGGGGAATACCGCAACTATGTGATCGTGTGAGATTGGGTCAGCCAGTGAATGCCGGATATACCCGGCAGGACAAGGATGGTCAGTAGATGTGGTAATTTCAATAAATTTGAACTTTAGTTAACTTTTTAGAGGATTGCGGCAAACGCCGCGTCAACACCACCCTCGTGCTTTTTCAGACGGAAATGTTGTACCCGGCCGGTTCCGATTGCGCTACTTTGTAATCCCACTAAAAAATCATTATTTTCGAGGTTATGAAGTTTTCCTCTCTGCTCGTCACCGCCCTTTGCCTTTCCTCGGGTGCTATCGCCCAGATCAAGCCGCAACCCAGCGAACCGGGTCCGGAGTTGCAGCTCCAGGAAGACGCTCCCAAAGCCCAAAGAGAATACCGGCTGCTTCATGCCGTAAAGGTGCCCGCCCTGCTGATCGGACTTGGTGTTTATTCCGCTAAAAACGACAACATCATCAACCGCTATGAGATCCGGGAGGAGCGCAACAACATCATGCCCACCTTTCACAGCAAGGTAGACAACTACCTGATGCACGCACCCGTGGCCATCGTCTACGGACTGAACATCGCGGGCGTGAAAGGGAAAAACGATTTCCGGAACAGGACGCTGTTGCTGGTGAAGTCGGAGATGATCATGGCAGCCCTCACCTTTTCGTTCAAATCGATCACACACGAAGAACGCCCCGACGGCAGCGACGAATTTTCGTTTCCCTCGGGCCATACCGCCCAGGCCTTTGCCACGGCCACGTTCATGGCAAAAGAATACGGCGATCAGAGCGTCTGGTATACGATCGGCGCCTATGGCATGGCCACCACCGTGGGCGCGATGCGCATCATGAACAACCGCCATTGGGTGTCTGATGTGTTTGCCGGGGCAGGCATTGGCATACTTTCCACGAACCTTGCTTACCTGACCCACCGCTACCGCTGGAAAAATAAGAACAGCAACCTCACCGTTGTGCCCACCTATGCCAAGGGACCGGGACTTTACATTGGGTACAGGTTTAATTAGTCCGTTCCGTTCTTTTGTTTTTGTAAGTCAATCTTGATCCATGCTGTCGTCGGGACGCATAAGAACACGCCCTGTCACTTTTCTCGCTGCAATTTTTTTCTGGTGATTTGAACCCTGAATAGTACCTTCGCACACCGTGAGGAACCTGACGTTAATGAAACATCCCGTGAAATATGGGCTACTCCCCGCCATCTGTTTGCTGCTGCTCTTTTCCTGCGAACTAAAGCGGTACAAGAGCCCGCCGGGCTACGATTTCTCGACACCGGAGAAGATCATTATGCGCGAATCGCTGCTCGAGATCTCGGGTATCGCCTTCCACCACGGCAACCCCGACACGGTGCTGGCCATCAACGACGAAGACGGCCGCCTGTTCTTCTTCCCCATCGACAAGAAGAAAGCCTATGCCACCAAGTTCTCCAAGAACGGCGACTTCGAAGACGTGGCCGTCTACAAACACCTGATCTACACGCTGCGCAGCGACGGCACGCTGTTCTCTTTCTCCGATAGCATCAAACAAAAAAAGGTGAAAGCCCGGAAGTGGGAAAAGGTGTTCCCGAAAGGCGAATATGAAAGCCTCTGCGCCCTGGAGGCGGACGACAAGTTATATACTCTCTGCAAAAAATGCGGGAAGGAAAAACACATCATTCAAGGCTACACCCTCGACCTTGCGGACACTTCGGGTTCAAAGACATCATCCTTCCAAATCGACCTTAGCGGGATATCTTCCTTGGCGGGCAAAGTGAAGCGCGCGTTTCAACCTTCGGCCCTGGCCCTTCATCCGTTGACGGGGGAATGGTATATCCTTTCCTCGGTGCATAAGACCTTGCTGATCACGGATGCAGCCTGGAAGCCCAAAGGGGCGTATGCGTTAGATCCAAAATACTTCAATCAACCGGAAGGCATGGCGTTCGACGATGTCGGACACTTGTATATTTCGAACGAAGGAAACGAAATTCAGAACGGGAACATTATGCGATTTGCCTTTGTGAAGTAAAGGTCTACCCGGGAGACGTTAGCTTGTCTTCTTATAATTCAACACCGCCCATCCATTCAACACTACGGCAAACAACGCCACAATACCGAGGTGAGCCCGTACATCGTGCAGATCACTTCCCTTTAATATCACCATGCGCATGACGCTGATGAGGTAGCTCACGGGGTTAAACCGGGAGATGACTTTCGCCCACTCCGGCATGCTGTCGATCGGTGTGAACAGCCCGCCCATCAGGATGAAGATCATCATAAAGAAAAACATAATGAACATCGCTTGCTGCTGCGTATCGCAGAACGTGGACACCAGCAAACCAAAGCCCAGCACGGCGAGCAGGTACACGCCCACAAAAACATATAGCACGATCAAATTTCCCACCGGTACGATCCCATAGATGGCCCAGGCCACCAGCAGGCCCAGCGTGAACACCACGTTGCCCAGCACCCAAAACGGGATGAGTTTACCCAGGATGAAATGGTGTTTTCGCAAAGGTGTTACGTTGATCTGTTCGATAGTGCCAACTTCCTTTTCCTTCACGATGTTCAGGGCCGTGAGAAACCCGCCGATCATCGTCACCAGGATGGCCAGTATGCCCGGCACCATGAACACGCGATAGTTCAACAAGGGGTTGAACCAATTCGAAGACGAGATGTCGATGACGGGTGCCGCGTTGAAACGTCCCGGTACATTCCATTCCAACCGGATATCGCGGTTGTAGTCGCGGATGATCGAACCCAGATAGGCTCCTCCCAGGTTGGCCTTTGTGCCGTTGATGGCGTTGACCGCCACGAAAAGCTTTTGCTCATCTTCGCGCACGAGGTTGCGCTCGAAATGCTGCGGCACTTCCAGGATCAAATCGGCCTCGTCGGATTCCATGAGTGGAAAGGCTGCCTGGAACGAGGAAGCGTTTCCGGTGAGTTTGAAATAGCCGGAGGAGGTGATCTTGTTGATCAGCTTCTGGGAGGTCGTGGAGTGGTCGTGGTCCACCACGCACAAATTGATGTTCTTCACTTCATAGTTGGCCGCCAGGGGCAACAGCATGAGCTGCACTACGGGCATGACCGAGATCATGACCAGGATGGCGCGGTTCCGGAAGATCTGTTTGAATTCTTTTTGCAGCAGGAAAAGGATCGTTCTCATGCGAGGCGTATTTTAAAATTCTTGAGGCTGATAACGAACAGGAACAGCGTCATGCCGGCGAGGATCAACGTCTCCTTCCAGATGGCGCTAAAGCCCAGGCCTTTGATCATCACGGCTTTCACGATGATGTAGTACCATTTCGAGGGCACGATGTTGGAGATGATCTGCAGCGGCACGGGCATGTTCTCGATCGGAAACATAAAGCCGCTGAAGATCATGGTGGGCAGCAACATGCCCATCAACGAGATGAGCATGGCCACTTGCTGTGAATCCGTTTTGATGCTGATGAAGATGCCCAGCGTGAGACAGGTGATGATGAACAGCGTGCTCTCGGCAAGCAGCAGCAATAGATTTCCCGCCACGGGCAAGTCCAACACAAAAATGCTCAGCAACAAAATGGTCCCCACGTTCACGAGGGAAAGGATCAGGTAAGGCACGGCCTTGGAAAGGATGACCAGCACCGGCTTGAACGGCGACACCAACAGCACTTCCATCGTGCCCGTCTCCTTCTCGCGAACGATGGACACGGCCGTCATCATCACGCACACGAGCATCAACACCAGCGCCATCACTCCCGGCACGTAGTTGTAGACACCCTTGAGTTGGGGATTGTAAATGAAACGCGTTTCAGGAAGTATGCGCAGTGGAACGGACAGCGTTTGGTTCAGGCTGGCCTGGTAATCCAGGATAATGGACGATACATAGTTGGTGAGGGAAGTGGCCGTATTAGGATCGGAAGCGTCGGTCACGATTTGCACATGGGCCTGGTTTTGATGCAGCAGGTCTTCGTTGAAGTTGGCCGGGAACACAATGGCCATTTTGATTTCCCCTTCGCGAAAGGCAGCCTCCATTTGCAGCGGACTCATGACCGAGCGATCCACCTCAAAATATTGGCTCGCTTCAATCTTGGTCAGCAGTTGTCGCGACGCCACGTCGTTGGCATTGTCGACGATGAGGACGCGCGAGTTCTTCACTTCGCTGGTCAGCGCAAATCCAAAAATCAGGATCTGCACGACCGGCATGCCGAAAAGGATCAGCAACGTCTTCCGGTCGCGCAGCACGTGCGCAAATTCTTTCCGGACAAAGGTCAAAAATTGTTTCACAGGCGTCGGGGGTTATTCGTTTCGTTTGGCGCCACGGGCCAGTTGGTAGAACACGTCGTCCATGGTGGTGGTGTTATAGCGTTGCTTCAGGGCACGCGGGGTGTCGAGGGCTTCTATTTTTCCATCGACCATGATGGAAATGCGGTTGCAGTATTCGGCTTCGTCCATGTAGTGTGTCGTTACAAAAATGGTGATGCCGTCTTGGGCGGCGGCGTAGATGAGGTTCCAGAATTGCCGGCGCGTCACCGGGTCCACGCCGCCGGTCGGTTCATCCAGGAAAACGATCTTGGGCCTGTGCAGCACCGCTACGGAGAACGAAAGTTTTTGCTTCCATCCCAGCGGTAAGGAGCCAACCAATTTCTTCGCCTCGCCTTCCATGCCCAGTTGCGCCAGGAGGGTTTCGCTTTTGGTTTTGATGTCGGCGTTGCTCAATCCGTAAATGCCGCCGAAGAAGCGGATGTTCTCCGCCACGGTAAGATCCTCATACAAGGAAAACTTCTGGCTCATATAGCCGATGTTGCGCTTGATCTGTTCGGTCTGTTTATACACATCAAACCCCGCCACTTCCGCACTGCCCGACGAGGGTTTGGAAAGGCCACACAACATGCGCATGGCCGTTGTCTTGCCCGCGCCGTTGGCACCCAGAAAGCCGAAGATCTCGCCCTTGTGCACCTCGAACGTTATGCCGTTCGTGGCAATAAAATCACCAAAACGCTTGGTGAGCTTATCGGTTTTTATGACGGTTTCAGCCATATCAGTTTTTCAGTTTATTGATGAAACAGTCTTCAATGGTGGGCGTTGTCTTTTTCATTTCCACGTCCGGGATGCCTTGTTGCCGGAGGTAAGTTTTCACGTCCTCTTCACGCACATCACCTGTGAAAGACGCATGCATGTATTCTCCGAACGCATAGCTATGGAGCGTGTGCGCATAGCGTTCGACGGCCTGCAACAGTGCATACATCGGTTCCGCGCGCAGGGCGTAGAGCGTGTCGGGATAGGAAGCCACGATGTTGGCCGGCGTGTTGATGGACAATATTTTTCCATTTTGGATGAGGGCGATGCGGTCGCATAAGGTCGCTTCATCCATGTAGGGCGTCGACACCACGATGGTGATGTCCTGTTCCTTGAGGCGTCTCAGCATCTCCCAAAATTCTTTGCGCGAAACCGGGTCTACGCCGGTGGTGGGTTCGTCCAGGAATAACACCGAGGGTTTGTGGATCAGCGCACAGCACAACGCTAGTTTTTGCTTCATGCCCCCTGACAATTTCCCGGCCCTCCTTTTTTTGAAAGGTTCGATCTGGACATAGATATCTTTGATGAGATCGTAATTTTCTTTTACCGTGGTGTTGAATACGGTGGCAAAAAAATTCAGGTTCTCTTCGATGCTGAGGTCGGGATAGAGGGAAAATTTTCCCGGCATATACCCTACCCGGTTACGGATCTCCTTGTAGTCTTTGACAATGTCAAGGCCATCCACTGAGGCCGACCCGCCGTCGGGAAGCAATACGGTGGTGAGCATTCGGAAGATGCTGGTCTTGCCGGCGCCATCGGGGCCGATCAGTCCGAACAGTTCGCCTTTGCTCACCGTGAACGATACGTTATCCACAGCCCGCGTGGCTTCCCGTCCATAGGTTTTCGAGATCGCATTGACGACGACGGCTTCCATGGGCCTCACCATTTTATTTCACCGTACATGCCGATCTTCAAAAAGCCGTCGTTCTTCACATTGACCTTCACGGCATACACCAGGTTGGCGCGTTCGTCTTTGGTTTGGATGGTCTTGGGGGTGAACTCCGCCTTGTCGCTGATCCATTCGATCGTGCCGTCGTATCCTTTGTAGTTTCCCTTGCCGTCGTCGACTTGCACCTTCACCTTTTGATGGAGTTTCACCTGCGCGAACTGGTCACCGGTGATGTAGGCGCGCAGGATGATGGTCGACAAGTCGGCGATCTTATACAGGGGTTTTGCTGTGACCGCCATCTCATTCGCTTCCGCATATTTTGTCAGCACGGTTCCGTTCACGGGGTTCACAATCTTGCATTTGGCCAATTGATCTTCCAGTTGGGCGACCTGTACAAAAATAGGTGATGCTTCCTCATTGAGGCTCGACGTGGTGATGCCCAGCGACGATTGTTGTGCTTCGATCTGTTTCTTCACTACGTCTACTTGCGTGGTGGCGTCGTCCAATTGTTTTTGCGTGGCCGCGTCGGCCTTCACCAGGCGCGTGAGACGCTGTTGCTCGCGCTCGGCTTGCTTCAATTGCTCTTGCAACGCGGCGAGTTGCTTGGCCACATTGGGCTTCCGGCTCAGCACGGCGCCGACCTGGGCTTGCAGTTGTTTTTTCTTCAGATACAATTGTACGCTGTCGATGACGCCCACGATCTCTCCAGACTTCAGGTCCTGGCCTTCCTCGACGTTGAACATCTTGAGGGTGCCGGTCGCTTCGGCGGAGACGATGGTTTCCACCGCTTCAAACGTGCCGGAGGCGTCGAAGTCGTTTTTGTTTCCCGTGCAGGCCGTGATCAAAAGGGCGGCGAGGTATGCGATTCGTTTCATATGGAAATGTTAAAAAGGTTAATTGCCGGTGGTGGTTTTCTGATTGTATTGGGCCATGAGAAATTGGATCTCGTGGAGGATCTTGCTCTGCTGCGCCTGGTCTTGGGCGTTCACTTCGCGCAGGTAATCGTTGGTGTCGATCACACCGTTCTCCAACTGGGCCGAAGCGGCGTTCTTCACGCTGACGCGCAAAGCGATGATCTCGTCATCCGACGCCAGCAGTTGCTGGTACTTGGCAGCTTCGCGATTTTGTTGCAGCAAGGTCATGTTGGTATTGAACAGAAAGGTGCTGCGTTGCACGTCGATGTTTCTTTTGTTAAGGTCGATGAGCGCCCTGTCGCCTTTGTTGGTATACAGCCCGGCGAGCGACCAGTTCAGGCGAATGCCGCCCAAGTAATAGCCTTTGAAGGTGTTGTCCAGCATATTCAGCGCGGGCCGGCCATATCCGGCTTGCAGGAAGAGACTCAGCCTGGGGCGGTTACGCGCCGACAACATTTTGTACTGAACTTCCGTGCTCTGATCCTGGTAGGCATACAGCTGCATTTCGGGACGACGGATCTCTTGTTCCACCGCGGGAGCAGCGGGCTTTGCCAATGTTGCGCTATCCCCTAGCGGACGGTTGATGAACATTCCCAACATGTCGGTGTAGGCCACGCGGGTGGCGGTCAACTCCACTGCGCGTTGCCTGGCTTTCAGCAACTCGGCCTTCAGCACGTTGAGACTGCTTTTCAGTGCCGTGCCGTTAGCAACCGCCGCATCGGTTTTGGCGATACCGTTCTGCAGGTCTTGGATGAGCAAGTCGTTTTGCTTCAATTGCTCACCGATCATCAAGGCTCCAAAAAACAGTTGGTTCACGCGGTCCTTCAATTTGTAAAGCTCCACATCCAACTTTTGTTCGTCTATTTTTGCATTCACTTCCAGGTTGGCTTGTTGCTCGCGGATCACACCACCGTCAAATAAAGTCTGGGTCGCCTCGCCATAGATCTTGTATTGATCTTTGCTGATGAGGGGCGGCCGGAAACCCGGCGCATCAATAGGGATCCGCGTCACATCCGATTGATATGTCGCCTGGCCATTGATCGCCAGCTGCGGCAGATAACCCTTCACGGCATTGTTGAGGGAGTACTCCTTACTCTTCACAATCAGTTCGCGCTGTTGGATGAGCGGGTAGTTTTGCTCGGCCATCGCATAACATTCGTCAAGGGTGAGCGACTGGGCTTGCCCGGCAAGCGATGCCAGCAGCAACGCAACCATGACCAGGGATCGCAAGGTGGAGATCGTCGTCATATTATTTTTTTGTTTTAATCATTTGATTAATTCCTGTTCAAAAAAAACTACTTCACTTTCAGGATGGCCCCAACCCATTTGGGGATCAGCGTCTTCCGCTCCTCCATCAGCGCCTGGTACTCTTTCGCACCGAGCGAGCCAATGGCTTGCAGTACGGGCCGCCCGATAAACGGGAAGAGGGTCATGCCCATGAGGCTCATCACAAACTGGAGCGGGTGCATATCGGGGCGCCGTTCCCGCAATTGTTTGATGAAATAGGAGTCGCGCAAAATTTTGCCCGCTTGTATGCGCTGGCCAAACCGCTCGGGATCGGCCCGTATTTCGCTCAGCACAAAAAGCGGGAGGTCCGGGTTGTTGCTCAGCATGTCTATATAGGCATGCACCACCATCTCGACCTTTCTTTCCAGCGTTGTGATCTCTTCGTCCAATATCGGGTAGAGGTTGCCAAACAGTTGTTGCAACTTTTCCATCATCACGATATCGAACAACGCTTGCTTGCTCCTGAAGTAATAGTTCAGCAAAGCCAGGTTGAGGCCGGCTTCTTCGGCGATGTCGCGCGTACGGGTGGCCGCAAATCCCTTTTGGGTGAACACCTTACGGGCTGCTTCCTTAATCTTTTCTTCCGTGGAAACGTCGGCTTCGACGGGTTTCTTTTTGGCCATGTTCTGATGCAATTGTACGACAAAGGTAAAGCATAGTTTTAGATTTAATCAAATATTTTAATCAAATGATTAAATATTTTATAGCGACATGTAACTAACTGATTTTAAAATGTTTATAATCCTTTAGTGTATGACTTTTTCTCCGCCCTCGGTTTCAGTACCAATCATTTTGGTCCACAGCCCATCGACAGGCTTGTGGCATACGAGACGTCATTTAGTGGAAATTTTTATCGCGGAACTTGAAAATAGAGTGTGGTCCTATTGCTAACTTGTCGCGTCTTATGGCGCTGTACATTTCATCTTTAAATTCGGGAAGCAACGGCAACTGCTACTACATTGGCAACGACAGCGATGCGGTGTTGGTGGATGCCGGCATTTCGTGCCGAGAAACGGAAAAGCGCATGAAACGCCTCGGCCTGAACATGCGGAAAGTACGCGCCATCTTCGTCACCCACGAACACGCAGACCACATCCATGGTCTCACACAGCTGGTGAAGAAGTTCAACATCCCGGCCTACATCACGACGCCCACGCTACACGAGGGCAAGCTGAAGATGGCCGAGCACCTGATCCAGCCGTTCGCGGCCTATAGCCCGATGGCCATAGGCACATTGTCGGTTATCGCTTTTCCCAAACTTCACGACGCCTGCGACCCGCACAGCTTTACGGTAACGGATGGCCAGGTGAAAGTGGGCGTGTTCACCGACATCGGCACACCCTGCAAGCACGTGATCCATCACTTCCAGCAATGCCACGCCGCCTTCCTGGAAGCCAACTACGACGACGAGATGCTGGACAACGGCCGCTACCCTATTCACTTGAAGAATCGCATCCGCGGCGAACGGGGGCATCTCTCCAACGCCCAGGCGCTGCGCCTGTTTACGCACCACCGCCCGGAATACATGAGCCACTTGTTGCTCTCGCATTTATCCAAACACAACAACCATCCACAGATCGTAGAAGACTTGTTCCGGCGCAATGCCCGCAACACCAAGATCGTTATCGCCACGCGCTACGAAGAGACACCTGTGTTCCGCGTCACCAAGCCCGTTCAATTGACAGAGAAGAAAGCACAACCGGATACGGCAAGCCAGCTTGCACTTTTCTGAGATCGCTTCGTTCCCGCGTGCTCCACATGCGAAGGATGCGATGGCTGGAGCAATGAATCACCCCTATTATTTTATGCTTTGCGGCTTTACGCCGGCAACGGTTAACCGCACGGGTTTGATCAATCCCTTGTCATCGAATTGCAGTACCTCGATGCAGGTCTCGCGATGATTAGCATCTTTCTCCTTGAGCGGCCTCCGATGGTAAACAATGTACCAGTCCTTTGCGCCGGGCACATGCATGATGGAATGATGACCCGCGCCACGTGCCACTGCCGCATCTTGCTGAAGGATCTTGCCGATCCGTTTAAAAGGTCCGAAGGGTGAGTCAGCCATCGCGTAGGCCACGGAGTAGTCAGGGCCGCCCCAATCTCCCTCCGACCACATGAAATAATATCGGTTGTCTTTGATGAACATGACAGGCCCCTCAACGTACCCTTGCGGCGTGATCTCTTTAAAACTCGTTCCGTCTTCGAAGGGAAGAATGGCCGTGAAGGTGTCGTTCAATTTGGCAATGTTGCAATGGCGCCAGCCGCCGTAGATAATGTAGTCGGAACCGTCTTTGTCTCTGAAAACAAATTGGTCGATGGGTTGCGCGCCGTTTTGAAATTTAGCGATGAGCGGTTTGCCCAGCAGATCCTGAAAGGGACCTTGCGGCTGGTCGGCAACGGCCACCCCGATCCCTCCGTTTTCTGCGTCGCTCTGGATGTCGTTGGCGCCGAAGAACAAATAGTATTTCCCGTCTTTCTCCACCGCTGCCGGAGCCCACATGGCGCGACGTGCCCACTTCACGCGGGCGGTGTCGAGGATGTGCTCGTGCTTGGTCCAGTGGATCAAATCGGGCGATGAGAACGCGTCGAAGAACACCTGGCGGTCGAACACGTCGGAGTAGGTTGGATAGATCCAATAGGTCTTACCGAAGATGACGCCCTCTGGGTCGGCATACCAGCCGGGAAACAACGGATTGCCTGAAGTCTTCTTGGGTTTGGGCTGGGCACAAAGGAATGAGTTGGTCGCTAAAAGCAGGAAAAACAGAACGTTGGTGCGCATGCGGAAAGGGTTTTATCTCCAAACGTTAAAGATAAACCACTCTTCCCCTTTTACAAATCGTGGCGGCTGCCGGCTAGAAGTCCAGCGACTTGTAGAATTCGATTTTTACAAGCCTGATAAACGCCACTTGTTGCCGGAAAAGATCTTCGTGGCCATCGTCGCCGCTGAAAAAATTCAGGGCCTTGTAGGCCGCTTCCATGTCTGGAAATTCGTATTGCCAGATCAGCGTGTGGGCCGGTTCGCCACCCGAGATCGGCTGCATACGCTTTCCTTTCGGATAATCCGGGCGCCGCTTTTCCAACGCGTCGAATTGTTTTTCAAGGGCCATGAATTCTCTTTCATAGGCAGGGTCGAATTGCTGGATGATGCGCAGGATGACTCCCATAGGCTTTCAGTCGTTTAATAGGTTTTGGATGGACGTTGTGAAGGTAAAGCCGTTGTCTCCGGCGAATGTTTTCAGCGAGACCCGGTCAATGCCTTTGTGGATCGTATGTGGCGAAGTTACGCTCATTCCTGCCAGCAATGTAGCCAGGCACTGGGCCTCCGGCAACGACAGGTTCAGCGCAAGCCCGCAAAGCAATCCTGAAAAAAATGCATCGCCGGCTCCTGCCGTACTTTTCACCTCAACGGAAAGACATGGAACGTGGTGCAATCGCGCACCATCCCAACACCAGCTTCCCGCCCGACCGCCGGTGACGGAGATCAGCATATGGTCGTGATAACCTCGAAGCTTCGCTACCATATGCTCCACTATTTCCTCATCACGCGTGGTCTCTTCCTTTCCTGAAAGTGCACGCGCCTCATCCATGTTGATGGCCAGCAGGTCGATGCCGGCAAATACTGAGGTGTCCATTTGCTTTAGCTCTTCGGATGTAAACGACGCCGCGCAAAATAAACCGTGTTCCCGGGCAAGGGCCAACAGCGCCTGCCTGGAGGCCAACGGTACCTCGGGCGCCGCCATGGCCAATCCTTTTTTTCCAAGGGCTTTGAACTCGGGTGTAGCTTTGGTGATGTCTTCTACGGAAACTTGTGCACTTGCAGAATTGTCTGTGGTGAGGTTGCCGCCACTCCCATCGGGATAATAAAAACAAAATGAAAAAAGCGTAGAGGCATCTGCTCTTTTTTGAACGTGATCCATCGCAAAACCCGTGGCCTTCATTTCGTGATAGAGCCTGTAGCCCGTATCGTCCTCCCCCACTTTGCCAATAGGGATCACGTTGAACCGGTCGCCCAACAACACTTTTACGTAGTGTAAAATGATGTGTTGCTTACAGTAATCCTGGATGTCGAGAAAGTGGCCGCTGCGACTTTCTTCCCGGCCCAGGGTATGCTCGCCGTTCAATTGGAAGAATTTCCCGGAACCAATTCCTCCCGTGCCGATCAGGCCGGTGTATTTCAGTTGATGCTTATGGAAGGTCAACGGTTTCATCGGAAAGATAGCCCCAGGTCCCAGTCCGGGTTTTCGCTTATGGGATGCGTCGCGGTTTTCACCGTGGCGGTGATCAGCACATCGGGATGTTCCTGGCAAAGTGTGATGGGATATTCCGGCGTTAAAGGACCAAACAAGGCCACCCGCAGCGCCGTCTGCTTCCACTTACCGGTGTCGCTATACAACCGCACTTTTTTCGCCGAAAGGCATTCCTTCACCCCCAACGTTACCGACATGGGTGGAACGAATTGATAGGCCGCGCCAAACGTGCGCTGCGCCAATGCAATGATCGTGTCCATATTATTTTCCTGGACCCGGATGGTCGACTGTCGCAGGTCGTCGATGGAAATCTTGCTGAACGGGTGGCGCCGCGCCTGGTTGTATGCGATGTGCCCGTCTTGTCCCCATCCGCCATAGGTGATATCAATGGGGGCTTGTTCGATTTTTTCCTTCACCTCCAGGATGTTGTGGGCATTGAGCCAATGCCGGTTTTCCGTGGGAACGGCCAGGGTAGAATGGATGGGATCATAAAAATGTTTTTCCATGAAGCCCCTGAAATTATAGGGATGTTTCTTTGGCAATTCGCGCCCCTGCCAGTCGAGGCATTCGTCCATGTGGAAGACCACGAAGTTCTTCAATGAAATTTTCGCCTCGTTTATCAACGCGGTGAACGGCGCATACCAGCATGCCGGGCCACACGGAATGATGGCACGTGTTGTTTTGTTGTTGGCGTTATTCTTTTGGATCTCGTCGGCAAGTTCGCGCGCCATGACGACTCCCATGTGCTGAGAGTCGCTCACGAGCCGGAAGGGAACTTTGCGCAGTGGGTGCGTTTCCAATTGGTCGCACGGAATGCTGCACCATGTATAAAGTTCCTCTGCGGTTATGTCTGCTGTCATGTTTTGTCGGGTTGTGATCTGATCTTCTTTGAAGAGTCGCAACGCGGGAATTTCTCACTCAAAGAAGAAATATTTTTCGGGTTTGCATGATGCGTAGGTGAAGATACTACCGGTAGCGATCGTGTTCCTGAATTTTATTTCTTCAACGCAAAAGCCACATAGGCATCGCTGGAAGGCGAACCCACCTTGCCCCCACCACCTGCTGCAATGACGATGTATTGTTTGCCGTCGATGCTATAGGTGGCCGGGGTCGCGTATCCACCCGCGGGCAATTTATATTCCCACACCAACTTGCCCGTCTTTTTATCGAACGCCCTGAATTTTTCATCCCGTGTGGCGCCGATAAACACCAGGCCGCTGGCAGTGACCAGGGCACCTCCCAGGTTTTGTGTGCCGGTTGGCGGGATTCCTTTTTTTATCAACTCAGGATACTCTCCTAAGGGAACCTGCCAGAGGCGATCGCCGGTGTTCAAGTCGATGGCATTGAGCGTGCCCCAAGGCGGCTTGACGCCGGGGTAGCCTTCCTCATCGGTGAGCGCCTTCCAGCCGTCGTGCACATAGCGGTACGTGGTGGGTTGGGATGGAGTGTTGGCAAGTTTGGGAGAAGCATCTTTTTTATCAAACAAAAAAGCGACGAGTGCATCTTTATCCGCAGCCGAAATATTGGGGAAGGCGGGCATCTGTCCACGTCCGGTTTTCAAAAGGGTGCGTATTTCGCTTTCTGTTTTCCGCTTGGCAAGATCTTGCAGCGATGGAAAAACGCCCGTGCCCGCGCGGTCCGCGCCGTGACACATGGTGCAATTATTCAACGTATACACTTTCTCACCCGCTGAGGCTAGCAACTGTCCGTCCGACATCTCCATCGCTTTCATTTTGATGAGGAGCGGAATCTCATTGGCATTCACATACAAAACGCCGGTTTCCGGATCGAACGAAGCGCCTCCCCATTCTGCGCCACCACGCGTACCTGGAAACTGTACGACGCCGTCGGTGCTGGGTGGTGTATAAATGCTGCCCTTGCGCGCACCGGTGATCTTTGCTTTCACATAGTCGTGGGAAGCTGGTGATATATTCGTGATGTCATCTTCGGTGTACGTGTGTCGCACAAAGGGCAATGGTTTTACGGGGAATGGCTGTGTGGGCCAGGTTTCTTCCGCCATCAGGTCAGACTTGGGTACGGGTCTTTCTTCGATGGGATATACAGGATCGCCGCTTTCGCGCTCAAACAAGAAGACCATGCCCATCTTGGTGACCTGGGCCACGGCATCGATTTCTTTTCCGTCCTTGTGCAGCGTCACCAGCGTTGGCGGCGCAGGGAGGTCGTAGTCCCACAGATCGTGGTGCACCAATTGGTGATGCCATTTGCGCGTGCCGGTTTTGGCGTCCAGGGCGATGAGGCAATTGCCAAAGAGGTTCTCTCCTTTCCGGTTGCCCCCGTAAAAATCGAACGCGGGCGATCCGGTGGGCACGAATACAAGACCACGCTTTTCATCCAGGCTCATCCCAGCCCAACTGTTGGTGCCGCCCACTTGCGTGTAGGCATCTTTATCCCACGTCTCGTGACCGTATTCTCCGGGCTGCGGAATGGTGTGGAAGGTCCAGGCAATCTTTCCCGTGGCGGCGTCGTAGGCCCGTACAAAGCCCGGAGCCGCGTCGTAGCCTTCGCCGAGCGCGGTGCCTTGTATGAGCAAGTCGCCATACACGATGCCGGGGGATGTGGCCCACACCGCCAGTGTGCTGGGGTCTCTACCTAAACCATCGCGCAGATCGACGCGGCCTGCGACACCGAATGTTGGGATCAGTCCGCCGTTGTCGGCATGGAGGGCATAGAGATAGGGGCCTGCCGAAAAAAATATGCGTTTGTCCGCTCCCTTCTCCCAATAGGTTACGCCGCGGTTAACGCCCGTTGCCTCGCTGTTCATAAAGGGATCGAACTTCCAGAGTTCCTTTCCCGTGCCCGGCTCCAGGGCGACGAGTTTTAACTGCGGCGAGGTGACATACATCTTGCCGTTTACAACAATGGGATTGCATTGAATAGCCGATCGGTTCTCTTCCCGCGCATCCCCGGTGTGATAGGTCCAGGCCACCTCCAGTTGGTTCACATTTTCCGGCGTGATCTCATCCAACGCCGAATAGCCTGTGCTGCCCGCATCGCCACGATAGACCGACCACGTCGTGTGCGCCTCGTGGTTGTTCTTACACGCGGTGACCATCACCAGGATAAAACAGACGAAGACGGGCATCGAAAAAGAACGGTCTCTTTGCATGGCGATAAGAAGTTTTTACGGCTCGAAGGTCGGGATCAACTAAAAATATACGTCCCGCAAAAGATTTAAACTATGTTTGTCGCGTACTGAATTTTCATATCTCCCCGCGAACCCTGCATGTCCAACGCGCGCACCGTGGCGTGCAGATATTCGCCGTCGTGAACAAAGTGCTTCATTTCCAGGCCTCTTCCCAGCACGGAGACGCTCTCGGGTTTAGGACATTTGATCTTCACCGTTTGTTCGCCATACATTTTTAAGTCGACCCGCAATTCGTTTCCTTTCGAACGTATGGCGTATAGGTTGTACGTGCCATCATGAAAAACATGCACGGGCATGGGTTGCGCTCCGAGGGTATACGCTAGTTCGTATTTCTGCGGGGCCAGTTGCGGGAGATATAAAAAGGCAAAACCTTCCTCTTCATAATACGCAGGGATCATCTCGCCATTGAGCGTGGCCGATGAAACATGCTCTCCTTTTTTCAACTGAATCTTCAACACCATGTTTCCCAATATATCGCGGGCATAGGCTTCCTTCGGCATATCGCTGTTGTCGATCGTCACGGAGCCTTCATGTGTCTCTATTACTTGTGTATACCGGCGATAGAGCCATTGGGAGTGCAACTGTTCGGTGTTCTTGGCGATGTAGCGATCTTCCAGTCGCTGAAATTTTTTGTAGTAGTTGATCCATTGGGCTGTGACATCGCCTTGAACGAAATCGTCTTGTGCCAGCCAGTTTACCCAATGGCTCTCTACCATATCCGTGCTTTGCATGTCGATGAGTACTTTGGGCAACGATTGCAGCTCATACCAAAGGTTGCCGTAGTTCATGCGGTTGATCACGTGGGTGCCGTGGTCGAAGCCGCCACCGTTGGTTTCGGGTGGAGGTGACAGTTCGGGGATCTGTGCAAAATCGGTGTTCGCATACTTCACACCGGCTTCGGTCAGCAATTTTCCCAGGCTATAGTCGCCGTTAGGGTTCCAGTAGTAGCTGTAAGCGCAGGGCACGAAGCTTTCGGGGAAGGAATGGCCGTGTTGGGGGGTGATGTTGTACTGGGCCATGATCTCCGTGAACCCTTGAATGTGCGTTCGAAGGTCGCTCTCCGGCCAGGGCTTGCGGTCGATCAGGTTGTACCATTCCGCGCGGCGTTGAATACCATCCCCGGCCCAATATTCGTGGCCGGTGCCGTGAAGACCAAATTCCATAAAAGCGGCCTGCTCTTTCACGTAGGTCATGATGGCAAATTCTTTAGCGCTCACCCGGCCTTTGTTATTCCATTTCTCGCGTTGGTAGGTCGTGGTGGGATATTTTGCCAACACGTTTTCGCGGTCCATTTCACTCAGGATGAAAAGGCTTTGAATGCGGGCGCCCACCGCTTTGCCCACTTCCACCACGTAGGTATAGTCGTTCAAATCAAATAAGCGCTTCACGCCGGCGCGGTGAGGACCGGAAGGGTTCTGGCGCGAGAGGTTGCTGCCTTCATTCCACCCCAAATCATCAATGGCTACGGCAAAGCCTCGGGGAAAGATGATCCTTTTCAAATTGTTCCGCTCCATCGTTCTTTACTTCTTTAAACCCATCGATACCCTTATCGTTTTAAAATTTTCATTGCATTCGTTTTGTACACTTTCTTCAAAATGGCGTCGCTCAACCCAAATCCATTCAGCGCCCAATGGTAGCCGGTCTGGCCGTTCGAATAAAAATGCTCGTCGTTGGACTCCAGGATGCGAAACGTAAACGCATACATGTCCGGATTCACGCCCATATCCGTGCCGTATACGATGCGGTCCTGATATTTCTCAAAGAAGGCCTTCATATACCGTGGTATCGTGGCCGTTTCTGCATAGCGGGCCGCGAGGTCGGCATACAAGTTCGGATATTTGTCGAACAGATTGCCAAGAATGCTGAGATCATATTCGCAGTTCGCATAGTGACAGGCAATGAATGTAGTACCCGGGTTGTCGCGTACGGCGTTTTCCAAGGTCTTGATCAGTTGCGCATGGCTCAGGATACCTGGTTTTGTCTGGTCCACTTTCCATTCATAGGCATTCATCAAGCCATCGTTGGTGGAGTCCATGGGCTCGTACATCCACATGGGTTCCGCCACGTGAACGTTGACGGGCAACTTCAGTTCGCCACATTTTTTCCAAAGGGGTTTCATGCGTGGGTCGTCGATGTGCATGCCCCATCCCTTGGTGGGCGATGAATAAAATTCACCCAGTCCTTTGTCGCCCAGCTCCCCTACACCCTTGGCCCCAAGGCGCGCGCAACGTTCCAGTTCTTTTATGGCACGCTCCGACCAACCCGGTTCGAGGTAGCCGGTGTGATCGAAACCACACCATACTTCGAAGCGGTTGCCATAGGCAGAATACACTTGATAGATGGAGTCAAACCTGGCGCCGGTGGCATACGACAGGATGAGCGTTTTTTCAATCCCGAATTTGTCCATCGTTTTGACCCATTCCTGGATATCGGCTTTGGTTTTCCCGTAAGGATGCGAGTGCATGTCGATGACCGGGAATTTCGCTTTCTCGATCTTGGTGACCGGAATTTTGTAGATGGACTTCGGCCGATAATTTTTTAGAAGCAGTTGATCGGGTGTTTGCGCCTGGGCTGCTGCCGTTAGGAAAAGCAGCCAGATGCCGAATCGTTTTACAATTGTCATGGTATAAATTTTAGTTAGGGGAAACCACTTCCAATTTCTCGCTGATCAGCTTCACCACCGACTGCGTGGCCTGCGGAAAGATCTTGCGCAAATCTATCTCCTCATTATCCTGCAACACCTGCTGCAACGTTTTCATAAAAATATTCTTTGTCTCCGTAGCCAGGTTCACCTTGGTGATGCCCCGCTTCACGGCGTCGCGGATCTGTCCTTCCGGAATACCCGACGATCCATGCAACACCAGCGCCGCCGGCGTTGCCGCATGAATGGCCGACAATAACTCCAGTTGTAACTGTGGCGTTTCTTTATAAAAACCGTGTGCCGAACCGATCGCAATCGCCAGGGCATGTGCCCCCGTTTCATCGATGAATCGCTTCGCTTCTTCGGGCTGTGTATACTGGCTCACCTTCTGCACCTGCCCCAGCTTCGCCACGTATCCTAACTCCGCCTCCACATTGGCGTTATATTTTTCCGCCAGCTTCACGACGGAGGATGTGATCTTTACATTTTCTTCAAAAGGCTTCTCGCTGGCGTCGATCATCACCGAATCAAAACCGGCATCCAGGCAGCGGTGCGCCATTTCTTGTGAGCTTCCGTGATCCAGGTGAAGCCAGCCTTCTACCCCGTATTCTTCCAACCCCGTGCGCGCCAACCCGGCGGCTACGCGCAATCCCAGGTATTGGATGGAGCTTTCCGACAATTGAAGGATGATGGACTTGTTGGTTGCCTTTGCCGCCTGCAGCACGCCGGAGAGGGTCTCAAAATTATAGAAATTTGTGGCCAGCAACGCTTTGCCGTTTTGTCCCAGTGCTTTCAGTTTGTCTTGTAGCCGCATTTTAAAATGTGTAGTTAAAAGTGGATTGTGCGATGGTCTTGACCAGGTTCAGATTTTCAAACGCGCCTGTGCCGCCGTGACGTGTCGTGTTGATGGCGCCCGTGAGCGCGCCGAACTCCAGGCATTCCTGCCAGGATCGTTGTTGCAAAAATTTATGGATGAAGCCGGCGTCAAAGCTGTCGCCCGCGCCGATGCTGTCCACCACCGAGGTGTTGAGGAAGGCGCGTTGGTGATAAAGCGATTGGCCATCCCAGAGGTAGGCGCCTTCGCTGCCGTTCTTCACCACGAATGCATTGCCGAATTCGCGGATGTAGGCCAATGCTTCCTGAAGATCGCTGATACCCGTAAGGGCCTTCAACTCGGCCGTGTTGGGCATAAAAACATCAACGTGGGGAAGCAAGGCTTTCAGGTCGAGGTCCCACGTTTCGGAAGGGTCCCATTGCGGGTCGATCGAGGTGGTGAGGCCCAGGGCCTTGGCTTGGCGGAAGAGGGCGACGATATCTTTGCGGATGCCTTGTTGAAGAAAGATGGAGCTTAAATGCAGGTGTCGCGCCTGAAGGAGCTTTTCCGTGGAGATATCCTCCAGTGTAAGATGACTCATCGCACCCGGGTAGGTCACCATCGCGCGGTCTTCCGAAAAATTCAATACGATCGTTGCCCCCGTGTTGTGTTGTGGGGTGTGAATTATATTACCGGTGTCTACGCCCTTTGCCTGCAGGCTGGACAGGATGTGATCGCCAAAGTTGTCGAGGCCGATCTTGCCCGCATAGGTCACTTTCGTTCCCAACGTGCTGAGGTTGCTGGCAAAGATGGCCGAGCTGCTGCCCAACGTGAGCGTCATCTGCTGCGCCAGCACTTCTTTGCCGATTTCGGGGAATTTGTCGATGGTGTTCAGGATCAGGTCTACATTCAGTTCGCCCACCACCAATACATCGAAATGTTTCTCCATAGTTCTTTTCACGAATTAAAAGCCAGTATAGAAAGACAGTTGCATTTTCCAAAGGGCTTTTATGTGAGCGAATAGATGTTCACTCCTTCCACCACGCGCGTGATGGCGCCCGTGGCCGATGGTGCGTCGGGCATCAGACCCGAGGCGAGCGACTTGTAGAAGCCCAGCAACTGCGCCGGTATGATGTAGCATACCGCCAGGAACTCTTCATCTACCGACTTGCCGTTTTCCGAAAGCTGAAACGCATGCTGCAATTTGATGTCCTTGATCTCTGATTCCGAAATGCCGATCTCCAACAGCGGCGGCGTGCCTTTCTTCATGGCCAGGATAAGATCCCGTTCGTAGTGATAGGCGTAGGTATTGTTCGTCAGCAAGTATACCACCAGGGTGGTTTCGTCCACCACGGCTTTTGGCCCGTGACGGAAGCCCAGGTAAGAATCGTTTTTACAGATCACTTTGCCGTCGGTGAATTCCTGCAATTTCAAATGCGACTCAGTCGCTGTTCCGAAGAACGGACCCGAGCCGAGAAACACGGCGCGGCGAAAATCTTTTTTTGCGATCTCGCGGAAATCTCCGGCGTAGAGCTCGATCAATTTGCGGCCGTATTTGATAACGGTCTCCACACTGCTCTCTGCCGTTTTCAGATCTTTCAACTTCGCGATGAGCAACCCCACCAACAACATGGTAGAGTAACTGCTGGTCATGGCCAGGCTTTGATCGTTGGATTCGGGTGGAAGATTAATGATATAGTGGCGGGACTTGGATGAGTAGTGCGCCAATTTGCCTTCGGCATTGCAGGTGATGATGAGGTGGTAACACGTGTGGCATATTTCATCGGCCAACGCGATGGCCGCCACGCTTTCGGGACTGTTTCCCGAGCGTGCAAAGGAGACGAGCAGTGTCGGGATCTCGGGTGTGAGATAATCTTTCGGATGCGAAACGATGTCGGTTGTGGCGATGCAGTCTGTGGCAATGCCGGAGTTGCGCTGAAAGACACCGCGCAGGGAAAGGCCTATAAAGGCACTGGTGCCGGCGCCGGCTAAAATGATGCGCTTGGTATTGCCCAACGCCTCGTCCATAAACTTCCCAATGGCAACCTCCTGATTCTTAATCTCTTCAAAAGCTTTTTTCCATAGCTCAGGCTGCTGACAAATCTCCCTGGCCGTGTGTATGCCCCCTGATTTGATGAGGTCGGATGCCTCTATCCCCAGATATTTCATATGTCCTTGTCTTTTTTGTCGTGACTCAACAAAAGTAGTAATAAAAATAAATTATACTTTCGTTTTGTTGCTTTTTTATAGTCTGAAACTTTCTTTTATTTACTATTCGATAACATTAAACCTTTTGAAGTGTGATTTATTTCATTTAAGGCTTGTTAAAGGTTATTTTCAACTTATGAAAGAAAAACGTCCGTTTCTCCCCTGCCAGGCCTATCAATTTACGGCTTTCGACAGCACAGGAGAAGGCTTGCGTCTTTATTTCCTTGGCCGGAAATTGCTTTTACGAACACCCATTATTTAACATTCACCCTAGCCCTGCACTTTTAACTTTATGAGCATTCGCATTTTGTTTCTCCTTCTTTTCGTTTCCCCACTGCTGGCAACGGCACAAAAGGCCGTGGTCACCGAAACCGAAAAAGAATTTCTCACCTACCCTTTTGGCGAACCTAGCCCCGTGCCCATCCTGGCGGAGCGAAGCAACCGCATCTATCCCTATCACACCTTCGATGGCTACAGTGCCACCGGTCAGAAGCAAAAATGGAAAGTGGTCAAACTGGAGAACGACTATATCGAAGTGTACATCCTCCCACAGGTGGGTGGCAAAGTGTGGGGTGCCATCGAAAAATCGACGGGCAAGGAATTCATTTATCGCAATGAAGTGATGAAGTTCCGCAACATCTCCATGCGCGGCCCCTGGACCAGCGGCGGCATCGAATTCAACTTCGGCTACATCGGCCACACGCCGGCCACGACGAACCCCGTAGATTACAAGACACAAGAAAACGCCGATGGCAGCGTGAGCTGTTTTGTAGGCACGATGGATCTGCCCTCGCGCACGCAATGGCGCGTGGAGATCAGGCTCCCCAAAGACAAAGCCTATTTTGAAACCCGCGCCCTCTGGAACAACCCCACCCCGATCACACAGTCGTACTACAACTGGATGACGGGGGCCGCCGTCGTTTCAGACGACCTCGAATTCTTTTATCCCGGCGACGAAGAGTTGGGCCACGACGGCGCGAACGGCCCCTGGCCTGTGGATACAGCCGGCCGCGATATCTCGAAGTATGCCAACAGCAAGTTTGGCTCCCATCGCTCCTCGCACATCGTGGGTGAATACACCGACTTCATGGGCGGCTATTATCACAAATCGAATTTCGGCTTTGGCCACTGGGCCCTATACAACGATATGCCTGGACACAAACTGTGGCTCTGGGCCCTGTCGCGCAACGGCGGCATCTGGGAAGACTTGCTCACGGATACGGATGGTCAATATATGGAGTTCCAGGCCGGCCGGATGTTCAATCAATTCCAGGCCTCATCCCTGCGTACACCCATCACCCAAGTTCCATTTTCTCCCGGCATGACCGACCGTTGGCAAGAGCTGTGGTTCCCCGTGAAAGACATCGGCGGCCTCAGCGATGTTTCGCCTCAAGGCGTGTTGCACGTGACGCGCGATCAGGAAAAACTCTCCATCGGCGTGAATGCCTTGGCAACTTCGCAGGCAAAGATCATCGTGACCTCCAATGGGAAAGTTATTCATACCGAAAGTAAATCGCTCAAGCCCATGGAAGTAGTCCAGACTTCCGTGTCGCTGGACAGCAAGGCTCCCTTTGAGGTAGTCGTAGAAGGCATGGACCTGCGGTATAGTTCCGAAAATAAAAATCTCATCAAACGACCCTTCGCTTCCACCTTCAAAGCCGATCCTTCCAGCGCCTCCTATTTATATTATGCCGGCATGGAACAAAAGGAATCCAGAAATTATAAAGGCGCGAAAACGTTTCTATTGAATTGCCTGGCCAAAGATGCACAACACATCGGCGCGATGACCGCGCTCTCCGAATTGTACTATCGCAGTCATCAATTCGACTCGGCTCTGTACTACAGCAACCAGGGTTTGCAACTGGATGCCTATGATCCGGGCGTGAATTATTATGCCGGGGTCAACTACCGGGCGCAGGGAGATTTGCTGAATGCATTGGAAACATTCGGATGGGCCGCGCGCTCCGCCGAGTACCGCTCGCCGGCCTATGCGCAAATGGCCGCCATCGAAATCCAACGCGGCGACCTCACGCTCGGTGAACAATATGCGCAGCAAGCACTTGAGTTCAACCGATATAATTTCAACGCCCTACACACACTGGCCATCCTCTATCGAAAAACAAACCGGGCCGCCGAAGCCGACAAAACCCTGGAGACCCTGCTCACCGCAGATGCACTCGATCACTTTGCCGATTTTGAAAAATACCTGCTGCACAACACGCCCGACAACCTCGCCAGGTTCAAGGCCACCATTCAAAATGAATTCCCTTATCAAACTTACCTGGAAGTCGCGCTGCAATACCAGTCGCTGGGACTCGCGGACGACGCCCTGCAAGTTCTTGACAAAGCACCAGCCCACCCGTTGGTGCATTTGTGGACAGCCTACCTGAAAAAAGATGCATCGGCCCTGACCGCCATCGCTTCCGAATCGCCCGCGTTTGTCTTTCCGTTCCGCCTCGAGACGGTGGAAGCGCTGCACTGGGCCACACAGAAAAGCGACCACTGGAAATTCAAATATTATCTCGCCCTAAACAATTGGGGTATTCAACGCGAGAAAGACGCGCTAAGCCTGTTCCAATCCTGCGGCACCACGCCCGACTATGCCCCCTTCTACACCTCGCGCGCCTTCCTGCTAAAAGGAAAAGACCTCAAACAGGAACTGGCCGACCTGGAAGCCGCCCAACGCCTGGCCCCCCAAGATTGGAGGACCACCAGCACACTGATCGAATACTACGAACGCGAACAGGATCATCAAAAAACACTGACGCTGTCGACAGCCGCCGTCAAAAAGTTCAAAGGCAACTACACCCTGGGCCTGCAATACGCCAAAGCCCTCCTTAACAACGGCCAATATGCCGCCAGCGTGAAAACCCTGGAAGGAATGACCATCCTACCCTTTGAAGGTTCCAGCGACGGCAAGAATGTCTACGAACAAGCTTACATGCTTTGGGCCCTCGACCTGATCGGCAAAAAGAAATACGCCGATGCCATGACCAAGCTGGAGAAATCAAAAGCATGGCCCGAGAACCTCGGCGTCGGCAAACCGTATGACGCCGACACGCGCATGCAGGAATATGCGGAGGCATTCTGTTTGAAAAAAATGAATAAAGGCAAGGAAGCAGAGGCGCTTCAGATTGCCATCGTGGAATATTCTAATCAGCAACCGCTGGAGCCTACGCTCAACAACATTTTGCCGCTGTGGGTATGGCAACAGAAAGGCGACAAAGCCGCCACTCAGGCATGGATTGAAAAGCTCAATGCTCTTGCTACACAACGCCCCGCGCATCGCTGGGTGGTGGCTACTGCTAGCGGTGATGAGAGCGGCAAGCAATCAGCGGAGGCCGGGCTGAAAGGAAACCCTTACTTTTTGATTATTGAGAAATTGAAGGCCTTAAGCATTTAAATTTCCCCCATCCAAATTGTTGGCTCCCTCGCACTTGTTGGTGTCCCACCAACAAGGGTGGGGCCGGGCGCAATAAAATTGCTCGATGCATTTTGGACGTTGCTCATGAGTTGTGAGAACTTTGATTGAACTCCACGCGATCGGATGAACCCACGCCGCATGTTGTTGGTGGGATTGTTGGTGGGATACAAACAACGGTGGGGAGGACTCTTTTAACGCGGCTCGTTTATTTATGCCTATGTGATCTATATGACCGGATGAGAGCAACGTTCGGAGTAGGGTGTGCCCACACCGAATGTTGTTGTTGGTGGGACACCAACAACGGTGGGGGTGGCCGGGATTTATAGGATCCCATTTATAACGTTAACGGCGGGGTATAAAATGAAAATCCCCGCGGTGAACAAGTGCTGTTGTTCATCCGCGGGTCTTTTCTTTTTAACCCAAAACTTATGTCTTTACTGAAATTTGTGTTCCGGTAGTTTGGTGAGTTCGCCCTGGAGGTTGTCCATGGCTTTGGAGACGAGGTTGTAGATCGACTCGGTGCTGATGGCCATCAGGTTGGCGATCTCGGTGTAGCTTAGGTTGGAGTAGAATTTCAGGTATACCGCTTCTTTTTGTCTTTTGGTCAGGACTTCCAAGGCCCGGTTGATCTTGCGGCGCTGCTCTTCTTTGCGTTGCTCGGAGATGATCTGGTCTTCTTTCGAGTGAACAAAGTCGAGCGTGGGCCACTGGAGGAAACTGTTTTCGCGGGTGCGTGTCTTTTTCAGTTGGCGTATAACCTTGCGTTGCAGGGAACTGATGAGGTAGGCCTTCACCGAGTCGGGGGTGGACAAATTGAGTTTGTTCTTCCAGATCTCCATGAACAGGTCGTGGATGCAATCCTTGATCAGGTCTTTATCGGCCGAGACGCGTAGGCCATGTTGGATGAGCGTTTTGAAATAGCGGTGATAAAGCGTGGCAAAAGCTGCTTTGTCACCATTTCGGAAATCACCCCAGATCACCTCATCACTGTCCTTTTCATATTCGGTCGTGTGTACAGGTTTTGCTTTCATAGGCTCTGGGGTTTAGCTTTCTATTTCCTTCGTAACCCGAAATATTCGATTTAGTTATAGCAAAAGGGCGCTATCTTATATTTCGTTTACTTACTAAACAAAAATAAAATTTTATTTTTCATTTCGAATAGAAATCGAAAACATTTTTTGCTTAAAAAGTAAGGAAATGAAACATTTATTCGGTGTTTCCGATAACAATTGAAATAAACGAGGTTTTTAGAAACAGGCCTGCGGAAGGATCATAAGGATATAGGGCAATTTGACCTTATAAAATAAGTTACTGTATTTGCTATCTTTACTTCCGAAAAAACCTAACCTCATGGCCAAGAAAAGAGACAGTACCGTTGGCAGGCGAAAAGAGATCCTTCATTTGCTCTCGGAAAAAGGCGAAGTGTTTGTGGAAGAGCTGAGCAAGTTGTTCAGCGTTAGCGAAGTGACCATCCGCAATGACCTGGACCAACTCGAGCAAAAGAACACACTGATCCGCGCCCGCGGCGGCGCCCTGAAGTTCGAAACGGGCGTGGCCAACGACCAGCGCCTGGCCGACAAGAGCCGCATCAACTTCCAGGAAAAAGCCCGCATCGGCAAAGTGGCTGCCCAACTCATTACCGAGTCGGACACAATCATCATCGACTCGGGGTCCACCACCTCGGAATTGGTGCGTAATCTTCCTGATCTACAGGACCTTACGGTGATCACCAACGCCCTCAACATCGCCAACCAGCTCATCATGAAGCCCAACGTCAACATGATCATGCCGGGTGGCTATCTGCGGAAAAACTCGCTTTCCCTGGTGGGCCCGCTGGCGGAAAAAAGCCTGCGCAACTTTAATGTCGACAAGGCTTTTCTGGGCGTCGATGGCTTTGATACACGACAAGGTGTGTTCACACCCAACGTGGAAGAAGCCCGTCTGAATGAGATCATGATCGAGATATCTAAAGAGGTGATCCTGCTGGTCGATTCAAGCAAATTCAAAAAGCGTAGCCTGGCCTTCATCTGTTCCATCGAACAGATCGACAAAGTGATCACCGATACCAACATCACCCCCGACGACAAAAAACGGCTTCAAGACGCCGGCGTAGAGGTCATTACCGTATAGCTCAGGCAAAAAAGGTGAATAAATCCTCTATTTGATCTGAATCATAAGCTTAAATAAATAATGTACTTTCGTATCATTGTTTTATATTTAATCTTATGGCAAAGAAAACCTGGTTGCTCTATGCAATCATCACCACCGTTTTTTGGGGCGCATGGGGCGCACTGATTGAAATTCCAGAGAAAGCAGGCTTTCCCGCCACACTCGGTTACTCCGTATGGGCGCTTACCATGATCCCGTGTTCGTTGGTAGCGCTTTACCTCATCCAATGGAAACTGGAGTACGATCTCCGTTCCATTTTTCTGGGGTCGACCATCGGTCTGTTGGGTGCGGGTGGTCAGTTGATCTTGTTTCAGGCCTTGCGTGAAGGACCGGCCTATATTGTGTTCCCGCTCATTTCGCTCTTTCCTATTCTGACCATTTTCTTGTCGCTCCTCTTTTTAAAAGAAACCGCGACCCGCAAACATTGGATCGGGATCATCATTTCGCTGGCGGCCATCTTGCTCCTCTCCTATCAGCCGGCGTCGGGCAACGGTTCGTCGGGCTATGGCTGGTTGCTGTTGTCGATCAGCGTTTTTATACTCTGGGGACTGCAGGCCTATGTGATGAAGTTTTCAAACAACGTCATGAAGGCCGAGAGCATCTTCTTCTATATGATGGCGACGGCCGTCCTGCTCATTCCCGTGGCGGTGATGATGACCGATTTTTCCAAGCCTGTCAACTGGGGCTTCAAAGGTCCCTACCTCGCCAGCCTGATCCACGTGCTCAACGCCATCGGCGCCCTCACGCTCGTGTATGCGCTTCGCTATGGCAAGGCCATCATCGTTACACCGATGACGGGACTTTCGCCGCTGATCACCGTGGTGCTCTCGCTGATCCTGTATGGCGTGATCCCCGGCGCTGTTCTGTCGGTAGGCATGGTTTTCGCGATGATCGGCATATATCTCTTATCAGATTAAATCTTTTGCCTTCCCCAAAGACGCATGTAACCGAGTCATCATCATACAGATCAACTAAATCGCTTTAGAACAATCACCAATCATAATGCTATGTTATACAGTAGAAGAAACTTTCTAAAACAAACCGCCGCCGCCGGGTCATTGCTCACCCTGCCCGGTGTGGGCATGTTCCAATCCTTGGCCGAAGAAAAGCGCACCACCGTCAGGATTGGGATGATCGCTGTCGGCTTGCGCGGGCAGGACCACATGCAGGAATTGCTCAAGCGCACTGATGTAGAGATCGTTGCCATGGCGGACCCCGATCCGAAGATGATGGCGATGGCGCAGGCCCTCATAAAAAAATACAATAAGAAAGCCGCTGTCGAATACGGCAAAGGCCCTTATGATTATCGCAACCTGCTGAAGCGCACAGACGTGGATGCTGTCTACGTCTGCTCGCCCTGGGAATGGCACTTGCAACACGGCGTCGATGCCATGGAAGCCGGGAAGATCACGGCCATGGAAGTGTGTGGCGCTATCAAGCTACAAGACTGCTGGGACTTTGTGAATACCTATGAAAAGACAAAGACCCCGTTTATGATGCTGGAAAATGTTTGCTATCGCCGCGACATCATGGCGGTGCTGAACATGGTGCGCCAGGGAAGATTTGGCGAAGTTCTCCATCTGCAGGGCGGCTACGAACACGACCTTCGCGGTGTGCTTTTTACCAACGGTCAAACCGATGAACCCGGCGTCGACTTCGGCGAGAAAGGCTTTAGCGAGGCGCGGTGGCGCACGCAGCATTATATGAATCGGAACGGGGAGCTCTATCCCACGCACGGTCTCGGGCCGGTGGCCAACATGATCGACATCAATCGCGGCAACCGTCTTGCGCGGCTTTCTTCCATCGCTACAAAAGCGCGCGGGCTTCACGATTACATTGTGAAAAATCCCAAGGGCGGGCCCGACCATCCCAATGCAAAGGTGGTGTTCAAGCTGGGCGATATTGTGAACACTCAAATCCAATGCGAGAACGGCGAGACCATCCTGTTGACGCACGATACGTCGCTGCCGCGTCCCTATAACCTGGGGTTCCGCGTGCAGGGCACCAATGGTTTGTGGCAGGACTTTCATGCGGGTGAACCGGAAGCGGGATTTATTCATTTTGAGGACAAGAGCCCGCATCATAAGTGGGAAGATCCTAAACCGTATTTGGAAGAATATGATCATCCGTTGTGGAAGAAGTATTCGGCGTTGTCGACTGAGTCAGGGCATGGGGGGATGGATTTTTTTGTGGATAATGCTTTTATCGAGTGTATTAAACGCGATGTGGAGTTTCCGTTGGATGTGTATGATTTGGCTACCTGGTATGCCATCACTCCGTTAAGTGAAAAGTCGATTCAGGAGAAGGGGCAGTTGCAGGAGATCCCGGATTTTACGAAGGGGAAGTGGAAGACGCGGAAGCCGATATTTGGGGTTCAGGGGGAGTATTAAAGCGGGTTTTAACCGCAGAGGCGCAAAGGCGCAAAGTTCAACGCAGAGAAATGCAATGGTTTTTTCTTTGCGTTGAACTTTGCGCCTTTGCGTCTTTGCGGTTAAAAACTATCTTACGGTAAGGAATAAACATACCCTTTATGAACACCGGAAGAAGAGAATTTCTAACCACCGTATCCCAAGCCATTGGCGCTTCAGCATTGCTGGGCGTATCTGCAGAGGCCTTCGCGCAGCAGCCTGCCCCCACCGTTGGCGAAGTGATCGACCTCATCCTGAAGACCATTCCCGGTGCGCCGTTTCCCAAGACGGTAGACACGCTGAAGTCGGGCAACGCCTCGCAGAAAGTGACGGGCATCATCACCACCATGTTTGCCACGGTAGAGGTTATCCGCAAAGCCATCGCCACCAATGCGAACTTTATCATCGCCCACGAACCCACCTTCTACAACCACCTCGACGAGACCGCCTGGCTGGAGCAAGATGACGTGTACAAATACAAACGCGACCTTCTCGAGAAGCATAGCATCGCCGTCTGGCGCTTTCACGACTATATCCACAGCCACGTTCCCGACGGGGTTAGGATGGGCGTGATGACAGCGCTGGGCTATGAGAAATATTACGACGAGAAAAATCCACGCGTTTTCACCATCCCGTTCCTGAAGTTGAAAGACATCGTGGCCAACGCCAAAAAGAAACTCGGCATTCCCACCGTGCGCGTCATTGGCGATATGGATCAGAGCTGTCAACGTGTCCTTCTCCTCCCTGGAGCCTCTGGCGGCAGAAGCCATATCCAGGGTATCGAAACGGAAAAACCTGACTTGCTCATCATCGGCGAGCTTAGCGAATGGGAAACGGCAGAGTACGTCCGCGATGCGCGATTAAAAGGCGATAAAATCGCTCTCATCGTACTCGGTCACGCCGTGAGTGAAGAGCCCGGATTAGAATGGATGGTTCCTTTTCTGCAGCCTAAAGTTCCTGGTATAAAGGTTACGCATATTCCGTCGGGAAATCCGTTTTTGTTCGCGTAAGAATTACTCCCCGACCTTTCGCGTTCTCCATCAGCAGAAATCGGATGGCAACTGTCAACATTTTATGAATCAACGGACGAAATATCGTTGACGTGGATCACGACATCATTGGTATCGTTTTGACGGAGTTCTCATTTAAAATAATATTCCTCACAACGTTTATCATCAAATTCTGTCGGCATAACTTATGACCATTTGTCGTAGGGCGTACCTCTATCCCTCTCGAAACCAAATTTGATCACTTTGTTCAGCTTTAAATATGTCAAAATGAGATGAGCGTGATCATTACCCCAAACACTATGATTATAAAAGTTTTCGAAATACGTTCTTGTCGCCAGGGGAGTTTGATTCAACTCAAAAACCATTTGGTTAAACTTATTTTTAATCTCTTCTTCAAATTTTATAGGGTACACAAAATCATACGGCACGTCAGGTTGTGCTCCATCCATCAAACCTCCAAACATGTGCCTGAATCCGAATCCAAAAAACCATTTTTCACGCTCGATTAGATCTTCATTCCTAAAAAACTCCCTTTCCGTTCCGCGTTTTCTACCCCAAAAAAATTCAAAGTCTCCAAGGAATTCAGTATCCAGTCGAATTCTTGCAAACTTAAAGTCCACGGCTTCAATCAAATACTCAAATTTAAGAACAAATTCAGACAAAGAAGTTCCACCTTCCAGACCCTTGTAGGTTGCTGCAAAACTTGCAATTGGGTTTCCGTAAAAGTATGGCGATTCAGTGGAGCCCACATGAAACATTTCGCGCCTTATCCAAGGGTGATTTTCGTCTGCCTCCATGCTTTCAAGAACGGTCTCGAAAGAACTAACATCCCGAAGTAAGATGATGCCACTGGCAATTGATATTTCTCCCATTGATTTTATACAAATGCCCTACAACACCTGCAGATGGGCGTATGGGGAGTTAAATTTAATAGTTACTTATTCGCTGACATGAGTTGTATCTCATTTTTGGCACTCCGCCCAAAGTTGTCTCATGTTTGGAGTTATCGTCCAGCATTCCGTCAGATCGTCTGATTCAAAACATGACCAGTCAAAAACAGAATACTCATGTATTGAGAAGTTATCCTTCAATAAAGGTTTAATAATATTCCAGTATTTTTCAAAATCAGTCCGTTGTCGCTGTTCCGTTGTTGCCTGAATAATACCTTCCATCAGTAGAAACTTCTTGTCTTCATCGACAATCAATCTGTAATGGGCAATATATTTCTCAATGTCGTCAGGATTTACAACTTCAAATGGCCAGTCCTGCATCCATCGCTCATGCAGAAGATTTAGCTCTTTCGACAACTCGCCAATTGCTTTTGCAGTTCCATATCGGGGTTTTGGTTCTATCATTTTGTCTTGGGTGTCTGTTGTTACATTTGACCGTTAAAAAAACTAAGTTTTTATACGCTACGCTTAATTCCGTAGACGCGAATAAAGTGGATCTAGTTGCGCTCGAGCTTAGATAATTATGGAACAAAAATAGCTTTGCGGGTGGTTCATTCCCTCTCCCCTCGTATCTTTTGTCATTCGCTATTTAAAATTATGTCTATCTGTCCGCCAAGCATTTTATATAATGAACTTGTAATTTTTTATCCATCAATCAATATTTCTTTTGCCTCAAAGTCCGACATAGTTAATGTAAACGTATGATCTCTGTCGTGCTCGGATTCAAAAGCTATTTCCCAAAGGACAGGTTTACTTTCACATCTTGGGAGTCGCAAATAAACGGCTTCAAATTCCTTTTGGAAGTTGGCGATTCTGAAACCTTCTTTCCAATTTCCAAATTCGTCTTCAATTAGTGGTTTTACCGCTTCAGACAATTCAGAATACCTGTGCTCTATGCTCTTAAAAAAATCGATTTGACTTTGGGTCGGTCCTGATGCATCTCCATCAATTCCGATTTCTATTATCTTATTGGTTGGAACGAAATGTCTCCTACATTCGTAATAACTTTTAAGCGGTTCTTTTTTATCTGCCAGGAAGAGCATTGTTCCAAAGAATTCATTTTCAAGTTTTGTCTGTTTGCCAAATATAAAATCTAAAAATCCCATTGCATGTGTCGTTTACTGTTGGTTCGTACCTCACCCCATCCGTTGTCATTTCTGGTTTCGCCTGCCAATATCCTGAAAAATCAAGCCTGCTCAAAATGGAATGTAAATTATTCACCCAACCCAGACCACCCAACCCAGCCCCACTCCCGCACAACTCCTGGTTCCTCCCATAAAAAAAGCCCTGCTCCCAGAAGGAAGCAGAGCTTTTCATAAAGCCAATCATTCAAATTATTCCCCCGTATAACCCGGGTTCTGACTGCCGAGAATTTTGGCGTCGTACGTTGGGATTGGGTAGAGGTAATCGTCGTCGGTAATGTTTGGGAGATAGTCGGGGTGGTTTACCGTGTTTACCTTGACCAAAAGTCGCTTGCGAATGAGGTCGAACCAGCGGTCGTATTCGAAGCTCAGTTCGTGATTGCGTTCGTCAATGACGGCATCGTCAAAGGCATCTTTGGATAAACCGGCGGCCAGGTCTGACGTTGCGCTCGGTGTATTGAGCGGCAAGTTGAAGGCTCTGCGGCGAACCTGGTTGATGGCTTCATACGCCTCGGGTGTCGGGCCACCGGCGGCCATGTTGGCGGCTTCTGCATACATGAGCAGCACGTCGGCATAGCGGATGATGGGCAGGTTTGCCGTGGTCTGGCCGTTTTCATATTCCTCTTGTGTGATGTAGGGCACCGTGAATTTCTTCACGAAGGGGCGCTGTTCATCAAAGTCGGTGTAGGGAATGCCGTCGAACTCCAGGATCAGGTAAGCGTCCTGGCGGGGTTCGGTTGTTTTCAGCCACTCGTCGGTCCAGGTTGGATCGAGGCTGGCGTCGCCCCATCCGTCCATCACGGCCGGTGTCCAGATGTGGGCATCGGTGGCGGGATCGTCGGAGGTGGAGTTGAACCCCCACATCACTTCGGGGCCGTATTTGTTTTCGGGTTTGAAAACGTCCTCTACATTTTCGATGAGCGAGTACGTGCCATCGGCCATCAGCTCTGCGGCCAGGTCTCTTGCCTTGGCGTAGTTCTCCGTTTTATTCAGGGGAGCGGTGGCCATGGTCAGATACACTTTCGTGAGCAATCCTTTCGCAGCGCCGGCTGTAGGTTTGCCGGGCTGTCCATCCCAATTCGTGGGCAGGTTGGCGATGGCAAATTGAAAGTCGCTTATGATAAGATCATAGACCGTAGCGATGGGCGTGCGTTCTTTGATGGGACTGGTTACGGGGTCCGGTGTATCTTCTGTGATGAGGGGCAGGTCGCCGAACAGACGCACGAGGGCAAAATAGTTGTAGCCACGCAGGAATTTAGCTTGCGCTTCCAGCCCGTCGATCTCGCCTTGGTCAATCCCTTTAAAGTTGCCCTTCTTAATGGCGCGCAGTACGCCGTTCACGTTGTTGAGCGCTTTGAAGTGCTGATCCCACAGCGAGCTTCCAAAGTCGTTGGGGATCACCATGTCGCCGTCCAGCAACTGGTCGTCGTAGATAAAGTTGCCGTAACCGTAGGAATAGCCCGGTCCCCAGGCATTCCACAAGGCATTCATAGAGGCCGTGAGTGCGGCTTCGCCTTGTTGGATGGTGGCATAATAATTATCGGGTGAGGTAAAGCCTTTCGGGTCCTCGTCGAGGCTCTGACAGGCCAGCACTCCCGTGAGCAACAGCGGCGCGATGTATTTTTTCAGTGATTTCATGTTGTTCATGTTCGTACGGGTTAGAAAGTTAGATCGATACCCATGGTATATACTTTCGAAGTCGGATAACTGGCGAAGTCAACACCAATGTTGGCATCGTTCGTGTTAAATGAACTTACTTCCGGATCGTAGCCCGTGTATTTGGTGATGGTGAACAGGTTCTGACCCGATACATAGAGTCTCAAACGGTTCATCCCCACTTTGCGCGTCAACGCCTGCGGGAAGTTGTAGGCAAAAGTGATGTTCTTCAGGCGGATGTAAGAAGCATCTTCCACCCAGCGACTCACACGATTATCGCCCACGGTCACCTTGTTGGTCAATCCGGCGGCTTTACGTTCGCTTTGTTTGGTGAATGCGGGAACACTGGTGTCCTGGTTGTCAGGTGTCCAACGGCTCAGCAGCGCGGTGCTTGTGCCTTCTCCCGGTCTTTCCAAACGCACACGGCCGAGGTTGAACAGGTCGTTGCCCTGCACGCCCTGGATGAGGAAAGAGAGATCGAAATTCTTAAAGGAGAAACGGTTGTTCCATCCAAAGATAAATTTCGGGAACGCGTTTCCGATCACCGTCAGGTCTTTGTTGTTGATCAGGCCATCGCCGTTCACATCTTTGTATTTGATGTCGCCGGGCAATTGTCCAAAGGCCGCGGCTTTGTCGCGGTCCCCTTCGCTCCAGGTTCCCTCGGTGATCCAGCCTGTCATTTGGCCGAAGGGTTGTCCCTCCTGTAAATAGAGCAACGCGGTGTTGGCGTTGGTGCTGATGCCATAGCCTGCGCCGGGCGTTGTACGGAACGGCAACTTGTTGGCATCCGTCAATTTCAACACTTTGCTCCGGTTGCCCGAAATATTGAAACTGGTATTCCAACGCAGCGGCCCTACCAGCGGGTCGCCGCCGATCGAAAGCTCGATACCTTTGTTACGTGTAGAGCCAACGTTGTCGATGATGTTGGGGAAGCCCGTATAGGTGGGCAACTGGCGGCTCAGCAACAAGTCCTCCGTGGTTTTTACATAATAGTCGGCGGTCAAATTCAACCGGCCGTTAAACAAGCCGAGGTCGAGTCCGATGTCGGTTTGTGTTGTGCTCTCCCACTTCAGGTTTGGGTTGGCCGCACGCACAATATCCATTCCGATGTCGGTCACGCTGCCGCCGTTGTAGGGGTAGCGGGTGTCGGCGGTAGCTTGGAGCTGCGAAAGCGAAGCATAGGGTGAGATGGCCTGGTTACCCGTAATCCCCCAGCTGGCCCGCAGCTTCAGGTCGCTCACAGCATCCACGTCTTGCATAAATCCTTCTTCCGAAATTCTCCAGGCAACGGATGCCGAAGGGAAGTAACCCCATTTATTGTTTGCTCCGAATACCGATGAACCGTCTGCGCGATAGCTGGCGGTAAGCAAGTATTTATCAGCAAAGGAATAATTCACACGTCCCAGGAATGAATTGATGACGCGTTTGGTATTGAAGGACGCGGGCACCACGGAACTCGCTCCTCCCAGGTCATAGATACCGGCTTGGTCCACCAGGAAATCGTTGGCAAGGATAGACATGCCCTTGTTTTGCTCTACCTGTTGTTCAGCCACACCGGTGATCACAAAGTGATGACGTCCCACGGTTCTATCGTAGGTAAGGATGTTGGAGTTTTGATAGCGGGTATACATGGCGTCGTCCACCGTGCCATATCCGTTCTTCTGAAAACCGGCAAACGTATTGTTATTGAGGTAACGGAAGTTGTTCTGGTTGCGGGTGATGGCGCCACCGGTGATGCGGAACGTGAGGCCCTTTGCGATCTTGAAATCGAGGAAGGCGTTGATGTTGTTGCGGATGGAGTTGTTTTCCGTGTAAGCTTCCTTGGCGCTGGCCACGGGGTTCCACATGTTAGGCTCGCCATAACCGGAAGGGTGCTTGCTGTAGTTGCCATTTTCATCGTACACCGGAATGGTAGCGTTCCACCGCGGAGCCACACTCACCACCTGTCCGAGGGGATCGATGATGGCCGAGCCTTCACCGAACGGCGGGGTGTTACCCGTTTCCTTGATACCGGCCCAGCTCAAGCCAAAGCTTGCCCATTTCGTGATGTCCACGTTTACATTGGCACGAAGGCTGAAGCGCTTGAAGGCGGAGTTGATGAGAATACCTTGCTGATTCAAATAGCCACCCGAAACCAAGTATTGCACGTTCTCGCCGCCGCCGCTCACCGAAAGCTGGTGATTTTGCATGGCAGCCGCCCGGTATACTTCATTCTGCCAATCGGTACCAAAACCGTTCTTATCATAGCCGGCAATTTGTTCGGGTGTGAAAACCGGTGTCGGCGTGATTACCACGTTGCCGGGTTGATCCTGCGAAGCTTTGAAATCGTTGATGGAGCGTGCGAAATCGCCGGCGTTCATCACGTCCAGTTTCTTTCTCAGTTGTTGCACGCCGAGGTTGTAGCTATAGTTCACCACCGGGTGTCCTTTTTTTCCTTTTTTCGTGGTCACCAGGATAACGCCATTGGCACCTTGTGATCCGTAGATGGCCGTCGCGGAAGCGTCCTTCAACACTTCCATCGATTCCACGTCGTTCGGGTTGAGCGAATTGAGATCGCCGCCTTGCAGACCGTCGATCACGATGAGGGGTTGGTTACTGCCCAGGATCGAGCTTGAACCGCGGATCCGGATGGTCGTGGCACCACCGGGTGCACCGCTTTGGTTTAACACCATTACGCCGGCCGCGCGACCTTGTAACGCCTGGTCTACACGCTGCGTTGGCAACTGTGCCAGTTCGTCACCTTTCACACTGGCGATGGCGCCGGTGAGGTCGCTTTTCTTTTGCACACCATACCCTACCACGACGATGTCGCCCAGGGTAGCCACATCCCCTATCAATGTGATGTTGAAGACCGTTTGGGATCCAATAACAATTTCCTGCGAGATATAGCCGATATACGATACCACGATCGTGGTAGCATCATCCGGAACCGATAGCTTGAAGCTGCCTTCTGCATCGGTGGTCGCGCCAATGGCGGTTCCTTTTACCACGACGCTCGCGCCGGGAAGCGCTTCGCCGTCGCCGGTCACTTTGCCGCTGATTGCTTTTTCAAGGGCTGCCGTAGTCGTGGCGGCCTTGGGCGGCTCATTGGCCCGGGCCGCGATGCAAAGCATGCAAAGCCACGCGAGGAGAAAGGCTTTGCCTGTGTTGTGTAGTCGTTCCATCATAGTTCTCTTTGTTTGGTTTGTTGTTGGTAGTTAAGATTTGTGTACGGGTTGCGTAAGGCAGGGCAAAGTTTTTTCTTCGTCCTCATCCAGGCTTTGTTCCAGCCTGCTCCAGACTTCATGCTCGTCGGCATCGATCTCCTCTTCCACCCGGTCGCGCAGTTGCAACAGGATGGTCCGCGCTTCCTCCAGCAGTTCGAAATGTTCGGGATGCCCGTGTTGCCAGGAATCCCATATCGACTGACCATCCTCATCCGGGTTGAGTACCCACCGCTGAAACGATTCGTTCAGCAACAGGTCTTTAACTGAGTATTTGAATACCTCCATCGTGCGTAGGGTTGGCGTGATACTGGGAAGAGTCCGGGCAGCTGCCGTTCTCATCGTTCCCGAATGGATATTTTTGGGTAAAAAAGAAGGGGACTCCCCTACAGAGCCCCCTAACCTAAAACACTAGTCCTTATATTTTATTTACGCACTAAGGCGGGCACGATGTCTTCGACGGCACGCTCATCTCCTTTTGCCGGCCCATGCCATATGCCGCCGCCAAACGTGATGACGTAGACCTGGGTTGAATCCACCGGATCGATGTCGACGCGCTTGCCCCATTTAAAATTGTAGCCCTTTATGCGTGTCCACGTTGATCCTTCGTCCTCGGAGCGATAGGCCGAGCCGTTGAACCCGCAGGCATAGTAGGTATCTATTCGTTTGTCATAGGTGATATCATGCATGTGCTGGTCGCCGGGCAACACGGACTGCCAGGTCTTCCCATCGTCGTTGGAAGCGAAAATGCCGCCGCCTATATCGGAAGAGAAGGCGCCCTTCATATTTCTGCCCCAGGCCGCGAGCAAGAGTCGGTTGCTTTTTGCCGTGGTCATTAAACACATCGGTCCGTTGGTGGTCGCCGGCAAAGAAACTTTTGTCCAGCTCTCGGCGCCGTTGTCCGAGCGATAGAGTGCACCGTCCAGGGCGGTCCCGATGCTTTCGTCCTCGCCTCTGCGGCACACCACCAGGAACAATACACCATCCGAATCCCGCCGGGTAATGCGCCAGGCAAAGGGCTCGGCGCCCTCGATGCCTTTGTTCTTCGGTTGCCAGGTCTTGCCACCGTCGGTGGATTTATAGACGCCCTTTCCAAAGGCACAGGCATAGAGTGTGCGCTTCTCTTTCGGACTTGTAGGATCGAACAGGATGTGCGTCATCGCGCCTTCGCCAATATCTTTGCTGATGATCTGCCAGGTCTTGCCGCCGTCTTCCGTCATCAGCACGCCCCCTTGATAATTTTTCACGCCGGCGCGGCGCCACATCTTTGGTCTGGGTAGGTCGTGTGTGCCGCTCATGACGCTCCAGGCTTTTCCTTTCACTTCCGGATCGAACGTCAACCAATACACGCTGTTTTGCCAGGCGCGGGGTACGCCGTTGTTCCGGGTAGCGCTTTGCCAGCTTGCTCCGCCGTTATGACTTTCCATCAAGCCCACATCGGTGTTGGCGATGAACGCATGGTTTAGGTCGGACGGGTCGAACATGATCCCGTAGCCGGTGGTCACTTCCAATCCACGCGATGTCCAGCCGCCGTCCTTTTTATTGGTATATACTTGTTCCCAGGTCTTTCCTCCATCCGTCGTCTTCACGGTGCGACCGAAGTCCGTTCCATAGCATACTTCCGGATGCGTGGGCGAAACGCCGATGGAGAATGGATTCTCTCCCCAGGTAGGTCCGAACCTTTCGTTGATCCATTCTTCCGAAAAATTGGCCGACGGGTAGTTGTGCGCTTTTGTCAAGTTGTCTTTCCATGCCAACGTCCACGTCACGCCAAAGTCGGTGCTGCGGGCAACGCCCATGCAAGTGGTGTCGGCATGCACTTTTAGATCCCGGTAGGAAACGTACACCACTTCCGGGTGCAGGGCGCTGGTGGCCAGGGTCCGGTACTCGGGTAGCGCTGCGCCTTTCATGCCGTAAGACAAGATTCCAGCTTCGCGATTTGTCCAGGTGGCGCCGCCATCGGGAGAATAAAAAATCCCGGACGCTTTTCCTTCCGGGTCAAAATAGGATTTGCCGGCCATCGCGTATAGGACAAACACATTTTTTGCCGCATCATATCCACCGGTGAACGTCGTCAATTGTGTTACTCCTTTTGGGGCTGGGTTGGTCTTCCAGGTGTCATTTTCGCGTACCGTCACTCCTTGTGCTCCTGCAATGTAAATCGTGCGACTGCTGGGTGAGGATTTGGGAACAACAAATACATTCTTTACGTGGTCTTCGATGTCCTTCTCTTTTTTCCACTGAAGGCCACCATCGACGGACGTATAAAATCCGGTTTGCTTGTCGATGGAAATGGCAGCATATAATTTTTTTGAATCCTCGGGATCGATCGCCAGGGCCAGCACATTTCTTTGCGTGCTGTCTTTGGTCACCAGCACTTCGGATGCATGATCACCTTTCGAAACAACGCCGTCGACTTCAGCGGGTGCAGGATACCACAAGCTCCAGGTCTTGCCCTGGTCAACGCTTTTGAACAACCCGATGGAGTTGGCATACATCACATTGGAATCCAGTGGATCGTATACAAAATAGCGCACCGGCCCACGCAGGTTAAACATGCGCCAGGTCGCACCACCATTCGCGGTGATGAACGATCCGGTCATGTCACACGCCACTAAAGCATGGTTAGTGTTGAAAGGGCTTACTGCCGGGAAGAACATGGCTCCTCCTCCCCCATAGCCCGTGAAACCCCAGGCATCGTTCCGTCCGTTCGGATTTTTATAAGCGTCTTTTTCTGCTGCCGGACTGTCGGGGGTGGAACGGCAACCTATTAGTGCACCAAAAATTAGTACACTTATTATCATTAAAAGTCCATGCGCAACGCGGGTTGTCATCAGTTTCATATGCTATTCTGTTTCAGGAGTTCCGTGCAATACACTGGAACCGTATGTGGTGAGGTAGATTTGTTCGGCATGGTTGGGATCCACGATGGCGCGCTGGCCCCAATGAAAATCGTAGCCTTTTATTTTCTTCCAGGTCTTGCCATAGTCGTCGCTGCGATAGGCGGCCTGGTTGAACGTGTTGCAATACAATCTTCCCGGGTGATACGTATCCACGGTGACATCGTATACATATTGCGTCTTATCGAAAATCGAGGTCCAGGTATCGCCGGCATCTTCCGACATGAATATACCGCCCGGTATTTTTATCAACTCATTGCCTCCCGTCGATCGCGCAACGGCACCTCCCACCAGGTCGGCCAGGTCGAGATCTGACCAGCCGGCGAGATAGATGCGATTGGGATTCTCGCGGTCGTAGTCCATGCCGTTGGGGAATAGTGGGCCGTCGTTGATCTTCAACCGGGTCCAGGTTTCCGCGCCATCGGTGGAGCGATAGACATCACCGGAATAGAACTCTCTTCCGGTCTTTCCGCCTTTGTGCATGGGAGTAGCACTAACGGTGAGATATAAATTATTGCCGGCCAGTGTCAACTCAAACGCGCATGTGTTGTCGCCGATGCCTTTGTTCTTTAGCGTCCACGTTTTGCTATCGTCGGTTGATTTGTAAACCCCTTTGCCGTAGACGCTCACGTACAAGGTGCGTTGACCCGGCGGGGTGTTGGGATCCATGACGATGCAGGTGGACGGCGAATCGAAGCCCATGCCTTCGTTGGTGGGCTTCCAGGTCTTGCCGCCGTCGAGGGAAACACAAACACCCCCTTTACCGTGCGACTTCCACGCGGGGTTACGCGTCATCTTGCCGCGGGGAAAGTCGTGAAGACCCGACCACACCGACCATACTTTATTTTTCACCTGCGGATCAAAGACCATCCAATAGCACGTGTTGATCCATTCGGTAGGTACACCTTCCGTTGACCGCAGCCAACTCTTGCCGCCATTGTACGAATGATGATACCCAATGTCGGTATAGCTGATGGCAATGTGATTGCTGTCGAATGGGTCAAAGTGGACGCCATAGGCATTGGTCACATCCAGGCCGCGGCTGATGAATGTTCCGTCGGGTTGGGAGGCACTATAGATCTCGTTCCAGGTCTTGCCGCCGTCGGTGGTCTTCATGGTGCGATACCAGTCGGTGACCACGGCCACGTTGCCGTCCTTGGGATACACGCCCACGTCCATGAGCCGGATGTATTCGCCGCCAAAAGCTTTCTCGGCCCAGGCATCTTTCAGGTTGGTCACTCCTATTCCGTCTTTCACACCGTATTGGCCAGAGCCACCGCCGCCTTTCCACACCCAATCCCAATGCTTGCCGGCATCGGCCGTTTTCATGGCGCCATACCAGTAGATCATTTTGTTATCGGCTTTCTTTTCTTCATAGCGATTAGAGACGAGATAGGTTTTTTCGGCATCATTTTCCGCGCAAGCGATCATCGAGTAGCTGGGCTTGATGCCCACGTTGTCGTTTGTCAGCTCCGGGTTCATCAACCGCGTCCAATGTCCACCCAAGTCCTCTGACGTCCAGACTTCGCTGTGGCCAAACTCCTCTTGTATTTCTTCTTTCGGATCATGATGCAAGGCATAGAGAAGGGTCTTATCGCCGTTTGCCATCGCACCACCGGTGAATGAAAATGCAGGAGCCATTTCTTTCGGAAGGTCCTTGTGCGCGAACGTGTGAGTCGTCGTATTGAACGTATGGACGGCATCGGGCGTGAAGACTAAAACGTTATTCGAACCTTTATCCGCCGGGGCATATATAAAATCGATGCGCTGGGGCAGTTGTTCTTTCATCAGTGTCTTGCCGCGATCATCCGAATAAAAAAACGCAGACCCCATACTGAAGTACAATGCCTCGGGCTTGCGGGCATCCAGACGGATAAAGCCAATGCGTCCGTTTTTCCGATTGTATAAAGTGGTGTCGGTGGTCTCGATGGAATAGCCACCGTGATCGCCTTCGAATGTTTCTTTTTTCACATCCTTTTTTAAGGGGAAGATCTGTTCCCAGGTCTTTCCGCCATCGGTAGAGCGGTTCAGGGCTGTGGCGCCGATGTAGATCGTGTTCGGATCGTTGGGATCGTAGGCATAGGATGAGGCGCCGTTGGGAAAATTGATCTGGTCATAGGAGAATCCCCCGTTGCGGGTAAGATACGATCCCGTCATATCGCAACGCAGCAGGAAATGATCCGGTGTCTCATAAGCAAACGTTGGAATAAACGTAGCCCCACCACCCCCGGGTCCAAGTTTTTCCCATTTCACTTCGGCTTGCGCCTTATTTTCATTTGCCGGTTGCCGGCAACCGGTCAATGCAATGACAACAGCATATATCAGTATGCTTCCGATGGTTTGTTTCATTCGGGATCTATGGGTTTAATCGTTGGTCAATACCTGGCGCGACATCCACTCTTCCACCTTCTTATTCATGGCCAGCTCGTAGACGTACATCCAGTCGGTGTTGTTCGTGCCATTGGCCAGGTGATGGTGAAAATTGGAATCGAGTTGGTAGCCTTCGGGGTTACCGAGGATGCGGGTTTCGCCATACACGTTCTCAAATTGTGTGCGAAGCTTTTCAAAATTCTCCGTGAAGGTCTTCACCTGGGCGAGGGATGTTTTGCGGGTGCCCTTGGCGGCGTTGTCGTATTGCTCCAGCAACAGCAGTTGCATGGCCGAGTAGATCTGCAGTTCGTTGATCTGCTCCATCACCGCCAATGCATATTGGTTTCGGCTGGACACCTCCTGCGCCTTTTTGATCTTTTCTTTGATGGCCGTGTATTTTTGAACGGCTTTCTTTGCGCCTTCGATCTTGTTTTTATAGGTCGCGCTCCACACCCCAGGCTTTGAAGGATCGGGCAAGTCGACCAACTTGAAATCTTTGTGATAATTATCGCGATCGCCTTCCTTCAACAGGGCCGTCTCCCAAAACGGTAGCGCGTCTTCCAATGCATTCTGAAAATCCATCGAAGCGTCGGCCATGGCTGGGGAATAGAAACGCTGACGGAAGAGCGTGTGGGCCTGCGGCTCCGAAATGTCTTCGTAGTTCCAACTGAACAAACCAAAGTCGTAGATACCGCGCCAGATGGTCTCAAAGTGAACGGAGCAATCATCCCAGGCCGTACACAGGATGCCGTCCATCTTCTTTTCTGATGTCAGGCTGCAATAGTCTTTTATGGGATTGAAGTTCGAGCGGTTGCGGGGCAGCATGGGATAGATGGGCTGGGCTGACGTGGCCGCCATCACTTTCAGGTTGTGCGCTTTATACCAATCAATAGCCCGGCGGTTGCCCGGTATGGCGGGGGTGTCGTAGTTCCAGCGCATGTACACACAGTTCTTTGGGAAAAGCGTAACGTTCTTGTCCAGCGTCGCCTGGTTGTTCTTCCAAAGCTCTTCCACTTTTGCTACGGGCATTTTGTCGTCGTATGTGGTTTGGTAGAGGTCGGCGAGTTTGAAGACCATGTCGTCCCAGAAGATGGGAATGCGGTTGTGCGCCAAGGCAAAGTCGGTCACTTTCTTCAGCCAGTACATTTGAAGCTCCAGCGGCTTCATGCCGGATTTTTTGCTGAGTTCCGATTTTCCCAACGATCCGACCTCATCACCACCGACGTGGAGATATTTGCTATTCGGCGTCGCTTTTATCGCATCCTCGTACAAGGCAAATTGTAAGTCATAGGTCTCGGGATTGAGCGGGTCAAACACCCAGTCCGACGCGGGGTCGTCGCGCAGCTTTTTATATTCCTCATGCTTCAGGATGAACGAAGCATGCCCAAGCCCCTGCACCAACGGACTGATCTCGATGTGTCGCTCCTGCGCATACCGGCTGATGGCCGCAAATTCTTCGATAGAAATGGCGTTGGCAGAACCCACCACGGGCGCCTTGCGATAGCGGAGCTTGTCTTCAAATTCGATGATGATGGCGTTGACCTTGATGTTGGCCAGCCGGTCGATGATGCTGTAGTAATAGTGCCCGGTCTCCAAATGATGCTTCATGTCGAGATGGATCGCGCGATAGGCGATCTCCGGGTAGTCGGTGATGCGGCAAGCGGGTATTTCGATTTGCTGGTCGGTGGCGTCCTCGATCAGTTGGATCAGCGTCTGGATCCCGTAAAATAATCCCGCGGCCTGCCGGCCTTGGATGGTCACTTGTCCGCCGGAAATCTCCAGCACATAACCCTCATCCGAAGGCAAGGCCAGGTCCTCTTGAAGCCGGAGTGTTACGATGCCCTCTCCCCCATTTTTTCGCAACGGCAAGCTTGCCAACACTCCCGACATCACCGGCTTCTCTACTCCATTAAAGAGGTATAGGCCACGCAAGGCCGAGGGCAACACACCTTTCCCAGTGAGCATCTCTGTTTTCTGCGGTTGCGGCAGGATCCTGAAGTGCTGTTGGAAGTCGGCCAGGTCGGCCGCCATTGCCGTAGCGGTGAGAACCAGGACAAGGACACAAAATGGGATGATCGATTTTAGATGCATAATAATTTGATAGGTATAACAGCCGGGTTCCGGTCTCACCTTCCATTGAAGGAGACCAGGTTGTTTTATTTCTCATCAAAAAGCCGCAGCCACTTGCGCACATTCCGGAAATTTATTTCATCAGCATATTTCGAGGTTGAGTGGTAATGCGCTTGCCTCGTGAGTTGAAACCTGTTGATGAATTGTGCGTCCGGCTTAAACGCAAACCAGTTATTTTCCTAACTTCACACGCTTACATTATTCCTATGCAAACCTCACGAAGAAACTTCATCGCCCAATCACTTCTGGCCACCGCGGGACTATCCACCGCATGGAACGTCGCCGAGGCTTCGAACATCGCCCAACCCAGCGTGCTCCCACCCAAAGCCGACGAAGCATTTAAGATAAGCATCTTTTCAAAAAATCTACAGTGGCTCGACTATACGGAAATGGCCAAAGTTGCCGCCGACCTCGGCTTCGACGGCGTGGATCTTACGGTGCGTCCACTAGGACACGTACTACCCGAAAATGTAGAGACCGATCTGCCCAAAGCCGTAGAGGCTATAAAAAAGGCAGGGCTCAAAATGTATATGATGACCACCGCCATCACCGCCGTGGATGAGCCTCACACAGAAAAAATCCTGAAAACGGCCAGCGGCCTGGGCATCCGCCACTACCGCACGGGATGGTTGACCTATGACGACAAAAAAAGCATCGAAGACAATCTCAAAGCCAAGCGCGAGCAATTTCAAAAGCTGGCCGACCTCAATGCCAAGTATAGTATTTCCGGTGAGTATCAGAATCATTCCGGCCTGTACTTCGGCGCACCGATCTGGGACCTGCACCGCATTCTTCAGGAGATAAACTCTCCCTGGCTTGGCTCACAATACGATATTCTTCATGCCTCCGTGGAAGGATTCAACGCCTGGCCTATTGGTCTTAAATTGATTGCTCCCTACATCAGGTCCATCTGCCTGAAAGATTTTGTCTGGGGAATAAAAGACAGCAAGTGGGCATTGCAAACGGTGCCCGCCGGAGAAGGCCTCATCGATTTCAAAAAGTACCTGGCCTTGCTAAAACAATACAACGTGAGCGTCCCCGCATCGCTTCACTATGAATATGATCTGGGTGGAGCGGAAAACGGTGCTTTCTCCATTACGATGAGCCGCGATAAGGTGTTGGCTGCTATGCGAAAAGACCTGGCCGTTTTCCGGAAAATGATTCAAGAGATGTGAGTCAATTGGTTCACAGCCATACCGTGAACGCAGACGTTTGATGGCGCGCACTGGAAGAGATAACTTCCCTGCTATCTTTCAATCGCTTGACATAAATAACCCCGGGCTTCTTACGAAACCCGGGGTTATTATTTTGTGCTTTCTTAAGAATCTTTACTCCACTTGTCCCATGATCCGGAACAAAGCGATCCGTGCCGAGAGGTAGTCGTATACCGCCTCCAGGTAGTTGGACTGGGATTGTGTCAGGGCCAGTTCAGCGTCGGTAAGTTCCAGGCGCGAAGAAACGCCGCGGGAGTAGCGAAACTGGATCATGTCATAGCTGAGCTTGGCCGTTTCGTTCACCACCACCGCCGTTTGGATCCGTTCGATAGAGGCCTGGGTATCGGCCACAGCTTTGTGTACGTTGGCGCGAAGATGTTCGTGCGCGTCGTTCAAGCGGAGGGTTGCCTGGGACTGGGCCAGGGATGCTTGCTTCACGCGGGCCGTGTTTCCAAAGCCATTGAAGAGCGGCACAGAAACCTGTAGGCCCACAAAGGAGCTGCTCGGGTAGTGTGCCGTACCGTAGTCAAAGGAATTGGTTTGCGTTTGCATCTGATACTGCCCCACCGCCGCTACAGAAGGCTTGCGGGCTGCCGACGCTATTTTCATTTGTTGTTCCTGTACCTGTGTTTGCAGGGCCAGCACCCGGTAGGATGCGTTGCCGTTAATCGCGGCGTCATATACCTCCGTTTCCGAAGGCAGCGAGCCCGGAGAAGGTACCACCAGGGAATCCGTGAGCAGAATTTGCTTTGTGGAATCCATACCCATCAACGCCTTCAGCTGAAGCTTGCCGGTCTCGATGGCGTAGGAAATTTTCAACAGCTCGGGCTCCAGGTTCTTCACCGAAGTATAGGCCCGCAGCGTGTCTACCCGGAGCGCTTTGCCTTGCAGCAACAGCGACCGTGAATCTTTCAAGGCCCGTTGGTTTCGGCTGATGCTCTCTTGTTGCAGGCGCAGGCGTTCGTTCAGCACCAACAGTTGCAAATAGGTTTCCTTCACTTGCGATACGACGTCCGTCTGCTTTCCCGAGAGGGCAATGCTGCTTTCGCGTTCCTGCAGGCGTGAGCGTTGCACCGAAGGAAATGCCAGGGGATTGTACAGGGGTTGGATCGCCGTAACGGCGGCCGTTCCCTGGTCATCGCCACCGAACCTTCCATAGGATATTTTTCCATCCGGTTCTGTTCCGTTAAAGCCGAAAAAAGCCGGGAGTTGGAAATAGTGGTTGACGGCCAGCGTGGCATTCACCGTTGGCAAAAACAAGCTTCGCGCCACGATAAATTGCTGTTGCGCCTTGTCGATGTCGAGCTTGCTCGCTTTCAGTTCGGGGTTCTCGGCCATAGCCTGTGAAACCGCGTCGTGCAAGGACAACGGTTGCTCCTGCGCCACGGCCGGGCTGGCCGCAAGCGCAAGAACGAAAAGGGTGAGATATTTTAAATATGTTGATTTCATAAACATGCAATAATCTAGGGTGTGTGAACTCAGGCGACGACTACCTCTTCCGCGCCGGGTTGGGATGGTCCGGGGTGCGGTTCAGCTTTCTTCGCATAGGGTCGTGAGAAATAAGAGTATACCGAAGGGATGACGTAGAGTGTGAGCAGACCGGCAAAAACCAACCCGCCGACTACCGCAATCCCCAACGACTGGCGGCTACCCGACGACGTGCCCAACGATAACGCTATCGGCAGTGTGCCGAAGATCATGGCCAGCGTGGTCATCAAAATCGGGCGGAAACGCGAACCGGCAGCATGCAGTACAGCATCCGAAACCGACTCCCCTTCTTCCTTCCGCTGGTTGGCAAACTCTACGATGAGGATACCGTTCTTGGTGATCAATCCGATGAGCATGATGATGCCGATCTCACTAAAGATGTTGATCGACTGTCCGGTGAGCCACAAGCTCAGCAACGCTCCTGTCAACGCCATGGGCACTGTCAAAAGGATGATGAACGGGTCGATGAGGCTTTCGAACTGAGCAGCCAAAACCAGGTAAATGAGCACGATCGCGAAGATGAAGGCAAAGATCAAACTCGAGCTGCTTTCAGCATAGTCGCGGCTTTGTCCAGCCAAGGTCGTACTGAAACCGGCGGGCAGTACTTTTTTGGTGATCCCATCCATTTCGGCAATTGCCTCCCCCAAGCTTACGCCGGGTGCAGGAGTTGCCGATATGGTGGCACTATACGATTGATTGTAGCGATAAATGGCCGGAGGACTCACGGTTTCATTCAACTTCACGAGGTTGTCCAGCGACACCATCTCGCCATTGCTTGCTTTGAGGAACAGCGAACTCAAGTCTGAAGGAGCTGCCCGCTCGCGGCGATCCAACTGGCCGATCACTTCATATTGACGATCGTTGAAGATAAAATATCCATAGCGTCTGCCGCTCAACGCCAACTGCAGGGTGCGACCCACTTCCTGCGTGGAGATGCCGGCCTGGGCTGCCCGGTCACGGTCGATGGTGATGCCGATCTCGGGGCGGTTGATCTTAAAGTCAGGATCCTGGAAGCTGAGCTTCTGGCTTTGATAGACCTGGCCCATCAGCTTCGGCATGATATCCATGAGGCTCTTCAGGTCAGGCGCCTGCACTACATACTGCAGGGGTTGCGAGCTGGAGAACCCGCCAATGGTGGGGATTTGGATGGGGATGATGATCACATTCCGGAATTTTCCGGAAGCAGCCACCAGCTTTTGGTAGATCTGTTGCTGCGATAGCCCGCTCTTTCGATCCTTGGGATCTTTTAAGAACACCCACTGGAAACCACCGTTCACAGGCTGCACCAACGTGCCGATGGATGCGGCAATGCCGGCATAGGTCCGGTTACCATTCAAGTCCGGTACAGAGTCAGACACATACATGTTGATCTCTTTCATGGTTTCCTCCATGCTTTCGTAGGAAGTGCCTTCGGGCGCAATCACGGCCAGACCGATCATGGAGCGATCTTCCAACGGCGCGAGTTCCGAGGGCAACGAGGGCAACAAGAAATATGCGATGGCAAACGAACCGATCAATGCAATGAAACCAAGCCAACGAAATTTGAAGAAGGCATGCAACGATCTTTCATAACCGCGGTTCAAGGCTTCAAACCAAGGTTCGGTCTTCCGGTAGAACCATCCTTGTGATGCGTCACGCTTCAACAAGTAGGCGCTCATCATCGGAGACAACGTCAACGCCACGAATGCAGACACGAGTACTGAACCGGCCACCACCACGGCAAATTCCTTGAACAACCGACCAGTGATACCGCCGAGGAACAGGATGGGCAGGAACACAGCAGCCAATGTAATGGTCGTGGAAATTACGGCGAAGTAAATCTCATCCGACCCTTTGCGCGCCGCCTCGATAGGACTCATGCCCTGCTCGATCTTGCTGTAGATATTTTCCAACACCACGATGGCGTCATCCACCACCAACCCGATCGCCAGCACCAAGCCGAGCAATGTCAACACGTTGATGGAGAAATCGCCGATGTACATGATGAAGAACGCCGCGATGATGGAAACGGGAATGGCCACGAGGGGAATCAGCGTGCTGCGCCAGTCGCGAAGGAAGATGAAGATGATGAGGGCCACCAGTCCGAAGGCCAGCAGCAAGGTTTCTTCCACTTCATTCAGCGAGTTGCGCACGGGCACGGTAAAATCTTTGCCTAGCGAAATGATATATTCTTTGGGAGCGCTTTTTACAATTTCGTCAAAACGTTTTGTAAACTCGTCCACGATGGCCAGGGAATTGGCACCACGTTGTGGCTGTACGCCGGTGCCCACGCCGTAGCGGGCCGTATTGCCCTCACCTACGATCATGGCCGTGCGCTCATTTTGTGACGACATGATGGCGGAACCGATGTCTTTGAAGCGAACAATGGCCCCTTCTTCTTCCACGATGATCATGTTGTTGAAGTCATCTTCCGTAACCAACCGGCCCGATGTGCGAAGGGTAACTTCGGTGTTCTGTCCTTCAATGCGACCGCTGGGTAAATCCACGTTTTCGCGTTGCAATGCATTTTGAACATCGGAGGGTGTCAACTTATAAGATGCCAGCTTCACCGGGTCCATGCGAAGACGCATGGAGCGCTTGCGGCCGGCATAGCTATCCACGAGGCGTACGCCGGGGATGGATTGCAATCTTTCCTTGATGTTGATGTTGACGAAATCCGTAACGTCTTCCAGGCTCTTGGTATCGCTCTGTACGGTGAGGAACACGAGGAAATCCGGAGGGCCTGTTTTTTCTACGATGGTGGGCTCGATGTCGGAGGGCAATTGCTGACGCGACTTCGACACTTTGTCACGCACGTCGTTCGCCGCGGCCTCGAGGTCGGCGTCGAGGTTAAATTCAACGGTGATGATACTAACTTGTTCTCTTGATGTGGAAGACAGCGCGCGGATGCCATTGGCTTCTGCGATCGCCTCTTCCAGCGGTTTGGTTACCTGCGACGCGATGATGTCGGCGCTGGCCCCGGGATAAACGGTGGTCACCGTCACAATGGGCGAATCCGTCACCGGATACTCCCGCGTTCCCAGGAAGGTGTAGCCCACGATCCCGAACAGGACGAGCAACACCGACATTACGCCAGCCAAAACCGGCCGCGATATACTGATTTGTGATATAGCACTCATTTGTAAGTCTTGGAATTACTGTAAAAAAAGAAAGGGTAAATTATTTCAGCGATACGAAATGCACCGGCACACCGGGCACGAGGCGCAGCAAGTTGCTGGTGATGACGGTATCACCTTGATGCAGACCCGAAAGGATTTCCACCGATGCAGCACTGCGCTGACCGATTTGCACGGGCACGAGGGTGACCGTATTCTTCCGTGCTACATATAAGTTATAACCTTGCGAAGAAGGCATCAGCGCCTGCGATGACACACTGAGCGCTGTACCCGATGTATTCAGGGCAAGGTTCAACCTGGCACTCTGGCCAGCCAACAATACGTGACCCGGATTGGCGGCCACGGCGCGAACACGCAACGTGCGCGTAGCTTCGTCCAGGCTGGACTCGCGTGCTACGACGCGCGCGGTATGTTCTTTGTCGTCGGAGGCGATGGTGAACGTTTGCTCGCTGCCTTCCACAATGATGCGGCTGTATTTTTCAGGCACGGAGAACTCCACTTTCACGACGCTGTTGTCTTCGATGCTGGTGAGCAAAGTGTTCACCGACACAATGGCGCCCGTGTGGATGTTGATCATCCCGACCTGGCCGTCAAAAGGCGCCACGATACGCGTTTTGCTAATGGTGACTTCCAATTCCTGGATTTGAGCGTCGAGCACTTTCAGGTTGGTCAGCGCCTCGTCGTAGTCTTGTTGAATAACCGCGTCGTGATCGATTAGGTCTTTCAAACGCTTTTCATTCAACTGGGCAAGTTTTTGTTGCTGACGGAAACGCTCCAGTTGCGCTTGCAGGTCGGCATCGTCCAACTGGAACAGCAGCGCGCCTTGTTTTACAAAGCTGCCTTCTTTCACGTTGACACGAATGACTTTGCGCGTAAGCTCACTCACCAGGTCCACATGTTGATTGGCAACCAGTGTACCGGTCACTTCCAGCGATTCTTTTACCACGCCGGGTTGAATGACCACGGCGTCGACCGGCGTGCCGACGGGGATGGATTTGGATGGAGCAGCGGCCTTGTTTTCAGCAGCTTGCGAATAGCATCCGGCCAAAATTGCGGATACAAAAACGAATCCCAGCAACGACCAGACACCGGCAATGCGATGACGATTGTATGTACTTTTCATGATGACTTTAATGATTATTTGAAATAGTTGATATCTGTGAAAAAAATTAACAGCCTAGGGCTTCTTCCTGACAGCACGGTGTGACAGGCGTTCGGTGACTACAATACAGGTGGGGAGCGTTTTCGTGTTTCATGGCGAACTTGTTTTAGGTTGAATAAAAATCTTAACATTGATATATTTAAATATTTCTATAAATCGTAGTACGTAAGTTTTAGTTCCAGGGTTATAAAAATTCTAAAATTTTTCCCCGGGCACAGAGAACATGCGCCGCTCTACAACGATTGCACCCGCTTGTCCCAACCCGTATGGTTCATCCTAAACCTCAGAAACTCAACTCTTTTAACGAATTGACGTATTTAAATAAATAAATATTTAATTTTGAACTGAAACAGAGGCGTATGAATCCCAAGAAGGCTGAAAAAATCGCGAAAGCACTCGCAGACCCCAACCGGTTACTGATCCTGCAAGAGATCAAAAAGCAGGAAGACTGTCTGTATTGCATCGACATCATGGACCTGATCGACTTGAAACAGCCGTCGATATGTCACCATATTAAGCAGCTCACGGACAACGATCTGATCTTAGCCGAGAAGGAAGGGAGGAATTTGAAGTACCGGTTGAATGATGAGGTGTTGAATGAGTTTATAGATTTTTTGGAGGGGTTGAAGAAACAGGAGCCAGAAGCCAGGAGCCAGGAGCCAGGAGTTAGAAATCAGAATTCAGGAGTCAGAATCCAGAAGCAAGGAGTTAATCGTTACGGGGAAGAGTAGTCTAGTCGCAGCGTAAGGCAGCTAGTTATAATTCAGAATGCAAGAGCCAGGACTCCCGAATTCTTAGATCTGAATTCTGGCTCCTGGCTCCTGGATTCTGGCTCCTTAAATTTTAGAGTTTCAATATTTGAGACGCGTGCCCCTTCGTATCCACCTTATCAATAACACTGGTAATCACCCCGTTTTCGTCAATGAGAAATGTCGTCCGGGCCGTGCCCATGAATTTCTTGCCTTCGCGTTCTTTTTCTACCCAGACGCCGTATTTCTGGTTGATGGATTTGTCCTTGTCGGCTACCAGTGAGAACGGGAGGTTGTATTTCTTTTGGAATTCTTTGTGTGAAAGCTCATCGTCGGTGCTGACACCCAGCACCACATAGCCGGCGTCGCCAAGCTCGGCGATGTTGTCGCGGAGGTTGCAGGCTTCTTCGGTGCAGCCGGGGGTTTGATCTTTCGGGTAGAAATAGAGAACCACTTTCTTGCCTTTGTAAGCGGAGAGCGTGATGGTTTTGTTATCCTGGTCCGTGGCGGTGAAGTCGGGGGCTTTGTCGCCGGCTTTCAATTTGGTTTGCGCAAAATTGGTGAGCGTCATAAGGCTGAATAAAATGAGGGTTGCAATTTTTGTTTTCATAGCGGTGCTGCGTTAGGATGAGTGAAGATACGACGTTTTCCCCGCAAGACACAGCACCACAAATCTGCTTTGCGCCTCTCCTTGCGTCTTTGCGCCTTTGCGGTAAAAAATTGCAGCACTTACTTCATGCTGAAGGTCTCCCCTGCCAGATAGATGTTCATCACAATCCCCTTGGCACTCAACTTCCCTCCCTTTTCTACTTTGGACCGTTTCGGATTTTCGAACACGATCACCTGTGAGTCCCCCACCACTTCGGCCGTGTTGCCCGACACGAGAATGGCCGTGGCTTCATCGATGCCGATGCCCTTGGCTTCGGGGAATTCGATGATGGCGCTGATCAGCCGGTTATAGCGGCTTCGCTTTACGAAGTGTTGATCGATGATGGCGTTTTCGATAAAGCCCAGGCCGGGTTTGGTTTCAATGTTGGCGGGTTCGATGTTGCGAAACGTTGATGTGTAGTCGGGGTGTTTCAGTTCGTTGCCCGTGATCATGATCTTGCTCATGACCGCTGCGCCCGCGCTGGTGCCGCCGATAAGGCTTCCTTTGTTGTAGGCGTCATGGATGGCCTTTTCAATGTCCGTGCCTTGCACCACGCCCATGAACCGGACCTGGTCGCCGCCGGAAATGTAAATGAGCTTTGCGTTCCTGACCGAATCCAGTTTTTGGGCGCTGTACTTTTCCCCTTTACGGAAGATGACACCGTACACCGTCCGTATGCCCTGCTTGATGAATTGTTGGTTGGCATAGTAGACCGCCGAATCAGGATCCTCGCTTGACATGGGGAGGATGATGCCATAGCCTCCTTGCTGCAGACCAGCTTCTTTGATGATGCGGTCGACCATGGCGTCGGAGCGCGATCCGCCGCCGATGATGAAGAGTTTTCCCTTGCTCGTTTTGGTTTGAGCGAAAGCCGTCGCGATTCCGACAGCCAGAAACAACAGGATACATATCTTTTTCATGTACAAATGCTTAAAGAAGAAATGTTCATGCCCGAAAGCTTTCGCCGGGGCATGAACATTTCAAGTCATGGATAATCAATTTATTTTTTCTTTCCAATGGCAATACCTTGGGGACTTCCCGCCGTATTGAGCCAGGTTTCAGGTGAGGAACCATCGAGATTCGCACGCATGATCTTATTGTTGTCGCGGTCTACCCAATAGATCTTCTCGCCATCGGCGTCGTATCCCAAACCATACACCAGGCGCGAAATCGCGGTGGCCAGTGTGGCGATGCCGGTGCCGTCAAGGTTGGCGCTGCGAAGTTGAATGTCGCCTGAAGCCACATAGTCGTCGAAATAGATCTTGTTGTCCACCACAATAACTGCGCCCCCGCCGCCGGTGGTCAGGATCGATTTCTCACCGGTGCCATCGAGGTTTTTGGTCCACACGTTGCCATCGTAGTTATTCCAAAACAGCGCTTTGGTTACCGGGTCGATCGCCATTCCCTCCGGGTCATTGCTTTGCCCCGTCACGAAGTCTTCAAAATGAGTCTCATCGCTGTCGTCCATATCGGTGCGGCGAATGCCGGTGGCCGTATCCCAATAAAGCTGATTGTTCACGTAATCGATCGCAACCGCGTCGGGCTGACCAATGTTGGAGCGAAAGACCTTCATGTTTTTGCCATCCAGGTCAGATACGAGAATGTTCTTGCCATCGAAATCGGCAACGTACAATTTACTGTTCACCGTATCGACTACCATACCGTAGGAGTCCAGCGTAGCAACACCGATCGAGGCCGCTACGGGCGTCACGTCGTTGATGAGGGCGACAGAAACTTTTTTTCCGCCATCGGCAAAGAAAAGCGGAACGCCGGTGGCGTTGGGATCTTTCACGATGATGGTCTGTGTCACATCGTTGATCTCCAGCGACGATGACGTCACCAACACCAGGTTTACCTGGTACGCGCCAGGCGCAGCAAACTCGTGTACAGGGCTGGCTTCAGTTGAAGACGTGCCATCGCCAAAACTCCACGTATAGGCTACCGTACCGGCTCGTTCCGGAACGATGGACGTGTTCGTAAACGTGACGGTGGCCGGAGCGAACGCATCGTTGTCGATCTTGAACGTGAACTTCGGCACCGTGCTGGCGGGCGGCACGGGGAAGCTGTCGTCGGAGCAGCTGTGTATCGTCGCCAGGCCTGCCGCGATCAGAAAAACAGAAAATATCTTCTTCATGTGCATCGCTTATTTTCGTAAAAACATTCCATAAGGTGTACCTGCGCTTGTCTTCAGCGTGGTAACCTCCGTGCCGTCCAGGTTCGTGACAAAGATCTCACCATTGGAGCTTCCCGATACATATAGCTTGTCGGTCGCTTCGTCATATACCATACCATAGGTACGGCTGGCGAAGGGCACAATAGTTTGCACGTTCGAACCATCGAGATCGGCACTCTTCACTTCATCCGCATCGCGATCGCCGAAATAGATCTTATCATGCTTGTTATCCACTACGATGGAGTATCCGTAGGGGCCGTCAATGATCGACGTAGGGTTTGATCCATCCAAATCCGACATGTAGACGGCCTCATAGTTCACTTCGTAGAAATAGAGTTTTTGATGTTCTGTGTCCACCGCTACCGCCCGGAATTGAGCGTCATTCATCGTCACGATGGTTTCTTGTTCTGTTCCATCCAGGTTTGCGCGGTAAATGTGCGTATCGGAATTATCATCCCAATCGTCTGCCCAATATATTTTACCATTGGGAACGTCCAGTGCGATGCCTTGTGGATCAACAAATCCACCGGCAATTTCTCCCATTTCGGTTCCGTCAATATTGACGCGCCAAATTTTGCCACCCTCGCTATCGCTGAAGTAAATCTTCCCGTGAACATCATCATACGCTAGCCCCACGCCAACTTTACCCGTGATATCGACAAAGTCTGTAACGGTACCCGATCCATCGATAGCAAGTTTCTTGATCTTCTTGTCGTCTTCTTCGATAAAGTATAACTCAGGAGAAACGGGCTTGATCGTTAGCTCCTTTGAAAATGTGGTTTCGCCTTGCGCACTGATGGCTTTCAAGGTGACGGTGAATTTCCCAGCCTTTATATAGGCAAACGTTGGAGTCTCCGATGTTGATGTGCTGTTCGCTTCATTGCCGAATGACCATAAATAAGATGTGGCGCCCTTTGAAAGGTTGGTGAACTGGATGGGGGTAAAGGCGGTCAGATTGTCTTCACCTGCCACCGTAAAGGCAGCCGATGGAACTACCGTGACGGTCAAGTTAGAAATCGTCGATCCTCCCTCCCCGGTGCTCACCAGGCTCACCAGGAATGTGCCCGATGATTGAAAGGATTTTTTAGGAGAAACTTCCTTGGACGTTGTGCCATCGCCAAAGCTCCACTTGAAAGCCGTGGCATTCTGCGAGGTGTTGGTAAATTGGATCGTTTCGTCCACTTGCGCCGTGGTTTTGTCGGCCGTAAAAGTGGCTGCCGCTTGCGGTGCCGGTGCGTCCTCGTCTTTACAGGAAAGCACGCAGGCAAACATCAGGAAGAGCGTGAGGTATGCGTATATCTTTGATTTCATATGCTATGTTATTTTTTCAGGTTCAGTTTATTAATAGCCGGGGTTTTGCGACATGCCGGGGTTTGTGTTGGTTAAGATCTCCGATAAAGGAATGGGCCAAAGGGTTTGGTTCACGTTGTTCACGCTCAACAAAACATCAACAGCTCTTCCTGTGCGCACCAGGTCAAACCAGCGATGACCTTCAAAAGCGAACTCCACTCTTCTCTCCTTTTCGATGACCCGCAACAAGTCGGCAAACGACGACGCCGATGTGCCGGGCAATTTGGCCCTTGTTCTGATCACGTCGATGTCATCTTGGATAGCACTGACATTTCCTTCCAGCTCGGCTTCCGCCTCCGCGCGAATGAGATACATTTCTGCCAACCGCAGGATGATGACGTTATCGGCCCCAAGGCTCAGGTCGTCATACTTGATGGGATATGCCAGCGTGCCCGCGAAAGCGATGGAAGCCGCGAAGCGTTCATCACCCGTTTCATAGGCTGCCAGCACAGACGCTGTCGGCGCCACTTCCCTTCTTCCATTCAGTGTTTTGGGGAAGTTGTATTCGGCGATGCGGTTCCGGTTGAGCTCTGTAAAGTCGATCTCGAAAATCGATTCGGCCGATTCATCCGTGAATACGTCCGCGTAGTCCAAGAGGTCGTATCCGCCGTTTGTGATCACGTCGGTAGCTTTGGTTTTCGCGTTGGCATAGTCGCCTTTGTAGAGGTACACACGTGCCAGCAAGGCCGTAGCGGCATATTTCGATGCGCGCACTTTCGTGCCACCAGCCTTCAGGTTTTGCTCTGCAAACGTCAGGTCGGCGATGATCTGGTCGTACACTTTAGCCACCGGATCGCGCGCCACATCCAATCCCGTCGCTCCTGCTGTAGGGTCGGTCTTGATGGGAAGGGCGCCAAACCAATTCACCAGGCTGAAATGATTGAAAGCCCGTATGAAATACAACTCGCCCAGGGCCTGGTTCTTTTCTTCATCGGTCATGTCGCTCATCGAAGGAACTTTAGCGATGATGTTGTTGGCGATGTTAATGCCTTCGTAGCCAGCGGCCCAGATGTCAGCGATCCCTGCGTTCTCCGGCAATACGGCGTTGTTGTCGATTTGCGTATAGCTAGCCGCCGTTCCATCCACGGGTTGTTCAAGGTTGTCGGCTGCGAGATCAGAAAAGATGATATAGGACCGGCCGTAGTAACCCAGTGCCTGGAACGACGTGTAAGCGCCCAGGATCCCTTTTTCGATTCCCTTTTTATCCTTGATCGCCTTTTCTTCGGGTACCGCGCTTTGCGAATCTACATTGAGCACATCGCATGAAGCCAGCGGCAATAATATAGTGATGAGTATGAATAGCTTTTTCATGCGTTAAAATTTAAGGTTAAGACCAAACGTGATGGCACGAGCTTGTGGGAAAGTGAAAAAGTCCGTTCCCACTACCGAGATGTCGTTACCACTGTAGTTTACCTCCGGGTCGAGTCCGCCGTAGTTGGTGAACGTAAAGAGGTTTTGTGCGCTGGCATAAATGCGCAGGCTGGAGAGCATGATCTTATCGGAAAATTTGCTGCGCAACGTATAGCCTAGGGTAACGTTCTTTACCCGTAAATACGATCCATCCTCGATAAAGCGCGACGATACACGCACGTTATTCGCTGCCGCGTCCGGATCGGATGTGGCGCGGGGGATGTCGGTGATGTCACCCGGATTTTTCCAACGGCGCAAGACGGCCGTGGTTTGGTTATCGCCGCGCTGTAACGATTCCAGGTAGAGGCGCGAACCATTGAAAACGTCGTTCCCGTATGACCATTGCAGGAAGACGCTGAGATCAAAATTTTTGTAGTTGAACGTGTTGGTGAACCCACCAATAAATTTCGGATTGGGATTACCTACCACGGTGCGGTCGTCGGTCGTGATCTCGCCGTCGTGATTGGTGTCGGCAAAAACAATGTCACCGGTAGAGGGATCTACTCCCAGGGATTTCAAATCATAAAAAACGCCGATCGGTTGTCCTTCCATGATGCGGTTTCCACCACGGCCGGCATCATCTAAGGGTTGGCCTCCGTAAAGCTTTGTCACTTTATTCCGGTTTGCAGAGACGTTCAACCGCGAGGTCCATTGCAGGTCACCGAAACGATTGTTATAGCCCAGGCTTATTTCTATCCCCTTGTTCTCCAGTTCCCCCACGTTTTGATACGCGCTTCCGAATCCCGAAGACGGCTGCACGGGTCTGGCCTGCAAGAGGTCTTTGGTCTGTTTGTTATAATAATCGAAGGAAAGCGTTACGCGGTCTTCAAACAAACCGGCGTCGACACCCACGTCAAACTGGGCTGTGCTCTCCCACTTCAGGTCTGGGTTGGGGATTTGTGAGGGATATATCGCCGGCGCCCCATGGTAAGAGGCCGTGCCATACATCGCCTGGTAAGAAAAAGGCGTCAGGTCTTCGTTACCCAAAAGACCATAACTCGCTCTCACTTTCAATTCCGAGACCACCGACAGGTTGTCTTTTATAAAATTTTCTTCCGCCATACGCCACGCCACGGAGGCTGCAGGAAAGAAACCGTTCTTGTGGTTGGGTCCGAAGTTGGACGAGCCGTCAATTCTTCCCGACAACGACACCATGTAGCGGCCGTTGTAGTTATAGTTTATACGGCTAAAGTACGAACGCAACCCGTGGTCTATTGCGCTGGCCGTAACATCCACTTTTGTGGCGGCCGAGTTGATGTATTGCAAGTTCTCGTCAGCATAGTCCTGACCACGCATGTAGGAGCTGCGCGTCTCTCTTTTCTCAAAACTGTAGCCCACCACAGCGTCGAGGTTGTGCTGGCCGAACGATGTCTCATACCGCAGCATGTTGTTGCTCACGATGTTGAGCACGTTGGTATAGGTCTCAAAACCAAGACCGTTGTATTTCTGCCCCTGCACGGTGTTGAACTCGAAAGCATGTTCGCGAAGGTTATAGAAGTCAACACCCCATTTCGAGGTCACCGTCAACCCGGGGAGGATGCGGTAGTCGGCAAACACGTTGCCCAGGGTGCGATAGGTGAAGTTCTCGTTTGTCGCTTCGTTGGCGATGGATACGGCGTTGGAATAAGGTCCGCTTTGGTTATAGGAACCATCCGGATTGTATACCGAGATGGTCGCGGGTGTAGAGATGCCGTTGGGAAGCGGGCCATGCAACGAAGCGTCGCCCTCCACGCGGTTGGATTTGGAGTACGTGAGACCGATGCTCGTGCCCACGTTCAGGCGGTCGGTCACTTTATGATCGACGTTTATCCGGCCGTTGATGCGTTTGAAGGCCGTACCGATGAGGATCCCATCCTGGTCGAAATAATTTCCGGAGATGAAGAATTTTGTCTTGTCGTTGCCGCCCGTGGTCGATAACTCATAGTTTGACATGGGGGCCGTGCGGAAGATTTCCTTCTGCCAGTCCACGTCGGCACCGGTATCGGCAGGTTCCACGCCCGTGAGATCCTTGCGATAGTCTTTCCATTGCGCGGCATTGAGCATGTCGAGCCGGTTCCATACTTGTTGGAAGCCTTTGTACATATTGAAGTTCACGCTCGATTTGCCGGTCTTTCCGCGCTTGGTTGTGATGAGCACTACCCCGTTGGAAGCACGCGCACCGTACACGGCAGAGGCGGCGGCGTCTTTCAACACGCTCAAGGATTCAATATCATTCGGGTTCAGATCCGACAACGCGTTGATGCCCTGCCCTTCGTAGCCGATCTGGGCGTAGTCGCCGGTGATGATGGGAATGCCGTCAATAACATACAGCGGTTGTCCCGATCCGCTCAACGATGTATTTCCGCGAATGCGAACCGACATGGCGCCACCCGGTGTACCCGAGTTCTGGCTGACTTGTACGCCCGTAGCTTGCCCTTGCAGAATACCGTCAACGGTGGGCACGGGAAGATCTTTGATCTGGTCTGCCTTCACCACGCCCACGGCTTCGGTCATCAGTCTTTTCTGCGCAGTTCCATACCCCACGACCACCACTTCCGAGAGTTCCCGGATATCGGATGCCATGGCCACGTCGATCACTTCGCGTGTGCCCACGGTAATTTCCTGTGGCATCATGCCGATGAACGTAAACACCAGGATATCGTTCGGAGCGGCTTCAATGGTGTATTGACCATCCGTATCCGTCACGGTGCCCCTAGGGGTACCTTTTACCACCACATTTACCCCGGGTTGGCCCGTGCCGTCGTCCGCACTGGTCACCTTGCCGTGGACCGTACGTTGCTGGGCCAGCGAGCACCAGGATAAAAATGAAAAAATTAAAAACAGTAGTGTTTTCCTCATAAGCAGCGGGGTTTAGTGTAGCGTTATAGTAATAGTTATAATTGTTATGGTTATATTCTTTTAAAAAGCTTCAAGACGATGAAGCGGTCTTTATCGTTGCTTGATCACTTTCATAGACGAAATTTCTTTGCCGTTGTCGATCCGGAGCAGGTATACACCATCCGGAAAACCAGACAGGTCGACGGCCTGCTCCATGCTGCCGCCATGCTGTTCGAGTAACGTCCTGCCCATAATATCTACAATGGAAAGCTCCAGATTCCGGGAAGCGGGAATGTCCCGCGACAAACTAAATATACCATTTGATGACGGATTAGGAAAGACGCGAAGCGAAGAAAGCCCGAATTCACTGTCCACCCCAACCACCGGATATTCAAATTCGTAGGGTACATCCGTCGATGGAATGGGAACGCCGGCATCCAGCACGCCGTTGCCGTTCAACAGCACATATTGCATGGAAGCAAATCCGGCGTAGTCGCGCGCGGTGCCACCGTCGCTCACGGGCTGTGATGCCAATGCGGCTTCCGTGCCGCGATTCATCAATACTAAAACGGATTGATCGCCTATGGCCTTGAAATGATTGCGTCCGCCTTGCTGATAGAATTTCACGTAGTTTTTTTTGTTGAGGTAAATACCATAGCGTGCGCTATCGGCCACTACTGCATAAGAGACAGCAGCCGTCGTATTCTCATAATAATCCGTCGTGGCAGGATCGAAAGTATTGGCCATGATGACCGACGTTGGCAAAAGGCGCAAGCCCTTCTGATAGGAAAGCCTGCCGTAATACGCGGCATAGCCATCGGTGCGGTGATTGGTGGTGAACGAGCGTCCGGCATAACGGCTGTCTTCTCCCGCGAAGGCAATGACCATCCCATTCCTGCGCAGGTGGCTGTTCAGCAGGATGCCGGTGGGGCCGGCCACCAGAAAATTGAACAACACGCTGTTGTCGTTCTCCACGAACAATATTTTTTTTGACCGGCGGATGACGTTCCGCAAAGCCATTTGGCTGATGTCGTTGGAAGCCGTCGCGGTCTCCACCAGCGTTGTGCCTCCACCCAAATCCTTTATTTTTTGAACAAACGCCTTGCCCTTTCCCGGCGCGGTCACCACCACCACGGTGTCGTGGAGTTGTCCGCTCTCTTTCACCAGGAAATTCAAAAGGTCGTTGTTCTCGCTCACCGCGCCGCCGCCACCGAGGGCTACCGCATAATTCCCCGTTTCGTCATTGGGTTGGGGTGAGACTCTGTCGGGCGGTCCTTCCAGAACTTCGAATGTTGCCAGGTCGATGCGGTGGCCGTGCAAGAGCTGGATCGCGTTGATGGAATCGGCCACGGGTATTTCGTCTTTAAAGACAGTATAGGACGCGCTGTTATAGATCGATACCGTCCCGGTTCCGAACACCTCGGCTTTTTTATCCGGGTCGATGCAAAGGGCTGTGCGGTCGTCCACGCCGATGCCCGTGATTAATGCGTGTTTGTCGAGATACCACCGGGCAAGAAAGGGCAACAGGCGGCCTATACGTCCGCGCTCGGTAAAATGAGAATCAAAAAGAAAACCGGGAAGGAAGGCCAGGAAATCGTCCGCGAGCGTGACGTTCTTATTATAGAGGTTGGCCAGCGTTTCATCCGGGTATGCCGATCCTTTCTCGGCGGTATACATCACCCCGGATAAAATGGCCATCCCAGCCGATGTACCCGACATCACGCCACCGGCATTGAACTTGTCGATGGCCGCTTGCATGGTCCTGGTGTTTTTGAACTGGGTGTAATAGATGGATTGGTCCCCGCCTTTGAAAAAGAAGGCATCGTAGGTCATCAGCTGGTCGTAGGTGCTTTGGAGATCGGCAACGGTGCGGCTATTGATCCTTATATTGGTGGCGTCCGCAGCACCGAGCGAAATAAAATAGTCTGGGATAAAATTGTCTTCATCCGAATAGCTGATCACGGCCACCTTTTTGTTGGCGGCATGGTCAACGATCCATCGATAGGGCGCATCGCTCCATCCTCCCTCGCTCTCCGACCCGCCACCAACGAGGACGAGTTTGCCTTGCGCGGCGAGAGAAATGGGCAGACATAGTAATACAATGACAGTGATCCGGTAAAATCCCCGCATAGGCTCCAATTAACACATGCATAATAGTTATTACTCCTGTGTGAGCAAAGTATTACTTATATAATAGGTTTTAAATCAGGTGGCGTGGTCAACGCTTTTCTGAAGTGTCCTATATCGAACATTCTACCCGAAGACGTTTCGTGCATGAACTTTTAGACCGCACACCAAGTTACCGCAGAGACAACGCGATGTGATGTACAGTGTCCTCTGCGTTGACTTTGCGTCTCCGTGCCTTTCTTTGCTCGCCGAGGCTTTAGCGAAGGTTGAGTCGGTTAAAATATTGATCCATGAAAGAAATAAAGATCCTCGCCATTGTCGGAAGCCTCCGGGCCACGTCCTCCAATCACGCCGTCGTCAAGCACCTGGCACGGCTTGTGCCGAACGATGTCGATTTTCAAATTTATGACGGCATGGGGAAGTTACCGCTCTTCGACGACAGCGAAACAACGCCGCCTGCCGTACAAGATCTACGCGATCAACTAAAAGCTGCCGATGGCGTGCTCATCTGCACACCTGAATATGCTTTCGGCGTGCCGGGTGCGTTGAAAAATGCGCTGGACTGGACCGTGTCTTCCGCAGAACTCGTAAACAAGCCCGTGGCGTTGATCACGGCCTCGACGGGCGGCGAGAAAGCGCACGCTGCGTTACTTCACATCCTCGAAGCCTTGTCGGCCCGCGTCGCCGGGGATGCGCGTTTGTTGATCTCCTTTATCCGTGCCAAGCTGAAGAACGGTGAGGTTTCGGATGCCGATACGTTGCGCGCACTCACCTCCGTGTTGGCGGCCATCATCCGGGAAGCAAAACTTTACAAAGCCGAAGCACTCTCTTCCCACCACTGACGGTCGCCCCATCAGGGCTTGCCGGCACGAAGCACGACCGACCACTCGGGGCCGGAGAAGACCTTATACTTTTCTGAAAAATTTCCCAGGTTAATGCCCAGCGAGAAATTGAGCAAGCTGTTGAGATACCCCAAAGGCTCCCCTTCCCTGACGCCGGAAAATGTATTTACAAAGGGTACTTTACCCTCGTACACCAGGTCCTTGTTGTTATAGACCTGCACCCCAATCCATCCGTCTTTTTTTACACCCAACTTTTCAAACGTTGCCCTGTCGATGTTGGTCCAGACGTTGCCGTATTGAATGTCCAGCACGGGAATGTTGCCGCGGATCTCTCCGTTGGCAAAGACCGGTTTCTGATAGACCACCCGCACCACGTCGTTGTTCAATTTGGGCCCCACTTCCTCGAAGGTGATCACTCCCGCGGCCAACCGCGCGCCGGTGTAGGCATACACATCGCGCCCGTGGAAGGTGTAGGATTGGTTGCTGTTCTTCAACCGGTTTTTCGCTTCATCAATTTCCCGAAGTTCTTCGATGCCGAGCGACTCAGCCACCAGGGTGAGCGTGCCGTTGTCGGGGGTGACCACGAAGTGGCCGGTCTTGGTTTTTAACACCACCGATTTACGGTCCGACCCAACCCCGGGATCGACGATGGAAACAAACACGGTGCCTTTGGGCCAATAGGGTGCGGCCTGGTTGAGGCGATAGGCGGCCTCCCATATGTTATAGGCGGGGATCTCGTGGGTGAGATCGAATATGCGCAGGTCGTCGGAGACCGAAATGGCCACCCCTTTCATGGCACCCACGGCCCCGTCTTTCAGACCAAAATCGGATTGAAAAACCAGCGGCCGGTGCTGCCCTAACGCAAGTGAGCCTGCGAAAAGAAAGCCGGTGAGAAACAGAAAATTCAGTGCGCGCATGTTCCTGTGAAATTTATGCTAGGTCCATTGCAAAAATAGCAGAATTAATAAAGTATCGATGGCGCCGACAAGGAACGACACGAGGCTTTTACGTATCTTTGTAGCTTGATCATTTTATGTCATCATGATTGCTGCTAATAACATATCCCTCCAGTTTGGAAAAAGGGTTCTCTTCGACGAAGTCAACATCAAATTTACCCCGGGCAACTGCTACGGTGTGATCGGCGCAAACGGTGCCGGTAAATCGACCTTCCTGAAAATCCTCGCCGGCGACGTAGATCCCACGCGCGGAAATATCAGCATCGAACCCGGCAAACGCATGGCCGTGCTGCGCCAGAACCACTACGAGTTCGACGAGGTGTCGGTGCTCGACACGGTGATGATGGGCCACAGCAAACTGTGGAGCGTCATGAAGGAAAAAGACGCCATCTATGAAAAACCCGATTTCTCGGAAGCCGATGGCATGCGCGCGTCGGACCTCGAAGCCGAGTTTGCTGAAATGAATGGATGGAATGCGCAGTCCGACGCCGCCGCGTTGTTGAGCGGCCTGGGCATTGGCGAGGATGATCACTATAAGCTCGTGAAAGAGCTCAACGGGAACCAGAAAGTGCGCGTCCTCCTGGCGCAAGCCATCTTCGGTAACCCCGACATCCTCATCCTCGATGAGCCTACCAACGACCTGGACATTCACACCATCACCTGGCTGGAGGATTTCCTGCTTGAATTTAAGAACACGGTGATCGTCGTATCGCACGACCGTCACTTTTTGGATACCGTCTGTACCCACATCGTCGACATCGACTTCAGCGCCATCAAGTTGTATACCGGTAACTATACGTTCTGGTACCAGTCCAGCCAGTTGGCCCTGTCGCAGCGTTCGTCGGCCAATAAGAAGGCGGAAGAAAAGAAGAAGGAGTTGCAGGAGTTCATTGCCCGCTTCAGCGCCAATGCCTCCAAATCGCGCCAGGCCACCAGCCGCCGCAAGCTGTTGGAGAAGATCAACGTGGACGATATCCAACCGTCTGCGCGCCGCTACCCGGCCATTATCTACCAGCAAAAACGAACCGCCGGCGACCAGATCCTTCAGATCGAAAACCTGGGCTATTCCACGGCCGATACCGTGCTGTTCAAGAACCTCGACCTCTACATCAACAAAGGGGACAAGATCGCCTTCCTCAGCAAAGACAGCCTGGCCATTACCTCGCTGTTCCAGATCCTGAACAATGAGCTGAAGCCCACCACCGGCGAGTTCAAGTTCGGCCAGACCATCACCACTGCCTACCTGCCCGGCAACAACGAAAAGTTCTTCCAATCGGACGACAACCTGATCGATTGGCTGCGCCAGTTTGCAGAAGAAGAGAACAAGGATGAGGTGTATGTGCGGGGTTTCCTGGGCAAGATGCTTTTCTCGGGGGAAGAAGTTTTCAAAAAATGTAGCGTGCTCTCGGGAGGCGAGAAAGTGCGTTGCATGATCTCCCGGATGATGCTCGCCGGCGGCAACCTGCTGATCCTGGATGAGCCCACCAACCACCTTGACCTGGAGTCCATCACGGCGTTCAACAACGCGCTGAAAGATTTCCCGGGCACGGTCCTGTTCACTTCGCATGACCATGAGTTCACACAAACCGTGGCCAACCGCATCGTGGAGATTACCCCGAACGGCTTCATCGACAAGCTGATGTCGTACGACGAGTACATCACCAGCGAAAAGGTGTCGGAACAAAAAGAACTACTGTACGCATAAACGCACAGTAGCTCACGCCTAACCTTTTCAGCTTTCTTTATTTTACAGAGGAAGTCTCCTCGCCTATTCGCACGTAATAGTATTTCATGTTGTCGGCATGCTTGTCCTTGCCTGACTTTTCATTTTTGCGCTGGAGGATCATGCTGTCGTCTTGCAGCGTGATCTTGTATTCGGTGATCAATTTGGGCGAATCCTTATCTTTACCTGGGTTCACATGACTCTCCAGGTACAACGAGGATTGGTTTTCATTGAGGCGATACGAGCCGCTGTCGAGCGCCGTGGCATGATTCACATAGGTGCCGTCGGACCGGAAAGCGATCCATTGACCCGACGTGGGGTTCTTCGCCACCTCCTGGGTACCGGACATGATCTTGGCGATCTTCCACGATCCCCGGATGGCTTCAATGGTTTTGGGTGGGACTTTCTTGGCATCCTGCGCAAGCAGCGCCGTGGTGAAAAGCATTCCCAAAACCAGGGCATACATACATTTCTTAAGTAGCATAAGTTTATCGTTTAGTTTGGCTGAAGAGCTGACCCGCAAAATCAAAGTCGCTCTTTCTTCCTATCCACGGTGCAAGCACTGGCAGCGTCCTTGCTAATGTCGAAGGAAGTCAACAGAAAAAGAGTGAAAAATCATGCCGTCTGTTTGTGGCGTGGAATGAAGCTTTAACCCGGTTTGGTGGGGAGAAATAATCACACTTTAGCGCGTAACTTTTCCACAGCGGTTCGTGTTCAAGCCTGGAATGATGGGAGCCATGATTTTTTTCTTTTCCGATCGATACAATAAAAACGGGACGCCAGACGACATCCTTAATGTTATTTCAGACACAACGCCACCATGCCCGAACCAAAAGTAAAATCCAAAATCACCATCGCCCATGTTTTCAAGACGATCATCTGGCCCCGGAAGAAGTTGCTTTCACTGGGACTTTTATTGATCGTAATCAGCCGGCTATCCGGCCTGTTCGCACCTTGGGCCAGTAAATATGTAGTGGACGAAGCCATCGTCAAAGACAACATGGACCTCTTCAAATACCTCATTATCGGCATCGTGGTCTCTATTTTCATTCAGGCGGTGACCTCCTACCTGCTGACGAAACTGTTAAGTGTGGAAGCGCAGCGTTTCATTTCGGTGTTGCGGGCCCAGGTTCAAAAACAATTGCTTAGCCTGCCCATCCGTTTCTTCGACAATAATAAATCCGGCGCTTTGGTGTCACGGGTCATGAACGATGTGGAAGGGGTGCGCAACCTGATCGGCACCGGGTTGGTACAACTCGTGGGGGGCGTTATCAGCGCGATTGTTTCACTCTATTTTCTGATCTCCATCAGCGGCCTCCTAACGGTCTATGTATTGCTGCCGATGTTGTTGTTCGGATTCGTCGCCATGAAGGCCTTTGCCTACATCCGGCCGGTTTTCCGTGAACGCGGCAAACTGAATGCGGAAGTGACGGGTCGACTCACCGAGACCCTCAGTGGCGTGCGGGTGATCAAAGGATTTAATGCCGAGGCGCAGGAAATCAAGACGTTTGAAGAAGGAGTCGATAAACTTTTCAACAACGTAAAGAAGAGTCTCACGTCCACCAGTTTGGTGACCAGCGCCGGAACGTTGCTGATTGGGTTGGCCACCACGGGCGCCATCGCTATCGGCGGGTGGATGATCATGGATGGAGGCTTGAAACCGGGCGAGCTATTTTCGTTTATGCTCTTCGTCGGCTTTATGATCGCCCCCATCGTGCAGATGAGCAACATCGGCAGCCAGCTCACGGAAGCGTTTGCCGGTCTGGACCGCACCGAAGAACTGATGAACATGGAGCCCGAGGACGACGGGACCGTGCGCACGATAGAAGCAAAACGCATCGACGGGGACATCATTTTTAACAACATCTCCTTTGCCTATGAAGCGGGCAAACCCGTGTTAAAGGACATCAGCTTTCATGCCCCCGCGGGAAGCGTGACAGCGCTGGTGGGCACCTCCGGTTCAGGGAAGACGACCATCGCCGGGCTGGCCGCCAGCTTCATCTCCCCCGACAGCGGCACCATCACCGTCGACGGCCTGGACCTCTCGCGCGTGTCGCTGAATAGCTACCGCAGTCAGCTTGGAGTGGTCTTGCAAGACGACTTTTTGTTCGAGGGCACCATCCGCCAAAACATTCTTTTCCCCCGGCCACAGGCGTCGGAAGAGGCGCTGCAGCGCGCCGTACGGGCCGCGTATGTACAGGAGTTCACCGATCGTTTCGAGAACGGGCTAGACACCGTGATCGGCGAACGCGGCGTGAAGCTCTCCGGCGGCCAGCGTCAACGCATTGCCATTGCCCGCGCCATCCTGGCCGACCCGCGGGTGCTGATCCTGGATGAGGCCACCTCCAACCTCGACACCGAGAGCGAAACGTTCATCCAGCAAAGCCTGAGGAGCCTCATGCAGGGGCGCACCACCTTCGTGATCGCCCACCGGCTGAGCACGATCCGGCAGGCCGACCAGATCCTGGTGGTCGAGCACGGCGCCATTGCCGAGCGGGGCCGGCATGAGGAATTGATCGCCAAGAAGGGTCGCTATTTCGAATTGTATACCTATCAGGCGCGCATCTGACCGAGTGAAATTTTTCGTGCGCGACACCTCCCTTCGCGCGCACTTATGGCCTTCTCCAGAGGGGAAAATGTGAACGATACAACTCCCCCTGTACACCCCGTTCGTCGGGTTGTGTCGTAAATATTTTATGCTTCATAGTGAAAAGTGAGATATAATATTTATCTTTTGGGTACTAAAACATTAATAGCTATGGCAAAAAAAGCTAAGAAAACATCAAAAAAGGTTGCAAAGAAAGCGGCGAAGAAGGCTGCTAAAAAAGTAGCCAAGAAGGCCGCCAAAAAATCGGCGCCTAAAAAAGCTGCTAAGAAGAAATCCGCTCCCAAGAAGGCTGCTAAGAAATCTGCCGCAAAGAAGGCCGCTCCCAAAAAAGCAGCAAAGAAATCGGCTCCTAAAAAATCAGTGGTCAGCGCTGTAGCCACCAAGGCAAAAAGCATCAAGAAGAAAGTGGTGAAGAAGGCGAAAGCCATCTCGCAAGCCGCCGCTGACAAAGCTGTTGAAGTGAAAGATGCCGTAGTAGACACCGCCACATCGGTAGCCGAAAACGTAGGCGAAAAATTGGCCGACGCAAAAGAAGCCATCGAAAACAAAGCGTCTGATATTCAGAAGAATCTCTTCGGCGCTTAGGCCTTTTCATAACCTAAACCTTACTGAAGGAAGCGGTGATTTGGTCATCGCTTTTTTTATTGGGGGAAATTCGGGAGGCGGTGTTCAGGAGCCAGAATCCAGGAGCCAGGAGCCAGAATCTAGTAGTCGGTATTCGGATTCGGAGTCCAGTAGCCAGTATTCAGAATCCAGTAGCCAGTAGCCAGTATTTAGAATTCATTAGTCAGTGTTCGGAATTTTACGAGGTGGATTTCGGGGGAATGTTGCGGGCAAATGGATTTGAGTGGGGATCTGAAGGGGAGTGTTTTGGTTATTTATTTTGATTCGGGTTTCTGTTTTGTCTTTGTGATGAGTGAATAGAAAATACGAGGGCCTATAGTTCGGACTGTGTCAGTATCTACTAGCGTTTGAAATATGAAAATCTGGGATGGTCAAAAATAGGGCTGCACTTGCATAATTTCAACAACAGTTTAGAAAGGCATTCCAGACATCCTATCGATCCAAATCGATCCTGAGACATCCCATCGGAGAGGCGGGTAAGTCGAATCTTTTCTCAGGTTACCACAATCAACTTTGAAGAAGACCACCCCGAAGTGAGACACCCATGGTCTTGGTTACATTTACTGGCAACGAGTCTTCAACTGTCTTGGCGGTACAAACCAGTTTTCCGAACGCAATCCACCAAACGAATGGTTCTATGCTCCGGTTACCCAACGCTGAACAATTGGCTACTGGCTACTGGATTCTGAATACCGACTACTAGATTCTGGCTCCTGGCTACTGGATTCTGGCTCCTGACAACAACTAATTGACATCCAAAACCTCGAAGCGCGAATAGTTACTCTTAAACTCCGGCACGATCTCCTTCATCAACGCCACCATTTTAAGCTCGTTCTTGTCGCCCATAAGGTCCTCGAGCAAACCGAGGTGCTGGCATACCTCGTCGTAGAGATATTCGCTTACCTGGGCTTTCAGGATCTTTTCGTGGTGTGTGGGGATGGTGTTCTCCTGGTCGTTGAGAAGTTCTTCGTAGAGCTTTTCGCCGTCGCGGAGGCCCGTGAAGACGATCTCGATGTCTTTGCCCAGTTCCTTGCCGGAGAGCTGGATGGTTTTCTTGGCCAGGTCGAAGATCTTGACCGGTTTGCCCATGTCGAAGATAAAGATCTCTCCCCCCTGTCCCATCGAGCCGGCTTCGATCACCAGTTCGCAGGCTTCGGGAATGGTCATGAAGAAGCGCGTGATCTCGGGGTGGGTCACGGTGATGGGGCCGCCCTTGAGGATCTGGTCTTTGAAGATGGGTATCACCGAGCCGTTAGAGCCCAGCACATTGCCAAAGCGCGTGGTCACAAACGAGGTGCGCCCCAAGCCAAGACGGCTGTTGTGACGGTCCAGGGACTGTACATAGATCTCGGCAATGCGCTTGGAACAGCCCATGATGTTGGTGGGGTTCACGGCCTTGTCGGTCGAGATCATGACAAACTTTTTCACCTTGTGCAGCACGGCCAGGTCGGCCAGTTGGCGGGTACCGAAAATATTGGTGGTCACGGCCTCCGACGGATTGCTTTCCATAAGGGGCACGTGCTTGTAGGCCGCGGCGTGGAAGACGATCTCCGGCTTGAAGTCGCGGAAGATGCTGTGGATGCGCTGCTTGTTGCAGACGCTGGCCACAAACACAAAAAGACGGGTCTGTTGGTTGCGCGCCCGCAGCTCGCGTTCAATTTCATAGAGCGGCGACTCGGCCTGGTCGATGAGCACCAGCGTCTGCGGTTTGTAGTTGAGCACCTGGCGTGCCAGCTCGGACCCAATGGAGCCCGCCGCACCGGTAATACAAATCACGCGGTTGGCAATTTCCTTTTCGATGGAAGGGTTGTCCAGCCGGATCACCTCCCGGCCCAACAAGTCCTCGATGTTGATGTCGCGGATCTGCTTCATGTCCCACTCGTTGCGCAGCCACTTCTCGAAGGAGGGCACGTAGCTCACCTTGAGATGAAATTGCAATGCCATGTCCACAATCTCGTTCTTGCGCTCGATCGATAGGTTCTTGGAGGAGATCACCAGTTTCTTGGCCTTGTGGCGCTTCACGATCTCGGGAAGGCGATCGGAATGATAGATCCGGGTGCCGTTTATCTCTTTGTTGTTTTTCTTGACGTCGTCGTCCAAAAAGGCCACCAGTTTGTAGAGGCTGGATACGTCCGCCTCGATGGCTTGCTTGGTGAGGAAGCCCGCTGCCCCGGCACCGAAAATGATCACCGGTATGCGTTGGGAAAAATCAGATTTATAATACGTGAAAACATTCTTTACCAGCAGCCGGTATTGATACAACAACAGCGATGAGATAAAGAAGGAAATGAAGACGACGGAATACGGAATGACGTTCTTGCCAAAGTTGTAAAAATACCACAGGTTGAAAACAACAACGATGGTGAGGCTCAGCAATTCGGTACCCACGATACGAAGGCCGTCCTGAATGCCCGTATACCGCACGATGCCCGCATAACTCTTCGTGATGAGGGTGGACAGCAACGCCGCGGCAATACAAAGCATGGCGCCCAAGGCCGGATTAAAGTTCCTGATCTCTGCGATGTTGAAATTGAAGCGCAACAGGAACGCCAGGCTCACAGAGAAAAGGATCAACACCTGGTCGATGAAGATCACCACCCCGCGAGGCAACACCGTAAGCTGATTAAATACTCTCTGTATCAAGCTTTATCTTCGCTTTTATTCTTTTTTTTCATGAGTCGCGAAACCCCATAAGCACCGCCGCCAATCAACAGGTATTCAAGACCGGTGATGGGCACTGGATCGGGGTTCGGTGGAGGGGTATCACCTCCAGGCGGTTGGGCGAGAACGCATAACGAACTAAGCAACAGTAATGAAATACTAGCAAGGAGGATTTTCATTATTTTATTTTAACGATTTTTTCTGTATATCTTTTTGAACCATCTACGATCAGGACATAGTATACGCCAATGGCGCTTGTGCCCATATCAAATTCCGCCTCCTTCACGCCGCTTTCGCCTTTCAGCTCTTTCGCCTCCAGGTCGACCCCGGAAGCATTGATCAGCGTGGCCATCACATTCTGGTTTGTCGTTTTCACCCGCACCAATGTCTTCCGCTGGGTTGGGTTAGGATAGATCGTCACGGTACCGAACCCGTTCAGGCCGGCTTCGCTGGCCGTAATGGTCACTTCGCGCGAAGCAGAAGTCTTACAGTCACCCGACGTCACCTCCACCGTATAGACGCCGCTTTCCACGGCCTCGATCTTGTTGGTGGTAGCTCCCTCCAGTGCTACGCCATCGCGATACCACTGGTTGCCTGTTTCATAGCTCGAGATCAGTGTTGTGCCCTCGCCCGACAAGGTCACAGGATTCAGGATCGTTACATTCGCTTTCACAGCCACCCGCTCGCCTTCACATCCTGCCGCGTTTACTACCGAAACGAAGTAGGTCTTAGTCTTGGGGATCACCGGTGTAGTGAACGATGCACCTTGCTGGCCGGCGATCGGCGTGGTGTCCGTCTCGTCTTCATACCAGTTGTACCAACCCGATTCAGGAGCACCCGTGGCAGTCAATGTCACGCTTCCTGCGTCGCAGGTATTTCCTTCACGTGTGCTCGCCACAATGCCTTTGCCCACTACCGTGATGACGGGTTTCGCCAGCAAGGGCAGGGTTAAGCAAGACGAAGACTTCGCCAGGATAGTCAGTTCATTGTTGCCACTTGTCAACAGGGACGTACTCACCGGCAACGCGATCGTGTTGCCATTACCCTTCACATAGTCCGTTGTCTGGCCGTTGTACGTAATAGCATACTGCACATCAGGCTGTGACTGTTCCAGCGTTACGGTAGCCAACGCATTGTCGGAACAAACGCTTTCACCCAAGGTCGTCAAATCTGTTTTCACCGCGGCTTTGCCTACCGTGACGTAAAAACGCTTCCAAAGGTTGGGTAGCTCCGTGGCAGAAACTGCAAAACTATAGCTCGATATATCGCGGATGTTCACCGAAGTATTTTGCAATGAATCCACGAGGTAGAAGTTCAGATTGGGATTGAAGGTCTCCAAGCCGGCGAACGAGAACTGGTAGCTTCCCTTTACTGCGCCTACCATGGCCAATTGAATTTTCTTATCGCAATCCAAGCTTCCCACAGCGTTGATGGAAAGGCTCGACGTTTTGTCGCCGGTCAACGTCATGAGGCTGAGCTGGCTGTTCATCAATTTGTAGGCATCGTATTTGGGATCGAAATCATCGGTAGCCGGTTCGTGCAAACGCAACACAGTTTGGTCCTGCAGGCCGTTGCCGGCCATCGTGATGCGGAGAATATTTGGGACCACTTGCGCCACACTGTCTTCGCGGAAGAATTGGGCCGCCGTGGTGGTTTTATCGTCTTCCTGGAACGTCACCGTGGTGGGGGCAGTAGCCCGCACCCAGAAGGCTTGGCCTTGTGCTATGATCCCAGCATAGCCTTCCACACTCGGTACGCCATCCACATAGGATACATAATTCAGTCCGGCGCCCTGGCCGCTATTGTTGAAGTTGTCGGTAATATAAATGGCATTGTTCAACCCCACAGGTACCGTTACCTGGTTCCAGTCGATGGCCGACGGGTACGGATTACCAATAAGGTTCCAGCCGTCAATGCCACCAGCGGAATGTGCAGTCACATTAACCGGCACAGCTCCTTGACCAAGGGTACCCCGTGAATCGAATATTTGAGCCGCCGTACTGTTCACCTTGGCCGAATAGCCACGTCCTTGGGGTGTCAGTGCACCACTGAGGGAATATGACCGGTAGCGCGCTGCTTGCGATGGAGAACCTGTATTGAAGGTCTCGTCGTAATAAAAGATAGATGTGATGGGAATCTCGTTACGCCAGTCGGTTACCGTTGTGCCCGTTACAGGAGCAGACAAATAACGGTAGCTGTTCGCGCCGTCGGTGTTCGGCATATGGCGTTGAACGATCACCGAACCGTTGATGACGGCACCTGAACCGAGCGTCGTTACACGAGCCGTGGCAGCTGCCGTGGATAACAGGCGAAGTAAATTGGTGCCGGCGTTCACCGTGGTGGCGGAAACAACCGTCACGAAGTGTTCAATATCAACATTGGTCAGGATGCTAACCCCGGGTGCTCCGGTTTTGTTCACCCGAAGCGTGTACAAGTGGATCGGTCCGGTGCCGGTGGTCCGGGTGATCGATTGTGGCCGGCCAATACCGTTGAGCAAGAGGGTTCCCTGCCGTGCCGTATAGCTGCCATCGACGATAAAATCTTCCGAGACCGCTACCAGGAAATTGCTGCCCGAAACATCCACGCTGGACGTTGCACCGATCATCATGTCGTTGGTCGAGCGCAGGGCACTGCCCAAAGTGACCAGCCCAGATCCAAGGAAATAGGTAGAATAAAAATTCTGAGCACCCGAAGTAATGAGTTGAGGCCCCGTTCCATTAAAATCAACACGGCTGATGCCCGCCGTAAAGGTGCCGCCGCTCACTGTCCAGTCGCCGGAAACTTTAATACGATAGAGTGCGGTGTCTGGCGCGGGTTCGATAAAGTCCTCCAAGGTCAGGGTCAGAGCGCCCGTAATCTGTACGTTGTTGAATGATCCAAGCAACAAGGCGTCGTTCGTGTTGGTAAGCGTAGTCGTTCCATTGAATATGGCCGTGCTGGTGCCGCCGTAGATGGCTCCATTGTTGGTCACATCGCCGGCAATGTTTATCGTGGTTCCGGTTCCTAAATTCAAAGAATGGGCCGTGTTGACCTGGAAGGCTCCCAAGGTCAAGGGGATCGAGCCGCTAATCACCGATGTGCCGTCAAATTGTACGGCACTTAATGTGAAGATACCCGACGCATTGCTCACAATATTCCCTTTGAACGTCACCGCGTTGGCCCCAGCATCAAAAGTGCCATTGGTCAGGGTGAGCGTTCCGTTAACGGTTATCGGCTGAGCAAGCGTGATAACACCCGCGCCCTGGATGGTCAAATCCGTCAGGCGGGTGGCTATTGTTGGCAATTCGGGGCCAGTATTGATGCTGGACGAGCCATTATAAATCACATTATAAGTGGAAATGGCTCCGGGTACGGTAGTGATCGTACCATCCGTACGGGTAATCGTACCGCCCGTTCCCATTCGGAAAGTACCGGAGGGAGCGAATGCCCCTGCCACGAGGTTCAGAATACTCAGATCAAGATTTGACCCTATCGTAAAGGTTGAACTGGGCCGGTTCATGGCAATAGCCAGCATGGGAAGACCGCCGGCGCTCTCATTCGTAAAGATCGCGTTGCCCGTGATCGTACCCGTTCCAGTGACCTGCAGACGTGCAAACTCGTTGACCGCGAACTGGCCGCCACTGAGGGCGATATTTCCGTTCATGGTAAACAAAAATCCGCGAATATCGAGAATACCGTTGGTTAGCGTGGTGGTGCCGTTTACGGTCAAGTCATCGAATACATAAACTCTTCCCCCACCGCGGTTCATGGTAAAATTGTTGATGGTCAAAGGCGCTGCTCCGGTTAGCGGCATCGTACCACCTGCATTGGAGGGAAACGGTCCGTTTCCAGTGATCGCAATACTCGACGTCGGCAACACGGCAATGGAATTGCTGTTGGGTGCAAAATCGCCCCCGATGGTCAGGGTACGTCCTAGAACGGAAAGGTTTCCTCCCGCCAGGATCAAGCCGCCACTAAACGTGACATCGGCAAATAACGATGCACCATTTGTATTCGTAATTCGGGTCGTTATGCCGGCTGAACTGGGGTGCCCTGTTCCAATCCATTGTGCTGCCGTGCCGTTGTAAACAATCGTTGATCCCGATGCGTAAGTTCTTGTGCCGGTAACCCGGATGTTTCCGTTGGCGGTACCAGACTGTATAGCGCCCGAACCATGTGTTGAGCCTACTTGCAGGGTGCCTCCACCAGACAAAGTAAAGGAACCTGCACCCCCAAAGAAGTTTTCAGCCGGAAGCGATACGATTGCGCCGTTATCTATCACATAATTTATAGTACCACCACCGGGTAATAGCATCGATGTATACACCTGCAGGGTGGTACCCATGAAATTAATGTTTGATGTACCGCCACTGGTGAACACCGATCCGCCCGTTTGAGTATAGTTACCTTTTAAGTTATAGGTTGTAATGGCAGTTGTAGCGGCGAAGTCCACTTGGCCATCTCCTGTTAAACTAAAGTTGCCATCGTGGTTGATGGTCAGATTCATATCGTCGGCAAATTGAATATAACCCGCGGTCCCGATCCCGACGCCAGACACGGCGATATCACCGATAATAGCCAATGTTCCTGCTATGTTCGTATTAAATGCAAATACACCACCCGAAACCTCAAGGTCGTCACCAACGTTCAGCACCCCTCCGACTCCAACGGAATGGAACAAGGCGTCCACTCCAGTACTCACAACCCTGAAATCACCAATGACATTTACAGGGAACCCTCCAAGGTCTGCGCTACCGACTTGTCCGGGGCAATTCCAAACGAAATTACCAAATGATTGATTCAACCCGGTGGGCGCGGTGCCTGAAGTGAATCCCGTTATGTTTGTAGTAGAATTGGCATCCCAGGTGGCCAGCGGAACAGCGCCGCCAGAGGTTGCCTGGTGGGCATAACTCGCTCCTGACAAAAAGGAAAGTTTGAGGATGGTACTGTTCATTGTACCACTGTTATTGAGTGTTCCCGCAACGACTATTGTTCTGTTCGGGACAGCGCCAAAGGCCACACTTCCATTATTCGTTAAGGTACCATTCACGGCAATTTCGTTTCCGGCTCCGTTTGCTAGCGTAACGATTACCGCGGGGTTTATCGTCAGGGTGCCCCCTGCGTTGATGACAGTCTGATCGATCGTGACATTGGCAGTCACGGTTACATTGTGTGGACTCTGGATGGTGATGACACCATCTGTACTGGCTGGCGCCGCCCCGGCAGCGACCCACGAAGTCCCATTAAAAGTCTCCCACGTTCCAGCCGTACTCCAAGGACCCGTGCCTGCACTTCGATAATCGCCTGAGGCCTGTCCCCATAAATCCATCACAACAAATCCTACGGCACCAATAAGTAGTAAAGTCCTTTTCATCATACCTTAATATAGACGTCTTTCAATAGTTCCTTTAAGTTCGTTCGCTGGATTTCCCCACATGCTTTCCTCAACCCAATCCAGCTGTAACCAGCTTTTGCAAATAAGGAAGTAAAAATTACGTACCCATTCTGCATTGCCAGAAGCACTTTGCTGCAAAAGTAATGAAATTTAAATGAAGTCCTTATCGCCCCTCTTCACCGTTTCGATACTTTTAAAACCAAAATCGTAACCTCCTGTGGAAAACTTTCCCTGGTTTCGCGTCGACTTTCGCGCAGGGATGCATCGGAAATTCTTTCATAACACACAAATACCTTACAAGTTTGCGCTACATCGAAATTTTAACGCAAAAACCTCTTTTTCCAAAAAGAATTCCGATCGCACGGGGGAATATTTATCTCAAGTAAAGATATGTTGTATTCGTGTACCCCACAAACTTTAAAATTCGCTTTGAAACGCCGTATAACCCGTTCTAAATAAGCGTATTAATCCTAAATAAGCCGTAAAACACACGACCTGCCGGGCCAAATCCGACCTTGTTGCTCATCCCAACCCTGCATTCAAGATATATCCCCATCCAAAAGCCACCCGGCGCTCAGGGTGTAAAGTAGAAGTCTCCCATCAACGAGTTGCTTTCCCAGGGCACTTGCCGGCTCCCCGACTCATTGCTCACCTCGATCCGCACCTGCTTAAAGATGTCCTCGATCTTCAGACCGGGCACGTTCATGTATTTCATCAGCTTGGCGGTGTAAAGCCCGTTCCGTTCTGTGCCATCGGAGGCAGTCTTATCCGGGGCCGTGGAATAGGCCACAATGGACCCGGTCGGTGCCTCCACGCGGACCATGCCTTTTTCACCAGACCGCGAGAAGGATTTGAAGGGGCTGTTTCGGCAAGCGTCCAGGATCATGATGTTCAATCGGTTGTTGGACGATTCCATAAACCGCAGAATGGAAGCCACACTGACACACACATCGGGCACCTCTTCTTTATATTCAAAGGAAGCGTCGATGGGCACCAGGAAGTTGTCGCCGTCGACCTGCACGCCAGGAGAACAAAAAGCGTTCTGGCTTCTGATTCTTATTGTTCCCTACTAATAACGACCCGCAGCGTTTCTCCCCTACCACTTTCATTTGGAATAGAAAGCAGATACAATCCGTCGCTCAGGTGCTCGGCATTCACAAATCCATCGGCATCGGGTCCTTGGGCCGTCAGTACCAATTTTCCCTGGGCGTTATAGAGTTCGAAAGGTAATGGTCTTGCGAGGTTCTGGATTTTGAACCGGCCGTTGCTGGGGTTGGGGGCTACGCTGATGTGGGAGGAAAACGTGCGCTCGGTTCCGGTGATGACGCAGGTGTTGTTCCAGGTTACGGTGTCGGAACAGGTGCCGGTGTTTTTCACGATCAGGTATTGGCCAGGGCCGTCGATGTCCAGGAGGCCGAGGGGTGTGGTGCTGCCTTTTTTGAAAAGGGTGTATTCGCCTTGGGTGAAGTTGGTGTCGGTAACCAATTCAGACCACAGGGGTTGGAAGCCTTTGCAATCTATGTCGGTGGCCAGCACTAAGGCGGGTTTCGGATCGATGTCAACGTCGATGCCGTCGCTGATGGCGGTGCCTTTGCAAGTGCCCGTTACTTCGCAGGTGTAGCGTCCTTCATCCAGGGGCGAAGCATGCAGGATGGTGAGTGTGGCGGTCTTTGTGCCGCTGATGGTGCCCGCGTCGGATAAGAGGGCGCCGTTCTTCTTCCAGCTATAGGTCAGTCCGTTGCCGTTCGCGGTCACCGTGAGGGTAAGCTTGTCGTCCTGGCACGTTTTGAGGTCGGTGGACTGTGAGACAATTTGTGTTCCCTTGATCACGGTAACGGTGATGCCCGCCGAGGTGACCGGGTTGCCGCATCCCGACTTCACTTCGCAGGTATATACGCCCGCGTCGTCAGACGACGCCGAGGTGATCAGTAGCTCATCCGTGGTGGCGCCCGTAACAGCCATGCCATCCGTCAGCACCACGCCGTCTTTCTTCCACTGGAACTGAAAGTTTCCGGTGCCCGTAGTCACGGAAATTCTGCCCACCTCGCCTTCGCACAGTACGGGGTTGGGGGATTGGGAAACAATCGACGGCGCGGCGTCAATGTTGAGCTGCGCGGCCGAGGAGGCTATCTCACTGCCGCAGGGATTGTTGATGGTACATGTATAGGCGCCCACTTCCAGTTCCGTGGCGCCGGTGATGGTGAGCGTGGCGGTGGTGGCCCCGCTATATTTGCCGCCGTTGTTGATCACGGCATTTCCTTTTCGCCAGGTGTACGTAAGGTTCGAACCCGAAGCCGTGATGCTGAACGAAACGTTCGTGCCGGTGCAAACCGACTTAGACACCGGTTGCGTATTGATCTGCGAAGCCGTGGCAATGCTCACCGTCGTGGACGACGATGTGGCAGGGTTACCACACATGCCGGTGATCACACAGGAGTATTGGCCCACATCGCCTGCAGCGAGTTGTTTTAGGGTGAGTGTATTGGTTTTCGTGCCGACCACGGTGGCACTCTCCACAAGATTGGTCACCCCTTTGCGCCATTGATAGGTGATGTTGGCGCCGCTGGCCTCCAGCGCTATCGAGAGGTCGTTGCCGGCGCATGCCGCGGCCGTGGCGGGCGGCGGTGTGATGACCGCTGCGGGCAGGTAGACCGTCAGCGATGCACTTTGGCTGCTGATGGGGGTGGCAAAACAATCGGACGTTACGTCGCATGTGTACAAACCGGCATCCGCCGCGGCGATGGTTTTCAGATTTAGGCTAGCCGTTTTAGCCCCTGTGATCAGCGCATTGTCCACCAGGGCTGTGCTCCCTTTTTTCCATTGGTATTTTACGTTCTGCCCTGTGGCCGTAATAGCGAAGTTAATGTTGGATCCCGCACACGCTTCCACGGCTGTGGGCTGACCGGTAATCGCCGGGCCTGTCACAAAGCTTAGTGTGACGGCCGTAGTGGTCTTCGAGTGATTGCAGCCATCATAGATCGTGCAGGTATAGGAGCCGGCGTCATTCACATTGTCGGCACCTGTGATGGTGAGTGTTGCGCTGGTCGCCCCAGAGATATGGCCACCGTTGGCCAGGAGGTCGGCACCCTTTTGCCATTGGTACAATAAGGCCGTTCCTGTGGCGACTACGGCAAACTGAACCGTGCTACCGGCGCAGACTTTTTGGCTTTGGGGTGGTGTGGTGATGGTGATGGCGAGTTTGCTGCACAGCGTCAGGCGCTTGATACATTGTTGTTTGGTCGGAATGATGTAATCACCGTTGATATCCACAACCGATCCAGTAGTGAAGGCTCCGATAATCGCTTGACCAACCTTCGCACCCGCTGGGGAATAGCGAACCAACGAGCTCTCCTGTCCGAAACCTTGATCAGGGAGGCTATTGACTATGCCCGCCGTTCCGTCGGCCTCCACATTAAGAGAAACATAGGGATAACCCGGATCGGTGGTGGTAAACGTATTGATATAGTCTGCTGCTGTCGGGACCGGAAAGGTGCTCGGATAATTTACAAGAACATTGCTGCCCTCGAAGTCCTGGCCAAGGATGACGAAGTCGCTGCCGCGAAAAGCTACCTGGATCCTTCCGAGATCGAAAAGAACATCCTCCAGAACATCTCCGTCGGACGCCTGAATTTTAACAAGGCGCGACGAGCTAAAATCGGCTACCGTCAGATATGGATTGCCGTCGGGCCCGATCATGAGCTTGGGGATGGACAGATTGTTGACATAATTGATCTGCCATTGGAACGTACCCGCTGATGAATATTTATAGAGTGTATACGTTAACGACCCGAAGTTCCCATTGTCAGCCAGCACATATACATCTCCTGACGGCGCGGTCACGACCGATCGGCCGAACAGATCCGCTACAGGCTTCGACCACATCACAGCACCCGTGGCGCCATTGTATTTGGTGAACACCAAAAATTCATTTGGATTTCCCATAGAGCCATAATCGTGGCCCGTGGCGTATACGTTCCCGTCTTTATCGACCGTGGCGTCAAGAAGGGCGATGGTGGTAAGGGTATTTTCCCAGGCTTTGGTGCCGGCCGAAGCATATTTAACAATGCTCAGGTCACCGTTGTGGATGGCGACGACGTTGCCGCTAGCGTCGATCTCAAAATCCTGCACATCCGTCGTCAGGTCCTTCTCCCAACTTTTGACGCCGGCACTGGTAAGTTTGTAGATTTTCCGGTTTCCGATCAGCACCATCTCACCGGCAGCGTTTCGCGCGATGCTGTTGCGGATGGTAGTGCTGTTGGTGCCATCGTCAGTGTAGGTGGGGACGTCAATACACGACTGGTAGAACTGCCCGTAACCAGGCAAGCATAATAATGCCGAAATAACAAAGAGGAGGGTTCTCATGTAAGATCAAGCAAATAGACAACAACCGAAGTTAGGGAATAATCGGGCGCAAACAATGTTTGGGAGAAATTATATTGGAAGCGGAATCAATTTGGGGAATATTTGAGTTGGAAGTTTTAGGGGGAAGAAGTTAGGAGCCAGGAGCCAGGAGCCAGAATTCAGGGGGCGGGAGTTGGGTGTATTCCGTTGCAAATTGTTTTGGGGCATTTTACAAACCTCTTTTATCTTGCCTTCTCTCCGTGAGAGCAATTAATATCGCGTGCATGCATATCAAAGACAAATATCTAATGCTGTTCTATAGCGCCTGTGGAAAGGCGACACCCTATATTCAAAGGGATGAACAGGTAAATAATGCTTATTGGCTGGTCTCTTTAGTGCAAGGCGTAAATTTGAGTTCCTTACTCTTTCTATCAAATTATCTTTATCCCTTACGAAAGGGTTATTTCTTGGGATTTTTCTTTTCCCTTTTATTCTCAACTATTACATCTTTTTAAAAATGGGAAAGAAAAGAATAATCGAAAACGTCTATTCTCTTATTAAGAATGGCACAATAAAGTCGAAGTCATTGATCGTTAAGTATGTCGTGTTTACAATTATGTTTTTCGCACTATCTGCTATGCCAAATAATAAAGACTTCCAGTCGCTGATCAAATCCATGTTTTAGGGAGGGATCTCGGCTATAAGGTTTGTCGACGAACGATTAGTATCCATAGGAGAGCAATTTGCTGAGTTAGTGCGAGCCAATGACATTTGCCAATGGAATCTTCAATGATATTTGTAGTGATCAATAGCCAATCGCAAATCAAATGGACTCAATACCCGAAGATGTAAAGGCCCGCCTAAACGCGATACTTCCCGAATTCAGTGCAAGAGGCTTCAACCTTAATGGAGTGCCAACTCACCCCAATATTCTGCTGGCAAACGAATCCAGTCTTTTGCTTAAGTATTCGGATGAAAAGTATTTCTTGTTTGCTACTTATGACTTTGATCCCACGGCACCGAATATGAATCATCTTAAGGCTGATTTTGAAATGATTAAGGTCGTTGCCCTTAAACACGCCTTGCAAGTGGAGGATCGTTCAAAACCTTATCCTTACCATAAGGTTCCGGATTGGTTGAATGATTTTAAGAATCTGGAATCCTTGATCTTAGACAATGTTGACTTGCAGAATGATACGATATTGGAAGGATTGAACTTAAAAGTATTGGGAATTCAAAAAGCCAAACTTGACTCTATGCAACTCATTGAGAAGATTAGCAAAATGGGTGGCTTAGAATTCCTGCTGTATCGTTCTACCTTCTCTTTCAAAGATGTTGAAGAATTAAAGCGGAGACTACCTCTGATTACAATCATTAATACATCGGTCAAATAGCGCTGCTTCCACTTCAGCAAGTTAATCCTTGGCAGGTCACGGAAACTATTCAGTTAGACAGTTCAAAGGAAATATTATTTCAATGCTACAGCAGTGGACACTACCCCAGCGATGAGTCAGGATGAATTCAATTATCTTTAGTGGAAAGGCTTCGTTAATAGTTCTTGACAAATTAGTCAGCGAGACATCTTTTGTTAAACTGATGGATTTGACGTAAAGTATCCTGAGGGGTTCTTAAGTTTGGGGGACTTTCGTTGCAACTGTCTACATTCGACTCACAACCAAATTCGCCTTAGCCCGAAAGGGATGATTCAAAGGACACCGGCCAGGGATAGGAGTGAAAAGCCCGAAGTGCGTTGGCCCGGGCGTGGACGGACTTGTAACGAATAGCCCGCCCGAACATGCCGTGGGGGTACACTCAATTGAGCGCTAGCCATACGTTCGGTACGGGCAGGCCCGACCAGGCTTCCGAGGGGGCCGCCAAGGAATTTTGCTCTACAGCTTATCCCATTTTTCAAAGGTCCCGGAAAATCCTTCATTCCCCACCACAAATCCACCACGAAAAAAACTCCCCCAACCCCAAACCAAAACCACCCGCTTACTAACTTGCGGCCATGAAAAAATCATCTATCAACTTTACTGTAGAGCTCGATCAGAACAATGTGCCGGATAGGATCCTGTGGGAAGCTACCGATAAGCCGGATCCGGGGCTGTCGGAAACCAAGTCTATCAGTGTGGCACTGTGGGACCACACGCAGAAGAATACTTTGCGCATCGATTTGTGGTCAAAGGATATGCCCGTGGAGGACATGAAGCGCTTTTATATTGACTGTGTTGGCGGGTTGGCCCAGAGCGCGTTGTCGGCAACCGGCGACGAATATATGGCCAGCGAGCTGAACGCGGTGTGCGAGCGGCTGGTGCAGCATCTGCGGAAAGAGAACCAATAATTTTTGCTCGTTTTTGAGCCGGCTACGATAGCCAAACCCTTCCACAAACGTTTGCTTTTTACTATTTTTTTGTACTTTGCTAAAAAAAAGCTCGGTATGCATACCATTTTGTGCCCCAGCTATTTTTCATAAAAGTCACTAAACTCAAACGTTTATGAAGAGATTTTACAAGCATGCCTGGGCTTCGGCTGCCCTTTTTATGCTGGCGATCACCGCCGTTTTTGCTCAGACCACCATTTCGGGAAAAGTGACCGATGGGGTGAGTGGAGAACCCCTGGCCGGGGTGAACATCGTGGTGAAAGGCCGCGTGATCGGCACGGTTACCGATGTCAATGGGGCCTACACGTTGAAGGTGAACGATGCCCCTCCCCTAACCCTTAACTTTTCGTTCATCGGTTTCCGCAGCCAGGAAATCGAAGTGACCAATGCCACCACGGCAGGGCTCGACATCAAGATGGAAGAACAAACCATTCTGGGTCAGGAGATCGTGGTGTCGGCAAGCCGGGCGGAAGAAGCCATCATGCAATCGCCGGTGTCTATTGAGAAGATGGACATCCTCGGTGTGCAGAACACGGCCAGCGAGAACTACTACAAGGGCCTCATCAACATGAAAGGCCTGGACATGACGCAGAGCAGCGTGAACTTCCAGATCATCAACGCCCGGGGTTTTAACTCCACCGGCAACACCCGCTTCGTCCAGCTCACCGACGGAATGGATACTCAAGCGCCCGCCCTGAACTTTCCCATCGGTAACCTCAACGGTCCATCCGAACTCGACGTGGAAAGCGTGGAATTTATCCCGGGATCGGCTTCGGCGCTTTATGGTCCCAACGCCTTCAACGGTATTTTGCTGGTGAACAGCAAGAACCCTTTCGAATATCAAGGCCTCAGCGCCTTCGCCAAGATGGGTGTGAACCACATCGGCGACTCCGACCTCAACTCCGACGGCACCAAGATCGGCCCCGGCTCCGCGAAGCCCATGTACGAAGGCGCCATCCGTTATGCGAAGGCTTTCAACAACCGGTTTGCTTTCAAAGTGGCCCTCTCCTATAGCAAGGCCACCGATTGGTACGGCACGAACTTGCAAGACAAGAACGCCGCAGTAAACCCGGGCTACTCCACGAACCCTGGCGCGGACAAAGTCCATGCGTTTGGTGACGAAGTGTCTACCAACATCGCGTTGCTGGGTTTGAATCCTTCGTTTCAAAACAGTGTCAACGCAGCGGGATTGGGCGGCTACCTGAGCAGTCTTCCTAACGACATCGTGTCCCGCACACCTTATAATGAGCAATACCTGGTCGACTATAATGCACACAACTTCAAGGCAAACGTCGGCCTGAATTATCGCATCACCGATAAAGTTGAATTACTTTATGCGTTGAATTATGGCGCAGGTACTTCCGTTTACACGGGTGCACAACGCTACTCCCTGAAGGATTTCAGCATTCAACAACACAAGGTCGAATTAAAAGGAAGCAATTTCTTTTTAAGAGGCTACGCTACCCTCGAAAATTCCGGTGACTCCTACATTGCCGATCTGACCGGTGTGCTGGTCAACCGCGCATGGAAAAGCGACAACGATTGGTTTGGTCAGTATTCCGCCACCTACCTGGGCGCCCTGGCCCAACAAGGTGTTGCGCCCGGCCAACCGGGTTCGACTGCACAGCGTGAGGCGGCACACCAAGCGGCCCGGAATGCAGCAGACCAAGGCCGGTATGCCGAGGGCTCAACCCAATTCAACGACGCCAAGAGCAAAGCCCGCTCGTCGGTGATCCCCGGCGGCTCCTTGTTCGACGACAAGACCGCGCTCTATCATTTCGAAGGCAAGTACGACTTCAAGAACCAGATCGACTTTATGGACCTGATGATCGGTGCCAGCTACAGGCTCTACGATCTGAATTCCAACGGGACCATTTTTGCGGATACGGCAGGCAATGACATCACCATCCAGGAAGTAGGCGCCTACGTTCAAGCGGCGAAGAAATTCTTTGCCGACAAGGTGAAGCTCACGGGCTCGCTACGCTACGACAAGAATGAGAATTTCAAAGGCCTGGTGAACCCCCGCATTTCGGCGGTGTACTCTCCTACGCCGAACCACAACATCCGCGTCTCCTATCAAAGCGGTTTCCGCAACCCGACCACGCAAGGCCAGCACATCAACCTCGACGTGTTATCGTACCGGCTATTGGGCGGCTTGCCTGAATATGCCAAGGCGTATAACATTTTCGAGAACGCCTACACGGTGGAGTCAGTGAACCGCTATACCGCCATCGTAGCGGAAAAGGCGGGCAAGGGTGCCTACAGCGGCTCCAATGCCGGTTTGGCCATTGGCGACCCGGAAGCCCTTCGCCAGCTCACGGCCGTGACGGACGCCAAGCCGGTGACACCGGAAAAGGTTAAGGCCATCGAAGTCGGTTACAAAGGTTTGCTGGGCGACCGGTTGTTGTTCGACCTCGTCTACTACCACAACTCGTATGACAACTTCATCACGCAAGTGATCCTCCGGCAGTCGGCAGGCCCGCTCGATCTCAACGCGACGGCGCCCACCGAACAAAACATCCGCAATGCTTCTACCCTCCTCACCCCGGGAACCGACGAGAACGGTCGCCAGAACTCTTACTCGGCCTATACCAACCTCAGTAAAACAGTGAGCGCCCAAGGTGCAGCGATTGGTCTGGAGTACAGCCTTCCCCGCGGCTACAAAGTGGGTGGTAACTACAACTGGAACAAGCTGAACCAGGAATTGGGCGACGGTTACTTATCGGAGTTCAATACGCCTGAGCACAAGTTCAATCTTACGTTCGGCAACCGGAAAGTGACCGAGAAGATCGGATTCAATCTCGCCTATCGCTGGCAGTCAGGCTTCCTGTGGGAAGCCACCTTTGCACAAGGCCAGGTGCCTGCCGTGGGCCTGATGGATGCGCAAGTGAGCTACAAGGTGAAAGCCATGAAGTCAACCTTCAAGCTGGGCGGCTCGGACCTTTTCAACAAGCGCTATGTGCTGAATTATGGCGGCCCGACCTTGGGTGCCATCTACTACATATCGGTCACTTTTGATCAACTGATGAATTAATCCTTAACCGGTTTAAGCTATGAGAAACAGCAAGAAATATTTCGCCCTGGCCTTCGGCATGATGGCCGCAGCGTGTACATACGATTTTCCCGAAACCACCGAGCCCACGGCGGGTGAGGCAGACTTTACCAAGATGATCTCCGTGGGCAGTGGACTGTCCACCGGCTTTATGAACGGTGCGTTGTATACCGATGGACAAGACGCTTCCTTCGTAAGGATCCTGGCCCAACAGATGCAAGCGCTGGGTGGCGGAACGTTCACGCAACCCGATGTGGATTCGGAGGTCGGCTGCTACAACCCCGCGGCCGGTTGCACGGCCGGACGACTTTACCTGAAGATCAATCCCACTACAGGTGCTCCTGGCCCGGCGCCAAAGCTGCCCGGTGATGGCGGCAAGGCCCTGGCGCCCTATAGCGGTTCCGCCAACCTGAACAACTTTGCCGTGCCGTCCACCACGCTGCTTCTTTCCCTGATCCCTCAAACGGGAGGCCCTGCCATTCCCCAGAATCCCGCCTATAATCCCTACTACGGCCGCATCGCGTCAACCCCTGGCGTGTCTACGATCATAGGCGACGCGGCCACGGCGTTTGGCAATGGCGGTACGTTCCTCACCTTCTGGCTGGGCAACGACGACGTGCTAGGCTATGCCACGGCCGGTGCATCAGTGGCGGTACCGTTGACCACCAACGATGATTTTACCAGTCGCTATAACAGTGCCCTCACGGCGATGCTTTCGGCTTCACCCAATGCAAAAGGTGTGGTGGCCAATATCCCGGACGTTACCAGCCTGCCCTTCTTTAGCACGGTGGCGTATAATCCCATTCCGCTCGACGCGGCCACAGCCGGGGCGCTTACATCGCAACTGGCCGTAAACTATAATGCTTTCCTGGAGGGTATGGCAGCCAACCAGATTATCACGGCCGATGAAGCCGCCAAGCGAAAACTGACCTATAGCGCGGGCAGCAACCCCATCCTGATTAACGATGAGACCCTGACCAATCTCGAACCCTACATGGCGGGCCCGTACGCAGGCTTGAAGCCCTATGCGATCGCGAGACAAACGACGAAGAACGATCTGATCTGCTTGACGGCAGGATCCTATATCGGCGCTAACCTGGGCGCCAACGGCGTGAACGGCGTGTCGGCCCCGCTGACCAACACCACCAGCGCCAACACGCAGGCCCTGAAAGGCGACGACCTGATCCTGATACCGCAAGAGATCACCCAGATCCAGAACAGCATCAGCACCTTCAACGGCATCATCAAAGCAGCAGCAGATGCCAATGCTACCCGGCTTGCTTTCGTGGACGCCAACGCCATCCTGGCATCTCTGAAAACCAACGGCGCCGAGATCAACGGCAGCACCATCACCGCCTCGATCTCCCCCCCGTTTGGAGGCTTCGGACTTGACGGTGTCTACCCGAACGCACGCGGCAACGGCTATCTGGCCAATGCCTTCATCGACGCCATCAACGCCAAATTCAAATCCAGCATCCCCCGCTGCAACCCCAACAACTTTGCCGGAAATGAGTTGCCCGTACCTTAGGCTAAACCCACAACCCCAAAATAAAAAAGTCAGCGCTCCCAGCGCTGACTTTTTTATTTCTTTGCGATTCTCTTTGCCTGCCCGCCGAAGCTTCAGCGAAGGAGGGCGCCTCAGCGGTGAAAAATTACTTCTTCTCCACTTCCAACCCTTGCCCTACCCACGCATCATACCCTCCCTTGAGATTATGCACCTCCTGAAACCCACTCTCATTCATCAACGTAGCCGCCTTACCACTGCGTCCACCTACTTTACAATAAACGAAATAAGGTTTTGCCTTATCCAGCCCCGCGATCTTTTCCTGAAAATCAGGCGCATTAAAATTGATATTCACCGCCCCCGGAAGAGCTCCCTCGGCCACCTCTTCGGGTGTACGGACATCCAATAGCACCGCGCCCGGAACGGCCGCCAGCTTCTGTTTGAAATCGGCAGGTTCCAGCACGTCGTTCACGGCCGCTGATTCCGGTGCCGCAGCGGTAGTTTCGGTCTCGGTTTTCGTTTCCTTCTTTTCGGGCGAGCAGCCTGCCAGTGCCAATAAGATCAAAAGGGTCGTTCGGTTCATATTCATAGTTGGTTCTTTTGTGATGAATGCATTTTCGTTGGAAATAATTCAGCCGAAGCCTGCTAGATGTAGCCGGCCAGCTTATACGCCGTCATCCCAACCCATTCCTTTGCCAGCTTGTTCCAGATCATGATGGCTTCCAGTTGGGGAAAGAAGTTTTCACCGCCCCACATATTCGGATGCGCGTAGAAGTCGGTGGAGAAGGGTTCCAGCTCTACGCCCGCTTTGCGATAGCAGGCCAGCGACCGGCGCATGTGAAACGCCGAGGTGATGAGCAAACAGTCCTTTGCCTCGTAGTGCAGGGAGTCCAGCATGGGCTTCACGGCCACGGCCGACTCGTAGGTGTTGCGGGTCTCGTTTTCGATATAGATATCCTCCGGGGCCACACCCATCATGATCATGGCCTTGCGAAACTTGTTGGCTTCCGGCTCCTCCTCATGCAGCAGCATGCCACTGCCGCCGCTGATGAGTATTTTCTTGATCAATCCCTGGGAATACAATTGCACCGTGTGTGTCACGCGGTCGGCGCCGCGCTGAAAGTAAACACGGTCCTCGGGTTTCAGAAAGGGAAGCGTGGACCCTGTGAGCACGATGCCCAGTTGATGGGGCCGCATGTCTTTATAGGCCACCGTGGGGATTTCCCACGCGAGCATCACAGCGTTGGAGATAAAACCGTTGGAGAAAAACAACAGCATTCCGAATCCCCACCAAAAGCAGCGCTTTCGCCACTGGGTTGGCTTGAGGATCACCGAAAGGGCCAGCAGCACACAAATCACGGTGAACGGCATGGCCAGGTAACTCACGGTCTTGGAAAGAAAGAAGAACATAGTCGTTTGTCAGTAGTCTGAAATTGGGGTCCCGGTCGCGAAAGTAAAGCGTTTATTTCTTCCTATACAAAGGATTCGACAGGTTGCCGATGCCGTCAATGATCCGCCGCAACACATCAAAATACAGGGTCAGGGCCAGCACCAGCGACATGGACCAGATCACACCCGTGTTGAAATAGAACGTGTCGATGTTCCGGCTCAGGAAGTGTTTGGCGGGCATGTAAAACTGCGCATTGAAGTCGATAGCATGCTCGGGATCCGGATCTTTGTAGATGGGGTAGATCTTCTGGATCAGTTTGCCATCCATCTCCACGATGCGGTGGGTTTCCTGCAGGTTTTTTGTCAACTCCATGATCGCCTCGTTGTGGTAGGCTTCGCGAAATGCGTTGAACGCCGCTTGCTTTTCGGGAGTGTTGGTGAGATCGTATAAGTTCTTCTCCTTCGCCTGATCGGCCGAATTATAGCGGTTCACGTAGTACTTTTTCAAATGCTCCAGGTAGCTGGCCACCGATGCGTAGGTGACGGAGTCGAACTGGGAGGGTGTTAATCGGACCAGGGCATCCAGTTTTTGTCCCGTGTCCTCCAGGGTCTCTGATACCTCGTGCTGGATGAGCGCCAGGTCGGCGGTTACCCGGGCCTTCACTTCGGCGTCGGTGGATCTGAAATTGTTGAGGCAATACTGGAGTTTTGTTTCGATCTCCGGGATAAAGTATACCTTTTGATAATCGGCGTCGGCCATCACTTTGTCGTACACATAAAACTCCCGTTCATAGCGGTTGTCTTTGAATTGCGTGACCATGGCTGCCTCAAACGCCCACCGCGACGCCATGAGGTCGCCCACCAGCGGCACCGTAGCCGAGTTGCCGATGGAAGGATTGAGCTTGTCGAACTTCACCACCACGCCGCTCAGGATGAGTTGTGGAATGAGCAACAGCGGAATCAAAATATAAATGGTCACCGCCGAATTAAACGCCGACGATATATTCAATCCCAGCAAGTTGGCGAAGCACGCGGCCGAAAAGAGGATGAACCAATGGTGAAAGAACATGCCCTTGATCTCCAGGATATAGTTCCCCACCGCCACAAAGGCCAGGGTTTGGATGGCCGACAGGATGAAAAGTATGGAGATCTTCGATAGAATATAGCTGCTGCGGCTCAGGTGCAGGAACGCTTCGCGCTTCAATATTTTGCGGTCGCGGATGATCTCTTCCGCGCTCACGGTCAAGCCCATGAAAAGCGCCACGATCACGCTCATGAAAAGATAGGCCGGCAGGTTCAGATTCTTGCCAAACGAATAGCCCGACAGCAATTTGTCGTCCACGTTATAATAGCGCACGATGAAGGCCAGGATGAAGGCCAGCACGGGGGCTTCCAGCAGGTTGATGATCATGTACTGCCGGTTGTGGATCTTGGCCTGGATGTCGCGCATCGAAAAGAGGTGCGCCTGCTTGAACCGCGTGGGAATGTTTAGCGTGGAATGCGGCACTTCCTTGCTGGTCTCTACCGAGAACGGCCGGTAATTGTTTTTGAAAATGGTGTTCCACTGCTCGGCCGAGATCTTGCGCTCGTTGGTAAAGTGACCGTACTCGTTGATCACTTTCGTTTCGATGATGTTGAAGATCTGCTCGGGGTTCACGTTGCCGCATTCGTGGCATTCCCCTTCTTCGCTGTTCACCAGGTTGATGCTTTTTTTGAAATAGACGATCGAATCCACGGGGTTGCCATAATAGATTTGGTAGCCCCCCGAGTCGAGGATCAAAAGCTTGTCGAACATTTTGAAAATGTCGGACGACGGTTGGTGGATCACGGCAAATACGAGCTTGCCTTTCAGGGAAAGCTCTTTGAGCAGGTCGATGATGTTTTCGGAATCGCGCGACGACAAGCCGCTGGTGGGCTCGTCGCAGAAAAGCACTGCGGGTTCGCGCAGCAACTCCAGGCCGATGTTGAGGCGTTTGCGCTGGCCGCCACTGATGGTCTTGCGCAAGGGCGAGCCCACCTTCAGGTCTTTTGTTTCGGCCAGGCCCAGGTCTTCCAGCACTTTCATGACGAGGGTATCGATCTCGGTTTCCGGCTTGTCGCTGAAACAGAGTTTGGCGGCAAAATACAGATTCTGGTAGACGGTGAGGTCTTCGATCAGCAGGTCGTCCTGCGGCACGAACCCGATCACGCCTTCAATTTTCTTGGGGTCTTTGTGTATGTCGATGCCGTTGATGAGCACCTGGCCCTGCGAGGGGCCGTCGGAGCCGTTGAGCACGTGCAGGAGCGTGGATTTGCCGGCGCCGCTGCCGCCCATGAGGGCGATGAGATTGCCCGATTCTTCGGCCAGGCTCACTTCGCGCAACCCGAGCTTACCGTTCCTGAACTTGAAGCTGATGTTGCGGCCTTCGAAGGAGAGGCGTGGGTAGCTTCCAAATTTCTTGAACCGGTTCAGTATGTCGCCATAGTACACGGGCTCATCCTTTTCCCAGCGCAGCATGCTGCCCACAGCGAGCACCCCAATCCTACCCGACTTGACGGGCACACCGTTGAGGTATACGTCCGTGCCGCCCAGGTATTTGATAAAATACAGTTCCGCCTGGGCTACATGCAGCACGGCAACAAAGCCGTTGAGGTGCGCACGTTGCAGGTAATGGGCTTTCTGAATCTGTCCGGCAGGCGAAGCGTCCACGATGAGGATATGATCGTTGTCCAGCGCTTTCACGTTTTGGCCCCGGATAAAGACCTTGATGGCCTCGATGTCGGTGGCGGGAATTTTGAAGTTTTCGCCGATGGCGTTGAGCAGGGCTTCTTCGCGGGGCGAGATGTTGCCGTCGGCCTGGATGATGTTGATGAGCTCCAGCACGATGACCACCTTTTGTTTTTGGGTGAGTTGTGCGTTCACTTCGCGGCAGAGATTTTCCACGCTGGCCAGCTCCTCGGTGAGTTCCCCGGTGCGGGGTGGAAGGCCGTGGATGTATTCGTCGAAAAGTTTCAGGTACGACTCTACGGAGGTGCGGCTTAAGTGCTCGTCGAGGAAACGGCGGATCTGGTCACGCTCCTGCTGGGTAACGTCGTCTTCCCGGGCCACCACTGCAAACAAACGGAGAATGGCTTTGAGTAACTGTTCGCTCATAAAAATGGATGTCTGTTCCTAAAGATAATTAAAGATGCCGTATCCGGTATGTGGTGAAAAAAATAAGGGACTGGCGTTTGAACCAGTCCCTTGCTTTTCATTTCAGTCGTTTGAAATTACTCGGTAATACCTTTGCGGATTTTATCCACGATGTTGGTGATGTCGATCAGGTTCTTATCGCTGAGGACCAGGCTACCTTTATTGTTCTTGATCTGCTCTTCGATGTTGAGGTTCGTGTAGGCAGTTTCCAGTGATTTCAGGTCGGCCACGATGGGTGTTACCGATTCGGTTTGCTCTGTTGCGCTAAGCATTTTCAGCAATTCGGAAACCGATTTCTTTTGTTGCAGGATGACGCGCATCAGGTCGGTCAACACAATGTTGCGTTCGCTTTCTTTGAGGTCTTTGGGATACGATTTCACCAGGCCTGTGGAAATGTAAAGACCTTCGATGAAGCTTCCGGTGATGACCAGGGCCGACAGCTTGGTGCGGTTGTCGTCCTTCAGGAAATCTTCCGTTTTCTTCATGGTCGCATCGAGGATCTTGGTCAGGGAATCTTTGTTGGAGATATTGGCCTCCAGCTGCTTGAGCACGTCCGCATCGAAGGTACCGATCACCCCCATGTTGTCGGCCAGGGTTTTGGCTGAATTGAGGTAGTCGATGGCTTCCTGGGTTTTGTCATATGAGCTCAGGTAGCCGATATCCGCAGCATATACACCGAGGTTAAGGGCTGCCTTGTCTGTGCGGGTGGCATATTGGTCAACTTTCGTACGGGGGTTGATGAGACTCTCGTTGAATTCCGCGCCCGTATTCTGGAGTAAATAGGGAATTTCGGTGGGCGAAGGGATATTATAGACAACTTCTTCGATTCGTTTCGACAAACTGTCTTCGGCTGCTTTGAAATCGGAAGAGTTCTGATCTTTTTCGCTGGAAGACTTCCCACATGAAGCCAAACCCGTGGCTATCAGGGCGCTAAAAGAGAAATAAAGGAGGTGTTTGAATTTCATGGTTAATGCTTAGGTGTTTAGAGTTTCAATTTTACTACATTTTTCAAAGCTTTAAAACCCGCGTTTTATAATTTTAAATGATTTTTTCCCCTTTTGAGTACTTTTTACTAAGTTTAATAATGCACCTTTGAAAAAGTGTTATGCCCAAGCCAACTCTTGTAGATAAAACAGTGTTGATTGACGACAGTGACATAGATCTGTTTATACAGCGTCGGTTTCTGGAAGTCTACAATTTCTCTTCTGAGCTATTCCTCTACAGATCTGCCGAGGAAGCCCTGTCATGGCTAAAGAACATCAACGGCGAGGCCGCTCCCGACATCATTTTCCTCGATTTGAACATGCCCGAAATCGATGGATTTTCTTTTTTGAAGACTTTCAAGGACCTGCCCGAAAAAATCAAGCTCAAATCCAAGATCGTGGTCCTCACCAGCTCCAACAGCATGAAAGACCGCGACCAGGCATTCTCCTACACCAACGTGATCCAATTCATCACCAAGCCCCTCAAGCAATCTGACATCGAAGAACTCAAAAAACTCATCAACAAAAATTAACGCACCCTGGGTGTGGCCATCCCAACCCAACCGCCCAACCGGCGGGGGCGGCTGAACATCAGCAAGGGTGTGCCCCTACCTATCCAGCCAATCCTTAAACTCCTGCACCCTCTCCCGCGCCACAATCACCTCCGGATCATCCGAATTTTTCAACACCAACCTCAACCGGCTATTGGTAAAGTGAATCATATCCTGAATAGCATCCGCACTCACAATATACTTCCGGTTAATCCGAAAAAAACGCTCCGGATCCACCAACCCCTCCACCTGATCCAGCGTGTAGTCCAGGATGTTTTTGCGCCCATCGCGGCTGTAACAAAACGTGGCCTTTTCCAGGCTTAGAAAAAACAGGATATCCTCCACCTCCACCGACTTCAAATGCTCGCCCACTTTCATAACGAAACGGGTTTTATATTTCTTCGTCAGCATAGCGATCGCCTTCCCGATATTGTCCAGCACAGCATGCTGTGGAGCGGCTTCCACTTTTACGAGGCGCCGGAATTTTGTCAACGCAGCCGCCAGTTCATCCTGGTCGAAGGGCTTCAAGATGTAGTCGATGCTGTTTACCTTGAAGGCCTTCAATGCATATTCGTCATAGGCCGTGGTGAAGATCACCGGAGAAAGCACCTCGCATTGTTCGAAGACCTGGAAGCTGATGCCGTCGGCAAGCTGGATGTCCATGAAGATAAGGTCGGGTGCCGGGTTGCTTTTTATCCAGGCCACGGCATTTTTTACGGTGTCGATCTTGCGCAGCACCGTGGCCCCGGGTTCGAGGGTTTTCACCAGGGTCTCCAGCCGGCTGGCGGCTTGTGGCTCGTCTTCGATGATCAGGATATTCATGCGGCGTTGACGGGAATGATGGGGAGTTTTACGAGGAAACGATCTTCTTGCTGGATCTCCACCTTCCGGTCGCTGAGAAAGGCGTAGCGCTTCACAATGTTGTCTAACCCGATGCCTGGAGAATCTTCCAGCGTGAGCGACTTCTTTTGCAAGTTGTTTTCCACCACGATATAGCCCGCGTCTTCATAGACGCGGATCGTCAGCGGATTGTCCTCCGAAATCTCGTTGTGTTTGATGGCGTTCTCCACCAGCATCTGCAACACCAACGGCGCCACCATGCTTTTCACGTGGGTGAGCCGTACGTCCAGTTTCAGCTTGTCGCCAAAGCGGATCTGTTGCAGGAACAGGTAGGCCTCCAGGAATTTGTGTTCTTCTTCCAGGTTCACGGCCTCTTTGTCGCGGGTGTCGAGTACATAGCGGTAGACGTCCGAGAGTTGTTTGATGAACTTCACGGCTTTGTCGGGGTCTTCGTAGACCAGGTTGCTCAGTGCATTGAACGAGTTGAAAAGGAAGTGGGGATTCACCTGGTTCTTCAGGCTTTCATATTTCGCGACGGCGCTCTCCTTTTGAAATTTCTCCGCCTCTACGATGGTCTTCCGCCAGTTGTTGAGGAACGACTTGCTGGTCATAAACAGATTAATGATCAAAGTGATGGCGAGGGTGGTGAGAAGCGTTTCTTCGATGGAAGAAAAATTCCGGTTATAGAGTGTCTCGAAAAAATAAATGAGGCCAGCAATGGCTACGACCGTGTAGACAACGCTGGTCACGATGCCCCAAATGAAACGCTTCACCGGCGCCTTGGTCCAGGCGATCTTCGAGGAGATGTATTCGGAGAGATACTCGTTACCGAACCACATAAAAAACCAGGACGTAACAATGAAAGAGGAAACGACAAGAAACGTCTCCAGCGAAATGCGGCAGTAGCGGCACTCGAAATAGGTCATCACCAAGCCGCCGACAAGCAGCCAGGGAATGACGCTGAGGCGTCCTTTGAGGTAGGTGAAGAAATTCATGCCGGTCGGTTTCGGGGGATGGCTTATCGCAGCAATCCAACACCAAGAATAATAAGGGAAGCGGCCAAAACAAAAATACCGGTGTAAATAAGTTTGATCAGTCCGTTGGGTTGGGTTGCGCCTTTGTCGAGGGCACAAAAGAAAAAGCCCCCACTAATGAGCAAGGCCGCCGTGGGGACACCGGCGCGCACGAGCCACATCAACGCGGTAGACAGGTTTGCATCGTCGGCCATCACCTGGCAGACGAGCGACAGGATAACGATCACACCGGCGTGTGCGTGGCCGGCGCGGAACATGGATTTTTGAAAACCGGTGAACTCCGCACCTTTGAATTTTCCTGAGAGCACGGTCAGCAGGAAGTAGCCGCCGTACTCGATGGAGGGAATGGTGAGAAGGGTGATGCCGGACATGAGTTTTGCTTCGTGCGTCATAGTCGTAAAAATAAGTTGGTGTACGCTGAGTATTGATCCCTAGCGCAGGTGCGTCGATCAGGATTCTGTGATATCGGCGCCATGAACGATCCTGCCAATAGCGAGAGCGTGCGTGGCCTTGGGTGTGGGTGGGTGAACCCCAGGTTGAAGCCTGGGGTTATGCAATGCGTCAGGTATTTACAATAATGCTCCCGCGTTACGGTAACACTATTTACACTTTTCCTTCATGCTTTCCGCCATGCCTTTGCCCCAACGCGGCGCGAGGGCGTCGGCGGGTTTGAAGGTTTCGAATTTTTCTAGAGCCTGGGTGTTGGAGGCGCAGGCTTCAGTGGCGGGGGAACCGAAAAATGCGGCCGTGCCAAATTGGATCTGGGCGAGCAAGGCCAACGCGCGCGGGTTTTCAGGATTCAGACTGATGGCCTTGCGAAAGTTTTGCGTCGCCAGACCGGAGTATTGCTGTCCACGCGTGGCGGGGTCTACGTTGATCCGGATCATGTGGATGAATCCTTCCATTGCCACGATCTCGGAATCATTCGGCCGCAGGGCCTGGGCTTTTGCCAATGCGGCAGCGGCCTGGTCCAGGTAGGCGTCTTTCTTGGTGCCGTCGTTTTCCTTGTTGGCCATCATCACATAGCCAAAAGTAGCGTAATAGAACGGCTCCCACTTCGACTTCTCCGCCGCACCAATACGTTCCAGTGTATTCACAGCATTTTGCAATTCGGCAGGGACCGTGGCGGTGTAGACGGTGTTGATGTTTTTCTGCATGGTCTCGGTGTATTTATCATCGGCAGCAAAAAGTGCGGCAGGAAGGACCAGTGTAAGCAACACCAGGAGGCGATAAGTGAACATGATGGGTTTCATAATTTTGTTGTTTTTTGGTGAAAGATTTTTTTTAAGATCGATTTTATAGCGTAGGTAATTGATTTGTGGTTTTATCTTTTGACAGCGTAATAAAAATGCCCAGGAACAAAAAGCGTGGTGCAGGCTGGCGTATAGCCTGGCTGTTGAAAATTCCTTGCGCATCGGGCGACGTACTGTACTCGTAGCCAAAAATGTTGTCACGACCCAAAATGTTCGTGCACGACAAGTGGATGATGATATAGGGCCGTGGCAGATACGACACGTTCATGCTCAAGTCGGAGTAATAAGGCGTCTTGCCCCCGTTGAACGTCTCTGTATTGGGGTCGTTGTAAGGGCGGCCCGAAGTGTAGGAATACGTGAGACCGAGTTGGCTCCGGATGTCGGTAAAGAAATATTTCGTCACTACCGAAAAATTATGGGCCGACGCAAAGCTGGGGGTGGCGCGGTAAGGAGAATCCAAATAGTCGCGTTGCGTGTCGAGGTAAGAATAGGATACCCAATAGTCCAGGTTGCGAACGGACCGGTTGTCTCTCCAAAAGAATTCAAGTCCTTTGGCATAGCCGTCGCCCGTGTTGGCCAATTGTGTGGGGTCGCCGTTCACGTATTTCACTAGGTCGTTGTAGCGTTTGTAGTAGGCCTGCAAGCGCAGCGTCCGGTTGTTCTCCATGATCTGGTAGTTCAAAATAAAATGCTCGGCTTTCTCCGCTCCCAACTGGTGATCGATCCGCACCAACTCGTTCTTTGCCGTTTGGCGGAAGCTGCCATAGGCAAAATGGATCTGGCTGCTTTTGCCCGTCTTGTAGGCCAGCGACAGCCGCGGGTCGACGCTGAATTTTTTATTCAGACTATTGTACTCCGACCGCAAACCACCCTGCATCACAAACGCATTGCTGGTGTAGAGATCCATCTCGGCAAAGCCGGCGGTGATCAGCTCGTTGAACGATAAAGTATAATCCTGCCCGGCGTTCAGGTCATTGACCTGGTCATAGTTTCTCTGAATAACCTCCACACCGGTGCGCAACTCCGCCTTGTCCGACAGCGAGCCTTCGAACACGGTCTTCGCATGCAAGCCCTTTTGGGTTTCCACCGTATGGTCCAGCCCAGTCCAAGTGTTGTTTTCGATGGAGGTGTAGGAAAGACCGCCGCGCACGTTCCACTTTTCGTTCAGCACATTCTTGTAGAAGCCGTTCAGATAGCGGTAGTTGTTGACGAGGTCGTAGACCGTGCTGCTATTGTAATCGTTGATGTCGTGGTTGTAGAGCGAATAGTCGGAATGGTTGAAGTTCCCATACACTTTCACCATCCCCTGTTTACCGACTTTCTGCCGGAAAGCGCCGATACCCTCTATGGAAGCGGGTGCCGTTTTCCAGTCGATGCGTTGATTGATCAATCCGAAATAGGGGCGGATGTTCGTGTACTGCACCTTGGCCGCCACCGAACCTCCATCCCAAGCCTGCGTATGCGCCACATCGGCACCCACCGAAAGAATGCCGATGTCGGTGCGCGTCATGGCGGCCTCGTCCCTTGAATCCAGCGCCAACACCGAAGACAAGGCCTGGCCGTACTCGGCAGAATATCCGCCGGTGCTAAAGCTCACACCCTTGAACATAAACGGCAGGAATCTGCCGCGCGAAGGGGTGTTGGGTGCCGATGGTCCATAAGCATCCAGCACAAGCATGCCGTCGATAAAAGTGCGCGTCTCGTTGCTATCGCCGCCGCGCACGAAAAGGCGGCCGCTCTCCCCTACCTTCTGCGTGCCGGGCAGCGTGTTGAGCGCACCGGCAATGTCGGCCGTGGCACCGGCGGTGGTGGCAATGTCCAGTGCCTTGAACACCGTCCGGCGCGAGGCATCACTGGCCGTGAAGGCGCCCGCGTTTATGGTGACAGCCTCCAGTTCGTTAATGGTTTCTTCCAGCCGGGCGTCGACAACGATCGGGCTACCCTCGAGGGTCACGGCTTTCCGGTATTCTTTGTAACCGATAAACGAAACCACCAACATGTGCTGGCCTTGTTCGGTGGTGGTGAACTGGAACCTGCCCTCCGCATCGGAGGTGCCGCCGTCGTAGGTCCCTTCCAGCACCACGTTGGCGCCGGGCACGCCCCCGCCTTTGTCGTCCAGGATCTTTCCGGAGAGGGTGGTCTGCGCCAGGGCAGCCAGGGGAAAAAGAAAGCAAAGGGTAAAAAGTGTCTTCATACGTCGCCTGTTTTTAGGGCTTACACGTCAAAGATTCACGCAAAGAAGGGGTTTTGCGAATGGGAGTTACCGAACTGTTGAAGGGTGTGGATGGAGTGTCATCCTCGCGGTGTGGGCGGAAGCGGGAACCGGGAGCTTTTCCCTGTTCCTCTAATTCACAGGACCTTATCCAACGCGCTCAAGCTTCTGTTGTTCACCAGGTGTTCGATGGCCCGGGCGAGCAAATGGGCACAGCTGACCACTTCAATTTTCGGATGCTCAAACTTTTCGTTCACCGTATCGGAAATACATAATTTCTGAAGCTGCGAATTTTGAATGGTTTCCAGCGCTGCACCGCTCAGCACGCCGTGTGTACAATAGGCACGCACCGATGCCGCACCGTGTTCCATCAGCACGTCGGCCGCCTTGCAAAGCGTGCCCGCCGTGTCCACGAGGTCGTCGACAATGATGATGTTCCGGTTCTTTACATCCCCGATGATCTCCATGTGGGCCACCTGGTTGGCTTTGAGGCGCTCTTTGTTGATGACGACGATTTCGGCGTCGAGGTGTTTTTTGTATTCGCGGATGCGTTTTATGCCTCCAAAATCGGGACTGCAAAGACAGAGGTGATCGAGCCCCGAGTTTTTGATGTGGTCACAGAACAGGCGAAGGGACGACAACGGGTCGAGCGGTATCTTATAAAAACCTTCGATGGCGTTGGTATGCAGGTCGAGGGTGATGATGCGGTCGGCACCCATCAGTTGGATGATGTCGGCCACCATGCGCGAAGAGATGGAAGTCCGCTGACCGTCACGGCGTTCCTGGCGGCTGTGGGGAAGATAGGGCAAAATGAGCACGACTTCCTTGGCCGACGACCGGCGTGCGGCATCCACGGTCATGAGCATTTCAAAGAAGTGCTCATACGGCATATTTACCTTGGCGACCAGGAAGACCATCTGGCCACGGACGCTTTCGTTGAAACGCACAGACAGTTCGCCGTCGGAGAATTTCTCGGTTTGAATATAGTGCAGAGGCAGGCCGAGCGCTGTGGCGATCTTTCCTGCAAGCTCAACAGCAGTGGAAGTGGCGTAGAGTTTTACTGAATTTTCCATGCGCCAGTATACGAATTTTTTAAACCGCAAAGGCGCTAAGGCGCAAAGAAAAGCGCAAAGCCAACTTTGCCTTGACTTTGCGCCTGCCCGCCGAAGCTTCAGCGAAGGAGGGGCTTTGCGGTTTAATGCATTTACTCGTGGTGACGTTCGTCTGTCTCCTGGTCTTCCGGCGGCGTACGGCTGCGCCACCAAAGCGCCAGCGACGAGCCGGTGATGTTCATGGTGGGGCCAAACACAGCCGCCGCCAGACCCACCGTTGCCAGCTTGCCCATCTTGAGCGCGATGCCCGAAGCGAGGCCGCCATTCTGAAGGCCCACTTCCAGCGCCAGCGTACGGCAATCTTTTTCGCTCATGCGCAAGCCACGACTTATCCAATACCCAAGCACGTAACCCGTAATGTTATGTATCAATACCGCCACCACCAGCAATTTGCCTACCAACAACAAATCGTTCCGACCGGCCGACGTGATGACTACGATGATGAGCGCGATGCTGACCATGGACACTAACGGCATGACCGCATCCAGCCATTTGAATTTGCCGTGAAGGAAATGATTGAAGATCAAACCAGCACCAATCGGAAGCACAATGATCTGGGTGATGTGCCACACCATATCCCAGAAGTCGACCGGCACAAATTGCCCGGCGAGCAGCTTCATGAACATCGGGGTTACAAGCGGTGCGATCAATGTCGAGATGGCGGTCAGCGTAATGGACAATGCCAGGTTGCCGCGCGCCAGGAAGGTCATCACGTTCGAGGCAAGTCCGTTCGGGCAACTTCCTATGAGTATGATGCCGGCGGCGATCTCTGGCGGAAATGAAAAGATCTGTGTCACGGTCCAACCCACAAAGGGCATTACCGTATAGTGGCACAACACCCCCACGATAACGCCTTTCGGCATTTGCAATACACGCGTAAAATCCTTCCAACTCAACGCCGTTCCCATCCCGAACATGATGAGCTGTAACAGGGGCACGATGAGTTTTGAGAACTTGAACCCTCCCACAGACACAAAGCAATAGGGATAATACATCGCCACGCTCACGGCGGCAAAGATCATAATGGTATAGGAATATCCTTTCAACAGTGCAAAACCGCGAAACGCCAGCGCGATGGCCACAAAGAAGCCCATCAACAACAGGCCACCAAAGTGGAACGATGGGTCGAAGGGTGTTGCGGTACTGTCGATAGGCATGAGTTTTACTTGCTCTGACTGCCCATACAGCAGCAGGAGATAACCAAGAATAAAAAGCCCTGCGAGAAAAAAGAAAATCTTTGAAGTGGTTTTGTTCATACGTACAAGCTTGTTAAAGACTTTGCGTCCTCCCTCCTTTTTGTTTGTGACACACGCGCGCACACCGCAAAGAAGCAAGGACGCAAAGCAAGATAATTTACTAAAATCAGATTAACTCCAAAGTCTGTCCCATGAACGGTCTTTGTCCCAATCTGTTGATGGTGCGAAGTAGGCCGGATACTCGGGATCCAGGTGTTTCTTCACCACCTCTTCGTTGAGCTCGATGCCCAGGCCGGGCGAATCCGGCACGATGGCATAGCCCTTTTCAATCATCGGTTTTTTTGTTTTCACGAGGCTGTTCCAATAGTCAACATCCACGGAGTGGTGTTCGAGTGCCACGAAGTTTTGTGTGGCCGCTGCACAGTGCACATTGGCCATAAATGAAATGGGTGTGCCCGCGAAGTGCATGGCCATGGCCACACCACGTTCTTCGGCATAGTCGCCGATCTTTTTGGTTTCCAACAATCCGCCGGACGTGGCCAGGTCGGGGTGCACCAGGTCTATGGCGCGGGCGTCGATCAATTTGATGAACTCCTCTTTCAGATAAATGTCTTCGCCGGTCAACGTTGGGGTCTCGATGGCTTCCGTGATCTGGCGCCATTGGTCGGTGAACTTCCAGGGAATGAGATCTTCCAACCAGGCGAGGCGATATTTCTCCACAGCCCTGCCCAGGCGGATGGCGTTGTTGTGATCAAAGTGTCCATAGTGATCGGAGGCCAACGGAATTTCGTAGCCGATCTTTTCACGGACGAACGCGATGCGTTGCGTCATCAACTCCAGTCCCTTATCGGTGATCTGCACTTGCGTGAAAGGGTGTTCCGTGCCGCCATAGGTCATCGCTTCGTTTGTCCATTGCTTGCCGATGTCCCAATAGTTGCTGTTGACGGTTGTTCCCGGTATGCCTTTCAACAATTCAATACCAAAATCCATTTTCATAAAGGTGAAGCCTTGCTCCACCATCCGCACGTTCACTTTCTGGGCGAAGTCGGCCTCGTTCTCGCCTTCGGGTGTGTCGGCATAGAGGCGCACTTTGTCCCTGTATCGTCCACCCAGCAATTGATAGGCGGGCACGTTATACGCTTTTCCCGCCAGGTCCCACAACGCCATCTCTACGCCACACACGCCACCACCCTGACGACCGTGAAAACCGAATTGCTTGATGCGCTTAAACAATAGCTCCACACTGCAGGGGTTCATGCCCATGATGCGGCTTTTCAGAAACATGGCATAACGCCAGCTGGCCCCATCGCGCACTTCCCCGTAGCCGGAGATGCCCTGGTTGGTGTCGATGCGTATGATGGGACAGCGCGCGTGGCCGTTCATGACCACGGCAAAACGCATGTCGGTGATCTTCAGATCGGCGGGCGACGACATCTTGTTCACCTTCGAAGTGGCCTGTGCCAGCGTGTCTTCTATGGGGCTGAACATGAAACCGCCCAGCATCAATCCGCCTGCGCCCACTTTCTTCAAAAAGTCGCGGCGGTCGTTGCCATTGCCCTGGGGGGCATTCGTTTCGCTCATTACGGGGTCTTTCAATCCCAGTCGTTCCAGGAATTTTTGTGACGGTGTCTTCATAATAGGCTAGTCTGGTTAGGTTTGATAATCACTATTGTCGGCTTCCGCCAAGGCGGATCACCACGTTCTGCTCTTCATGAACGCGTCCAGTTCCTGGCGGGTCATGGGGATTTTATCGGGATTTTGATCGAGCCACTTCAGGAAATCTTTCTTGATGTCGTCCGTCCATTGCTGGTCGATTTGGCCCGGGGTATATTTTCCTTCGCGCAGGCGCTGATGGCCAAAACCGTCGCGCAGGGCGATGAACTCGGCATTGATCACCACCTCTTCCACCATGTGGGCGGGGATGAACACGATGCCGCCTTTTCTGGCCAGCACAGCATCGCCAGGCAATACGGTGACGCGGCCGATGCGGATGGGTGTGTTGATGCCACCGAGCATCATTTCCTGAATGTAGGACGGATCATATCCTTTTATCCAGGCATTGAAGCCTTCAATCTTTTCAAGTCCTTCGGTGTCGCGCACGGAGCCGTAGAAGATGACGCCGTTTTTGGATTTGGCGTAGATGGCGTTGCCCAGGTTGTCGCCAATGAGCGTGCCGTCAACGATCTTGCCATAGCTATCGGCCACGTAGACGTCGCCGGGTTTCAGCATGTCGATGGGCCAGGAATTGAAGTTGCCGATGCGGCCTTCGGCTTTGCCTTTGTCTTTCACGATCTTGTCGTAGTCGGGACGGCGGGGCCAGTATTGCACGGTGAGGGCGCGACCGGTTAACACTTGTTCGGAACGCAACAGCATCCAATCGCCTTCAAATTGGTTGTTGTAACCGGCATTGCGCAGGATGCCCCACGCTTCCTCCAGCGAGATGTTTTTCAATCGCACCAGGAATTTGTCTGGAACATTGGGGCGTCCGTCCGGCAGGCGGTCGCCTTTCCATTCGGGGGTGAGGGCCACGATCTGTTCTTTGGATAACGCCACCTGTGCTTGGGTGGCGAGCGATGATACTACAAGTAAACTGGCGAGGAGTAGGTGTCTGGCTTTCATTTTGTACATAGATATTTTGAAAAAATTTAGGAGATAATTCCGCGTAAACCACCCGCTGTTACGAGAGGGGTAATAAGGCTACAGTTTCGGTCATAATTTTGCATGTTCGTTTCAGCACACGCAGCTTTCTGAAGCCTTCCTTAAATTACGCATTTATTACTTTCCCTAAATAGTGATACTTCACCTTTGTGGAATAGACCGCGAGACCGAAAATTATCCCTTGTTCTTCCAAGAAAATTATCGGGCACGCCCGGTCTCCACACATCGCACACCTTTTTATGGTGAATCGCAAACACATTCTCATTCAAAAAAAGGAACGCCTTTAGCCGCATACTTGCGCATGCCCTCCTCGTTGATCTCCACGCCGATGCCCGGCTTTTCCGAAAGCGTGATGAATCCGTCTTTCACCATCGGCCCGTCGAAGGTGACGATCTCTTTGAACATGGGGTCGGTGTGGAAATAGATCTGCCATTCCAGGATCAGGAAGTTGGGCACAGACGCACACACATGACACGACGCCATCGCACCGAGGTACGACGCCACCATGTGCGGTGCAAAGGGCACATAGTAGAGATTGGCCAGGTTCGCAATGCGCTGCCCCTCTCCCAGCCCGCCGGCCTTTTGCAAGTCGGGCATCACAATGTCTACGGCACCGATCTCCAGCATTCTGCGGAAACCATAAGCGAGATAATGATTTTCACCGGCGCAAATAGGCGTGGTCGTCGACTCGGTGATGTTTCTGTAGGCCTCTACATTCTCGGCCGGTATAGGTTCTTCCAACCAAAGCAGGTTTAGCGACTCAAAGCGTTTAGCTACTTGTTGGCCCGTGACCGCATCGTACCTGCCATGCATGTCCACACAGATGTCGATCTTGGGACCGACGGCTTTTCTTACGGCCGATATCTGGTCGTACATGCGCTGCAATTCCGCGGGGCTTGCCGTCCAGTTGTAGGCGTCGTATTTGTTGGGGTCCTTTGCTTCATCGATGTCGAACTTCACGGCGTTGAACCCCATCTTCACGGCTTCCATAGCGCTCTCGGCAAACTTTTCCGGCGGTGGCGAATCGGCGCGGTACAAAGCCGTGTCACAATACACCCGGATGCGGTCCCTGAATTTTCCACCCAGCAATTGATACACCGGCAGGCCCAACGCTTTCCCCGCAAGATCCCACAAGGCGCTTTCCACCGCAGAGAGCACCGCGACATACATGCCCGACTGCGCCCCTTCAAAAAATCCCGACTTACGGATGTCTTCAAACAAACGGTTCACATTGAGCGGGCTCTTGCCTTTGAGACGTTCGCCAAACATTTTCACGAGGTGATACGTGCCCGGCGTGGCATCCACACCTTCACCGCAACCCCAGATGTTTTGGTTGGTCAATATTTTTACAAATAGGCTATGCCCGTTGCGAATGTAGCCGCATTTGATGTCGGTGATCTTCAGATCCGAGGGAGCAGACAACAGGGGTGTTCGCTGCAACGCAGTTTCCAATCCTTTTCCAAAACCCGATAAGGCAGAAAAACCCAACGCACCCGCCAGGGCACTCTTGGTAATGAACGCGCGTCGCGATGATTGATGAGTCATGTGGTTGTGCTATTAGATGATAGATTTATTACCATGTGCGCGTTTTCAGATACTCCTGGATCTGATCCTTAGGCACGGGAAGTTTGTCGATGTGTTGATTGAGCCATTGGGAGAAATCTTTTTCGATAGCGTCAGACCACTTGGAGTCGATCTGACCCGGCGTGTACTTTTGTTCGCGCAGGCGCTGATGACCAAACATATCGCGCAGCCGCACGATCTCTGAAGTCTTCACCACTTTTTCGGCGAGGTGAGGCGGAATAAAAATCACACCGCCGTTGCGACCCAACACCACATCGCCCGGGAGCACCATGGCGTGGCCGATGCGGGTGGGCCTGTTGATGCCCACCAACGTGGTGTTCAATTCGCCGTTGGGATCGTTGAGGTGGTGCGAGGGATGATAGGTCCTGAAAAACGACGTAAACGATCCGATCTCCTTCAAGCCCACGATGTCGCGGATGGCTCCGTCATAAACAATGCCGTTCCCGCTTTTGGTGTAAATCGAATTGCCCAGGTTGTCGCCAATCGTGGGCCCGTCCTCATGCGCACCGAATTGATCCACCACATACACGTCACCCTTCACCAACATGTCGATAGGCCACGAGTTTTGTGATTTGATGCGACCGTCCTGTTCGTGTCCTTTCTTGTCGATGACGCGCTGCACGTCGGGGCGGCCCGGCATGAAGGTGGCCGTTAACGCGCGGCCTACCAGCACGCTGTCGGGATTGATGGACTCCCAGCCGTCTTCGTAGTTGTGTTTATAGTTCTCGCCCTTCAACACGGCCCACGCTTCTTCCAGTGTCACCAGCTTCATGCGCTTCAGGATATTGTCCGGCACTTTCGGGCGCCCGTCAGGAAAGCGTTCGCCTTTCCATTCGGGCGTCAGAAAGAGCAGTTCTTCCTTGGAGATCTGTTGGGCTTGCGTGGCCAGCATCGAAAATGCGGCACACAGAAATAAAACAAGTCGCTTCATCATGGATCAAAGTCTCGGGTCAAAAGGAATGTTTAAGATTCGGGATCAATTGGCGTCCCACCATAATTTTGTGTCCAGGTTGTCGGGCCCTTGGTCGTCGATGGCCAGCTGAACGTTGGTGCTGTTCACCAGGATCTCCGAGGGCGGGTACGTGAGCCGCGTGATGAAATCAACCGTTCGTCCGGGAAAGGGATTGACCGCCAGGACCGGAAATCCGGTGCGTCTGAAATTTGCCCAGGCCTCGGGGCCATCCAGGAAGGAGGCGATCCAATATTCATATCCGATTTGGGCCATTTCATTGCCCGCGAAGGTTGCCAGCATAGCGGCTGCGTAAGTATCGCGATCGGCACCCGCAACGGCGGAGTTGGCATCGTACAACGCCATCTGATTCATGTGCGCATTAATGCCGGCCACGAAATAGTCCGATGCAACGCCGGTCGTGATCCATCCCCGCACACGGGCTTCGGCCAGCAACAAGTTCGTCTGCCCGGCGGCGATCAGGAACATGGGCGAGGTTCGTTTCACCATGCGCGTCCGGTCGATCTGACTGAAGGCATAGTGACTGCCGCCACCCGGCAAGGTTGCACCGGCTGCGTCGGCTGTGCCGTCCGTGCTTCCCATCGGCATGCCATACTGGTTGGCCGCCACGGTGGTTGCCACAGCAGCGGTTTGCGTCGTGCCCGACGATGCGCCAACATAACGAACGGCGATGGCCGGCAACCTCGGGTCGTTGTTGTTTTGAAGCGCCTTCACAAAGGGCTCCGCCAGATAGAAGTTGGCGGCCTCGGTGCCATTCAACAAATTACCGAGCGGGCTGACAAAATTGGCGTCGTGCTTGACCACGGCATTGTCTAGATTATCCGTAATAACACCACCCGCAAACGCATGGGCCACCGCCGCGGCGGCCGCCGTACCATCCCTTTCACTCAGGCGCATACCGGCCCGCAGCAAAAGTGAGTATCCGAATTTTTTCCACTTCGCGATGTTTCCGCCATACAGCACATCAGACGTTTCAATTTTGCCGTTGGCATCCAGGGCATCGGTAGCGGCGGTTAGCTCCGCTAAGATGGCGGGATAGATGACGTCCTGTTTTTGATAACCCGGAAAGAAAACCTGGTCGGGAAAACCTTTTCCTGCATCGGCATACGGAATGCTTCCGTAGGTGTCCGTGAGGACGATAAATGCATAGGACTGCACGATGCGGGCCATGTTCGCCAGGTTGGCGCGTGCCGGATCATCTTTCGTTTTGACCAGGGCGTCGCCGGTATATTTCACCACGTTCTGATAGTAGTTTATCCAATTTGACGGCGTGTTGTTGATGTTCACCTGGTTGAAATTGGCACCCAACAACACGCCCGTGTTGGACGAAATGGCCTGTTGCACAATACCCATTTCATAGCTCGCCGTACCCGTGGGATACGATAAAAAGATCACGGCATTGTTCAGGACCAACGCGGGGTCCAGGTTCGTGATGCCGGTCTTGCTCGTGTTGATATCGTCAAAGTCCTTTTCGCAAGACGTGATGATGCTAAAAGCGAACACCAGCAAACTGAGGTTTAATATCTTTTTCATGCGATGTGTAGATTAAAATTTGACATTCAAGTTG
>DATDAV010000216.1:0-1752 GCA_036525235.1 Chryseolinea sp. | reverse complement strand
AACGTGTCGAGCGGTTGGGTCAGACGATAGGCCCCTTGGTCTCCGACCAGCACCCCGGTCTCCACCAGGGTGCGCACACTTTCCTCCAGAAAGAAGGGATTGCCCTGCGTGCGGGCAATCAAGAGCTGGGTCAGCAGTTCTAATTTTGGCTTGCACAGGGTTCGAGGTTGCCAATGGACACCGACAAGGCTAAGGTGGTTATCTTCATAAGACCAAGGAGGTAGCCATGACACACCCCTTAGGCTTCGATGCCCTCAAGGGCATCTTGCATCGACGGATCGCTCCATTGCCTGACCATCGCCACAAGGGGCCAAACACCCGATATGCCATCCAAGATGCCGCCTTGGGCGCCTTTGGCATCTTTTTCACCCAAGCGCCATCGTTTTTGGAGTACCAACGCAGGCTGCAACACACCAAAGGCCACAATAACGCCCACACCCTGGTGGACGTGGCTCAGATTCCCTGTGACAATCAGGTCCGAACGCTGCTCGATCCGATCGCACCAAGCCACCTCGATGCGGTGTTTCTTGAGGTCTTTGAGGGCCTTGAACAGCACCGCATGTTGGCGCATTTTCGGGGTCTGGGCGATCAACTGTTCGTGGCCCTCGATGGCACCAACTACTTTTCGTCCCAAGTCATTCATTGCCACAACTGTCTCACCCGTCGGCTCAGCAATGGCCAAACCCTCTATTATCATGCCGCCATCACCCCGGTGATTGTGTGCCCTGGACACGCCCAGGTCATTGCCTTGCCCCCGGAGTACATCATGCCACAAGATGGGCATATCAAACAGGACTGTGAACGCGCCGCGGGCAAACGCTGGCTGGCCAAACATGCCAAGCAGATAGCGCCCCATGGTGTCACCTTACTCGGTGACGATCTTTACAGCAACCAGCCCTTGTGCGAGTTGGTGTTACAGCAGCGTTGCAATTTCATTTTTACGTGCAAACCCGACTCCCATCCCAAATTCTATGAGCGCTTAGCCTTTTGGCAGGCCAACGACGCGATGGCCGAGCGTGAAGTACGCCACTGGAATGGGCGCTTCACGGAAGTGACGATGGTGCGTTACCTCAACGACGTGCTCCTGCGCCGTGGTGACGATGCCTTGTCAGTCAATTGGTTTGCGATCACCGTCGTCAACGCCAAAACGGGCGAGCAACTCTATCACAATAGCTGTATCACCAATCATCGTCTGACGGCGGACAACGCGGTGGCCGTGGCGCAATCGGGGCGCGGGCGATGGAAGATCGAAAACGAAAACAACAACGTGCTCAAGACCAAGGGGTACCATCTGGAGCACAACTTTGGGCATGGCAAACAGTACCTATCGGCCTGTATGCTCAGCCTCAACCTGCTGGCCTTTCTGTTCCACACGGTGTTGGAGTGGAGCGATGCCAAGTATGCGTTGCTGCGCCAAGTGCTTGCCAGGCGTCAGACGTTTTTCCATGATATCCAGGCCTTAATGCGTTATATGGTCTTTGACAGCTGGGAGTGCTTGCTAGATTTCATGATCCGTGGTCTTGAGCTCGAATCGCCGTGCGATACCAGTTAATTTCCAAAATTAGAATTGCTGAGTCATGATGCCCAGCGTGGGCTGGCTCGGCTCGCGCCTTGGCAACCGGCGACTCTATTTGCTGGCCCTGGGCACTTTTGTCGGCGGCTCCATCCTGTGCGGCATGGCGTGGGATGTCTACTCGCTCATTGTCTTTCGGGTGGTGCAAGCGATTGGGGCCGGTCCACTCTTCCCCCTGA